>NZ_JBHXHX010000005.1:0-87527 GCF_042723915.1 Streptomyces sp. NPDC058335 | reverse complement strand
CGTCTGCGGGTGGCCCCTGTGGGGCGTCCTCGCCGTCGGCGGCCGCGGGCTCGGTGACCTCCGCGACCTCGGGCACCTGAACAGCCTCCGGCTCCTCCGTGACCGGCTCGGTCACGCCCTCGGCCGGTTCCTCGGCGACGGGCTCCGCCTCGGGGGCGGGCGTCTCCGCGACGGGCTCCTCCACCTCAGGTGCGGCAGGCTCCGTGACGGGCTCCGCCTCGGGTGCCGGTGTCTCGGCGACAGGCTCCACCGTCGGTGCGGGCGTCTCCGCGACGGTTTCCACCTCAGGTGCCGGCGTCTCCGCCACAGGCTCAGGCTCCACCTCAGGTGCCGGCGTCTCCGTGACGGCAGCGACCGGCTCCTCCGCAGCGACCGGCTCCTCCGCGGCGACCGGCTCCTCCGCGGTGGCCGGCTTTGCCTCCTCAGTCTTCGGAGCCGACGGCGGGGTCGGGTCCGGGACCGTGATTTTGTCGAAGGCCGCTGCTACCAGTTCGTGTTCTTCTGCTGCCGTGCGGGGCTCCGGTACGTGGGCCGTCGTCGGGGGGGTGGGGACGACCGTCGTGGGGGTCGTCGTGGTCGGCTGCGGCTCGGGGTGGTTCGTGGGTTCCGTCTGCGAAGGAATCCGTGCCGCACCCTCCGCCTCTGCGGTCCGCTCCTTGCGAGAACGGCCGAATGCGTTCCGCAGGAGAGTGAGAATGCCCATGTGCGCAACCCTTCGCGTGAGTTGATCCCGTCAATCCCTGGCCAGGACGGACACGTAAGGTTAGCGGCCCCTGGTGGTGATCTTCGGCAGGGGTGAGTGGGCGTACGGCGGGTGTGTCAATACCGCCCCTCGACCGGGTGAACACCCTTCTGGCTGCCGCGGATTCACTCACCGTTCACCCGGCGTCAGCGCCTCCGCACATATGTACCCCTACCGTCACGCTCACACCAAGTGCACGCAAGGGGAGATTAAAGGTGCGCAAGCTGCTGCCGTTGATCGGAACGCCGTCCCAGTCCCATCCGGGCGGACGTTCTGCCATGACCTGTCGTTTCCGGTGTGGTGACGCCTGCTTCCACGAGGTGCCCAACACCAGCGACAACGAGTACGTCGGCGATGTCATCGCCGGGGCGCTCAGCCGCCGCTCGATGATGCGCGCCGCCGCCGTCGTCACCGTGGCGGGCGCCGCCGGTGCCGCCGGTGTCGGGGGCGCGCGTCCCGCCGGAGCGGCCACCGCCGACCACGTGAAGCCGACGAAGCCGACGAAGCCGTCCAAGCCCTCCGGTGCTCGTGGGCTGCGTTACAGCAGCGTCGCGCCGAACACCCTCGACGCCGTCGTCGTCCCGGACGGATACACGCAGAACGTCGTGATCCGCTGGGGCGAGCCCATCCTGCGGGGTGCGCCGGCCTTCGACCCGGAGAACCAGACCGCGGCCGCGCAGGCGGGTCAGTTCGGGTACAACAACGACTTCCTGGCGCTGCTGCCGCTGCCGGGCGAGCGGAACCGGCAGCTGCTCGTCGCCAACCATGAGTACACCGACGAGGTGCTCATGTTCCGTGGCTACGACGCCGCCAACCCCACCCGGCAGCAGGTGGAGATCGCGTGGGCCGCGCACGGTCTGTCCGCGGTCGTCGTCGAGGGCGACCGGCGGACCGGCAAGCTCGTCGCCGTCCCCCGACACCACCTCAACCGGCGGATCACCGCCACCAGCGAGTTCCGGCTGACCGGGCCGGCCGCCGGGTCCGACCTGCTGAAGACCTCCGCCGACCCGACCGGCACCAAGGTCTACGGCACGCTCAACAACTGCTCCGGCGGCACCACCCCGTGGGGCACGACCCTGCACGGCGAGGAGAACTTCAACCAGTACTTCGCCAACAGCGGCCGGGCGACGGACAAGCGCTACGGGATCGGGACCGGCGCAACCGAGCGCAAGTGGGAGCGTTTCGACAAGCGTTTCGACGTCGCCCAGGAGCCGAACGAGGCCCACCGGTTCGGATACGTCGTCGAGTTCGACCCGTACGACCCGTCGTCCACGCCGCGCAAGCACACCGCGCTCGGCCGCTTCAAGCACGAGGCCGCGACCATCCGGCTCACGCACGACGGCCGTCCCGTCGTCTACACCGGTGACGACGAGCGCTTCGACTACTTCTACAAGTTCGTCGGCAGCAAGCGGATGAAGCACGGCAGCAGCCGCTCGGTGCGCGAGCACAACCTCTCGCTGCTCGACGAGGGCACCCTGTACGTCGCCAAGCTCACCGGCGACTCCCCCGCGATCGAGATCGACGGCACCGGCAAGCTGCCCGCCGACGGAGAGTTCGACGGCGCCGGCGAGTGGATCCCACTGGCGACCGCCACCGCGAAGGGCGCCGTCTCGCACGTCGAGGGCATGACCGCCGACGAGGTGTTCGTCTTCACCCGCCTCGCCGGTGACAAGGTCGGCGCGACGAAGATGGACCGCCCCGAGGACATCGAGCCCAACCCGGTCACCGGCAAGGTGTACGTGGCGCTCACCAACAACTCCAACCGCGGTGTCGGCGCCAACGCCAAGGCGGACGAGGCCAACCCGCGCAACGCCAACAAGCACGGGCACGTCCTGGAGCTGACCGAGCGCTGGAACCGGCCGGAGTCGACGAGGTTCGCCTGGTCGCTGTTCCTCGTGGCCGGTGACCCGTCGGACCCGTCGACGTACTTCGCGGGCTTCCCCAAGGACGCCGTCAGCCCGATCTCCTGCCCGGACAACGTGGCCTTCGACCCGCACGGCAACCTGTGGATCTCCACGGACGGCGCGCAGCTCGGCTCGCACGACGGGCTGTTCGGGGTCGCCACCCGCGGCTCGCGGCGTGGTGAGCTGAAGCAGTTCCTGACCGTGCCGACCGGCGCCGAGACCTGCGGTCCGCTCATCCAGGAGCGGCGGGTGCTGGTCGCCGTGCAGCACCCGGGCGAGCTGGACGGCGCATCCGTCGAGAACCCGAAGAGCACCTGGCCCGACGGGCCCGGCAAGATCGTCCGCCCGGCGGTCGTGTCGGTGTGGCGCGAGGACGGCGAGGACATCGGCGTCTGAGACACCCGTTGGCACGGGGAGCACCGGTGACTACGGCTGGTGCGGTGAGGCGATCGTCCGCGCCGCCGCCACCTCCTGGCGGAGGGGTTCCAGCACGCTGTCCGGCGGGCCCGTGAGGTCCGTGCGGACGGGGTAGAGGACGTCGGTGTCCCGCAGGCCGTCCGACAGCTCGCGCAGCTGGCGGGCCACGTGGGTGATCTCCGCCTCGGACGGCGGCTCGGCTCCGTGCTTCACACGGACCCGGGCCGCCGTCGTCGCGTCCACGATCCTCTCGACGGCGACGACCAGCGGCCACCACGCGGCGGCACGTGCCCCGGTGGGCGGCGGCTCGGTCAGGGCGCGCTGGAACTCCGTACGGATGACGGACAGGTCGCGGTAGAGGCGGCGGCGCATCCGGGCGCGGGCCGGGGGGTCGACGTGGCTGCCGAAGGCGGACTCCGTGTAACGGGCCGTGTCGGCGACGGCGTCGGCGAGGCGGTCGCCCACCCGTGTGTGCCAGCTCTCCGGCCACAGCAGATAGCCGGCGACCAGGGCGATCGCGCAGCCGATGAGGGAGTCCACCAGGCGGGGCAGGAGCAGGGCCGTGCCCTGGTGGTTGAGGACGTCGGAGAGGAGCAGGATCACCGGGGTGATGGCCGCGGTCTGGTAGCCGTAGCCGCGCGGGGTGAGGGCGGGGATCAGCGGGGCCAGCAGGAGCATCACGGGTACGTCCCACCAGCCCCTCGGTACCTGCGAGAGCACCGCCGCCGCGACGACCAGGCCGGCGACCGTGCCGAGGGCGCGCAGCAGGGCGCGGGAGAAGACGGAGCCGAAGTCGGGCTTGAGGACGAAGGTGATCGTCAGGGCGACCCAGTAGGAGCGGGGCACGGTGACGATCGACACGAGGACCTGGGCCAGGCCGATGCACAGGGCGAGGCGCAGGCCGTAGCGCCAGGACGCGGCGGAGAGCATCACGTCGTGGGCCGCGCGGGCGGCGCGGACGCGGAGCGCGGCGGGGCGGCCGAGCCGGTCGACGAGGCCCAACGGATCGACGTCGGGGGCGGCGACGACCTCGGCGGTGTGACGCAGGGCGTGGTCGACGGCGCGGCCGGTCTCCTCGGTGGGCGTGGGCAGGCCGAGCCCTATCGGCCCGGTGAAGCCGGTCTCCACGGCCTGCGCGAGATGCCGTACGGCCGCCGGGATCTCGGGCGGGAGCGGCCGGCCGGCGAGATGGGCGGCGGGGGCGGCCTCGACGACCGGGGTGATCGCGTTCAACTGGGCGAGCAGCCGGGTCAGGTCGGGGCTGCGGCCGTGGTGGCGGGCGCGGTGGGCGAGGACGAGGTCGTACGACTGGTTCAGGGACTGGGTGACGGCGTAGCGGGCGTCCTCGTAGGCGCCGGGGGCGGTGCTGCCGGAGGCGGCGAGGAGGCCGGCGACCGTGCGGTACGTGCCGGCGACGGCGGCGCGTTCGGGGACGCCGGAGCGCAGCGGCCAGGCCAGCAGGGCGAGGAGCAGGACGAGGAGGCCGCCGCCGGTCATCAGGACGGGGGCGAGCCACCACGCGCCGGGCATGGGCAGGCCCGCGCCGACGACTGAGTTGAGGAGCAGCAGCAACCCGGACACGGAGGCGACGGCGCCGATCGTCGAGATCATCCCGGAGACGAGGGCGACGGCGGTGACGGCGGTCACCGCGAGCCAGCCGTGGCCGTACACGGCCGCGCCGAGGGTGATGCCGACCGCCCCGAACGCCTGCGGGATCGCGATGTTGAGGATGCGTATCCGGTAGGCGTCGGCGGTGTCGCCGATGACGCCGGAGAGGGCGCCCATGGAGGCGAGCGCACCGTACTCGGGCTGTCCGAGCGCCAGTCCGATCAGCAGGGGCAGCGCCATGGCGAGCGCGGCGCGGGCGACGGCGGGCTTGTTGACGGGGGCCTGCTGGGGCCGCAGGTTCCGCACCAGCCAGTCGGGAGGCGTGAGGCCGATGGGAAGGTCGCGGGACATGGGCTCAGTATGGCCGTCCGCCGCCGGGCCTATCGGGGCTGGTGGAGGGTGACGTCGACGAGCAGCGAGCGGTGGTCGGTGCGGGGGAGGTCGAGGAAGCGGGCGTGGCTCGCGGAGAACTCCCCGGAGACGAGGGCGTGATCGATCTGGGTGCCGAAGACGGGGGTGGTGCGGGTGGGCCAGCTCGGCTCCCGGGGGCTGCCCGCGAGCCGGGCGGCGTCGCGCAGTCCGGTGTCGAGGATCCGGCGGAACGCGGCGTGGTCCTGGGAGGCGTTGAAGTCCCCGGCGAGGATCAGCGGCCCGTCGCCCTGGTGGTCGTCGGCGAAGTCCCGCAGCCGCCCCAGCTCCCGCTTCCACACGGTGACCTGGCGGGGCAGCGGCGGCTTGGGGTGCGCGAGCTGGAGCCGTACGGGACGCCCGTCGACGTCGGCGACGGCGCCGGGCATGCCCATCACGCCGGGCACGACCGGGGCGGGCGTCAGCGGGTACCGGCTGAGGATGACCGACCCGACGGAGGTGTCCCCCTCGACGGCCTGCCGGTACGGAAACGCTTTCCCGAGTTCTCCGCGCAGGGTGGCCTGACAGCCGTACTCGCACTCCGACACGAACACGACATCGGGCTTCTCCCGTCGTACGGCGGTGACGAGGGCGTCCGTCGCCCAGCCGAACTCCACGTTGGAGGCGAGCACGCGCAGCCGGGCGACGGCGAGTCCCTCGGGTTCGTCGGCGTTGCCGTACGGCTCGATGAACCAGGCGAGCAGGCCGAGCACGACGACGCCCCACACCAGCCCGGTCCACCAGCGGGCGAGCAGCGACAGCAGCAGCCCGGCCCCGGTGGGGACGAGCAGCCAGGGCAGGAACGCGAGCAGCTGGGGAACCGGGGTCATGGCGTCGGTGTCGGCCGCCCGGCACGCGACGACGGCACTCACCCCGGCGAACAGCAGCCCGGCGCACCACGCCCCGGACATCCGCCCGCGCCCCCGTCGCAGGTCAGCGGAACTCCCGTACGACGTCGATGGTCCCGACGATGTGCGCGTTGAACTCATCCAGCTCCTCCGCCGGTACCCACAGCTCCAGGATGGTCTCTCCCCCGGCCTGCCGGACCGGATACCGCGTGAGGAAGTCGCTCTCCACCTCGAACCGCGTGACGTAACCGACCCCGGACGCCGGGACGTTCCAGTCGCGGGCGATGCGGATCGCGTAGTCCTCGTTCAGGACGGGATAGAAGATCGGCTGCTCGGGCAGCCGCGGCGGCCACCTCCGCCACCCGGAGGCCTCCACCAGGGCCAGCTCCTCGGGCCCGGTGGGCCGCCAGAGGGTCGTCGTCGTTGTCGTCGTGTCGCTCATGCGGTGACGGTAGAGGCGGGGACGGCCGGCGGGCCAAGGGTTTGCCGGGTCACCGGCCGCGTCACCCCTTGTCCACGCGCTCCAGGAACTCCCCCAGCACCGCGTTGAACTCCTGCGGAAGCTCCAGGTTGGGCATGTGGCCGCAGTGGTCGATCACATGCAGGGTCGCGTCGGGGAGGAGGGCGTGCAGGGTTTCCGCGTCGCGGACCGGGGTGAACTCGTCGTCCGCGCCGACGACGACGAGGGCGGGGGCGGTGACGCGGCGGAGGAGGGGGCGGTAGTCGGGGCGCTCGGCCCGGCCCCGGAGGGCCGCGGCGGCGCCTTCGGGGGGTGTGGACGTCATCATGCGGTGGACGTGCGCCCTGACGGCGTGCGGGGCGTGCGGGGCGACCATCTTGAGGAGGACCTCGTCGGCGTAGCCGTGCATGCCCTCGGCCAGGAGACGGTCGGCGAGGGTGTTGCGGGCGGCCTTGCCGGCGGCGGTCTCGGGTTCGGCGAAGGTGTCGGCGAGGACCAGGCCCCGGACGCGGTCGCCGAGGCGGTCGTAGCACTCCATCGCGATCTGGCCGCCCATCGACAGCCCGGCCAGGACGAAGGTGTCCACCTTCAGGTCGTCGAGGAGGTCCTCGATGTCCTGGGCGAACCGGGAGAGGAGGGTGGTGCCGGGGGTGACCGGGGAGGCACCGTAGCCGCGCAGGTCGGGGGCGATGACGCGGCGGGCGGGGGCGAAGGCCTCCCGTTGCGGGGCCCACATCGTGTGGTCGAAGGGGTGGCCGTGGACGAGGACCAGGGGGATACGTCCTGCGGTATCCGTGCCTTCGTCCTCGTATGCGAGGAAGGGTGCCATGCGCCGACCCTAGGTCCGCCAACTCCTCGGTGCAATAAGATCTTTGCCCTCGGTGCAATGCCGAACCGGAGGGGGAAGCCGTGAGCGACTACCGCGTCATCGCCGATCGCATCGCCGACGACATCGCGCGGGGGCGGCTCGTGCCGGGGCAGCGGCTGCCGCCCCAGCGGCGGTTCGCGCGCGCACACCGGATCGCCCCGTCGACGGCCGGACGCGTCTACGGCGAACTCGTGCGTCGCGGGCTGGTGGTGGGCGAGGTCGGCCGGGGCACCTTCGTGCGGGCCGCGCCGGCCGCCCCCGAGGGGCGTGCCCTGGTCGAACCGGCCACGGCCGCGCCGGTCAACCTGGAACTCAACTACCCCTCCGCGCCCGGCCAGTCGAAGCTGCTCGCGCCCGGACTGGCGCCGCTGCTGCGGGCCGACGTGCTGACCGAGGCGCTGCGTACCGCCGCGGCCGACGGCACCGCCGCCGCCCGAGACGCCGCGGCCCGGCTGCTCACCGTCCCCGGCTGGCGCCCCGAGCCCGCACGGTTCCTCTTCACGGGCAACGCCCGCCAGGCCATCGCCGCCGCGCTCGCCTCCCTGGTCCGGCCGGGTGGCCGCGTCGGCGTGGAGGAGCTGACGTATCCCCTGGTCAAGGAGATCGCCGGGCGGCTGGGGATCGTGCTCGTGCCGGTCGGCGGCGACGGCGAGGGACTGCGGCCGGACGCCCTGCGCGCCGCGCACCGCGCCGCTCCCCTCTCCGCCCTGTACGTCCAGCCGGCCCTGCACAACCCGACCTCGCTGACCATGAGCGAGGCACGCAGGCACGAACTCGCCCGTACGGCGGTGGAGCTGGCGCTGCCCGTCGTCGAGGACCGCATCTGGTCCTTCCTCCGGCCGGGCGCCATCCCGCTCGCCGCCCACGCGCCCGGCCTGACCCACGTCGTCGACGGCCTGTCCAAGCGGGTCGCGCCGGGGCTGACCGCCGGCTTCCTCGTCGTACCGCCGGACCGGGTCGACGCGGTGGCCGCCGCCGTGCGGTCCGGGGGATGGAGTGCGGGGCGGTTCGCGCTGGAGGCGGCCGTGCGGTGGACCGAGGACGGGACCGTGGAACGGCTGGTGGCGGCGAAGCGGGCGGACGCGGCCCGGCGGCAGCGGATCCTCGCGGCCCACCTGGGCACGCCGGCCGTACGGACCGACCCGCACGCCTACTTCGCCTGGTGGGAGCTGCCCGCGCCGTGGCGGGCGGACACCTTCACGGCCGCTGCCGCCGCGCACGGAATCGCCGTCACCCCCGGCACCGCCTTCGCCGTCGACCCGCACCGCACCCCGGACGCGGTCAGACTCGGCCTGGCGTCCGCGACGGAGGGGGAGCTGGAGCGGGCGCTGCGCCGACTGGCGTGGCTGGTACGGGAGTCGGGGCCGCCCGGCGGCGGCGGACCAGGCGGCCCACCCGTACGTACCGCGTGAGCCACCCCCCGGCCGCCACCGTCAGGCCCACGCCCAGCAGGAACCAGGACGCGGTGCTCAGGGTGGCCGTGAGCGCGTCGTAGACGGCGGCCGCCGCGGGGCGGCGGGCCTGGTCGGGCAGGTCCGTGAGGGTGAGGTGGCGGGCGACGGCGATCGCGAGGCCGAGGAACGCGCCGCCCAGCGCCGTGCCCAGCGCCGCAGCGGTGAGGGCGCGGCGGCGGCAGGCCGCGACGGCGATGCCGGTCACGGCGAGGACGACGGCGGCGAGGGGCAGCCAGAAACCGGCGAGGTCGAGCACGTGGTAGCCCTTCCGGAGGGTGGCCAGCTCATCGGCCGGGAGCAGGGCGACGCGGGTGTGCGCGAGCGGCACCCGCTCGGCGAACGGCACGTGGTCCGCCATCAGTTGGGCGCGCACGCGGGTCGCCACCGGGGCGAGGTCGACGGTGACCTCGCGGTCGCGGTCCCCGCGCAGGGCCGACATCACGGCGGTGTGCGCGGCCTCGTTGCCCGCCTCCCACGCGGTGCGGTAGGCGCGGGTGTGGGTGAAGGAGCGCAGCGCGTCCTGCACGAAGGGGGTGATCTCGGGGTGCAGCGGGCCGCGTTCGTCGGCGACCCTGCGCAGGATGTCGTCGCCGACGGTGTCCACCACGGCGTCCTGTACGGCCGGGTCCGAGGCGAGCGGCGCCATGGCCGTGACGTACCGGCCGGTGTCCGTGAGGCCGTACGCCACCCAGGCCGCCAGTGCGCCGAAGGGCATCAGGAGGCAGGACAGGGCGATCAGGACGGCCGACACGGCGGTCCGCAGACGTCGGGACACGCCTCCAGGCAAGGGCGTACGGGCCCGGCGCGCGAGCGGGGGCGGCCAGTCGGGTGGCTCGCGCCGGACCTGGGGGTTCCGTCCTCCGGTGGAGCGTTCACCCGAACGGGTGTCTCATGGATCTGGGGGAGAAGGCGGCTCGTGGACCTTCAGGGCCACCGAGACCTCGTCGGACGGGTGGGTGTGGACCCCGCTCGCCCGGTGAGTCGAGGGATGAGGGAAGACGTGGGCCCCGGCGAGAACCGCCGGGGCCCACGCACACGCGCGGCAGGGGACGGGAGCTACCCGAGGTGGTGTCCCTGCGCGTCCTCGTGCGTGTAGTAGCGGTAGAACATCACCGCGAAGAAGCCCGCCGTGACCGCCAGCGCGACGCCCGCGGAGTACAGCACGCTCGATCCGCTCTGGTTGATGAGGAAACCGATCGCACAGCCGGCGAACACCGCCCACATCAGGGCGTGCACTTCGCGCCGCAGGCGCGGGGCCACGGCGCGGACGGCGACGTACAGCGCGATGAACACGAGCGCGGCGACGAAGCCGAACAGGATGTTCCAGCCGGTGATCGGCCCGGCGCTGCGCCGGTTCGCCGCGGCCCAGTAGCCGAAGACGAGCCCGAGCACGACGGGCACCGCCCACTTCATGACCAGGTGGGTCCGTTCACCGAAGACATCGGTCGCCTCGCCTGCCCTGGACGGGGTCCCGGACGGGGCTCGCGTGCCGGGTGTCCGCATGCCCGGTGTGGGTGCCGCATGAGCCATGGGAGCACTCCTCTCTCCTCGCCCCCGGCTTCCAGGGCACACCTGGGGAGGGGCGGTGGCAAGTCGGTGGGATGCGGTTTCCGCGCTCTTCCCGGGGGCGCCGTGCCTTTCCCGGGGGCGCCGACCGGGATCGGCCGGGATGCGGCCCCCGCGCGAGCGTGTTTCGCTGAAGCGGTGAGCGACCGAGGGCGCCAGGGGCTGCTCGCCCGCCACCCGCGCGCCCCGGGCCGGGACGTCCTGGAGCGCCAGAAGCTGCTTCAGTTCCGCGGCCACAGCGTCACCTGGCTGGTGCCGCTGCTGACGCTGGTCGCCATCGCCGTCGTCGACTTCAACACCAGCGGAGAGTTCCGCATCGTCTCCTGGTGCGTCTTCGTCGCCGCGATCGCCGCCGCGCTGTGCGGGGTGTGGACGACGGCCCTCTTCGCGGTGCTGGCGATGGTCACCTACGTCGGCGCGGACGCCGCCTGGCCCTACCAGTACCGGGAGGGCCCCGCCGACTTCGTCCTCGTCCTGGTCGGCGGGGTCCTCTCCGTCCTGGCCGCCGCGGTCCGGGTGCGCGGCGAGCGCCGGATGCTGCACATGCGGCACATCGCCGAGACCACCCGCCGTACGGTGCTTCGCCCGCTGCCGCCCGGCTGGGGCGGCCTCGACCATGCCGCGGTCTACCTGGCCGCCGATGCCGACGCCCGGGTGGGCGGCGACTTCTACGACATCCAGCCCGGACCGCACGGCACCCGCGTCCTCCTCGGCGACGTACAGGGCAAGGGGCTGGGCGCGGTGGAGGCGGCGGCCGCACTCCTCGGCACCTTCCGCGAGGCCGGCTACCACGAGGCGGACCTCGCGACGGTCGCCGACCGGCTGGAGGTCCGGATGCGGCGCCACCGCGCCCACACGGCCGCGCTCGGCCGCGCCGACGGGGACCGTTTCGCCACGGCCGTCCTGCTGGGCTTCCCCGCGGAGGAGCAGGGGGTGGTCGAGGTCGTCGTGTTCGGCCACGAGGCGCCGCTCGCCGCAGGTCCGGGCGGGGTACGACGGCTGCCGCACGCCGGCGGACTCCCGCTCGGCCTCGCCGAACTCACCTCCGGCGACCCCCCGCCGGTGCTGCGCGCCGCCGTCGCCCCCGAGGAGACGCTGCTGCTGGTCACCGACGGTGTCACCGAGGCACGGGACCGCACCGGCGCCTTCTATCCGCTCGCCGACGACGTCGCCGCCGGCCTCGCCCGCGAGCCGCGCACCGCCGAACCCGGCCGCCTGGTCGCCTACGTCCGCGACCGCACACTGCGGCACTGCGGGGGCCGTCTCATCGACGACACGACGATCTTCGCGGTGCGGCGACGGGGTGCGGGGAGCACGGACGGCGACCAAGGCCCCGCAGGGGGACGTTTGCAGACCTGAGGCCCCCCTTTGCAGCAGCAGCGGTTACGGTGCTGACGTACGTGATCGACAGGGGGAGGGACGATGCCCGGAACCGTGCTGCTGCTCGCGGCCTCACCCGTGGGCAGGGGATGCCTGGTGGACGCGGCGTCCGTGCTCCCCGTGCTCGCGGCCGTACCGCCCGCCGTGCTGGCCGGCACCGACACCGCGAACGTCGTCGAACTCGCCGACCCGCTGGAGCCGCAGGCCGTGCTGACCCGGCTGCGGGCCGCGGCGGCGGCCCCCGGACCGCTGACCGTGTTCGTCACCGGTCAGCTCCAGCTCGACCGCAGGCAGCGGCTGCCGCATCTGGCGCTGGCCCGTACGACGCCGTCGACCGTTCGCTACACCGGTTTCCCCTGGCACTGGTTCCGTGAGGAGCTGCGGCTACGGTCGGCCGGGACGACGACGCTGCTGCTCGACCTGCACGCGGACGCGGAGACGTGGGGGTGGCTGCGGGGCCGGGGGCTGGAGTGCGGGCCGGGGGTCGCCGTGTACGGGCGGGTGGCTCCGCCGGCCGGGCGGCGGAAGGTGGCCGCGCCCACGTACATGAAGGCGGTGGCGACCGTGCTGCGGAGCGGGGGGCGGCCGGGGCTGGAGCAGTTGCATCAGATGGCGCTGGCCCGGATCGCGGGAGAGGGGGAGGTGGGGGATCTGGTGCTGTGGAGTGGCGGTGCGGGTGCGGGTGCGGGTGCCGGCGGCGGGTCCGGGGTGGGTTCCGCCCCCGCGGCCCCTTCCCGTCCCGTCCCCGGGGGCTTCGTCCCCAGACCCCCGGTTCGGCCCGAACGGCCTCGTCCTCGAACTGCCCCGGAGGGGGTGCCCCCGGACGGGCTGACCGGCGACCCCCATGCCGCCATCACCAATGCCGTCCAGGCCGGTGATCACCCCGCCGCCGACGCTCTCGCCGCCCGTTGGGAGCAGGCCGCTCTCCTGGCGCAGGGGGCGGGGTCGGAGGAGGCCCTGCACTGGTCCGAGGTGCGGGCGGACCTGGCGATGTTCGCGGGGGACGCCGAGCGCAGCTGCCGTACCTGGATGGCGGTCGCGGCGGCGCGGCTGGCCGCGGGGCAGCCGGCCGACGCGGTGCCGGTGGAGGCGGCCGTGGACCGGGCCCATCACCAGTGGGGGCGCATCACGGACCGGGACCGGGCCCGCGATCTCGGCCCGGCGCTCGCGGATCTGCGCGGCCGGGTGCCGGGCCGTCGGGAGGGCGCCCTGGACCACGTCCGCGAGCAGCTCCGCCACCTTCAGACGCAGAGCTGAACGTCCGGCACCTCGCCGCACCCGCCCCTCACTTGCCGACGTGCTCCACGCCGCCCGTCGACAGCCGGGGGGTGTCCGTGGCACGGGCCGGGACCGCGTTGGCGGCGGCGATCAGGGCCGCCGCCGCTGTGACGGCCGCCGCGACGGCTCTGGCGTATCTCCAGGAGGGGCGCCCGTAGGGTGCGGATGTGCGTCCTGGCACGGCAACCTCTCGATGTCGGCGGCGACAGTGGACAAAAGACGGCGTGCAAAGGCGGCGGACAAAAAGCGACAACGGCAGCGGCCGTTACGTCAACCGTGTATTAAGCATGTTTAACACGCCGTTTAACCTAGGGGCTGCGCGCGCCGAACGGCAAGAGGGTCAGGGGGAGTTGGGGTGATTCGGGCCGTGGGAGAGCGGGACGAACCGGAGGTCATCGGACGCCGGGTGCAGCGGCTGCGGGTCGAACAGGGACTGACGCAGCGACAGTTGGCCCAGCCGACGTACACCCCCGCCTATGTCTCGACCCTGGAGGCCGGCCGGGTGCGGCCCTCCGACGAGGCGCTGAAGCACATCGCCGAGCGGCTCGGCGTGGACTTCGAGGAGCTGGCCACCGGCCGCTCCGCCCGGCTCGTCACCGACCTGCGGCTGCGCCTCACCGAGGCCCAGCGGGCCCTGGCCACCGGGGAGGCGGAGCAGGCGGCGGGGCAGTACGCGGAGCTGCTCGCGGAGGCCGAGGAGCACGGCCTCGTGGAGGAGCAGGCCACCGCCCTGCTGGGGCTCGGGGAGTGCGGGATCGACGCCGGCGAGCTGGAGACGGCCCGGCGGCACTTCGAGCGGGCGGAGGAGTGCCTGGCGCACGCGCCGCTCCCGGCCCGGGTCCCCGCCCTGCGCGGCCGGGCCGTCGCCCACTACCTCGCCGGGGAGCTGCGGTACGCCGTCTACCTGCTGGAGTCCACCCTCGACGAGCTGAACCGCGGCGGCCTGCACGACCCCGACGCGCTGCTGCTGCTCTACGCCTCCGTCATCGGCCCCTACATGGACATGGGCGCCCAGGCCCGCGCCGCCCAGGCCGCCGAGTTCGCCCTCGCCCTCGCGCCCCAGGTCGGCGACCCCGCGCTCGTCGCCCGGATGCACCGCTCGGTGGCCCGTACCCTCCTCGCCGAGGGCCGTCTCGCCGAGGCCGACGCCTCCCTCGCCAAGGCCGCCGAACTGTACCGCCAGCTCCAGTTGCGCACCGAGCTGGCCAACTGCCACTGGATGCGCGGCTACGTCTACGCCCAGAACAACCAACTGGAGCGCGCGGAGGACGAGTTGAAGCAGGCGCAGGCCATGCTGTCGGCCCAGCGCGCCGCCCTCTACACCAGTCAGGTCGCCGTCGAGCTGGCCGACGTCCTGCACCGCCGCGGCAAGTCCGAGGCGGCCGCCGCCCTGCTGCGCGAGGTGCTCGGCGACCTCTCCTCCGAGCGCGGCGCCGTGCACGCGGCGGGCGCGCACCGGCTGCTCGGCATCATCGCCGAGGACGCCCGCGACACCGACTCCGCCGAGGAGCACTACGTCCGCGCCCTGAGCCTGCTGGAACGCGCGGGCGCCGCCGGTGACCTCGCCGACCTGTGCCGTCTCCTCGGCGACCTGCTGCGCCGCACGGGCCGGGTGGAGGCCGCCCTGGACGCCTACCGCACGGGCCTCGGGCACCGTACGGCCCCGGGTACGACGACCCTGGGCCCGGCACCGGCCCAGCCTCCGCTGTAGCGAGCCTGTCGCGTTACCAGCCCCCGGCCCGTCACAGCCGGCTCCTCGCTGAACCCGGGGTCCCGCACAGACGACCTCGTTAGCGTGCCCGCGACAGCGGTAAGGCGGACGGCGGCGGAACGGGCGGGCGTGCGGAATCAGCGGACGGTAGCCGACGGCCTGCGGATCGTCGTACGGGCGCTCGTGTACGCCGTGCTCGGCGGCACCGCGCTGCTCGCCGTCGCCACCGTTGCGTCCGTGCTCGGCCCGACGCTCGCGCTGGACCTCTCCACCCCGCCGGTGGCCGCCTGGTGGACGGTCTTCACGGCCGTCGTCGTGCAGGCGGTGCCGTTCCTGCTGTTCGGTACGGTCGTCTCGGCGGCGATCGGCGCGTTCGTGCCGGAGCGGGTGCTGCGGCGGCTGCTGCCGCGCAGTCCGGTGCTGGCCGTGCCTGTCGCGGGGCTGGCCGGGGCGGTACTGCCCGGCTGCGAGTGCGCCTCCGTGCCGGTGGCCGGAAGTCTGATGCGGCGCGGGGTCGCCCCGGCCGCCGCCCTCGCCTTCCTGCTGTCGGCGCCCGCGATCAACCCCGTCGTGCTCGTCGCGACCTCCCTCGCCTTCCCCGGCCGGCCGGAGATGGTCCTCGCCCGGCTGCTCGCCTCGCTCGGCACCGCCGTCGTCATGGGCTGGCTGTGGGCGCGCTTCGGGAAGGAGAAGTGGCTGAACCTGCCCCGCCGGGCCGGCGGCCCGCACCCCACGACCGGCGCCCGCGCCTTCCTCACCGGCCTCCAGCACGACTTCCTGCACGCGGGAGGCTTCCTCGTGCTGGGCGCGGCGGCCGCGGCGACCTTCAACATCGTCGTCCCGCGCTCGCTGCTCGACCTGTTCACCGGCTCGCCCTGGCTGTCGGTGCTGCTGCTGGCGCTGCTCGCGGTCGTCCTGTGCGTGTGCAGCGAGGCGGACGCCTTCGTCGCCGCCTCCCTGAGCGCCTTCCCGGCGACCGCCCGGCTGGTCTTCATGGTGGTCGGCCCGATGGTCGACCTGAAGCTGTTCGCGTTGCAGGCGGGCACGTTCGGCCGCGCCTTCGCCGTCCGCTTCGCGTCGGTGACGTGGGTGGTGGCCGTCGCGGCGGGCGTGCTCACGGGGTGGTGGCTGCTGTGAGGCGGTACGGCCCGGCGGCCCTGCTGCTCCTCACCGGCGGGGCGGTCCTGCGCATCACTCTGTCCGGCGAGTTGTACCTGAGGTACGTGCAGGCGGGGCTGCGGCCGTACCTGATCGTCTCCGGGGCGGCGCTGGTGCTGCTGGGGTTGGTGACGGCGTTCGTGAGCGGCGGCGGACCGGAGCAGGACGGGCACGGGCACGGCCCGCGCGTCGCCTGGCTCCTCACCCTCCCCGCCGTGGCGCTCCTCCTCTTCCCGCCCCCCGCGCTCGGCTCGTACAGCGCGGACCGGGAGGCCGCCCAGCGGGCCGCGCAGGGCGTGGGGGCCTTCCCGGCGCTGCCCGCCGGGGACCCGGTGGAGCTGACCGTCGGCGAGTTCAGCTCGCGCGCGATCTTCGACAGCGGCCGGTCGCTGAAGGGCCGTACCGTCCGGCTGACCGGCTTCGTCACCCATGGCGACGACGGCGCCTGGTACGTCACGCGGCTCGCCGTCGCCTGCTGCGCGGCCGACGCCACCACCGGCAAGGCCGAGGTCCGCGGCGCGGACGCGCTGCCCGCCGACACCTGGGTCACGGTCACCGGCACCTGGCGTCCGAAGGGCGCCCTCGGTTCGGACGAGGCCTGGCCGCCGGTCCTCGACGCGGGGACGGTCACGCAGGTGAAGCAGCCCGCCGACCCCTATGAGAAGGCCTGAGCCCGGCCGGTTTCCCCCGCCCGTGAGAGCGGTACCCGGCGGGCGACGAAGAGACCGGAGCCGTACCCGCGGGCGGAGGTGATCACCGTGCCCGACCGGAACCGGCAGCGGATCGCCGAGGTGATCGCCCAGGAGCTGCGCGGCGCCGAGCCCGGCGACGTACCGGAACGGCTGTGCACCGCGGCGGTACGACTGCTGCCGGTGATCGGCGCGAGCGTGTCGCTGCGCGGCGAGGGGATGCCGGTACCGGTGGGCGCGAGCAGTGAGCGGGCCGCGCATCTCATGGAGGTGCAGGCCACGCTGGGCGACGGCCCCTGTCTGCACGCGGCGGAGACGGGTGCGCCGGTGTTCGCGTCCGACCTCACGGCGGGCCGGGACGCCTCCCGCTGGCCGGTGTTCGCCCAGCAGGCGGCCGCGGCCGGGGTGCGTGCGGTGTACGCGCTGCCCCTGGGCGACCGGGCGGTGTGCGTGGGCACCCTGGACCTGTACCGGGACAGCCCCGGCGAACTGGCCGCCGACGAGGTCCGTACGGCGCGGCTGGTGGCGGACGTCCTGACGGTCGCGCTCATGGCCCTGCCCCGCGGCGAGGAGGCCGGCCGGTACGGCGACGACGTCTGGCTGAGCCGCCTGGCCACCGGCCACGACGGCGTGCACCAGGCGATCGGCATGGTCATGGCCCAACGGGGCGTGAGCCCCGACGAGGCACTGGCCCTCCTCCGCGCCCACGCCTTCGCGGAGGGCCGCACGGTCCTGGACCTGTCCCAGGACATGGTCCACGGCACGACCCGCTTCGACGGGGACTGAGGGGCGGGCTCTACAGCTGCGCTGAGCGGGGCTGGGCGGGGCTCCCCTTCCGACCGCCCGGCCCCCGCCCTCCGGGCGCTGTCCCCTCTGCTGTTTCGAGCCCGCCCGAACGGGACTGACCCCCGGCTCCGGCGGGAGAGCCCCCGCATGAATCCGGGCCTGGCTCCCGACCTCCGGCCGCCGCCCATTGGCCTCCGGGTCCCGGCCGGGCCGCCGTCCGGACTCCGGTTCCCGGCCCGGAACGGCCTCCGTACCCGGTCCCCGACCCCGGCCGCCGCCCGTTGCCCGTCTGCCCGGCGCGGTGCGTGATCGGCAGGTCTTCGGCCTAGCGCGGGCCGCTGCCTCCGCCCTGTGGGCCACTGGTGGGGATAGCCCCGGCGGCCCGGCTCGGGCGGGGTGAGGCGCAGCCGCCATCCGGCCTTCGGCGAACATCGGGCCCTCGGCAATCCGGCCTCCGGCCCCCAGCCACGTTCCGGCCCGCAGCCCCCGGCCGCCATCTTGCCCCGCCCCTGCCGTCTGCCCGGCGCGGTGCGTGAGCGGGGCGGGTCTCCGGCCGAGCGCGGACGCCCGCCTGCGCACGCCGGGCCGGCCGTGAGGCCGGCGGGAGCCCGGCCGGCCGTGGCCCTACACCTGCACCCGCCCCTGCTTCCGTACCTCTGTCAGTCGTTGTACGCCCAGCTGGACCGCTGCCTGGGTGGCCTCGTTGGGGACGTCGGTGAGGCCGCCGTTGGTGAGGGTGAAGGTGTCCTGGCCCGCGCGGACGGTGGCGACGTCGAGGGCGAGGACGAGGGGGTCGCCTTCGGTGTTCCAGTTGGTGAGGGTGACGCGCAGGCCCTGGCGGACGTCGCCCACCTCGGGCAGCGGCTGCTCGACGACGGTCGCGTCGAGGACCGTGCCGTCCGGGGCCTTGGCGGAGAAGCGGGCGCACTTCTCGGGGAGCGTCTTCAGCCAGTCGAGGGTGCGGTCGACGTCGGCGGGGCGCCGGTCGGTGAGCTGGTAGCGGAGCTGGGCGCCGGTGTCGGCGTCGTCGAGGGCGACCACCGCCAGGGGCGGGGCGCCGAGGAGTTCGTCGGTGTAGAGGCCGTCGAGGAGTTTCTGGCAGTCGGCGGTCGGGGTGGTGGCCTTGAGCATGCCGTCCCGCCAGGTGGCGGTGCCACGGGTCGCGGTCCAGGGCTCGCCGAGGTCGGTGCCGGTGATGAGCGCCTCGTGCGCCTGCGCGTCGGTGAGGACGGGGGAGGTGACCGGCGCGGTGGGCCGGGCGGAGGACCGTTCGACGGTGGGTGCGGCGGGCCGGGCGGTCGGCGGGTGTTCCAGGCCGAGGGTGGCGCAGGAGGTGACGGTGAGCAGCCCGGTGACGGCGAGGGCGGAGGCGAGGAGGGTACGGCGGGTCATCGGGGGGTGCCTCCTGGAGTGGCCGGTGCGCACCGGGTGGTCGGGTTCCGCGGGGCGGGGCGCGAGGGAGTCCGTCCCGGCACCGCGGGGTGCTCCTCTCACGGCACCACCGCCACCGCCGGCCGACCAGCGCGGCGGTCCGTCCGGGTTAATCGCAGCCCCCACCGGCTGGTTATTCGCTCGCCCGGCGACTCCGGCCGTTGCTACGGTCGCCGCATGAAGCGCGCCGCCCACCCGTCTCTCACGACGACGCCGGAGAGTGTCCCGGCGCGCTGACCACTGGACTGCGATGTCCGAAGCCCCGGGGCGAGTGCCCCGGGGCTTCGTCGTGCGGGTGCTCGCCTCCTCACCTCAGGAGCGACGACCATGCACGACCACCGCAAGCTCGGCCGCGAGCTGGACCTCTTCGACACCGATCCCCTGATGGGCGCGGGCCTGCCCTACTGGCTCCCGGACGGCGCGATCGTGCGCCACACCCTGGAGGAGTACGTCCGGGAGGCCGAGCGCGCCGCCGGCTACCGGCACGTGTACTCGCCGGTCCTCGGCAAGCGCGACCTGTACGAGATCTCGGGTCACTGGGACCACTACCGCGACGACATGTTCCCGCCGATGGACCTGGGCGCGGAGCAGGTCGTCCTGCGGCCCAGTCTCTGCCCCCACCACGCGCTGATCTACCGTTCCCGCTCCCACAGCTACCGTGAACTACCCATCCGAATGGCGGAGTTGGGCGGAATGTACCGCGCGGAGCTGTCCGGCGTGCTCGGCGGGCTGACCCGCGTCCGGGCGATCCACCTCAACGACGCGCACATCTTCTGCACCCTGGAGCAGGCCGTGGAGGAGGCCCGCGCGGCCCTCGCCCTGATCGCCCGCGCCTACGCCGACCTCGGCATCCGCGCCTCCCGCCACCGTCTCTCCCTGCCCGGCGAGGGCGGCAAGTACGTCGCCGACCCGGAGCTGTGGCGCCGGGCGACCGCACTGCTGCGGGAGGTCCTCGACAGCTCCGGCATCGCCTACGAGGCAGCCGAGGGCGAGGCCGCCTTCTACGGCCCGAAGATCGACGTGCAGATCACCGACCCGGCGGGCCGCGAGGCCACCCTGTCCACCGTGCAGATCGACTTCCACCAGCCCGAACGCTTCGACCTGCACTACATCGGCCCCGACGGCGCGAAACACCGCCCGGTGATGGTCCACCGCAGCGTCATCGGCAGTGTGGAACGGGCCGTCGCCCACCTCCTGGAGGAGCACGGCGGCGCCTTCCCGACCTGGCTCGCCCCCGTGCAGCTGGCCGTCCTGCCGGTCGCGGAGGCGCAGGAGGAACGGGCCCACGAGGTCGTAGGGCGGGCGGTGGCCCGTGGACTGCGGGCCGAGGTGTCCGGCCCCGGCGACGGCACCCTCGGCGCCCGCATCCGGGCCGCGCGGCTGGTGCCGTACCAGGCGGTGATCGGGGACCGGGAGGCCGACGCGGGCCTGGCGGCCGTACGGCTGCGGGACGGGAGGCGTCCGGGGGCGCTGCCCGTGGCGGAGCTGCTGGACCGGATCGCCGCCCGCATCGCGGATCGCGGAGCCGAACTGTGGCCCGCTGCGTAAGGTCACAGACGTGACAGCCCGCACAGACGCAGAGGAGCGCCGCCGTGACCGGTCAGCCCATTCCGGTGATCATCGACTGCGACACCGGGGTCGACGACGCCCTGGCCCTGCTGTTCGCCGTACGGCATCCCGGGCTGGACGTGCGGGCGATCACCTGCGTGGCCGGGAACACCGATGTGGAGGGTGTGGTCCGCAACACCCTGACCGTGCTGGAGCAGGCCGGGGCCGGTGACATCCCGGTCGCACGGGGTGCCGAGCGCCCGCTGATCGAGCCGGTGCGCACGGCACGGCATGTGCACGGGCAGGACGGGATGGGCGACCTGGGGCTGCCCGCGCCCACCCGCCGCCCGGTCGACGTGGACGCGGTGACGCTGCTGCGGCGCGAGATCCTGGCGTCGCCGAGGCCGGTGACCCTGATCCCCACCGCGCCCCTGACGAACATCGCCCTGCTGCTGCGTACGCACCCGGAGGTGGTGCGCAACATCGAGCGGATCGTGTTCATGGGCGGCGCGGTGGCGACCGGCAACGCGACGGCGGTCGCGGAGTTCAACGTGTGGCACGACCCGGAGGCGGCGGCGATCCTGCTCACGGCCGGGGTGCCGATGACGATGTACGGCCTGGACGTCTTCAAGGAGGTCCTGGTCCCGGCCGGTGACGTCCAGCGGCTGCGCGCCAGTCCGGATCCCCGCCTGCGGATGGCGGGCGAACTCCTCGCCCACCGCGACCCGGCGACCTCGGGCGACCCCACCCCCATGGGCGGCCTCGGCGACGCGGGCGCGGTCTGCGCGGTCGTCGACCCGGACGGCCTGACCACGGAGCTGCTCCCGGTCGAGGTGAGCCTGGCCCCGGGCGCCACCCGGGGCCAGACCGTCGTCGACCGCCGCCCCCGCCCCGGCGAATCCGAGATCCACCACGGCCCGCGCGAACAGGCCCTGGTGGACGTGGCGCTGGGCGTCGACGTGGACCGCTACGTGAAGCTGTGGCTGACGGTCGTCGAGGGGGTGTAGTGGCGCAAGTGACTGAGGCCCCGTGTTTCTTCCGAACCGCGCCATCCGGGGCGTACCAGGGGAGTTCAAGGTTCCGTCACAGCTCCGCCACGTGCGGAACGATCCCCTCCGCAAGGTGCGGACGTTCTCCTTCCCGGCAAAGTGGACAGGCTTGTCTGCGTGACCGACTTCGTGCCCACACCCGAGGCAGACCAGCAGACCACCCCCGACTTCTCCACCCGCAACCCCGACTGGTGGCGCCAGGCCGTCGTCTACCAGGTCTATCCGCGCAGCTTCGCCGACGCCGACGGCGACGGCCTCGGTGACCTGAGGGGGATCACCGAGCGCCTCCCGCATCTCGCCGCGCTCGGCGTCGACGCCCTCTGGCTCAGCCCCTTCTACCCGTCCGAGCTGGCCGACGGCGGCTACGACGTCATCGACCCCCGTGACGTCGACCCACGCCTGGGCTCCCTGGACGACTTCGACGCGCTGGCCGCCGAGGCGCACCGGCTCGGCCTGAAGGTGATCGTCGACATCGTCCCGAACCACACCTCGCACCTGCACACGTGGTTCCAGGAGGCCCTGGCGGCCGGTCCCGGTTCCCCGGCCCGCGACCGTTACGTCTTCCGCGACGGACGCGGCGCGCACGGCGAACTCCCGCCCACCGACTGGCAGTCGGTGTTCGGCGGCAGCGCCTGGCAGCGCGTCCCGGACGGCCAGTGGTACCTCCACCTCTTCGCCCGCGAGCAGCCCGACCTGAACTGGGACCACGACGAGGTCCGCGAGGACGTGCGCACCACCCTGCGCTTCTGGTCGGACCGGGGCGTCGACGGCTTCCGCGTGGACGTGGCCCACGCCCTGGTCAAGGACCTGAGCGAGCCGCTCCGCGACCTCGGCGACCTCGGCCCGAGCGGCGAGGACGTCCTCACGACGATCCCGCCCGGCACCCACCCCTTCTACGACCGCGACGAGGTCCACGAGATCTACCGCGACTGGCGCCGCGTCCTGGACGCCTATTCCCCGCCCCGTACGGCGGTCGCGGAGGCATGGGTCCCGGGCGCCCGCCGCGCCCTGTACGCCCGCCCCGACGAACTGAACCAGGCCTTCAACTTCGAGTATCTGCAGGCGCCCTGGGACGCGCAGGCGATCCGCGAGGTGATCACGTCCTCGCTCGCAGAGGCCCGCGCCGTCGGCGCCTCCGCGACCTGGGTGCTCTCCAACCACGACGTCGTCCGCCACGCCTCCCGCCTGATGCTTCCGTCCGGCACGGACGAGAACGCCTGGCTGCTGTCCGACGGCCACGCCCCGCACGTCGACGAGGAGGCCGGCCTGCGCCGGGCCCGCGCCGCCACGCTGCTGATGCTGGCGCTGCCCGGATCGTCGTACCTCTACCAGGGTGAGGAACTCGGCCTGCCCGAGGTCGCCGACCTGCCCGTGGAGGTCCTCCAGGACCCGCTGTGGGAACAGAGCGGCCGGGTCCGGAAGGGCCGCGACGGCAGCCGGGTGCCGCTGCCGTGGACGACCACGGGCCCGTCGTACGGCTTCGGCGCGGGTGGCGCCTGGCTGCCGCAGCCGGAGTCCTTCGCGCGGTACGCCGTCCAGGCGCAGGACGGCACGGACGGCTCGACCCTGGAGCTGTACCGCACTGCCCTGCGCCTGCGCCGCAAGCTGCTGGACGGCGAGGACCTCACCTGGGCGGAGGGCACTCCGCCCGGCGTGCTGGCCTTCGCCCGCTCGGACGGCTGGCGCTGTGTCGCCAACCTGTCGGACGTGCCGGTGCCGTGCCCGCCCGGTGAGGTGCTGCTGAGCAGCGCCCCGCCGGACGGCGACGGCCGGATCGGCCCGGACACGACGGTGTGGCTGGCGTAGTCCCGGACGCTGGAGGTCTCACTGCGTCGGCGTGGGGGCGGGTGCCGGGTTCACCCCGCCGCCCGCTGCCGCGCCGTCGATGTCCACAGGTGTGGACGTGGCGGTGGGCGGCGGGGTGAGGACGACGAGGGGCTGGCCCGCGGGCGGGGGCGGCGGGGTCAGGTCCGACTGGGGGAGCTTCGGCGGAGTGGTCTGCTGGAAGAGGGTCTGGTCGAAGTCGACCATGCCGGTCTTCTCCATCACCGTGATGTGGTCCAGGACGGTGTCGTTGGCCTGGTCGGCCAGGGCACGGATGAGGGTGTTTTTGGTGGTGGAACGCACCTTCGCGATCGTGTTGAAGATCGAACCGTGCGTCTGGCGCAGGATGTTGGCGAACTCGTAGTCGAAGTCCTTGCCCGTCTTCGCGTTGATCTGGTTGACGAAGGCCACCTGTTGCGGGCTGGCCACGTTGGGCAGGGTGATGTTCAGCATGGGCGCGAGCTTGCGACAGGTCGTGTCGAGGGAGGCGTGACCGTCGATCAGGTGCTCACTGGCCGTCTTGACCGCAGGGCTCTGCCCCTTCTGCAGACCGATGAGGCCGAGGGGGTACTCCCAGAGCCCCGCTGCCCGGACCTTGACCACGAAGTCGCGGTCGCCCTCCGTCAGGGGCCCCCATTGGGTGTTGGCGATGATCCGGTCGTTGGAGTTGGACACCGTGTCCAGCCCCAACATCGACGGATAGGCCAGAGCCGCGAGGGTCAAGCTCAGGGCGCCGCCCACGAAGGCAGTCCCCATCGCGTTCCGCGAAAAGCGCACCGTTCCTCCTGCCTGATCGGAGACACCGCCCGTGCTCGTCCTTGCCCGGCGGGTCCAACACACAGGAGTACGGACGAACGGCCCCCGGAACTCACCGCGTCCGGCAAAAATTGTCGTATCAGCCGACGGGGGAAGGGAAGTCGCAGTGACCGAAGCGACAGTAGTGACAGGTCAGTCGAAGGTCACCGAGTTGACGTACTACCCGGTGAAGGGCTGCGCGGGCATCACGGT
Source organism: Streptomyces sp. NPDC058335 (assembly GCF_042723915.1). NCBI lineage: Bacteria > Bacillati > Actinomycetota > Actinomycetes > Kitasatosporales > Streptomycetaceae > Streptomyces > Streptomyces sp. NPDC058335. The sequence goes on along the minus strand of NZ_JBHXHX010000005.1, from coordinate 63,390 downwards.
GTCCGAGGCGCGGATCACGCCCGACGGACTCCCGCACGACCGGGCGTACGTGATCGTCGACGAGGCGGGAGAGCTGCGCTGGCAGTGGGGGGACCCCAGACTGGCGCTGATCACCCCCCACCCCGTGGGCGAATTCGGGGAGTTGACCCTTCGGGCGCCGGACCGGGGCGACCTGATGGTCGACGGGAGGGGTGAGGCCGAGGAGGTCACGGACCTGCCGGGACAGCCGTACGGCGCTGTCGACCAGGGTGAGGAGGCCGCCGCGTGGGTGACGGGGGTCCTGGGCCGCCCGAGCCGGCTGCTGCGCGTACGCAAGGCCCCCGGCGGCACCGCGGCCAACCACAGCCGTCTGCACGTGGTTTCGCGCGCGAGCCTGGACCGGCTGAACGGTCACCTGACCGAGCGAGGCGCCGCCCCGCTCCCCATGAACCGCTTCCGCCCCAACCTCGTCGTGGACGGCTGGGGCACCCCGCATACGGAGGACACGGCCGCCCGCCTCTCGATCGGCGAAACGGAACTCGCCTTCACCGAACTGACGGTCCGCTGCGCGATCACGATGGTCGACCAGGAGACGGGCCGCCGGGCGGGCCCGGAACCCCTGCGCACACTGGTGGACTACCGCAAGGGGGAGGACGGGATCGTGTTCGGCGCGTACTTCGCCGTCGTACGGGAGGGAAGGGTGACGGTCGGAGACCCGGTGAAGGTCATGGACGCCGTGGAGGCCATGGACGTCATGGGCGACTGACACAGGCGCTCGAAAACCGGTGGAGCGGCACCACCGACCGCCGCTACCGTGCTGCCGGACCATGTCGCCCAGTCGAGGACACGCCCTTGTACACCGTGTGAGACCCCCCGAGTGCTGAATCGTCGCGCGTCGCGCATCTGCGCCGCGCTCCTTTTTGCTGCGGTCTTCTCACACTGAAACCGGTGTACCTCTGTGCTGCTCGAAACCTGGGTGGTCGCACCCACCTGCCTGCCCGTCGTGCTCCGCCGCTGCCACGCGTGCGCGTCCGAACACTTCCGGGCCAACGGCAAGTTCCGCGTCAACGCCAACCACAAGCTCATCGACGCCTGGCTCCTCGTCCTCTGCACCGCCTGCGGGGAAACGGCGAAGCTCACGGTCTTTGAGCGGACGAACGTGCGCTCCGTACGACCCGAGCTGCTGGCCCGACTGCACGACAACGACCTCGGCCTCGCAGCCGAGTTGCTCCAGGACCCGGCCCTACGGCGCCGTAACCACATCGCCCTCGACTGGACCGACGCCTGGCGCCTCGACACCGGCGGATCGGACCACCTGGACCGCGCGGTGATCGACATCTCGGTGCGCTTCGCGGCACGGATACCCGTCCGGCCGGTGCGGCTGATCGCAGAGGGCTGTGGCCTCTCGCGAGCGGAGGTCGAGAGACTGATCGAGGAAGGAAACCTCGTCTCGGTAGCGCGCCTGACCGGCAAGCTGTCGCACGACTTCACCTTCACCCTCAAACACTGACCGCTCCGTGGGGCTGCCAGGCACCTGCCCGGCAGCCCCGCGGGCCTCTCCCTCAGAGGGCCTGGGCGCGTATCGCGTCGAGGAGGTGGGTCAGGGGAGTGGGGGTGGTGGTGAGGACGGTGGTGGGGGTGTCGCTCTCGCGGAGGTGGAGGGTGGTGGGGGTGGAGGCGAGTTCGAGGCAGTTGTTGCCCTCAGCTCCGCCGGAGAAGGACGATTTCTGCCAGTTCTGGGGGGCGGCCATTGTGTGCCTCACAGTTCCTTCGCAACTCGGTGAATGAAGTCACGCGAACGATCGGGGTCGAGTGACGCCAATTCCACCTTACGGAAGAGTGTTCGAAGCGCGCCGAGCTGGGCTTCGGAGTCGATGAAAACGGTGCCGTGTGCTGCGTCGCGTGCCGCGGTGTCCAACCTGGGCACGGGACCACCCGCAAGCATCATGGCGCTCCAGGCCCCGGCGAAGCCGTCGAGGTCGAACGGAATGACCCGCACTGTGACGTTGTCGGCGTCCGAGAGTTCCAGGATGCGGGTGAGCTGAGCGCGGGTGGCGGAGCGGTCGCCCACCCGGATGCGCAGTGCAGCCTCGTGGATCACCGCTTCGTACGGGATGGGTGCCGGCCCTTCGATGACTACCTTGCGTTGCATGCGGTGGCGAACACGCAACTCAAGGTCGCCCGCGGGCAGTTCTGGTACTCCGTACGAGAAGACGGCTCGGGCGTAATCCTCCGTCTGGAACAGACCGGGGACATGCAGGAATTCCAAGTCCACTCGGTGCGCGGCGTGATATTCCAGCTCGGCCAAGTCCAGAAACGACGACGGCAACAGGCGCCGGTACTCCTCCCACCAGCCGCCTGTCCGATCCGTGGCCATCGCCACCAGTGCGTCGATGAACGCTTCGTCCATGCATGCGTAGTGCGCAGCCAGACTGCGTAGGCGCTTCTCGCTCACGCCTGAGACGCCGGACTCGATCTGGCTGATCTGAACGGAGTTCACACCGAGGAGTGCCGCAGCCTGCCGGGCCGTGAGGCCTGCTGCCTCACGAAGTCTGCGCAGTTCGACAGCCAGACGCATCTGCCGTGCAGTGGGCTCGCGCCTCGTCACCATCGGCCACTCCCTGGTTCAACGCACCGGTAGGCGCTACTCGTTCGGGCGTCAGATTACGCGATCGGCTTGCCGTTTCTTAAATCTAAGGTCTACCGTCGGTGATGCGTTGAACACCCTGCGGAAGCGCACCGCACCGTCCTGCCATGGCGGTCGCGGCAATGCCACCGCGCCTTCACTCACCCACCCCCCACCCGGAGCTGACGCATGCCTGAACGCACTTCCGACTCCTGGGAGTACTCCCTCTCCCTCCCCAACGACCTCAGAGCCGTCCCCATCTCGCGCCGCACCCTGCGCCTGATCCTGACCATGTACGGCCTGATCCACCTCGTGGACACCGCGGAGCCGATCGCCTCGGAGCTGGTCTCCAACGCCGTACTGCACACGAAAGGCCCGGCGGCCCTGCGTGTCGGCTGGGCGGACGGCGTCCTGCGGATCGGCGCGTGGGACGCGAACCCGGAACCTCCCGACCCGCCGCGCGACTTGGCGGAGCTGACGGGCGCCGAGAACGGGCGCGGCACCGCGCTGGTCCGGGCCTGCGCCGACGTATGGGGCTGGCACCCGCTGTCCAGACTCGGGCACCGGGGCAAGTACGTGTGGTGCGACCTGCCGGCGGCGTGAGGTGGGCGGGTCTGTGCGCGCCGCGGTCGGGCCGGGTGCACAGCCTCAGCGGGGTGTGAGCCCGTGCAGCAGGACGTGGACCAGGTCGTCGGTCATGGCGAGGACCGCCGTCGCGTCGAGCATGCCGCCGGCCGTCAGGGCGGCGAGGCCGTGGAGGGCGGCGCCTGCGAAGAGGGTGAGTTGTTGCGGGTCGCCCTCGATGACCTCGCCCTGCCGCTGTGCGTCCGCGATGACCCGTTCGAAGGCGCCCACCGTACGGTCCACTCCCGCGGCCATCTGCTCGGTGGCCTCGGGTTCGTGCTTGCGGGCGTACATCAGCGCCAGGAGTTCGGCGTTCTCGGTGGCGAAGGTGAGGTAGGCGCGGGCGAGGGCGGTGAGGCGGGGCTGGAGCGGGAGCGTGGGGTCGTGGGCGGCGTCCAGGGCCTTGGCCATCCGGTCGTAGCCGGCCAGGGCCAGGGCGTCGAGCAGGGCCTGCTTGTCCTTGAAGTGGCGGCCGGGGGCGGCATGGCTGACGCCGGTCTCGCGGGCCAGTTCGCGCAGGGACAGGGAGCCGACGCCCTTCTCCCGCAGGGTGCGCTCGGCGCTCTCCAGGAGGGCGGCGCGCAGGTCGCCGTGGTGGTAGGGGCGGCTTTCGGGCATGGGGGTCATCGTATCCCGATGTTGACGCCGCCACTTTTGTTGGCAGTGACATCTTTGTAGGCATTGCCATCATTGTTGGCGGCGTCTACATTGGAGGTATGGCAACTGACGAGAACAAGCGATGGGACGCGACCCGCCTCCCCGACCTCACCGGCCGCACGGCCGTCGTGACCGGTGCCAACAGCGGCATCGGGCTCACCGCGGCGGACGCCCTGACCCGCGCGGGCGCACACGTGGTGTTCGCCGTACGGGACCTGGACCGCGGCCGTACGGCGGCGGCCACCCTCACCGGCAGCACGGAGGTGCGCCGCCTCGACCTGGCGGACCTGTCCTCCGTACGCGACTTCGCGGACGCCTGGCAGGGCCGCTCGCTGGACCTGCTGATCAACAACGCCGGCGTGATGATGCTCCCGCAACGACGCACGCGGGACGGCTTCGAGATGCAGTTCGGCACCAACCACCTCGGTCACTTCGCGCTGACGAACCTGCTCCTGCCGTACATCACCGACCGCGTCGTCACCGTCTCCTCCGGTGCGCACCGCTGGGGCGGTGCCACGATCCGCTTCGACGACCTCGACCGGGACACGGACTACACCCCGCGCGCCGCCTACGCGCAGTCCAAGCTGGCCAACCTGCTCTTCACCCTCGAACTCCAGCGCCGCCTCACGGCGTCGGGTTCCCGCGTCCGCGCCCTGGCCGCCCACCCCGGATACGCGGCCACCAACCTCCAGAGCCACGCGGCGAACCCCGTCGCCCGCGCCTTCATGAGCCTCGGCAACAGGTTCTTCGCCCAGGACGACCGGGCGGGCGCCCTGCCCACCCTGTACGCGGCCACCGCGGATCTCCCCGGCGCGAGCTATGTCGGCCCCGACGGAACGGCGGAGATGAGGGGCGGCCCGACACTGGTGGGACGTACGGCGGCGGCGAGCGACCCGGAGGTGGCGCGGCGGCTGTGGACGGTGTCGGAGGAGCTGACGAAGGTCACCTTCCCGGCGGTACCCGCGGCTCTCTGACCGGGCGGGTCGCAGGCGTCGGCCCCGGCGAGGTCACCCGCCCGAGCCGACACCAGGAGCCGGCCTCAGTGGTACTGGCCCACCTCGTAGTCCCCCGCAGGCTGCTGCGTGATGACGTTGCCGCGGTTGAAGGCGTTGATGAGGGCGATCTGGGTGACCAGGACGGCCAGTTGGTCCTCGTCGTAGTGCTTGGCCGCGTTGGCCCAGACCTCGTCGGGGACGCCGCCCGCCGCGTCGGCGATGCGGGTGCCCTCTTCCGCGAGTTCGAGGGCCGCGCGCTCGGCGTCGGTGAAGACCTTCGCCTCGCGCCAGGCCGCGACCAGGTGGAGGCGCTGCGCGGTCTCCCCGGCCGCCGTGGCGTCCTTGGTGTGCATGTCGATGCAACCGGCGCAGCCGTTGATCTGGCTGGCGCGGAGCATCACCAGTTCGCGGGTCGCGGCGGGCACCGTCGACTCCCCGAGGGTCATGGCGGCGGCGACGATGTGCTTCATGGCCTTGGCCGCGACCGGGCTCGCCATGACGTTCAACCTGGCTTCCATGGGTGCACTCCTGTGTCGTCCGTGTCGTCGTGGGTGCGGTGCGTGTGCCCGCACCTCCTTGACCGGACAGCCCCCCACAGTCCTGACATCAGGCGGAGTGACCTGCGTCACCTCGCTGGATCGTGCGCCGGAACGTGCGCCGGTACGAGTCCGGCGGGACGCCGATCGTGCGCTTGAAGTGGCGTCGCAGGGTCGCCGCCGTGCCCATGCCGGTGGCCTCGGCGATCGCGTCGACGCTGCCGTCCGTGGTCTCGAGCAACTCCTGGGCGCGGCGGATGCGTTGGGTGAGGAGCCACTGGAGGGGACTGGTCCCGGTCGCCGTACGGAAGTGGCGGCCGAGGTGGCGCGAACTCATCCGCGCCTGGCGGGCCAGGTCCTCCACGGTGAGTGGCCGGTCGAGCCGGTCGACGATCCAGGGCAGCAGCGCGGACAGCGGGTGGTCGTCCCGGTCGGGGACCGGCGCGGCGACGAACTGGGCCTGCCCGCCGGCCCGGTGGGGCGGTACGACGAGCCGGCGGGCGACCGAGTTGGCGACCGCGGAGCCGTGGTCGAGGCGGACCAGGTGCAGGCACAGGTCGAGCGCGGCGGCCTTGCCCGCGGAGGTGAGGACGGTCCCGTTGTCGACGTAGAGCACGTCCGGGTCCACCTCGATCGCCGGATGGCGGGCGGCGAGCACGTCGGTGTGGGCCCAGTGGGTCGTGGCCCGCCTGCCGTCCAGGAGACCGGCCGCGGCCAGCACGAACGCGCCCGTGCACAGGGAGGCCACGCGGGCACCGGCCTCGTGGGCGGCCCGCACCGCGTCGACCAGGCCGGCGGGCGGGGCCACGTCGACGTCCGCCCAGCCGGGGACGATCACGAGGTCGGCGTACGGCAGCAGGTCGAGACCCTCGTCGGGCTCCAGCCGGAACCGGCCGACCCGCACGGCCTCCGTCCCGCACACCGAGACCTCGTACCAGGGGACGGTCACGTCGACGGGTGCGAAGCCGAAAACCTCGTAGGCGATGGAGAGTTCGAAGTGCAGCATGCCCTCGGTGACGGCCAGCGCGACGGTGCCGCCGCCGGTCCGCCCGGTTCCCCCGGTGTCCATGTCCGAAAGTGTACGGGGCGTGTCGTTCCGGACACTCGTGCGCCGGCCACCTCGCGGCCGAGGATGTGGGCACGGCAGAGCACGACGTGAGGAACGGGGAGAGCGATGGCATCGGGTCAGACGGTGACGGTGTTCGGGGCGTACGGGCACACCGGGCGGTTCGTGGTGGCGGAGCTGCTGGACCGCGGCTTCGTCCCGGTGCTCTCCGGACGGGACGCCGTCAGGCTGCGGGAACTGGCGGCCTCGTCGCCCACCGGACTCGACGTCCGCCCGGCCTCCGCCGAGGACCCGGCCTCGCTCGACCGCGCGCTGGCCGGTGCCGCGGCGGTCGTCAACGCCGCCGGGCCGTTCGCCACGACCGCCGGTCCCGTCATCGAGGCGGCCCTGCGCGCCGGCGTCCCGTACGTCGACGTGGCGGCGGAGATCGAGGCCAACGTCGACACCTTCGAGCGGTACGGGGACCGTGCCCGCGCCGAGGGAGCGGTGATCCTCCCCGCGATGGCGTTCTTCGGCGGCCTCGGCGACCTGCTCGCCACCACGGCGATGGGCGACTGGACGGAGGCCGACGAGGCGCGCGTCGTCTACGGACTCAGCGGCTGGCACCCCACCCCCGGCACGCGCCTCGCGGGCAAGGTCTCCAGCGAGCGCCGCGACGGCCGCCGCGTCCGCCACACGGGCGGGAAGCTGAAGTACCACAACGACGAACTACCGCTGCTGGACTGGGAGTTCCCCGCCCCGCTGGGTCTGCGAACCGTCGTCGACGAGTTCACCATGGCCGACGTCGTCACCCTCCCCAGCCACCTGGGCATCCCCGAGGTGCGCACGGCGATGGCCCTGGAGGCGGCCAGGGACCTGGCGTCCCCGGACACCCCGGCGCCGACCGCGGTCGACGAGCGCGGCCGGTCCGCGCAGACCTTCCTCGTCGATGTCGTCGTCCGCGCCGGCTCGGGCGAGCGGCGGGCCGTGGCGCACGGCCGGGACATCTACGCCGTCACCGCCCCGCTCGTCGTCGAGGCGGTCGAGCGCATCCTCACCGGCCGCACCAGGGCCACCGGCGTCGTCTCCGCCGGCGCCCTCTTCGACGCCCCGGACCTCCTGAGCGCGCTCTCGGCGCACCTGACGGTCGAGGTGAGCGAGCGGGCCGTCCCTGCCAAGAGGTAGGCCCCGATGGATGTGAGGGAGGCCCGGGGAGGCCTGGGGCCGCCACCCGTACGGCCGTACACCGCCCCGCACCCGCCACCCGCACCCGCTCCAATGGACGGGGACCGACGGGACGAGGTGGCGCGAGATGAGCGACGAGGCAGCCGAAGCGGCCGAGTGGGCGGCCGCGCCGGACGACTACGCCGAGCGCATGGCCCGCGCCGCCCGCGAGGCGGCCGCGGCCGGGCTCTCCGGGGTGCTCGTCACCCCCGGCCCCGACCTGTTCTGGCTGTGCGGCTACCGGCCCACCGCGATCACCGAACGCCTCACCCTCCTCGTCCTCACCCCCGAGACCGAGCCCCACCTCCTGGTCCCCGCCCTGGAACGTCCCGACGCGGAGGCGGCCCCCGGCGCGGGCGCGGTCCGTGTCACCGACTGGCGCGACGGCCAGGACCCGTACGCCGCCGCGGCCGGCCTGCTCCGCCCGCACGGCCGTTACGGCGTCTCCGACGCGGCCTGGGCCCTGCACCTCCTCGGCCTCCAGGAAGCCCTCCCCCTCACCGCCTACCGGGCCCTCACCACCGCGCTGCCCATGCTCCGCGCGGTCAAGGACGAGCACGAGGTGGCCCGGCTCGCGGCGGCGGGAGCGGCGGCGGACGCGACGTACGAGGACATCCTGGCCGTACGGTTCGCGGGCCGCCGTGAGACGGAGGTCGCCGCCGACCTGGCCCGGCTGCTGCGCGAACACGGCCACAGCCAGGTCGACTTCACGGTCGTCGGCTCCGGACCCAACGGGGCGAACCCCCACCACGAGGCGGGCGAACGGGTCATCCGGGACGGGGACATGGTGGTCCTCGACTTCGGCGGCCTCAAGGGCGGCTACGGCTCCGACACCACCCGCACGGTCCACGTCGGCCCGCCCACCGACGAGGAACGGCAGGTCCACGACCTCGTCCGCACCGCCCAGCAGGCGGCGTTCGAGGCGGTACGGCCCGGCGTGCCCTGCCAGGAGATCGACCGGGTGGCCCGCGCGGTCATCGCCGACGCCGGGTACGGCGAGTACTTCGTCCACCGCACCGGCCACGGCATCGGCGTCACCACCCATGAGCCGCCGTACCTGGTCGAGGGCGAGGAACAGCCCCTCGTGCCCGGCATGTGCTTCTCCATCGAGCCGGGCATCTACCTCCCCGGCCGCTTCGGCGTACGCATAGAGGACATCGTGACCTGCACGGACGAGGGCGGCCGCCGCCTGAACGGCACCCCGCACGAGCTGGCGGTCGTGGGCTGACCCGCGCGGTGACAGGTCAGCTCAGGTCATGTCCTGTCAGGCCATCCAGAAGAAGACCGCCGTCATCCGCTTCTCCTCCAGCGTCGTCCCGCAGTAACCGGTCGCGCTGTGCATGAGGTTGGCGTGGTAGAGCAGCAGCCGGTTGTACCTGTGCGCCACGCGTACGTCCTCCTCGAAGGCGTCGGGCGCGACGAACCGCGTGCCGAGCGCGTCGACGAGGTTGTCGTGCGGGGCCCGCACGACGTTGCCGCCGAGCCGGCCGCCGGGCAGGGACTGCCGGTAGAAGCTGGTCCCGCAGTCCTCGGGGGCGGCGGGGTTGAGGTACAGCACGGCGGCGTACCGGCACAGGGAGCGCGAGTCGGTGTGCGGACGGGGCGTGCTCTCCCCTTCCCCCACGACCTGCACGCAGTTGTGGTTGAGGGTGCCGCCGCCGGGCGTGTGCCGCACCCACAGCTTCCCGGCGCCGGTCGCCCGTCTCACCGCCCTTTCCACGCGCGCGAGTTCGGGGGGCTCCAGCCCCGGCATGGCCCGCAGCCCCGGCCAGGCCTCCGAGGTGTACGGATGCCCCTTCACCCAGTCGTCCTTGGCGAGGCAGCGCTCACGCACGGCGTCGATGTCGGGCAGGACGTCGTCGATCAGCCAGTAGTCGCGCCCCTTGGTGGGCTTGCGGTAGGGCAGCACGGGAAGCGGAGCCCGCACGGGCTGCGCGGGCCGCAGTGGCATGGACATGCAGCCGAATCTAGGCCGGGTGCGGGTCAGGAGTCGCCCGCGAAGGGGTAAGGACTGGGGCGGAGAGTGGTCAACGCCGGGTCAATGCGCCGACGCCCCGTTGTCCCGATGCCTCAGTACCGCACCGCCCGCGGCACCTCCGCCTTCACCTCGCCCGAGAGCTGGTGGGTGCTGCGGGCGGTCGCCGTGCCGGTCTTCCCGGCCGGGACGTCGGAGACGGTGACGAGGACCGTGTCGAGCCACTTGCCGCCGTCGTCGGTGAAGTCGACCTGGACCGAGAAGGACCTCGTCGTGTCGTCGGTGTTGGTGGCGGTGACCTCGACCGTGCTGCGGTCGCCGTCCGCCTTCGGGGCACCGGTCTTCACGTCGTCCTTGGCCTCGACGCCGCCCTTGATCCCGTCGAGTCTGCGGCCCGCCTCAGCGGTCGCCGACGCGAAGCCCTCCGTGGCCCGCGAGGCGAGCGAGGCGGCGGCGGACTCGGCCCGGCTCGCCACGCCCGAAGGGCTGTTCTCGTCCGAGCAGCCGGCGAGAACGGTGAGGCCGCCGAATGCGGTGGCGCAGGTCACGGCGAGCGCGGCTGCCCGGACCAGGGGAGTGCGGTGGGCGGGCATGGCGCCTCCGGCGTCGGGGATCGGTGGGTCTTCTCCCCAGTGAAGGTCGGCCCAGCGGCCCGCGCACGCCGGCTCACCCGCACGGCGTAGTCCGCGTGGTGGTGGCCGTCACCCGGACGGATGGTCGGGGAGAACGGAACATCGGACAGAGAGGCGGGGTACGGCCATGAGTGACGCGTCGCAGCCCAGGAATCCCCAGGGCTCCCCCGTCTGGGACCCCTCCCACCAGGGCACCGGCCCCTCCGGCTCGGGCAGCCGGCCCCCGGGACCGCACACCGGGGACGGCCTGGCCGCCGGCGGAGTCACCTTCGCGGGCGTGCTGATGCTGGTCAACGGCATCCTCGCCGTCCTCCAGGGCATCGCCGCGATCGCCGAGGACGACGTGTACGGCCGGATCGGGGACTACGTCTACAAGATCAACCTGACCGGCTGGGGCTGGATCCTGCTGATCGTCGGCGTCGTGGCCGCCGCGGCGGGCTGGGGCGTCCTCAAGGGCGCGGCCTGGGCCCGCGTCACCGGCATCCTCCTCGCCTCCGTCAGCCTCGTCCTCCAGTTCCTGTTCCTCCCGTACGCCCCGGTCTGGTCGTTCGTCCTGATCGCGATCGACGTCTTCGTGATCTGGGCGCTGGCGGTGTACCGGCCGACGGCGCCGTGAGGCGCACCCGGTAGGTCCGGGCCGCCCCCACCCCCTCATCCCTCGCGCGGGTTTTCGAACCCGCTCCCCCTCGCGGGTGATACCTACGCACGCCGGTATCACCGGGCGCCGTTCACGCTCGGCACGCATGTGCTTACGCTGTGGTGGTTGTGGGTCGGACGGCGTACGGGGGCGGCGGCATGGCATTCGGATTCGGTCAGCGACGGGGTGGTCAACTCCCGGTGGAACTCACCGGGTTCGTCGGCCGGGTGGAGGAACTCGCCCTGATCCGGGCGGGACTGGTGCGGTCGCGGCTGGTCACGCTGGTGGGTCCGGGCGGGGTCGGCAAGAGCCGCACGGCGTTGCGGGCCGCGGGCTCCTCCGGGAACCGTTTCGCGGACGGGGTGCGGCTCGTCGAGCTGTCCGCGCTGCACGACCCGGAACTGGTGCCGACGACCCTCGCCGGAGTGCTCGAACTGCCCGAGCAGGCCGGGATGAGCACGCTGGACGCGGTCGTGGAGCATCTGCGGGACCGGCGCATGCTGCTGGTGCTGGACACCTGCGAGCACCTCGTCGACGCCTGCGCGATGCTCTGCGACATCCTGCTGCGCGAGGCCCCCGGCCTCAGCGTGCTGGCGACCAGCCGCCAGCCGCTGGACGTGCCCGGCGAGCACTGCGTGCCGATCGCCCCGCTCGGCCGGGAGGACGCGGCCGACCTGTTCCTCCAGCGGGCCGCGGCCGTCGCCGCCGTCACCGAGGCCGACCGCGAGCGCGTCCTCGCGCTCGTCGACCGGCTCGACGGCATCCCCCTCGCGCTGGAACTCGCGGCCGTACGCCTGCGGGCCGTGCCGCTCGCCGAGCTGCTGGCCCGCCTCGACCAGCGCTTCGAGGTCCTCACCGGCGGCCGCCGCACCTCCCTGACCCGCCACCAGACCCTCCGTACGGCCATCGACTGGTCCTACGACCTGTGCACCCCGCAGGAGCGGCTGCTGTGGGCACGGCTCGCCGTGTTCGCCGGCTCCTTCGAACTGTCGGCGGCCGAACAGGTCTGCAGCGACGGGGAGTTGCCGACCCGGGAGGTGGTGGAGGCGCTGATCGGCCTGGTGGACAAGTCGGTCGTGCAGCGCATCCGCGAGGACGGCGGCCGCTACCGCCTGCTGGACACCCTCCGCGAGTACGGCGCCGGGCGCCCGGCCGGGGCGGACGGCGCCCTGGACGCCGTACGGGCGCGGCACTTCGCGTACTACGAGCGGCTCGTCTCCCGCTTCTGGGACGAGTTCCTCTCCCCCGCGCAGGTCGCCCTGCACCGGACCGTGCGCGAGGAGGTCGCGGACGTGCGGGCGGCGCTGGAGTACGGCTGCCGGACCGAGGGGCGGGCCGTGGACGCGCTGTGGCTGGCGACCCGCCTCGGCCCCTACTGGCGGGCCGCCGGCACGCTGTCGGAGGGCCGGCACTGGATCGACAAGGCGCTCGGACTGACCCCGCAGGACTGCCCGGAACGTGCCTGGGGACTCCTGATGACGGGCATCTTCGCCGTGTGGACGGCCGACCTGGTCACCGCGCTGGAGCGCTTCCCGCTCGCCTACCAGGCCGCCCGGCGGGCCGGGGACAGCCGGGTCGAGCTGAACGCCGAGGCGTATCTGGGCGCCCTGACGGCCTTCGGCGGCGCCGTCGAACAGGGGCTGGCGGAGGTCGAGTCGGCACGGCTGCGGCTCCTCGCGTCCGGGGACGGGCTCGGCATCGGCGTCGTCCACTACGAAGCCGCCCTGCTGCGCGCGGTGTTCGGCGACACCGACGGCGCGCTGGAACTGTGCGCGATCGGGCTGGCGTACCTGGAGGGCCGCGGGGAACGGCAGTTGTACGGCTCGACGGTCACCACCCGCGGGATCATCCTGGCGCTGACCGGTGAGGACCAGGAGAGCGAGGAGTGCCTGCGGCGCGGGCTGGAGGCGGCGGCCGAGATCGGGGAGGTGCTGGTCGTCGGGCTGGCCTGCCTCGGCCTCGCCTGGCTGGCGGCCCGCGAGGAACGTCACGTCCGGGCCTGCTGGCTCCTCGGATACGCCGAGCACGCCCGCCGGCTGGGCGGCGACCCCGTCGCGCTGCTGCCCCGGCTCCTGGAGGAGCAGGAGGAGACGCGGAAGGCGGTGCGGGCCGCCCTCGGCGCGGAGAAGGCGGAGCGGTGGCGGGAGACGGGCGCGCGGCTGTCGGGCCGGGAGGTGCTGGAGGCGGTCCGCGCGAACGCGGACACCCCGATCCCCGAGGTCACACACCCCGGCCCGCCCGCCCCGCGCACCGAGGCCCGCTCCATCGACGCCCTCACCCGCCGCGAACGCGAGGTCGCCGCGCTCGTCGCACGGGGCCTGTCCAACCGTGAGATCGCCGAACGCCTCGTCATCTCCAAGCGCACGGTCGACGCCCACGTCGAACACATCCTCGCCAAGCTGGGCATCACCTCCCGGACGGAGATCCCGGCGGTGGCGGGGCCGTGACGCGCCCCGCCCTACGTAGGTACGGCGGGTGGCCGGTCCGGTCCCGGGTCCGTGTACGGATCTTCGGCGGAGGCGTGTGCGCCGCTCGGCGCGGGCGGGCAACCTGGTGATGCCGCCCGGGGGATCGGGAGGTGCGGGGGGTCGGGCAGGCCCGTTCCCCCACGGCTGTCATGGCAAGGCGCCCGGCACCGAACTCCCCCGGCCGGCACGGTGGGGCTGCCCCAGGTCGGCGGGGCAGCCCCCGGCATTGCCGGGGGGTGGCCGTCAGCCACCGACCAGTACCGCCTTCCTCCGCAGCCAGGACAGGGGCGACACCGCGGACCCCATGTACGGCGTGATCCGTACCTCGAAGTGGAGGTGCGGGCCGGTGACGTTGCCGGTCGCGCCGGCGAGGCCGAGGCGCTGTCCGGCCGCGACCCGCCCGCCCTTGCGGACGTCGATGCGGGACAGGTGGGCGTACTGCGTGAAGTAGCCGTCGGGGTGGCGCACGACGACCTGGTTGCCGAAGCCGTCGCCGCAGGTCGTCGCGCGGACGGTGCCGGGGCCGACGGCGTACACGGGCGTCCCGGTGGGCACGGCGAAGTCCTGGCCGGTGTGGCGGTGGGCCCAGCGGGAGCCGCGGGCGGCGTAGCCGGCGGAGAGCCGGTAGCGGCGGGTCGGCGCCGTCCAGCTCCCGGCGCGGCCCTCGGGCGCGCGGCTGCGGGTGCGGGCGGCCGGGCAGCGGCCGGCGCGTCCCGACGGGTCGACGGCGACGGGATCGCCGGCGTCGCGGGCCACCGACCACAGCGCGTCCCACAGCCCGGCCCGGATGGCCTTGCGGCGGCGTTCGGCGGATCTGACCTCTGAGGCGCGGGCGTCCTCGGCGCGGAGCCGGTCGACGTGGGCGCGGGCCTTCTCGTGGGCCCGGACGGTGCGAGTGGTCTCCTTGCGGAACGCGTCGTTCCCCGCCCCGGCGGGCACCGCGGCGAGCGCGACCAGCACGCCCGCGATCAGCACGGCAGCCAGGACGGACGGGAGGGAGGCCGAGGGCTTCCGCGGGGGAGCGAAACACATCCGCGGAAGGCGCGCGTGGTGTTCTCGTCGCATTTCGGGATCATCGGACCGGGGGGTGGGGGCGGACGGGACGGCGCGCGGGCGGTTCAGCCGAACGGACCCGCCGTCACCGGGACACCGCCGCCCGGTAGACGGCCGACGCCCGCGGATTGTCCCGACAGCGCCACACGCCGTGCGGGCAGTAGTCGGTGATGGTCTGGTACAGCGGCCGCTGCCGGGCGAACCAGCCGAGCATGCCGCGCATGTACGCGGCGTTGTCCCCGTTCCGGAACAGCCCCCACTCCGGATACGACACCGGCTTGCCGTGCTCCGCCGCGAACCGCACGTGCGCCGCCAGCCCGTACGGCTCGGCGACCTGCTCCTCGAAGGACATGCCCTCGGGCTGGTCGTAGGCGTCCATGCCGATGATGTCGACGTGGGCGTCGCCGGGGTAACAGTCCGTCCACGGCACGGCGTCCCGCCCCCGGCTCGGCGTGAACTCGAACCGGAACCGCTGCCCCGGCACCGACCGCAGCGCCGCCACGATCCGCGTCCAGTACGCCTTCCAGGCACCGGGATCGGGCCCGCAGCGGTGGGTGTAGGTGATCCCGTTCATCTCCCAGCCGACGACGAGCACACTGTCCGGCACCCCGAGCGCGACCAGCCGCCGCCCGAGCGCCGCGAAGTGTCCGTCGTGGTCACCGCGCGCACCCCTGCGCAGCTCCTCCCGGACGACGTCGTCGGGCAGATGCTCCTCGGTGCGCTCCAGCATCGGCACGTTCAGCACGAACATCCGGTCCGCGCGGGCCGTCCGCCACCGCGCCCAGTACTCCAGATATCCGGGCGCCCCCTCGATGTTGCTCCACCGGTCCCCCGGCAGATACGCCCGCCCGACCCGAGGCGTCGCCGCCCCCACCCACCCGTCCAGCCCCGCGATCCGCCGCACCCCGACGGCGTCGTACCCCACATAGGCCCCGAACGCCCCCGCGGGCACCGCCGGCCCGCCCCCCGACGGCACACAGGCGGGCCAGGCGACCAGAGCGGCGGCGACGAGAACCGCCCCGACAACGACACGCAGGAGCTGAGACACCGGCTCATGATGACGACCGCGGCGGCACCGGCAGACCGAACCCGCCCCAGGGCACTCGGACGGGGTCGGAGCCGGAGAGCAGTTCGGTCCCGTCAGCCCCGCCCGGCAACCGGCTCCCGCACCAGAAACACGTCCACCGCGTCCTCCCGCTCCATCACGAACCCGTGCCGCTCGTACAACCGCCGGGCCGCGCTGCCCTGGAGGACGTTGAGACGCAGCCGGACCGAGCCGCGGTCCGCCTCGCCGAGCAGCCGGCCGAGAACGGCCGAGCCGATACCCCGCCCCTGGACGTGCGGCGCGAGATAGAAGTGCTCCAGCCAGTGCGCGTCCGCCTCCGGCCGCACCGCCACACACCCGGCGAACACGCCACCGACCTCGATGACCCGCGTGTGCGCCGGCACGAACCCGTCCCGCAACCGCCCACGCACCCGCGACTCGTCGAACCGCCCGAGCCGCTCCAGATCCCCCCGCAACACCACGGCCCGCAACTCGGCGACAACATCGACATCAGCCGGGCCGGCGGGCCGCAGCCCCCATTCGTCCATGCCGGGGATGCTACGGCCGCCTTATCGGATTGCCGCCTGCGGTCCCACTCGGATAGGAAGCTCGCATGCTACGAGGCAGCAAGGTCGGGCTCAGGGCCCGGCACGAGGAGGACATCCCGATCCTGCGGGCCGAGCTGTACGACGACGTGGTCAACTCCGCGCGGTCCGAAGGCCGGCCGTGGCGGCCGATCACACCGGGCTCGAAGGACTCGCGGCTCGTGGTCGACGACAAGGAGGAAGGGCACGTCCCGTTCTCCGTGGTGGAGCTGGACGGCGGCACACTGGTCGGCACCGCGGTGCTGTGGGGCATCGACAACCACAACCGGACCGCGCACATCGGCCTTGGACTGCTGCCGACCTCCCGCGGCAAGGGCTACGGCACCGACGTGGTCGCGGCGCTGTGCCACTACGGCTTCGCCGTGCGCGGCCTCCACCGGCTACAGATCGAGACACTGTCGGACAACGCCGCGATGCTGCGCTCCGCCGAACGCAACGGCTTCGTCCGCGAGGGCGTGCTGCGCGCCTCGGCCTGGGTGATGGGCGAGTTCCTCGACGAGGTCCTCCTGGGCCTCCTGGCCCAGGACTGGAAGCCGACCGCGAAGCACGACTAGCTGAACGCGTTCCTCGGCGCCGGTGCCCGTACCCGTACCGGGCCGATGAACGTGCCCCGCTCCGTAGCCAGGAGGCCCGTCCGTCGCAGGGGCCTTTCCAGCGGATCGCCCCTCGGTGCGGCTTACGGGCACTACAGTTCCCCCTGCGACGCACTGTGTCGCACGTCACGCAGGTGGGGCGTGGTGGGCGGGTGAAGGGGCTTTCGGGCGCTCGCCGCGCGTGGTCTGGGGGGATTTATGCACGAGATGGTCAAAGGCGCCAACGTAGGACTGTCGGCGCTCAGCGAGGACGTCGACGCGGTGATCGTGAGCCTGGGGTGGGCGAGCCCGACCGGCGAAGGGGACGCGGATGTGTCCGTCCTGCTGCTCGACGGGAACGGAAAGGTTCGCAGCGACGCCGATTTCTACTTCTACAACAACCCCGTCGCCCCGGACGGAAGCGTGCAGCTCCTGGGCAAGGCACCGGTCGGTGAGGGCAGCGAGGACCGGATCGGATTCGACCTGACGGCGATCCCGGCCGACGTGGAACGGATCGTCGTCGCCGCGAGCCGCCACGAGGGCGCCCGATTCGGGGAGTTGGACGACCTCAGGGTCACCATGGCCGACGGGTCAGGGGAGGACCTCCTCCGGTTCGCGATCGACGACGCCGGCTCGGTGAGCGCGTTCATCTTCGGGGAGCTGTACCGGCGCGCGGACGAGTGGAAGTTCCGGGCGGTCGGACAGGGCTACGACGCCGGACTCGCCGGACTCGCCACCGACTTCGGCGTCGACATCGATGACGCTGCCGACGACGCCTCCGATGAAGCCTCAGGCGACGCTGTGGACCGAGACGCGGGCGACGAGGTCTCCGGCGACGGGAAGACGGACGGGAAGACGGCGACCAGCGGGGCCGGGTCCGTCCCGGCCGCCGTCGAGGCCGCGCCCGAGGCGACCCTCCCCGCGGTTCCCGCCCCGCGCACGGCCGCGGACGACGTGGTGCCGGACAAGACGCCTGCGCGGCCCCGAACGGCCAAGAAGAAGGTCACGCTGCCGAAGGCGGCGAAGAAGTCCCTCGCGGAGAACGAGTCCTGGAAACAGGCCCGCCTCTTCCCGGTGTCCGCGCTCAAGAGCGACCGTGACCGCGAGACGCGGGCGACCTCCGTGCTGCTGTCGGTGATGGCACAGGTGCCGGAGTTCGGCCGACGCCTCACCGCGGGCTTCGGCGCCCCGGCGGGCCGGATGGAGACGTTCACCGAAGTGCCGCTGCCGCACGGAGACACCCCCCGACGCCCGGACGGCGTCATCCGGGTAGAGCGGGCAGGCAAGCTGTGGACCGCGCTGGTCGAGACGAAGACCAACGGCAACGCGCTCAGGTCCGACCAGGTCCAGGCCTACATGGACATCGCCGCGCGGCGCGGCTACGAGGCCGTCATCACGCTCTCCAACGACGTCGCGCTCGAGGGCCGTCCCCTGGTGGATGTCAAGATCGACGGACGCCGCAAGCACAAGGTGGCGCTCCGCCATCTGTCCTGGGCCGAGGTCACCCACCATGCGCAGCTGCTCATCGGACACGAGGGCGTCGGCAACACCGCGCACGCCTGGCTGCTCAAGGAACTGCTGCACTACCTCCAGCACGAGAACTCCGGCTGCCACGGGTTCCAGAACATGGGCTCGGCCTGGGTGCCCGTGCGCAGGGGCATAGACGACGAGACCCTCTGCCAGGGCGACCCGCGCGCCCTGGAGGTCGTGGAGAGCTGGGAGCGTCTCATCCGCCAGGTCTCCCTGGGACTCGGCGGCGGCCTGGGCCAGAAGGTGCTGCCCGTCCAGCGTGCCCGACGCGGGACCGACCCTGCGGACCGGCGGGCCCGGATGGCCGACCAGCTCTGTGCGGAGGGGAAGTTGGAGGCGGAGCTGCGTATCGAGGGGACGCCGGGGGTGCTTGCGGTCGGTGCCGACCTGCGGACCGGCCGGCTGCGCACGTCCATCGAGGTCCCCGCACCCGAGCAGGGCTACCCGCTCACCTGGGCGAAGCGGCTCGTGCGGCGGCTGGCGGAGGCACCGGCGGATCTCCATGTGGAGACCCTGGTCGAGGAGGAGACGGGCGGCCCGCGAGGCACTCTCGAGAAGCTCCGTCCGGAACCGGCGGACCTCCTGCCCAGGAACGGCGCGAAGATCACCGGCTTCCGGCTCACCCTCATCAAGGGCATGGGCAGCGGGCGCGGCAATGCGGAGTCCGGCTTCATCCGCAGCGTCGACGACGCCGTGCAGCGCTTCTACGGCACGGTCGTGGTCCACCTGGAACACCCTGCTCCGCGCAGGGCGCCCGCGGCGGACGGCTTGGTCACGGGCTGACCTCGCGGTCAGGTCGGTCGGGGCGAGCGGGCAGATCGGTCGGGTCGGCCGGTCGTCGGTTCGGGTGAAGTTGGGGGCAACAGGCAACCTGGGTAAGGGGTTTACCTCTCTCACAGGGTGCTCACAGGCTCTCCCGGGGCGCATGGGGTGCGTTCGTACGGTGGGTGGGTCCGCGGGCTGTCCAGTCCGATGCCACTGACCATGGCACTCGCAGACGAGGAACCGATGACCAGTCAGCATGACCGTAGGAATCTCAAGCGGGCGGCGTTCGCCGCGGGGGCCGCGCTTGCCGTCGTCGCCGTCGCCGGGGCCGCCCCCGGCGCCGGCGCGGCACCGCAGGCCGCCAAGCCCGGTGTGCCGCAGCTCAAGCTGATCGCCGCGTCGAAGTCCGTGACGCTCGACCGGTGGAACTGGGAGGGGGAGCCGCCCGGGGTCTTCCTGGACCTGGGCACCTACGTCCAGGTGGAGAACGCGCCGCTGGAGTTCAAGGTGACGCGCAAGTCGTACAAGACGCCCGTCGTCGCCCAGCAGATCCTGCGGGACGGGACGAAGGTGAAGACCAAGGCGCTGCCCGCCGGGCTCGTGCAGGACTTCAGCGGGCTGCCCGGGTTCCTGGAGGTGTCCGTCAAGGATGCCGCCGGGAAGGAAGTGGCAGCCACCAAGGGCAACTTCTGCCCCAACAACGCCTCCGGCCGCGTCCGTCCGGACGCCCCGGCGACCTCGCACTATCCGCAGAGCTGCCCCACCAACCCGTTCACCCTGGGCTCGGTGTGGGGTGTCGAGAAGGGCTGGGCCGCCAACTCCTCCACCGTCGACTACGACGAGCGCGTCGACCTCCCGGCGGGCGAGTACACCGCCCAGGTGGCGGTCGCCAAGAAGTACCGCGACCTGTTCGGCATCCCCGACGAGCGGCCGAGCATCAAGGTGACGGTCCGGGAGCAGAGCGACGGGGAGGAGGGTGGTGGTGCGGGGCTGCGGTCCTCCGCGCACGGGGACCATGCGGCTCACGCCGCCGGCGGGCACGGGGCCGGGCACCACTACGGGCCCCGCGGCGCCGACGCGCCCACCCCGCCCGCCCTCTCCCACGCCCTCGAGGACCGGGGCCTCGCCGACCACCTCGGTGACGGCGCCGGGCACACCGACGGCTCCCGCATCGCGCCCGCGCTGAAGGCGAACGCCAAGGCGCCCACCGGCCGCGCGAGCGTCCCGGCGAACGTGCCGAAGCCCGACCTGCGGTCCCTGCCGGCCTGGGACATCACCGTCACCGACGGCGAGGACGGCGACGTACCGGGCAAGGACTACCTCGCCTTCAGCGCGAACGTGTGGAACGCCGGTCCGGCCCCGCTCGTCGTCGACGGCTTCCGCAGCCCCGGCGAGGACCTCATGGACGCCTACCAGTACTTCTACGACGCCGACGGCAAGCAGGTCGGCTACACCCCCACCGGCACCATGGAGTGGGACCCGCGCATCGGCCACGAGCACTGGCACTTCACCGACTTCGCCAGCTACCGGCTGCTCAGCGAGGACCAGTCCAAGGAGGTCCGCAGCGGCAAGGAGGCGTTCTGCCTCGCCAACACGGACGCCGTGGACTACACGGTGAAGAACGCCAACTGGCACCCGTACAACACCGATCTGTCGACCGCGTGCGGCCAGCAGAACTCCATCTCCGTGCGGGAGGTCCTCGACGTCGGCTCCGGTGACACGTACACCCAGTACCGTCCCGGTCAGTCCTTCGACATCACCGACCTGCCGAACGGCACCTACCACATCCAGGTCATCGCCAACCCGGCCAACCGCCTCCAGGAGACCGACCTCAAGAACAACGTCTCCCTCCGCAAGGTCGTCCTCGCCGGCACGCCCGGCGCGCGGACGGTCTCGGTCCCGCCGGTGGACCTGATCGACGCCCCGTAACCGTCCCGCCCCCGCGGTGGGTGACGCCCACCGCGGGGGCGATACGGCTGGACAGCTGCCCTGACCTGCTGGGACGCTCCGCCGGTGACCCTCACCGAGCTGCTCGCCTCCGTCGCCCTGACCGCCCGCCTGGGTCCCGTGCACGTCGACGCGTCCTGGGACGACGTCACCGCGGCCCTCGGTGAGCCGCGGGAGCTGCTCCGGAACAGGCGCGGGCCCCGCCTCTTCGGGTACGGCGGCCTGGAGGTCCTCGTCTGCCGGTGCCGCCAGGTGCGGCTCATGACCGTCCAGACGTGGACGGAGACCGTCGGACTGCCCGCACACCCGGGCATGTTCCCCGGCGAGCCGACCGAGGCGGACGTCGTCGCCGCGCTGGACCGGGCCGGCTGCCTCTGGGAGGTCGACTCCGCGCACACCTTCGGCAACCAGCGTGGCCTGCGTGTACCCGCGACCTCCGCCAGGTTCGTGTTCGTCGTCCCGGAGACCGGCGAACCCCGACTGCACTCGATGGGCCTGCCGGACAACGGCCACCGGTGCCCGACGGCGACCTGACGGGAGCGGCACCCGCAGGGCAACCCTTGTGGGGCTTGGGCCGTCTTCTGAGTCGGCTGAGCTTTTCGGACGTATTCCTTGACGCATGTAGGGTTCCGACGTTCGGCGGTGACCAGCGAGGCCGACGATCCAGGCACGGTACGGGGTGAAGAACGGCCGAGGCGGAGGCGAGCACCGGTGAGCGGGACGAGAAGGCGTGGACGTACTCCGGTGGAGGCGACCGGCCGTGGGACCAGGGCGAGGCAGGGCGGCGGCCGGGGCGGACCCGGCGGGACGCGGCTCACTCGGCGCGGGCGGTTCCTCGCCTGGGGCGCCGGGGTGACCTCCGTGGTCGTCCTCGGCGTCGGCGGTGTCGGCGCGTGGGTCTACAACGACCTCAACAACAACATCGACTCCGCGGCCGTGGACGACAAGCTGGGCGACGACCGGCCCGAGAACCTCAGCCCCGGCTCGAAGAACATCATGGTCGTCGGCTCCGACAGCCGGGACGGCGCGAACGCCAAGTACGGCAAGGACCTGACCACCATGCAGTCGGACACGCTGATGGTGCTGCACATCCCGGCGAACCGGAAATGGGCCGCCGTGGTGTCCTTCCCGCGTGACTCCTGGGTGGACATACCGTCCTGCGACATGGGTGACGGCAAGACCTCCGACCCGCACAAGGCCAAGATCAACGAGGCGTTCGCGATCGGCGGCAGTGCCGGCGAGGTCGCCGGGGCCGCCGCGTGCAGCATCAAGACCGTCGAGGCCCACACCGGCCTGCGTATCGACCACTTCATGTCGGTCGACTTCTCCGGCTTCAAGGGCATGGTCGACGCGCTCGGCGGCATCGAGGTCTGCCCGAAGGAGCCCATCAAGTCCGACAAGGCCCAGCTGGAGATGGACGCCGGCTGCCAGAACGTCGACGGCGAGA
Organism: Streptomyces sp. NPDC058335; assembly: GCF_042723915.1. Classification (NCBI taxonomy): domain Bacteria; kingdom Bacillati; phylum Actinomycetota; class Actinomycetes; order Kitasatosporales; family Streptomycetaceae; genus Streptomyces; species Streptomyces sp. NPDC058335. Next base: position 41,028 of record NZ_JBHXHX010000005.1, on the reverse strand, counting down.
AGGCCCTGGGCTACGTCCGCGTCCGCTACGGCGTCGGCGACGGCTCCGACATCAGCCGCATCGGCCGCCAGCAGGAGTTCATGGACGCCCTCGCGGCGAAGGCCCAGTCCAAGCTGACCAGCCCCGACGCCCTGTACGGCTTCCTCCAGTCCGCCACCAAGTCGCTGACCACGGACCCGGACCTGGCGGGCATCAAGCCGATCTACGGGCTGGCCAACGAACTCAAGGGCATTCCCAGCGACCGGCTCGCCTTCCTCACCGTGCCCAACTACCCGCGTGAGGCGGACGTTCCGACCGACAAGGCCAACGTCGTCTGGCAGTACCCGCAGGCGGCCGATCTGTTCACCTCCCTGGCCAAGGACAAGGAGATGACCAAGGCCCAGTTGCAGGCGGCGACGAAGAACCTCGTGTACGCCTCCCAGGTGAGCGTCCGGGTCCTCAACGGCACCGGGCAGTCCGGGCGCGCCGCGGCCGTCGCCGAGAAGCTGCGCACCATGGGCTTCACCGTGAGCGGTACGGGCAACGCCCCCGAGACGGTGACCAGTACGTCCGTCAGCTTCCCGGCCGGGCTGGAGAAGCAGGCCGCGGTGCTCTCCTCACGGTTGCCCAAGGCACGGTCGGCCGCGGCGGCGGACGCGCAGGCGGGGGTCGTCACGCTGGTCGTCGGACCGGACCTGGACGTCGGTGAGATGGGCTGACGGAGTCCCTTCGGGCCGAGTTGGCGAGACGTGGGACCGCGTGTAACATTGATCTTGAGCTGGTCGCCACAACAACGGTGAATCGGTTCTGCGTCGGTGGTCCAAGGAAAGACGCCCCACTTCCTGTGGGGAGGTGCAGGTGCAAGGCCTGCCCGGCGCTCCGGTGAACGAGTCCCCTCCCGTGTCAAGCGGGGCGGGACTCGTTCTGTTTACCCGACGTCCCCGACTCGGCCGGCTGCCCCATGTCCGCCCGCGCCAGCGGCAGTTCGGTCAGGACCTCGAAGCCGCCCTCCGGCCGGTGCCCCGCCCGGACCCGCCCGCCCGCCGAACGTGCCCGCTCCCGCATGCCGATGAGGCCGTAGCCCTCCCCGCCGGGTGACGGGTGCCGGAGCCGGCGGGCGACCGCGCCGCCGTCGTCGGTGACACTGACCGACACGTGATCGTCGGTGTAGACGAGCCGCACCTCGGCCTTGCCGGGCCCGGCGTGCTTGGCGACATTGGTGAGAGCCTCCTGCGCGATCCGGTACGCCGTGAGGTCCGCGCCCGCGGTCAGCGGACGTGGCTCACCCTCGGTACGGACGCTGACGTGGACCCCCCCCGCCACGTGGAACGAGTCGGCCAGTTCGGCGAGTTGGGCCAGCCCTGGCGTCTTACGCGGGGACGGGGACCGGGTGTGGTCCGCCGCGTCGTCCCCTTCCCGGCGCAACAGGCCGACCGTGGCCTTGAGTTCGCGCAGGGCCGAGGCGGTCGTATCCGCCAGGTCGGCGACGATCCGGGACGCCTCCTCCGGGCGGGAGGGCAGCCGGCGGGCCACCGCGCCCGCCTGGAGTCCGGCGAGGACCAGGTGATGGGCGACCACGTCGTGCAGATCGCGGGCGATGCGCATGCGCTCCTCGGTGACCCGGCGCCGCGCCTCCTCCTCGCGGGTGCGCTCCGCGTGCTCCGCGCGCGCCCGCACGGCGTCCAGGTACGCCGTCCGCAGCCGGGTCACTGTGCCCAGCGAGGTGGGCAGCAGCAGCCAGGCGGTGGGGCCCAGCAGCTTGAGGACCAGGGGTTCGCCGTCCGGTCCGGCCAGCAGGCCCGTGGCCACGAGCAGGGCCGCGCCGGTGAAGGCGAAGGTGTTGGCGGTCCGGCGGTCGGTGCCGGCGGCCAGCGAGTACAGCGCGACCATGAGCGGCGCGAGCAGCAGCACCGTGAGCGGATGGCCGAGCGCGGCGGCGGCGACCGCGCAGGCGAGGGTGACGGTCACGGTGCCGCGCGGATGGCTGCGGCGCCGTACGACCGCCGCGCAGGCGGCCGCGGCGAGCAGGACGCCCGGCCACCAGGGGAGGTCCGGGTGCCGGCCGGGGAAGGTGATCGCGCTGCCGGGGAACGAGCAGGCGAAGAGGGTGGCGGCGAGCGCTGCGTCGCTGACGCGGGAACGGGTGGCCGGGGCGGCGGAGGGCATGAGCGGGATCCTGTTCGCGACGTGACTTGCTTGAGTTAGGCAACTATCTGTTACCGTGAAGAGATGCCGACACCGACCTCCGCACCCCAGGTCCCCGCCGATGTCATCGACATGGAGCGGGCCCTCACCCGCGTCGCCTATCTGGCCGGACGCGCCCGGCAGCACGAGCGGCTGATGGCGATCGCCGACCTGCCCCTGGACCGGGCCGCCGTGACGATCCTTCGGCACCTCGCGGAGGCCGACCCGCTGCGGCCCGGCATGCTGGCCGCCCGGCTGACGGTGGAGGCCTCCCATGTCACGCGCCAGCTCACGCAGTTGGAGAAGGCGGGCCTCGTCGCCCGGATGCCGGACCCGGACGACGGTCGCGCACAGCTCATCGCGCTCACCGGTGCGGGCCTTGCTGCCGTGGAACGCATCCGGGAGGCCGGCCTCCGCGGCATGCGGATGGCCCTGGCCGACTGGTGGCCACGGGACCTGGAGGTGCTCGCCGGGCTTTTCCACCGGCTCGTCGACGACTTCGTCCGGCACACGGAGACCGCGGTGGACGGGTCGACGGCGTCCTGAGCCGTCACGGTCGGAATGTCCGGCGTGCCGTCCCGGCCCGTGGAGAAGACGAACAGGCGAAGGATCAGGAAGCGGGCGATCCCGGCCAGGCCCGAGGCGCCGAGGTAGACGATCTGTTCCGTCGGCATGCCGGGCGAGGACTGCACCGCGTGCAGGGTGAACACCGCGGCCGAGGTCGCCAGGTAGGCGGCCCCGGCCGAACCCGCCGACTGCCAGTGCCGGCGCAGACCCGCACGGCGGCCGGTGTGGAAGGCGAAGCGGGCGTGCAGCTCGGTGCACAGGAGGGTCGAGGCGATCGTGATCAGCGCGTTCGCCAGGATCCATGGCATCCCACCGGCCAGGACGGGGACCGTCAGGCTGGAGAGGATGCCGATCCCGCCGCCGACGACCGCGAAGCGGAGGAAGGCGGCGAAGGGGCCCGTCGCGGAGACGGGGCCGGCCGGGGTGGACCTCGCGGCGGCGGCGGGGCGGGGGTGGACCGGTGCCGCGGTCGGCTGGGGGGCGAGCAGCGTCTGCACGGCGGTCCTCCGGAGGGCGAGTAGATTGCTTAACTCAGGCAACGATATAGAGATTGCTTGAGTTACGCAAGTACAGGTGCCTCAGGGATGGGATGCCGCGGGGGTACGCGGACGGGGGCGGCCACCTGTTCAGTGGCCGCCCCCGTCCCCGCCGCCGTCAGGACGAGTTCGCGCTCGACCGGCCGAAGAACTCGATCTCCGCGATGGCCACCTGCTTGCTCGCCGAGGCGCCGTACGCCGATTCCAGTGTGAAGCGCACCTTCGTCACCTCACCCACGCGGAACGCCCGTCGCTGGCCGCCCGCGCTCTGGTCGAGCGTGAGGTCCCGCGTCGTGGTCCTGCCGTCCTTCGTCGTGATCGTCACCTTGATGCGGTGCGGCAGGGCCGACTGGGAGAGCTGATCGGCGCGGGTCGACGTGCCCGGCGTGATGATCAGATCCAGCAGCCGGGTCGGCTCGGCGAAGCGGGCCTCGATCCACTGGCCCTCGCCGGACTGTGTGACACCCGGCCCCCACCAGGTGTTGTTCACCTTGTCGAAGAGCAGGTCGGGCTTGTGGCCCGGGTAGGAGCGGGAGGCCGTGAACTGGTCGGGCGCGACCGGGGCGCGCTTGGCGAAGTGGTCGCGGGTGGCCTGGACCCAGCCCGGGGCGCTCACCCCGACCCAGATCAGCAGGCTCAGGACGGCGGCGGCCACCACCCACGTCAGGATCCGGTCGAAGGTGCGCCGCAGTCGGGGCCGGTCGCCCGCCCACGGGGTCTCACGGTTGCGGAAGTCCAGCACCCGGCGCCACCACGGGCGGTGCCGGGCCGAGCTGTCCTCCGTCCTGGTCATCGGCATCGCGCAGCGTGTGCAGTAGTGCCGGTCGGGGCGGTTCGGGGTCGAGCACCAGGGGCACGGCACGCCGTTCTCGTCACCCTGCTGCGGACCCGGCGCCCGCACCTGCGGACGGTCCGCCACCGGCCGCCCCGGCAGCACCGGCGAGACCGACGGGGGCGGCGTGGGACGGGCCTCCGGGTCGGCGACGGGGACCAGGAGGGAACGGGCTCGGGCGTTCATCGCGTCGGCGTCGGCGGCGGCGACCTCGGGTGTCGGCACCGTGGGAGCGGCGTCGGCGGCGGTTGCGGCGGGCACGGGCTCAGTGGGCGCGGTGTCGTCGGACGCGGGGACCGGCGGGAGGGTGTTCTCCGCCGTGTCCTCGCTGTCGGAATCGACCGGGGCGGCCGGGGTGTCAGCCGTACCCGTGCCCGCCGGGGCCGGGGCCGGGGCCGGGGCGGGGGCCGGGCTCGTGGCACCGGAGGACTGCGAGGCCGCCGCCGTACGGGCGGGGGTGCGGTCCGTCCAGCCGAGGACGGCCCCGCAGGCGTCGCAGAAGGACTGGCCCGGCTCCGCCCGGGTGCCGCATTCGGCGCAGTTCTGGGTGGTCATCTCTCGGGGGTCCTTTCGGCGACGGTCACGGTGACCGTGTACGGCATGTGGGCGGGGCGGGCGGCCGCCACGAGGGCGTCGAGGCGGTGTTCGTCCGCCGGGCCGGGGTCGGGCAGGCGGAGCGTGACGTGCAGGTGCGGGCGGGGTTCGCCGGGGACCGGGCCGAGCGGGCGGGCACTCCAGGCTGCGCCGCCGCTCTCGGAGATCTCCGGCCGCACGCCGAAGGCCAGCCGGATCGCCTCCGCGAGGCCGCGCCGGGTGCCGCGCACGCGGTGCAGGTAGGCGGCGGCGGCGACCGCGGCCCGCAGCCGTTCCTCGGGTTCGGTGCCGTCGGTCTCGGCGCCGACCCAGCCGGCCAGCCAGCGGGTGAAGTCGACGGGGGCGAGGGCGGGGTCGAAGTAGGCGGGGAGGCAGTCGAGGACGTTGTGGATCGGGGCGATCACCTCGTCGAGTCCGGCGACGAACCGCTGGGCGAGGTCGTCGTCGGCGAACACGGCGGGCAGCATCGCGCCGATCGGGGCGGACGAGCCGAGCCCGTCGACCGAGCCCCTCATCGGACCGCCCCCATCGCCCGCGCGGCCGGGTTCACGAGCCGTCTCCGATCACGCGGACGCGGTGGTCGTAGGAGAAGACCAGGGCGGGCGCGGACAGGTCGATGCGGTCGGTGGCCTCGCCGCGTTTGCCGGTGAGCGGGTCGGCGGGGTGCAGGGTGACCTGGTCGACGAGTTCGACGCCGGGGACGCGTTGCAGGACGGCGAAGACCTCACCGGACTGGACGGGCCGTCCGAAGGGCCAGCCGCGGCCGTCGGTTCCGCCGGTGAGCGGGTCGAGGTGCCGGTAGAGGGCGTCGTGGGCCTTGCGGCGCACCCGGTCGGTGTCGACGCCGCGGAAGGCGTGCACGGTCGAGACGACGGTGACGCCCTGGTAGTACGGCGGACCGACGGCCAGCCGCGTGCCGATCAGGCGGCGTTCGTCGAGGTGACGGGTGATGCGCTCCAACAGAACGTCACCGGGGACAAGTTGCTCGAAGCGGAGCCGCCCGCCCGGGTCGGGGACGGCCTGCGGGACCACCAGCACCCGTACGGCGTATGCCCCGTGCTCGTCGGGGTCGCCTTCGAGGCAGGTGATGCGGGCGGTCTCGGGGGCGGCGCGGCGGGCCAGTTCCTCGTAGTCGCGCAGGGTGACGGCACGCTCCTGGGCGCGCAGGGTGATGGGGGCGCGCACCTTGGCCTCGTCGACGGTCTCGCCGTCGACCCCGCCGCGCGCGGCCTCCCGGTTGACCACCTCGGAGACGTACGGCACGGAGGTGCGCAGCACCTGTACGGAGCCGCGGGCCACGTTGCCGGCCCGGCCGCCGCCGGTGCGGTAGCGGCGGGCGCGGATCACCGAGCCCTTGGGGGCGACGGTGCCGTACTGGCGGAGTTTGCCGTCGGGTTCGCGCACGGACGGGCCGAAGGCGATCTCGCCGGTCGCCGCGTCGAGGGTGACATGGCGGTCGTCGGGGCCGGACGCGGCGAAGTGCGGGACGACCTGCCAGTCGGTCCAGCCCTCGTGCTCGGCGGTCTGGAGGAGGAGGGGCGGGTCGTCGCCGACGACCGGGGCGTGCGCCAGGCGCAGGCGCTGGCCGGGCAGGCCGGTCGACTCGCCGAGCGCCTCGTCGTACACCGTCTCGGCGTGGACCGTGGGGGCGGTGCCGCCGACCGTGAAGGCCTCGGCGGAGCGCACGGTGGGCGAGGTGGTGTAGAAGGGCTGGCCGGTCAGCGGTTCGGTGACGCGGCAGCGCAGCCATCCGGCCTCCTGACCGCCCGAGCGGGACAGGACATGGCCCGCGGGGACGTGCAGGACGACCTCGCCGGGCCGGTTGAGGCCGCCGGTGCCGTCGCGGTCGACCTCGCAGGACTGCCAGCCGTCCTCCGTCCACGCCTCCCAGACGAGCGGGGGCTGGCGCGGGTCCACGCCGACGCCGTCCACCCGGCTGTCGAGTTCGAGGGCGACCGCGCAGTACGGGACGGCCGCGCTCAGGCCGAGCAGCATGCAGTCGCCGGGCTGCGGCGCCTCCGAGAAGCACAGCAGGTCCTTGCCCTCGGCCAGGTCGGTGGTCCGGTCGGCGACCGGCTCGCCCTGGTGCTGCACGACGAGATGACGCAACTCGCACGGTACGACGGACAGTTCGCGTTCCGTCGCGAAGACCACCGCCTCCTCGCTCTCCGTGCGCACGGTCGCCACCTCGGTGCCCACCGGCAGCAGCACGGTCTCCTCCTGCGGCGCCGACAGCCAGAAGGTGACGTCGGCGCGGGCCGCGGACGGCGGGAACAGGTGGATGCCGACCAGGTCGAGGAAGGCGAGGTGGTTCTTCTCCGGGACCCGGTTGAGGCGGTAGACGATCTGGTCGGCCATGTGGGCGACCGTCTCGACGAGGGTGACGCCGGGGTCGGAGACGTTGTGGTCGGTCCACTCCGGGGCGCGCTGCTGGATGTAGCGCTTGGCGTCGTCGACGAACTGCTGGAAGCGGCGGTCGTCCAGATTGGGGGAGGGCAGAGCCATCAGCGGTCGCTTTCGGAAGCCGTACCCGAGGAGGCCGGGGAGTCCGGCTCGTCGTGGGACGGAATGACGTAGAAGGGGAAGACGAGGCTGCGCGGGTTGTTGGTGCCGCGGATCGCGTAGCGGACGTCGATGAACAGCACGCCCTGCTCCGCGCCCGCGGTGACCTCGACGTCGGTGACCTCGATGCGCGGCTCCCAGCGGTCGAGGCTGGCGTACACCTCGTGCTGGATGCGGCCCGCGGTGGCCTCGTTGACCGGGGCGAACACGAGGTCGTGGATGGCACAGCCGAACTCCGGCCGCATCGGGCGCTCGCCCGGCGCGGTCGCGAGGACCAGCCGGATCGCCTCCTCGATCTCGCGCTCGCCGCTGACCAGGGCGATGCCCCCGGTGGGGCCGATGCGGAGCGGGAACGCCCAGCCCGATCCGACGAATTGCTCGGCCATCAGACGGCCACCTGCCTTCTCCTGGTTTCGACGGTGTGCCGTCGGTGCGTCGTCACGGCAGCGGGTACGGCTTGGCGTTGACGAGTACGGCGCCCTGGAGCATGACCGTCGCGGCCCGGATGCCCACGTTGGTGGTGGAGTTGACCTGGACGGTGGTGCCCGCGCTGAGCGTGGCGGCGCCGACCGCCTTGAGGTTGAGCAGGCCTGCCGCGTCCACCGACACCACGCCCGTCAGGGACCTGATGTTGACCAGGCTGCCCCTGAGGGTGAGGGAGCCGCCGCTTCTGATCGCGAGGTTGCGGCCGGCGCTGAGCGTGAGGTCGGTGCCCGCCTTCACGGTCACCGACCGGGAGCCGGTGATGCTGACCGCGCCCTTGCTGTCGACGGTGATCTCGGTCTTCGTCCGGTCCAGGTTGATGACGAGCCGGTCGTCGCCGGACGTCACCCGCACGCCCTGCTTGCGGCCGCCGGTCTTCTGACTGAGCAGGTCGACGCGGTTGCCGTCCCGGTCGGACAGGGTGTGCCGGGCGGCCCGGCGCCGCGCCCCGTCGTGCAGGGGCACGTCCCTGACCGGCGTCGGCTTGTCCCTGCCGTTGTAGAGGCCGCCGATGACGTACGGGTGGTCGAGGGCGCCCCGGTCGAAGGCGACCAGCACCTCGTCGCCCACGTCGAGCGGGAAGATCGAGCCGCCGTCCTTGCCGCCCCACTGCACGACCCGCGTCCAGTCGCTGACGTACGCGTCGTCCAGCCACGGGAACTGGAGCTTGACCCGGCCCTGTTTGAGCGGGTCCATGATGTCGGTGACCAGGGCGTTCGCGGTGCCGGGCAGGCGCAGGCCGTTGTGCGGGTCGCCGCCGCCGGACGCGAGCCCGTACAGCGACCGCCACTGCCGGCCGCTGACGGTGACCCACGCCTCGTAGTGCCGGCCGTCGCCGAAGACGTGCCGTACGGACGTCGCCGTGTACTTGCCCTCGAAGGGGGCGCCGACGTCGGCGAGCGTGACGGGCAGGCCCGGCCGCAGCTTGGGGGTGCCGCGCGCGACGACCTCCAGCTCGGCGAACGAGCCGGTCACCTCGTCGGCGAGGGCCTCCGCGGCGAACTTCACCTCGGACTGCCGGTCGTACGGCTGTTGCGCGTCGACCAGTTTCGCCGGCTTGAACTTGGCGGCGGCCTCACCGGGCGTCGTGCCGATGCTGATGCCCGGGTTGCTCTTGGCCGGTGCGGTCGCGGTGAGCTTCTTCTTCGTCGTGACGTCCCAGCCGCGCGCCTCGACCGTGCCGACCTGTTCGGCGGAGGTGACGGCGGCCCGCAGCCGCAGGATGTCCGTCCCGGCCTCCAGGACGAACGGGCTCTTGTCGCCGGGGGTGGAGGTGGCCGGCGCGCCGGAGGCCGGGTCCGGGCGCACGAACTGGAACTTGCCCTTCGCGTCGACCGACATGACCATCTCGTTCTCGTCGGCGAGCCGGGCCAGGAAGTCCCAGTCGGTGACGTTGGCCTGGCTGATGAACTCGTAGACCGTCTTCGTGGCCTGGATCCGCCCGACCGGCACGCCGTCCTGCGCGGCCAGCTTGCGGGCGATGTCGGAGGCGCTCTGGTTGCGGTAGGCGGCGACACGGCGCTGACGCATCAGCCGGTGACCGTGGTCGTAGCCGCGGATCACGGTGAAGGAGCCGGTGCCGTCGTAGTCCGCCTCCAGCCCGCACACCTCCCCGGTGAGCAGCGGGTTCGCGGCGCCCTGACCGTCGGCGACGGGCGCCAGGACGACCGGCGTGCCGAACTTCACGCCCAGCTTGCCGAGGACCTGGTGGTAGGGGTCGCGGAAGGTGAGCCGGAACGCGGCCGGCACCCCGAGCCCCTGGTCCACCCACCCCTCGACGAGGAGCGGCGCAAAGTCGGAAGGGAGCGGCCGGCCGCCCAGGGTGACCTGGATGACGCTCGAATACGCCGACTGCACCATCAGAAACGCACCTCCTCGGCGGCGGGCAGCACCAGTTCGGTGCCGTTGGCCAGCCGGTTCGGGTCGTCGATGCCGTTCGCCTCGGCGATGGTCCGCCAGGCCGCCGTGTCGCCGTACTCCCGCCAGGCGAGCGACTGGAGCGAGTCCCCCGCGACGACCCGGTGCACCCGCTGCGCGGTCAGCGCGCCCGACGTCGGGTTCTGCCCCTTCGTCTTGCTGGGGATCTCGTGCAGCCGCACCTGACAGGTGGCCCGGATGGGCACACCCGTCGTCCCGAACAGCGAGTAGCTCACATCGACACTGCTGACGTACGACGTGAAGCGGGCCGTCGAGAACGAACCCCACTGGAACACCACCCACGGCGGCGACGGCTGCTTCGCGGCGATGCTCTTGGTCGTCACCTCGCAGCACTCCAGGAGCGACTCGACCTTCTTCAGGACCGTGTTGCTGCCCGGCTTGTCCGACGAGTCCAGGAAGATCTCGACGGTCATCTCACGCGGCTCCGGACCCATGAACTCCGGTACGGAACCGTCGCGGACGGCCGCCGTCGGCGTCACCTTCCACTGGGCACGACGGCCCAATTGGAGCTGCGACGGGTTGAAGTCGAACCCGAACGACTTGATGAGCCCGCCCGGTGTGGTGCTGGAACCGACGGGCGGCTCGTGGATCGCCAGCGTGGCCCGCACGAGGCTCTTGCCGGCGCCGCCCTTGCTTCCCTTGGCCATGACGTTGCTCCCCTCCGCTCAGTCCGTGAAGCCGTGGTGGGTGATCTCCAGGACCTCCGTCGCGACGCCCGGATTCGCCGGGTCCAGCGACGGCCCCTGCCAGCTGACCGGCAGCACGTCGATCAGGCCCCACCGCGCCACCTCCGAACCGTCCGCGCGCAGCGCCGCGATCTGGGCCGTCGGCCGGGTCACGCCCGTGGTGACCGACGAGATCCACTTGGCGACCTTGGTGGTGTCCGGGGTGAGGGGCCGGGTCAGCCGGATCGTGGAGAAGGTGACGCGCGACGGGAGCTGCCAGACGAACCCGTTGTTGCCGCCCTCCTGCCGGTGCTCGATCTCCACCTGGGAGGACAGCCCCTCGCACCCGTTGAAGTAACCGAGGCTCTCCCCGTCGATGGTCAGGGTGAAGAAGATGGTGGAGCCCGGGTCGAGATCGCGGGACATCGAGGGGCCTTTCTCGCTCAGCGGTGGGATCGGTGCGTTCGGGGCGGGTGGCGGTCGCGTACGCGGTCAGTGCCGGGGGTCGCGGAGGCGGCCGATGCGCTCGCGGTCCAGGCGGAGTTCGGTCCGGAGAAGGCGGGTGATGCGGCCCGTCAGACGGTGGGTCAGCTCGTCCAACTGGAAGTCGGTGAGCGCACGGGGGTCGAAACCACCCCGGGGGACCTCCGAGTAGGCGGGCGGGGGAGGGCTTTCGGAGTAGGGGGGCGGGGCGTCGGCGTGGGCATGGGTGGGTGCGGGGACGGTGGGGGGTGGAGGCGAGGGCGGGCTGTGGAGGGCCGGGGCGCGCTGGACCGGTGGGGCGGGTGGTGCGGCTCGGGGCGGCGGGGCCGGCGGGAGCGGGGCCTGCGCGGCCGGCAGGGCCGGGAGGGCGGCCGGGGGCGCCGCCCGGCGGGGCTGGACGACGGGGCGGGGATCGGCACCGGGTGCGATACGGCGCAGGGGTACGGCGACGGGGCGAGTGGTCTTCATGGGCCTTGTCCGGGTGGGGACGGGGGTGGAGCCGGCAGTGGATCCGGGCGGCGGCGTGGTCGTCGTGCGCGGTACGGCGGACTGGGCGTGGGGGGCGATGGGACGCGCCGTTCGCTGGACGGGCGGGGGGACAGGGGGGGCGACCGGGCGGACCTCGGCCGGGGCGGTGCCCGACCGTGCCGGGGCGTTGCCGGGCAGGGACATGCCGGGGAGCGGTGTGGGAGGTGTCGCCGTGCGTCCGGTGGAGCCACGTGGCGCGGTGGCGCGCTGCACGACCGGCGGAGCCGCGGGCGCGCCGAGCGGCACCGCGCCCGAGGGCCGGGCGGGGAGCGGAGCGCCGAGGGCGGGGCGCGGGGTGCTCCGCACGGGGGCCGCGGGGACCGGGGCAGCGGCGGGAGACGACAGCGGGGGCACGTGGGCCGAGGGCGCCTGGACGTGACCCGCGGGTCCTCGCGCGGGGGCGCCCAGGCCTGCCCGGCGAGCGCTCCGCTGGACGGGGGGCGCCGGTGGCGTGTGGGCGGGGGCGACGACTGGCTTGCCGGGGGCGGGAGTCGAGGCGACCGCGGGTGTCGTGCCGCTGTGCGTTTCCGGCTGCTGAACGTCCGTCGGGCTGGTCGGCCGCCCGGTCGCTACGGCCTCGTGGAGCACGGGAGTTGTGTGCCCCGGGACGGCAGGCTGCTGAGGCGCGGTCGGCGTGCGGCGGGGTGGGACCGGTGCCGTGGCGCCGGACACGGTCGCGCGCTGTACGGCGGGGGGCTTCGGGGTTTCCGTCGACGCCGGTACGTCGGCCAGGACCGGCCCTGCCTCGACCGGCGGGGTCGGCGTGCCGAGCGAGGGCCGGGTGACGGCCGGTGGGCTGGAGGGGCTGGCCGTCGGGAGAGGCGCGGAGGACGGCGTCGTAGAGCCGAGGGGGGAGCGCTGCACGCTCGGTGCGGTGCTCGGACTGCCGCTTGCGGGGCGGGGACCGGATACGGGACGGGTACTGGAGGGGGACCCGGCACCGGCGGGGGGCGTGGCACCGGGCGTGGGCGCGGAACCGGAGGTCGGAGAGCCACCCGACGTGAGCCCCGCACCGGGCGGAACGGGCGAGGAGGGCGCCGGTGCAGCCGCCCTGGTGGCTTCGCCGGGGGAGGGGCGGGCCGGTGTGGGAGTGGGCCTGCCGGTCGCACGTTGTGCGACGACGTGGCTCGGCACGTCCCCTGGAGCCCTGGTGCCAGAGGTGGGTGTGGCAGGGGGAGTGGGTCGGCCACCGGACGGGACCGGCGAGAAGGGCGATGGTGTGGTCGTCCTCGTGGTTTCGCCGGGAGAGGGGCGGGCCGGTGTCGAGGTGGGCTCGCCCGTGGCACGTTGAGCGATGACAGGGCTCGAAGCGGTCCCCGGAGTTCCGGCGCCGGAGGCGGGCTCGGCGCCGGAGGCGGGCCCGAAACCGGAGGCGGGCCCGGCACCGGACGTGGGCCTGGCAGAGGGCGTGCCGGGCGGGACCGGCGAGGCGGGAGCCGGTGTGGTCCCCCTAGTGACTTCGGCGGGGGCGGGAGGGGTCGGTGTCGAGGCGGGCGCGCCGGTCGCACGTTGTGCGTTGACGGGGCTCGGCACTGTTCCCGGGGCCCCGGCACCGGACGTGGGTGTGGTGCCGGACGTCTGCCTGGCACCGGAGGCAGCTCCGGAGGCGGAGGTGGGTGTGGCACCGGACGTGGGTGTGGCACCGGAGGGCGGTCGGTTACGGGATGCGCTGGGAGGAGTCGCGGTGGAGGGCGACGGCGAGGCGGCCCTCGGGGTTTCGGCGGGGGCGGGAGGGGTCGGTGTCGAGGCGGGCGCGTCGGTCGCACGTTGCACGTTGACGGGGCTCGGCATTTTCCCCGGAGTCCCGGCACCGGACACGGGTGCGGCACCGGAGGCAGGCCCGGCGCCGGAGGTGGGTGTGGTACCGGATGTCGGCCCGGCGCCGGAAGTGGGTGCGGTGCCGGACGTCGGCCCGGCGCCGGAAGTGGGTGCGGTGCCGGACGTCAGCCCGGCACCGGAGGCGGGCCCGGTACCGGACGTGGGTGTGGCGCCGGACGGCGGTCGGTTACGGGATGTGCTGGGCGGAGTTGTGGTGGAGGGCGACGGCGAGGGGGTCCTCGGGGTTTCGGTGGGGGTGACACGGATCGGTGTCGAGGCGGGCGCGCCGGTCGCACGTTGCACGTTGACGGGGTTCGGCCCGCTCCCCGGAGTCCCGGCGGCCGTCGGGGCGGGAGCCGCGCCGGGCCGTGCCGAGGGACCCGGACCGACAGTCGGACCAGTTCGCCGGACGGCACCCGCGGAACGCGGCCGGGTCACCGGCCGCGGGCTCACCGCCGTACCCGCACCGACCCCGCCCTCGGCCCCCGACCGCTGCACCAGCGGGGCCACCGGGGCAACAGGTGCCACCCGCTCACCCACCCCGGACACCGGGTGCTCGACCCCGCCCGTTGCCCCGGCAGGACCTGGCGAGGTGGCCGGGCGCGGCGAGGCCGGTGGGGCCGGCTCCTTGCCGGGTGCCGTGGGTGCGCCGCCGGTCTCCGTGTCTGTGCCGGTACCGGTGGCGGCCGGGACCGGGGCGGACGGAACCCGTGCGGGCAGCGTGCGTCGCTGCAGCGGCGCGGCGGTCGACCTGGTCAGCGGAGCCGGTGTCGCCGCGGGGCGGGGCGGGGCGGGCCGCACGTGGATGCCCCGCGCGGGGGCGGCGGGAGCGGGCCGAGCCGATGGTGCCGGCATCACGGTGGTGGACTGGACGGACGGCGCCGAGGGCGCCGCAGGCGTGGGCGCCGATGCCGCGCCCGCCACCGGCACCACCGCCGCCGGGCGCTCGGCGAGAGCCGGTGCCGATGCCGGTGTCGGCGCCGAGGTCAGGTGGTCCAGCAGGCCGCCCGACCGGCCGTCCAGGACCGCCGGTGACGGTGAACCGGTGAAGGAGGGGTTCCGCCAGGTGGCCAGGCGGCTGCCGAAGCCGGCGTCGGCGATGCCCGCCGCACCCCCGCCCCCCGCCGCCCGCTGCACGGGCGGCAACGTGGACCAGGCGGCAGGACGCGGACGTACCGGCACGGTGGCCGCACCGGCATCCGGCACGTCCGGCCCCGGCCCCGACGCCGTACCGGCACCCGCAGAGCTGTCCGTGGGGCGACGGAAGCGGTCCAGGAAGCCCATCGCTCAGCCCTCCGCGCGCGTCACCAGGGACGCGATGCTGTCCGTGTAGCGGCGGCGGTCGTGGTGTTCCAGGTCCAGGATCTCGTCGTGGCCCCAATGGAAGTGGAAGGCGACGTACGCGATCTCCTCGTGCAGCCGGTCGGTCGCGTACGTCACGATTCCCCCAGGCGGCTCCCGCCGAGTTCGACCTCGAAGGACTCCGCGCAGTGCGGGCACTCGACGGTCGCGCGGGTGTGGCCCTCCGCGTTCACCTGGCGGTAGAAGTCCTGGAGGAACGCCAGGTCGGAGGCGAACATGTTCTCCACGATCCCGTCGTGGACGAGCGGGAGCGTGCCGAGGCGGGTGATGACCCGGCCCAGCAGGACCACCGACAGGTACGCCGGGTTCTCCTGGACGCGGATGTCGCGCAGCGGGACGAGTTCGTCCCGTGCGGTCGCCAGCCGCATCACGCCGTCGCGGTGGACGGTGCCCGCCTCGTCGACGTAGCCGCGCGGCAGCTCGAAGGGGAACTCCGTCCGCAGGCGCTGCTGCACGACCGGCGCGGGCGCGGGCGCCGGCGCCGCGGGCGGGAGCGGGGTGTTCTCCTGCTCCCCGCCCGCGGGCGCCGCCGCCCGCAGAACGGAACGTCGCATTACTCGATGACCAGTTCTTCGAACGTGATGGTCACCGTCTCGGTCAGCGCGGCGGCCTCGCCGGCCTTCACCGTGCTGGTGTCGATCTTGCTGCACCAGGCGTTGCGCATGTTGTACCGCTTGACCGGGTTGTTCTGGTAGTCCATCACCATGATCGTGGCGTTCTTGCGGGCGGAGCCCATCACGCCGTTGATCGACTCGGTGATCCACGTGTTGAACGCCGCGGACTGCGTCATACCGCGTACGACCGTGCAGGTCCCGGCCTTCTTCACGCCCGGCAGCTTCTTGGTGACCGGCTTGCCCTGCGCGGAGACCTGCTGGTACTCGATGACGTCCTGTTCCAGGCTGAGGCCGCTGACCTCGGCGAGGTACTCGACCATCACGCCGTCGATCTGGAGGCCGAAATTGTGCGAAGTGAGAGCGTCACCCGGCTGGAGACTCATCTGGCTGTCCTTCTGGGGGAGTTGACTGCTGACAGTGGAGCGAGGGAGGAGCGGTTACTCCTCCAGCTCCCCGTTGCCGCTGGAGAACTGGGCCAGCCGGAAGATGACGAACTCGGCGGGCTTGACGGGCGCGATGCCGATCTCGCACACGACGCGGCCGACGTCGACCGACTCCTGCGGGTTGGTCTCCTCGTCGCACTTGACGTAGTACGCGTCCTCGGGCCGGGCCCCGAACAGGGCGCCGCTGCGCCACTCGTTGACGAGGAAGGCCGACACGTTGCGTCGGATCCGCGCCCACAGGGCGTGGTCGTTCGGCTCGAACACCACCCACTGGGTGCCGATCAGGATCGACTCCTCCAGGTAGTTGAAGTACCGGCGGACGTTCAGGTAGCGCCAGGCCGGGTCGGAGGAGAGGGTGCGGGCTCCCCAGACGCGGATGCCGCGGCCCGGGAAGGCGCGGATGCAGTTCACGCCGATGGGGTTGAGCAGGTCCTGCTCGCCGCGGGTGATCTGGATCTCCAGGTCCACCGCGCCGCGTACGACCTCGTTGGCCGGGGCCTTGTGGACGCCGCGCTCGGCGTCGTTGCGGGCCCAGACGCCGGCGACGTGGCCGCTCGGCGGGATCAGCCGGGACTGGCCGGACGCCGGGTCGAAGGACTTGATCCACGGGTAGTAGAGGGCGGCGTACTTGGAGTCGTAGCCGGCCGTCTCCTGGCGCCAGACGCGGATCTGGCGGGCGTTCAGGCTCGGCGGCGGGTCGATGATCGCGACGCGGTCGCCCATCAGCTCGCAGTGCGCGATCAGCCCGAGCTGGACCGCCTTGACGGCCTCCAGGTCGATCGCGCCGCGCTGGTAGGCGGCCATCAGGTCGGGCACCGCGACCATGGAGATCTCGTCGACGGCCTCCAGGCCGCCGAAGCCGGTGCGGTCGGCGCTGTCGCCGAGGTACTGCGCCGGGCCCGCGGACCGGGGGGCCTCCGTGCCGGTACCGGCGGCGGCCGGGGCGGCGGGCGGCGCGGCCAGCGTCACCGTCTGGTTGTCGGGGCGGGCCAGCTGCGCCGACGGCGCGGCCTCCGCCACCGTGATGAGCTTCGAGCGCTCCTTGACCTGCGTGACGACGTACGAGCGGTTGCCCCGCTTGGCCGTCACGTCGAACGTCTCGACCGGCTTCTCGCCGTCCTTGACGATCAGCTTGAAGCGTTCGGCGGGGCCCTCGCCCTCCGGGTCGGCGACCTCCACGGTCAGCGGGCCGCCGGACTGGCCGGCCGCGTTCGCGGTCACGGTGAAGGTGCCGAGCTGCGCGGGCTCACCCGCGGGCAGCGCCGCGGGGGCCGCGGAGCCGGTCACCGCGGCCGGGGACGCGTCACCGGCGGCGCCCCCGTGGCTGCCGCCGACCCGGACGACGTACGCCGCCGAGCCGCCGTTGTTGAAGAAGCCGTAGACCGAGTGCGCGAGGTAGTAGCCGTCGGTGAAGTCACCGAACGCCGCCACGTACTGGGTCCAGTTGGTCACCAGGGTCGGCTCGTTCAGGGGACCGGACGGGGCGAGGCCCACGAAGGCCGCCACCGAGGTACCCACTCCCTCGATGGGGCGCGAGCCGCTGGCCACCTCCTCGACGTATACGCCGGGCGACAGGTAGGACGGCATGCTGTGCTCTCCTCGGGGTACGCGTCAGGACGTCTCTCACGGTCACGCGCGGAGCGCGTCCGCCGAAACGGCCTCCGGTGCCGAAGTGGGGGCAGGGGGGTTGCCCTCAGGGGCAACGGCGGCGGGCGGCCCCGGCCGGGCGGTCCCGCGGCGCGGGCATGCCCGTCCTACTTCCGCAGGCCGCCGAACTCCGCGCGGTAGCCGTCCTTCTCGGCGTCCGTGGGCGTGGGCGGCCGGGTGTTCCGCAGGGCATCGGGCGGATCGCCGGGAGTGCCGGTCAGCGCCTCCTGCACATCGGTTCCCATGGTGAAGACCTGCATGCTCCGCAGGTCCACCGGACCGCGGGCCTGGATCTCACCGCCGTTGTAGAAGCCGACGTCGTGCTCCGGACCGACCACGACGGTGACCATCATGCCGACCTCGTGCTCGCCCTGCCTGCCGTATCCCTCCACGAACTGGGCCCGGTCGCCCCGGCCCATGCCCGAGGCGCCCACGGCGGCGCCGCGCGCGATGTCCTCCCTGGGGGCGAAGGGGACGAACGAGGTGTTGTGCGTGTCGAAGTCCGGCAGCCATCCGGAGCCCAGGGGCGGGATGGCGCCGTCCCCGATCACCTGGTGCCAGGTCGGGTGCCAGCGGGGGATGCCGCGGTACAGCACCAGGCCGCCGTTCAGGTAGCGCGTGATGTGCCCCGCCAGTTCCGGATCGACGGCCCCGTTGGTCACCGACAGGTCGTGGATGAAGGCGTTCCCGCCGGCCGGCGTCCTGAAGTGGTAGTAGGCGCCCTGGCGGGTCGTGGTGACCGATTCGTCACCGATGCGCAGGGTGACCGGTGCCGGGCCCTGCTGTTCCTGCTTCTGTTCCTGCTTCTGCCAGGGCATCCGCATGCGCTGCACGGTGTTCCCGTGGTCCGCGGACCGGGCCGGCCCGGACATGGCTTCCCCGTCCCGCCGTTCCGGTGCCGGGGCCGACATCACCCGGTGGGCGTTGGCCTCCGCCTCCCGCTCGTAGCGGTCCGAAGGGTCGCTGATCCGCAGGCCGCTGCCGTTGTCCGTGCCCGCGACGGGGCCCTTGCGCTGCTGGATGACGTGCGTCAGCTCGTGCGCCAGGGTGTGCGGGTCGGCACCGCCGTCGCCGATGACGACATGACTGCCGGAGGTGTAGGCGCGGGCGCCCACCTCGGCGGCGGAACGGCGGGCGGTCGCGTCGGTGTGCAGGCGTACGTCCGTGAAGTCGGCGCCGAGACGGGACTCCATGTCCTGGCGGACGGGGGTGGGCAGGGGGGAACCGGGAGAGGCGATGACCTGGTTCACGGCGCTGCGCTGGACCGGGGCGTGCCCGCAGCCGGCGTCGTGGGTGTGGCGTTCCTGCTCCGCGACGGCGGCCACGGCGGTGTTGCCGGCGGCACGTTGCAGGGCGAGGATCGCCTCGGGCGAGCGGGTGCCGACGGCGT
The DNA here is from genome assembly GCF_042723915.1 of Streptomyces sp. NPDC058335. Lineage (NCBI taxonomy): Bacteria > Bacillati > Actinomycetota > Actinomycetes > Kitasatosporales > Streptomycetaceae > Streptomyces > Streptomyces sp. NPDC058335. The sequence goes on along the minus strand of NZ_JBHXHX010000005.1, from coordinate 22,403 downwards.
GGTTGAGGGGCAGGGGCCCGGTCCGAGTGCCGCGGGGGATCCGCGGGCCCCGGACGGCGGCCCTGGTCGTGTCCGGCGACTGATCCTGGCTACGCATACGAATCCCTGGGACGAGGCCACGGTGACGGTAACCATCCATCCTGTGGGGGTGGGTGGGGGTGTGGGGAGGACCTTGGGGGCAGACCTGGGGGCAGAGGGGGGCGAGATCCGGGGATTTCTCCGCCCCCGTCCCCCCGGACCTCGGCGTCCTCGAACTCCCCGGACGGGCTCAGTGGCGGACCGCCGCCTTTCGAGTCACCGAGTCGGGTGTGGGTGGGCATCGGCCGGGGAGGCAGGGGGCGGAGCCCATGGGTGGTACCGCTGCCGACCTCGCCTGCCGGACCCCGAGGGCAACTCCCCCGGGCCAGGGGGCACATGGAGCTGCCCCCAGGCCTCTGACCGGCGCCGGGGGCACCCCTTAGCGTGAGGCGCGTGAGCCTGTGGACCTCTCTCGAACCTGCCTCCGCGACCGTCGACCCCGGCGCCAGCACCCGCGTACGGCTGCGGGTGCGCAACACCGGTGACGTCGTCGACGAGTACCGCTTCGAGCCGGTGGGGAGTGTGGCTCCCTGGACGACGGTGGAGCCGCCGACCCTGCGGCTGTTCCCCGGTACGACGGGAACGGTGGAGCTGACGTTCGCTCCTCCCCGCACTCCGGACGCGACGGCGGGCCCGAACCCGTACGCCGTGCGGATCACGCCGACCGAGCACCCGGACGCCGTGACCGTCCCGGAGGGCAATCTGACGGTCACTTCGTTCACGGAGGTGCGCGCCGAGCTGGTGCCGCCGACCGTGAAGGGACGGTTCCGCGGCCGCCCCCGCCTCGCGATCGACAACCTCGGCAACACCCGCGTCACCGCCTCCCTCAGCGGCGCCGACACCGGCGACCGCCTGGCGTACGACCTCCAGCCGGGCAACGTACAGATCGAGCCCGGCCGAGCCGTCTTCGTCGACGCGACGCTCCGCCCCCGGCAGATCATCTGGTTCGGGTCGAAGGAGGAGCAGCCGTACAGTCTGGCCGTACGGCGGTCGGGGGCCCAGCCCCTGGAGATCGACGGGACGTTCGTGCAGCGCGGGTTCCTGCCGCGCTGGCTCGCCACCGCGCTGAGCCTCAGTCTCGCGCTGGCGATCGCGTTCGTGATGATCTGGCTGGCCTACAAGCCCCAGGTCCGCAGTCTGGCCGCGGAGAAGCTGGAGCAGGCCGGCGTCAGCACGCTCCCGCCGCCCAGCCCGAGCGCCCCGGGCAATGTGAACACCAGCCCGCCGCCGCCCCCGGCGGAGAAGTCCGAGGACGAGCCCGCGGCCTCGGCCAGCCCTCAGGCCGGCGGAGGCGGTGGCGGTGGCGGCGGTGGTGGCGCGTCCGAGGAGGAGAAGCCGAAGGAGCGGACCGCCGCCACGGCCGTACAGGAGATGGCGGCCCGCAGCGACGGCCGGCACATCTGCTACCGCGCCTACGTCGCCGACCGCGGCTGGCAGGACCCGGTGTGCGACGGCGCCGAGGCGGGCACGGTCGGCAAGGACCTGCCGATCAAGGCGCTCAACATCGCCGTGTCGGGGACGAAGGGCACGGCGGGGAACGGCGCCCATGTGGTCGAGGAGTGGCTGACGGGCGACAAGTGGTCGTCGGCGGCCGACGGGATCGACATGTACATCGGGTCGACGAAGGAGGCGGTCTCCCCGCTCCAGGGCTTCACCATCAAGGTCAACGACGGCTCGGTCTGCCAGAACACCCACGTCGCGAACAAGGGCTGGATGGGCCTGGGCTGCACGAAGCCCGCCGACTGGATGTACGGCGGCAGCCCGATGGAGGAGGCCCAGAACCTGGAGGCGGTCCGCCTCACCGTCTGAGCCGTTCAAGGCTGCGGCGGCTGCGGGGGCTATGGGAGGGCTACGAACGGGGCATCCCGCCCGTCCCCTTCGGGCAGCGGTCCTGCCCCTCAGCCTCCTGACGGGCCGCCGCCCCCCGGCTTAGCGTCGACAGGTGACTCTGTGGACTTCCCTGGAACCGGCTTCCGCGACGGTGGACCCTGGTGGCAGCACCCGCGTACGGCTGCGGGTGCGCAACACCGGTGACGTCGTCGACGAGTACCGCTTCGAGCCGGTGGGGAGTGTGGCTCCCTGGACGACGGTGGAGCCGCCGACCCTGCGGCTGTTCCCCGGTACGACGGGAACGGTGGAGCTGACGTTCGCTCCTCCCCGCACTCCGGACGCGACGGCGGGCCCGAACCCGTACGCCGTGCGGATCACGCCGACCGAGCACCCGGACGCCGTGACCGTCCCCGAGGGCAATCTGACCGTCACCCCGTTCACGGAGGTGCGCGCCGAGCTGGTGCCGCCCACCGTGAAGGGACGGTTCCGCGGCCGCCCCCGCCTCGCGATCGACAACCTCGGCAACACCCGTCTGACGGCGTCCGTCGCGGGCGGCGACAACGGCGACCACCTGTCGTACGACATCCGGCCGGGCAGCGTACAGATCGAGCCGGGGCGCGCGGTGTTCGTCGACGCGACGCTCCGCCCGCGGGAGATCATCTGGTTCGGGTCGAAGGAGCAGCGGCCGTACGCCCTCACCGTGCAGCGGTCGGGTGTGGTGCCGCTGGCGGTGGACGGGACGTTCGTGCAGCGCGGGTTCCTGCCGCGCTGGCTGGCGACCGCGCTGAGCGTGAGCGTCGCGCTGGCGATCGCGTTCGTGATGATCTGGCTGGCGTACAAGCCGGCCGTCACCAGCGGCGCCACCGAGAAACTCGCGGAAGCCGGTTCCACGGCGTTGCCCAGCCCGGTCGAATCGGCGCCGTCCGCGCCGAAGACCGACGCCTCGGCCGCGCCCCTGCCGAGCCCCGAGGCCCCCTCGGTCCCGGCGGAGGAGGACGACACCGGCACCTCAGGGTCCACCGGCTCGTCCGGATCGGGCGGCAGCGGCAGCGGTGGCACGACCGGCGGCGGTACGGCGCCCAAGGCCAGCCCGAAGCCGGTGCCGGGGCAGCTGATCATCGGGCAGGCCTCCGACCGGTGCATCGACGTCACCGGCTCGCGGGACGGCAAGGGGCGCGACGGCACCCCGCTCCAGATCTACGACTGCTCCGGGACCGCCAACCAGAAGTGGGTCTTCAACGGCGACGGCACGGTCCGCTCGCTCGGCATGTGCATGGACGTCGCCTGGGGTTCGCGGGAGGACGGGGCGGTCATCCAGCTGGCCCGGTGCAGCGGCAACCCCGCCCAGCAGTTCGTGCTGAGCACCGCCGGTGACCTGGTCAATCCGCAGGCCGACAAGTGTGTCGACGTCAAGGACGGCGGCACCGGCAACGAGTCCAAGCTCCAGCTGTGGACCTGCTCGGGCACGCCGAACCAGAAGTGGCGGGTGAAGTAGTCCCTTACGGTGCCAGGGGAGGGGCGGCCTACCAGCCCGCCCCTCCCGGCACCAGCCGCCCCGCCTTGCGGTACTCGCGGCGGGCCCCCTCCATCAGATCCCCCTCGCCGACCGGCTCCCCGCGCCCGGCCGCCAGGTAGGCGGCGGTGACGACGGCGCTGCGGATCGAGCCGCCGGCCAGCTCGAAGTCCTTGGCCTGCGGGGACGGGTCGATGCCGGGCGCGCACGGCACGTGGGAGAGGCAGTGCCGCCACAGGGCCACGCGCTGCTCGGCGTCGGGGAACGGGAAGTCGACGACCAGGTCGAGGCGGCGGGTGAAGGCCTCGTCGATGTTGGCGCGCAGGTTGGTGGTGAGCAGCGCGATGCCGTCGAAGGACTCCAGCCGCTGGAGCAGGTAGGCGCTCTCCATGTTCGCGTACCGGTCGTGCGAGTCCTTCACCTCGGACCGCTTGCCGAAGACGGCGTCGGCCTCGTCGAACAGCAGCACGGCGTCGGTGCGGTCGGCCTCGGTGAAGATGCGTTCCAAATTCTTCTCGGTCTCGCCGACGTACTTGTCGACGATGGAGGACAGCTGGACGACGTAGAGGTCCAGGCCCAGTTCGGCGGCGACGACCTCGGCGGACAGGGTCTTTCCGGTGCCGGACTCGCCCGCGAACAGGCCGAGCACGCCCCGGCCCCGGCCGCCGCCCGCGCTGAGCCGCCATTCGCCGAGGACCCGGTCGCGGTGGCGGGCGCGCAGGGCGAGTTCGCGCAGCTGGGTCAGCGGCCGGTCGGGCAGGACGAGGTCCTCCCAGCCGACCTCGGGCCGGATCCGGCGGGCGTGCCGCTCCAGCCCGGACGCCGACTGCTGCCGGGCGGCGAGGCGGACATGGGCGGCGGTGAGCGGGCCGCCGTCGAAGGCGGCGAGGGAGAGGGCGGCGTGTGCGGCCCGCGCGACCCGTTCCCCGCCGAGCCGGTACGGCGCCACGGCGGTCGCCAGATCGAACGTGCCGGCCTCCGGGCCGAGCGCCGCCGCCCAGGCCGCCGTGGAGCCCGCCTGCCGGCGCGGGGCGTCCAGGACCAGCGGGTCGTGGGCGCTCCAGTGCGGGTCATAGGGGCGGGGGTCGGTCAGCAGCACGGTCACGTCGCTCGCCGCCGTCAACGCGCCGACGAGCGGAGCCGGTTGTTCGGGCAGGCCGGACAGGACGACGGCCCGGCCGCCGAGCCGGGCCTCGCGCAGCAGCTCGGGGACGCGGTCCTCGGGGCCGGTGTAGCGCAGTGCTCCGAGGCCGGCCGCGGCCAGGGCGGCGGCGATTCCGGCCAGTCCGTCGCCCTCGCGGTGTTCGCGCAGATGGACGGTGAGGGGGCCGTGCCGCAGCCGGGCGGCGAGCCGGGCGACGAAGTGGGTGTGGTCGGCGTCGTCGGTGGGCAGCACGTCCGGCATGGCCAGGAGGTGGCCGTGCAGGGCGGCGTCCGGGGTGTCGTCGCCGAGGAGGTGGGCGAGGAGCCGGTCGGGGACGCGCAAGGGCCGGGACAGGAAGGGGCGTTCGGGTTCCTCGACGTCCAGCAGGCCGAGCGTGCGCAGGGGCGCGGCGGTGTGGAACCGGGCGCGTGCCGCCGCTAGGTGGGTGGGCGTCCCGCACAGCTCCAGGGCCAGCCCGACGGTGGCCCGCCGCCGGCTGACGTCGTCGTTGAGATAGCCGTAGAGCGGCTCGAAGCCCCGGTCGAGGTCGGGGGCGAGGGCGATGAGGAGGATCGCCGTGTCGAGGGGGGTGAGGGCGAGCCGGGTGGCGAGGCGGTCGAGCGGGTCACCGGCGGCGGACGGCGGGACCGTGTCCGGGGGCGCGAGGGCGGGTGGCTCCGCCGCCAGCAGGTGCCGTACCGCCTCCTCGGAGAGGTAGAGGCCGCGCAGGGGGTCGTCGGCGGTGGGGTCGCCGGCGGCACGGTGGTCGACCAGCTCGGCGACCCGCGCGCGCAGCTCGGCGACCCGCGCGAGCAGAGGGGTCGGCGGGGGGATGTCGGTCACGGGCGCTTGCGGGCCTCTCGGGCGGCCGCCACCTGGTGCGGGCGGTGCGCGCGTTCGCCGGACGCGGGCGGGTCGCCGTCCAGGCCGCGCACGCGGACGGCCGCGCCCTCGGTGACCGGCGGTCCGGCGTCGTACTCGGGGTACGCCGGGAAGGGCGCGGTCACCACCAGGTCCAGGGACGGCTTGAGTTCACCGCCGAGCGCGGACCAGATCTCCGCGAGGGACCGCGACTCGGTGTGCAGCCCGGCGACCGTCAACGGCACGGCGAGGCCCAGGGCGCCCAGTGCGCCCGGGAGTTCGTCGGCGGGGAGCAGTTCGCGCGGCAGCACGGTCGCCAACACGGCGGAGAGCAGCCGGTGTTCGTCCTGCGGGGTCCGCGTCCACGCCGTCACGAGGTACGACAGCCGGAACCAGCGCGGGGGCTGGCGGCGCCGTACGACGATGTCCCGCTCGTCCCGCACCGAGACCTGGCCGCGCTGCCGGCGGGCCACGTCCTCGCGGATGTCGTACAAGTAGGCGTTGATCGTGGGGGCGTTGCGACGGGCCGCCCAGTCGCGGGTCGGCGCCTCGAAGGAGACGTCGATGTCGGAACCCGCCAGCGCGCCGCCGCCCAGGAGGCCCTTGAGGACCTCGTCCACCTCGTGGATCACCGTCGTGTGCTCCTCAACCGCCGTGCCGAGCAGGTTTCTTCGGCCGTTCTTTCGCCCGTTCCCTCGCCCGCGGGGCCCATCTGCCGAGTGTGCCGTGCGGGTCGGTCAGGCCGCAGGCGCGCCGGGGTCGGCGGGCGGGCAGAAGGCGCTGCCCGCGTGTCCGCCTTCGAGTGCCCGTTCGGTCAGATGTAGCCTTCCCGCAGGGCATATGCCACGGCATGCGCCCGGTTGCGCAGATGCAGTCGCGTGGTCAGTCCGTGCATGACGTTCTTGACGGTCCGTTCGGAGTAGGACAGCTTGCTGGCGATCTCTCCGGTGTCCAGGCCCTCGGCGACCAGCCGCAGCACGTCCACCTCTCGGGGCGCGAGCCCCAGCGAGGGGGCGCCGGGCCGGTTCGCCGCGCCCCGGTGCAGGCTGCCCACCTGGCTGATCAGCCGGCCGAGTAGATCGGCGGGCAGGTCGCCGTCGCCGCGTGCGGCGGCCGTCACCGCCTGCACCAGCCGGTTCGCGGTGGCCTCGCGGCGCCACACGATCGCGCCGACCCCGCACTCGATGACGTCGAGCAACTCGTTCTCGCGGATCGTGCCCACGACCAGCACGGCGCGCCCGCCCTCGCTGCGCACGACCCGGCGCAGCCGGGCCAGCGCCGCCTCGTCGAGGCAGTCCTCGATCAGCAGCGACACCGTGCCGACGCCGGACTCCTCCCGGATCTCGACCTCCGGACGGGAGCGGAGCTGGCTGACGGCTCCCTCACGCGAGAGGGGATCGCAGGCCTGCACGGAGACGGGCGTACGGCGCGGGGTGCCGCTGATACCCGTGCCGGTACCGGTATGTGCGCTGATGACGACGCTGGTGATGTCGGATGTCCGGGGTGCGCTGAGCAACCGTTTCCCCCCTGTTCACGAGCCCGCCATTCGGCGCGGGCCGGAGGCGGGAGGACATGTTCCACACTTCTGTGACCGCTGGGGCGGGCGCAATCGTGGAGCACCACGAGGCGCACCACGAGACCAGCGGACCGGCCACCACGAGAAACGCCGAGCGCGGATATCACAGCAGGTCAGAGGGGGTTCAGGGGGCGAGGTGCGGGGTCCGTGGAACCGTCCCCTCCGCACCGTGAGCATCGCCACAACGACCGTACGCCCCCGTCGGAACCCGTGCGCGGGAATTCCCGTCCAGCCCAGGAGGCAGGCATGACCGGACCGTTGCGGGAACGCGAGGAGGCGCACGCGCTGCTCGCGGCCGAGGCCGAGCGCGCCCGAGCGGGCGGCGGCCGGTTCGTCCTGCTGCGCGGAGCCACCGGAACCGGCCGCTCCGCCATGCTGGAGGCCGCCGTCGCCCACGCGGCCGGCCGCGGCCTGCGCGTGCTGCGCGCCCGCTGCTCCCCCGAGGACACCGCCGTACCGTTCTCCTCCGTCCTCCAGCTCCTCGGTCCGGTACCGGAGTTCGCCGACCTGACCCCCGACCTCGACGACCGGGGCAGCGCGGCCCGGCTGTGGCGTCTGCTGCGCTCGTACGCCGCCCGGTCGCCGGTGCTGGTGGCGGTGGACGACGTCCACCTCGCCGACGAGGCCTCCCGGCGCTGGCTGGTGGAGGCCGCCCGCCGCGTCGACCGATTACCGGTACTGGTGGTGGCCACCGAACGCAGCCAGTACGACATCGACCCCCGGCCCCCGGGACTGACCCACGCCCTCTCCCCCTCCCTGATCCGCACCCACACCCTCGCCCCGCTCACCGACACCGCCGCGGCCGGACTGGTCCGGGCCGCCTTCCCCACGGCCCCCGACGAATGGACCGCCGACTGCGTGCGCGCCGGCGCGGGCAGCCCCCTGCTCCTGCACGCCCTCCTCGACGACCTGCACGACACCCCGCCGCCGTCCCCCGTACCGGATACCTGCGCCGCCCTGTACCCCGGCGCCTACCCGGCGGCCGTCTCCTGGTGGCTGGACACCACGGGCCCCACGACGGCGGAGACCGCCCGCACCCTGGCGGCCCTGGAACAGGCAGACCAGGCCCCGCCCCGTACGGTCGCCCCCATCTGCTCGGTCTCCCCCGCCCCCCTCGCCACCACGGCCGCCCTTCTCGCCGACGCCACCGGCGCGGACCCCGCCCGGGTGGCCGGGTGGCTCACCGCGATGACACGGCTGGGGCTGCTGCGGGGGGACGCGCAGGGCCGGCCCCGCTACGCCCACCCCCTGCTGCGGGACGCCGTACTCAGCGGCTGGCCGGGCGCCCGCCGCCGGGCCGCGCATCTCGCGGTCGCCGAGGCGATGCTGCGGCGCGGGGACCGGGTCGACGCCGTGGCCCGGCAGTTGCTGGGCAGCGGGCCGGTCGGACCGCCGTGGGCGCTGCGGGTGCTGCGGGACGCCGTCGCCGTCGCCGTCCGCGAGGGGCGCCCCGACGACGCCGTCGTCTACCTGCGGCGCGCCCTCGCCGAACCCCTCCCCGACGACCTGCGGCAACGGCTGCTGACCGAACTGGGCTCGCTGGAGTACGCCTCCGCCGACGCCCCGGCCGGCCTCCCCCGGCTCGCCGAGGCGCTCAACCTCCCGGCGGGACCCCGGGACCGGGTCCGTACGGCCCTCGCGCTGGGCACGGCTCTCGCGGGCCGCGGCGAGGTCCGGGCGGCGGTGGAGGTGCTGCGCGGAGTGGAGGACGGGCTGACCGGCCACCCCGAACTGGTCCGCACGGTGCGGACGGCGTCCGCGCTGCTGTCCGACCAGGACCAGACGGTCCGCCGCGAGGCCTACCGCTGGCTGACCGACACCGCGGAGCGCTCACCGGAACTGGTCGGCGCCACCGGCCAGGCCCTGCTGGTGCGCTACGCGGCGACCGCCGGGGCGAGTTCGGCGCGGGCGGCGATGGCCCGGCTGCGGGCCCTGCTGACCGAACCTGCGGAACCGCTTGCCGAGCCTTTCCTGTTGGGCACCGTGGCGGCCGTGGCCCAGTGGGCCGACGAACTCGACGAGGCGGAACGCCTGGTCGAGCGCGGCCTGGCCGGCCAACGCCCCTCCCTCCTCCACCCCATGCAACGGGCCCTGCACGACGTCCGCCTGGACATCACGGCGGCCCGCGGTGAGTACACCCGCCTGCTGTCGGAGGCCGACGCGGGCACGGAAGCGGCTGACGGTACGGAAACGGCTGTAGGTACGGAAACCGCTACCGAAACAGAAACCGCTACCGAAACAGGCACCCGCCCCCACACCCATCCGCACACCCACACCCACACCCGCTCCCACGCTCCGGCCACGGGCGGCCCCACCAACGCCCACGCCCACGCCCTCCTCGCCCTCGTCGAAACCGGCCGCACGGCGGAGGCACGGCACCTCGCGGCCCGCTTCGACCTGCGGGGCGCGCCCGACTCCTGGGAGCTGAACCGCTTCCTGTACGCACGCGGCACCCTCCGCTTCTCCCACGGAGACATCACCGGCGCCCTGCACGACTTCCTGGAGTGCGGCCGCCGCCAGTCGGCCCGCGCCGTGCTCAGCCCCGTGGTCACGCCCTGGCGGTCGGCGGCGGCCCGCTGCCGGCTGGCCCTCGGCAGCCCACGCGAGGCGGTCGCCCTGGCCGAGGAGGAACTGCGGCTGGCCCGCGTGTGGGACACCCCGCGCACGGTCGGCCGGGCCCTGCGCGTCCTGGCCCGAGTGACCGGCGGCCGACGAGGCCTGGAACTCGCCGAGGAGGCGGTGGCCCTGCTCCGCGACTCCCCGGCGGACGCCGACCTGATCGCCGCCCTCCTCACCCAGGGCCGCCTCCTGTCCACCACCGGCGACCGGTCCCGCGCCCGCGACAGCCTCCGCGAGGCCGCCGAACGCGCCGAACGCCTCGGCGCCGTACGCCTGCGCTCCCGAGCCGAGGAGGCCCTGCGGGCGGGCGGCGCCCGCCGCACCACCACCGCCCACACCGGCTCCGCCTCCCTCACCGGCAGCGAACGCCGCATCGCGGAACTCGCCGCCACCGGCCGCACCAACACAGAGATAGCCGACCTCCTCCACATAGCCCGCCGCACCGTGGAAACCCACCTCACAAGCGCCTACCGAAAACTGGGCATCCGCCGCCGGGGCGAACTGGGGGAGGCGCTGAAGGGGGAGGCGGAGGGGCACTGAACGGTGGAATCAGACGCGGGCATGCTGCCAGTGGCGCAGCGCGCAGACACCCCAGGAGAAGCTGCGCAGGCGGGCCTGTTCGACGAGCGAGGCGGTCTCCCCGAAGGTGAGGTTGAGATGCCGCCCGAGGACGACCACGGCCACGGTGGCGGCGCCGGCCGCCTTCAGAGCCGCCGCGGCGGACTGGGCGTGCTGCCCCGAGGCCCAGGTGTCGTCGATGAGCAGGACGTTCTCGCCCCAGAGTCCGGCGGCGGCATAGCGCGAGGCAGATGCCGTACGACCGAGCGTGGGCGCGTCCGCCGCGGGTCTGAGGAGGTCACGGTGGCGCGCGCGGGTGGCGCCGATCATGTCGGCCACCATGGTGCGAAGGGGGTGGCCCGCACGGCCGCTGGTGCTGGGCACGGTGGTGACCACGTCGAAGGCGGGTACCGCGCAGTGAGCCGCGATACAGCTCTCGTGCAGGGCGAGGAAGTGCCAGAGCACGGCGGCGAGCCCCGTACGGAAGTACTGCTGCTGCGCGCCCGCCGCGTTCTTGTAGCGCCACAGTTCGTTGGCGTACTGCCCGCTCTTGACTGCGAGGCTGACCGGGACCACGGCGTCGGCGACCCCGCTGCCGAGGACTCTTCTGGCCTCCTGGCACGGCCGGCAGTGGGGGTAGCCTGCCTTCGCCGTGCCACGGCAGATCTGGCAGACACCGGGGCCGGGCAGCAGCGGGTGGACTAGGAAGTTGGCGTAACGGGCGGATAACTCGCCGACGGTTGCCATGCGGTCCCCGTCAGGCCCAGGTGAGCTCGCCCGTGGTGGGGACGAGCGAGTCGAGTTGGCCGAATACGTCGTCCGGGCCGTCGATGACGGTCGTGTTGGGACGGTCCGCGTACTCCCGGGCCCACTCGTGGACCATGAGGGAGCGCATGAGGAAGACCCGGCGGCCGTGTTCCAGGGCGAGGCGGGCCTGCATGCGGGCGCCGCTGCGATAGGCCGCCTCGACGACCACGGTGGCCAGGCTGTAACCGCTCATCACGGCGTTGCGCATGGGGAACGACGCCTTCGAGGGTTGTGCGTCCGGCCAGAACTGGGAGATCACGAGACCCTTCTCGGCGATCTCCTCCTGAAGGCGGGCGTTCTGCGCCGGATAGACGCGCCGCAGGCCCGTACCGACGACGGCGACCGTACGGCCGCCGACGGCGAGGGCGGTGCCATGGGCGGCGGTGTCGATCCCTGCGGCCAGGCCGCTGACCACGGTCACACCGCGCTCGGCGAGTCCACCCGCGATGGCGCGGGCGTGGGCGACGCCCTGCGGGGTCGGCGTGCGGGTACCGACGACAGCGACCCGCCGGTCGTCCTCGACGGACGTTCCCCGCTGGAACAGGAACGGGGGCCGCTGGTGGACGAGCCGCAGATAGAGCGGGTAGTCCTCGTCCAGGATCGTCACGAGCCGCATGCCCTCGCGCTCCCACGTGGCGATCTCGGCGGCGACGGCATCCAGGTCCACGGCGGGCCCGGTGTCGAAGAGAGCACCCTGGCCGGAGACGTCGAGGGCGTCGTTGAGAACGTCGCGGGCGCTTCCCACCGCCTCGACCTGGTCGGTGAGCTGGGACCACGTGCGATCGCCACGCCGCAGCAGCGCGACGAGAGCGGCACGCTCCAGTTCATGGTCCATGGCTCGAGTATAGGGACGGCATTCCGGTCGGTCTCCCTGTCGGCGATGCCTACGAACCGTCCGTCCCCTCCGCCGCCGCCCGCACCCCGAGCAGGTCGTCCCTGTCCTCCAGGTGGGCCGCGTTCGAGTGGTCGGTGAGGAGGTGGCGGGCTGTCGGGGCCGGGAGGCGGAGGATCACCGGGGTGGGGAGGGTGAGGTCCTGGACGGCGGTCGACGCGGTGCCGCCTCGGACGCGGTCGGTGACGCGGGCGACCACGCGCACGTCCAGTGTGAACTGGGCGAGTACGGACGCGGACCTGGGTTTGTGGACCGGCATCGAGCCGGCCGCGTTCGCGGCGGTCGCCGTCGCGCTGCCGGAGCCGTCGACGGTGCCGAGAAGCTGGTTCATGCGGAACTGGTCGGCGTTGAGCACGCCCGCGCCGAACAGGCCGCGCGCGGTCGAGCCGTGCTCGTTCGACTGCTGCCCGTCCGCGCCCGTGGGACGCGGCGCGTCCAGGCCGCTCTGCGCCACCGTCTCGAACGTCATCTCGTCGCCGACGCCCAGCACCCGCCCGCTCCGCAGCCGGGCGTGCAGCGAGGTGCGCAGGTCCTGGCCGGACGCGCCGGTCGCGTGCACCGGCGGCAGGTCCACACCCGCCGCGGTCAGCAGCGGCAGCGCCGAGATCAGCCACTCCGTGGACACCGCCTCGCGCAGCAGGTGGTACGCCGCCTCGCCGCGTGTCCGGAAGCGGTTACCGCCCCCCGCCCGCTGAACGGCCTCGTCGACCGCCTGCTGCACCTTCGGCGCCCCCGAGAAGCCGTTGACCTGCGCCTCCATCGGCAGCCGGAAGCCGCCGGCCCGCCACGGCCCGAGCCGGTCGGCGCGCGCGTCGTCCCCTCCGGCGGCACGACGGACCCCGGCCTGCGCGGGCGGCACCGGCGCGATCCGGGACAGGGCGTGCAGGTCGGCGTTGAGCACCCGGTGCGTCAGCGACAGGCCGTCCAACCGCGTGAGGGCCACCCGGCGGTCGCCCGACCAGACCTCCAGCGACGCCTGGATCGGTACGTTCATCCGCGACGAAGGCGCCTTCGCCTCGGCAACCGTTTTCACGCCCAGCTGTGCCCGCCCCGCCGACGCCGTACGCCGCGCGTCGCTCCACCCGAGGCCCAGACCGGCCGCCCCGCCGACGCTCTTGAACTGCCCGGTCCCGCCGTCCGGCTTTCCGGCACCCGCGAGGACCGCCTCGACACCCCGCGAGTCGCTCTCGTCGTGGGCGGACGCCTGCTGCGCGGCGGCGGAGGTGATGTACTCCATGTCCCGCCCGTCGGACGCCGTGTCCACGTACGTGCCGGGCCCCGTCCGCCGGACGGCGAACACCGCCCGGTACGGCCGCTTGCGCCCGTCGAGGAGTTCCACCCCCACCCCGCCGTCCATCGCGCTCGACAGCAGGCCCGCCGAACCGTCCCGGTCGAGAACCCGCAGCAGGCGCTGCACGTTGTCGTTGCGGTCCGCCGACTGCGTGCGGGGCAGCAGGTCGTCGGCGAGGGACCGGTCCAGCCGGCCCCGCATCCGCTCCAGCAGCGGCACGAAGTCGGGCAGGTCCTCGATCATCCCGAAGCCGAGCGGCAGGTTCCGCGCGAGACCGGGCACGGGAGCGGGCGGCACGAGGGGCGCGGCCCCGGACCCGAGGGCGGCCGAGGCCTCCCCCGCCCTTCCGGCCCGCTCGGCCGCCGCCGTCCCCCCGGCCCTCTCGGGCTCCTTGCCCTTCCGTGAGGAACCGCCCCGCCCGTCGGAAACCGCTTCCGCAACCCTGGCCCCCGCCCCCGCCCCCGGCACCCGCAACCCCGCTGCCCGCGCCTGCGCCTCCGTCAGCCACACGGCGACCGCGCCCGGCACCGTACGCCCGCCGCGCGCGACGTACGGCCCGCCGCCCGTGACCGTGACCTCCGCGACCATGCGCAGCACGAGATCGCACTGCACGAGATACAGCGGGCTCTTGCGCGAGGTGTGGGCGTTGCGTTCGACCGTGCCGGAGAGGGTGAGGGCGGAGGTGTCGCCGCTGCCGAGGCTGCGGCCCGCGGCCACGCCCTGCCCGAGGCGCCACTCGGCGCCGTTCTCGGAGCCCATCAGCCCGCCCTGCAAGGCGGTGTTGTGGCTGACACCCTCCTGCCCGGTGACCTGGTGGCCGCCCAGCACGAACGTCTCGGTGCCGGGCCCGGTCGCCTGGTGCACGATCCTCGGGCCGGTGAGCGCGAACCGGGTGCCGACCGCGCCGGACAGCCCGGCGAGGCGGCGCGGATGGCGCAGGTTCTTCACGACCCACCCGGCGGAGACGCCCTGCCGCAGGGCGGCGGTGACGGCCTGCGGGCTGAAGCGTTCCTCCAGGGTGTTCCGGGGCGCGAGGCCCTCCGTCTGGAGGGCCCGGTCCTCGCGGGCCTCCTTGCCGCGGGCGGCGGCCTTCGCCAGCAGCTCGAACGCCAGCTCGCGTACGGGCCCGCCGTCGCCGACCGTCTCCACCAGCGTCCAGTCCCGCACCCCCTTGCCGCCCATCTGCCGCGGGGCGAGCCCGGCGAGGTCACCGATGCCGGCCGCCGCGAACTCCGTACGGACGTCCCGGTGCGCGGCGGCACGCGCCCCGGTCGCCGAGTCGAGCCGTTCCTTGCCCGCGCCGTCCATCGTGAAGGCGGTCGGCGTGAGCAGCCGGACGTCCTGCTCGTCCATGCGCAGTCCGCCGAGAAGCCTGGCCTCGGGCGTGTCCTGGCCGGGCGCGCCAGGGGTGAGGGCGCGGGCGGCCTTGCGCTGCCGGCTGGTCATGGTGACGTCGACGCTCAGGCCGAGAGCCCCGCCGAACGCGCTCGCGTCCTCGGAGCCGTTGGTGAGGACGTCGGTGCGTACGGTCGGCCCGCCCTGCCCGCGCCGGGTCGTCGTGCGGGTGCGGTCGGCGCGGACCGAGGCGGTGAGGGCGCCGGGGACCAGCCGGAACTGGCCGAGGGCCATCCCGCCGATGGTGCGCGAACTGGCGCGCCCGCTCTGGGTGTTGGAGGTGACGCCGGTGTGGCTGCGCACCAACCAGTCCTTGGCGTCACCGAGGTAACCGGTTTCGCGGAGCGATCCGGTGACCCGCAGTTGTACGTCGTGGGCGTGGAACCGGGTCTTGCGGCGCAGCCGCACCCGTACGCCCGTGGACAGCAACTGGTCCTTGTTGACACGGAGGTTGGTCTCCGACAGAACGGTGACCAGCTCGCGGTAGTTCTGCCGCTGGACCTCCGCCTCCTCCGCGCCGACGTTCCCGGGCTGCCGGTCGGCGCCGAACGCGGGCAGATAACCGGCCAGGCGCGGATCGGTGCCGAACAGGTCGAGGACGGCCTTCATCATCGGTGCGGTGTCGAGCTGACTGATGGCCACGCTGGAGCCCATGGCCCCGAAGGGAAGATGCCGCACGACGTGCGAGGGCACCTCGGGTACGTCGGACATCTCGGACCCCCCGACCACCCGCGCCGCCTCGCCGTCCCGCCCGGCCGCCCGCGTCGCCTCCTCACCGGCGAGGGTCCCCGGCCCTGTCGAACTTCCGGCCTCCCCCTTCCGAAGACGTGCCGCCTCCGCCCCCTCCGTCCCGTCCCGCTCCGGCCGCGTGAGAAAGTCCCCCGCGCTCACCCCCTCCGGCAGCGGCAGCCCCAGTTCCCGTGCCTCGTCGGCGCGCAGGCTGATCCACACCTTCATCGCGTGCTGGGCCGTGCGGTCGCCGCGCCCCGCCCGGACGAGCGGCGACTCGGGCCCCGTGCCCTCGACGGTGAACCGGACGGTGCCCAGGTACAGGACCTTGTCGCCGCGCACCTCCGCGCCCTGCCGGCTGGACACGGTCTGCTCGGCGACGGTGAACCGCGCCTTGCGGGCGCCCGCGAGCGGCATCGCCGTACCGCGGACGGCGGCGGCGTTGCCGAGGACGCCGACACCGATCGCGGGCCCGACGCCGAAGGTGCCGCCCCGGCCCTTGCCCGCCGCGTCGGTCACCGAGTGCTGGGTCTGCTGGTGGGTACGCAACTGTGTCCTGCCGGTGGCCCAGCCGGGCGCCAGCTCGGTGATCGCGGCCCGCATCCGGTACGTCCCGGTGGTGGACCCGTCCCGGCTGGTCAGGTCCTCGCCGATGACTCCGTCGCGGAGCAGCCGGGGCATGTCCTCCAGGACGGTCGCGGTGGCCGTGGCCTCGTACAGCCGGGCCCGGCCGGGTGCTCCGGGCCAGGTCAGGGACGGGTGCAGCACGGAGGCGACCGCGTCGAAAAGGCCGCCGCCCCCTCCGTGCGGGGCGGCGCGGTCGGCGACGGCGAGGGGGGCCATGGAGTCGGCCAGGGAGACCTTGCGGGCGGTCTCGGCGCGCAGTCGGCGCGGGCGGCGCGGCGCCCCGGCGGTCACCGGCACGAGGTGTTCGGTGGGCACCCGCATGGTGAGGGAACCGGTTCCGGAAAAGGTCTGGGCGCCGGGGGTGCCGTCCTTGGCGATGCGTACGCCGTACCGGACCCGGCGGGGAACCTCGACGGACCCCTTGTCGCTGCGCAGGACGCGCGGCTCGGCGGTGCCGCGCTGGGTGCGGGTGTCCCGGGACGACTGGAAGGGCTGCGCGGTCGCGGTCATCGCGCCGCCGACCCAGACGCCGGGGGCGACGGGCGCCAGCCCGAACGCGGTGACGGCCGCGCCCGAGCCGGCGGAGGAGCCGGCGGACTGGGCGACGGTGGCGGAGGTGTTGTGATGCACGTCGATCTTGGTGGCCGCGTCGAGGGGGTCGCCGCCGCCGGGGGCGAAGGTGCCGGGACGGTCGTCGTCGGCGGGGGTCAGGGTGACGGTGACGTCGTAGCGGTCCTGGCCGCGCGGCCCGGTGAGGGCGAACGCGCGGCCCCGCCCGGAGAAGGTCTCGGGGCGCCCGGCCAGCTCCGCGGCGATGTCGGCGATATCGGTGATCGTCTCGTCGCGGTGGCCGATGACGGTGACGAGGGTGGTGGAGACGAACTCGTGCCCGGTGAGCCCGTACGCCGAGGAGAGCCCCGGGGCCTCGAAGTCCCTTAAGTAGGCTGGGAGTTCGAGGGAGTCGTCGGCGACCTCGGCGATCGGGGCGGGCACGGCGACCGACCGACCGCGCGCCCCACTCGCGCCCAGCGCGCCACTGGGCCCCCGCGCCCCGCGGGCCTCGGAGCGACCGCCCGCGGTCAGGGCGCGTGCGGTCGCCGCGTTGCCCGCCGTCTGCTGGAGCCCGAGCAGCGGGTTCGCCGCGGCCGCCACGCGCGCAGGCCGGGGCGCCCGCTCGGGGGAGCCGCCCCGCCGGTGGTCGTCCGCCGTCTGCCGCTGTCCATGCACGCGCGTCAGCGTAAGGACGGGTCGGCGACCGAAGCGGCTCGCGCGGCGATTGTTCAACTCCCGTACGCCGAAAGGTCGCCGGAGCCGCGCGCGGAGCCCGAACACCCAGGTGGGACGGCGACCGCCCCTGCCCCACCACCCCCCCACGACTACCCGGAACGACCCGCCCGCCTCGACCATTCGGCCGATCCGCGGGGCAGGCGGGCCGCCTGCCGTGAGGAACATGAGAACCGCCTCGCCGCGAGGCTGCGCCCGTGGAGCCGCAGTCGGGGTCCTGCTCGTGCGGTCGGTGTGGATCTGGAGATCGCGTCCGAAGAGGGCTACAGCGTCTGGCCGCCGGCCGCCGTCCTGCCCGGTCGGCGACATGGCGGGCATCGCCGACCTGACCGGTGCGTTCACCACCCCGAGGCCCACCCTCACCGTCGACGCCCCCTCGACGACCTCCCGCACGAGGTTCAGGCGGCGGCCTTCCGCGTGGTCCAGGAGTCCCTGACGAACGCACGCCGCCGACGCCACCACGGTCACCGTCGCCCTGCACCAGAGGCGGGCCGCCTGGAGGTCACGGTGACCGACGACGGCCGAGGCGGCACCCAACTCCCGGTGAGGCCCACGGCGGCGGCTTCGGCCTGGTAGGCCTGAGAGAACGAGTAACCGCCCTGGGCGGCACCCTGGACACGGGCCCCCGCCCGGCATCCCCCGGCTGGCAGGTACGGCCGTCGCTCCCGACCAGGGGCAGAGACCGGCGCGGCTGACCGTCCCGGTGGTGGGCCGCCCCCAGGTGTGGCGTGGCCCTGTCGGTCTTTACGCGTCCACCTGTTCGCACGGCTTCTTCCAGGACGCCACCGGGTACCTTCGGGGCTGCTGAGCAACGGTCGGGTCCCCGTGTTCCAGGTCGCTCCGGCCCGGCCCAGGGCTGGACGACGCCTCCGACTCAGCCGCTCGCCGGGGGGACCTGGGGAGACGCGGGCCCGATGGCAGGCGTGGTGTCTTTCCGACCTGCCGGAGGTACATGCTGCGAGCCGACTGCGCCGCCGGTCCGGCCTTGCGCGGGTACGACTCCGGCCCCCGCTGCCTGTCCGGGTTCGGGGCGCCACCTGTCCTTCCGCCGGGCCGCGCGTCGGCAGAGGTGCGGGAGGAAGGTGTAGAAGCGGTCGGGAAGGAACACGGCGTCCGCGATGATCATCGCGCCGGAGAAGAGGGGCAGCCCCATGAGCACGGCGATGCCGACGTGCATGCCCAGCAACATGGCGAGAACCGGGTACTTGAGCCTGCCGAAGAGTACGAACGGGAAGGCCACCTGCAAGAGCACGGTCGTGTAGCCGGCGATCGCGACCAGGAGGGTGTACTCGGCCACGAAGTGGGAGAGCGCGGGCCAGGGCCGGAAGAGTTCGAGATTCAGGGCGTAGTGGAGTGCGGTGCCGCCGGCCCAGGTGGCTCCCTGCACCTTGTACAGACCGGCTGACCCGTAGAGGAAACAGACCTGTGCCGCGATGACGAACATGCCGCAGTTGTGCACCACCGTGGTCAAGGTGGTTCGGGAATCGTGGAGTTGCCGTGCGAAGGGGCTCCCCGCCGGTTCCGGCGGGCTGCCCGCACGGACCGCCTTCAGCCTGTTTCTGCGCGCGTCCAGGGACCAGCGTCGGCCGCACGCGGTGAGGACGAGGTAGAGGGCCATGAGCAGGACCAGGTTGTCGCCCCCGTCCGTCATGAAGATCGCCCGGCCGTGGAACGACGCCACCAAGACGGCGAAAAGGACGGACGTGGCACGGGTCCGCCAGCCCAGCATGAACAGTGCGGACGTGACAAGGGCCAGCACGTAGCAGAACTCGAAGTAGGCGCGGTCGTCGGACAGGGTCAGGACGCTCTTCCACCCCGTCTGCTCGGAGAGCTGGTGTGCCAGAGCGGGCGTCCACGGAGAGTCAGGGCCCCAGATCTGGGCACGGTGGGGGAACTCGCGCAGCAGAAAGACCAGGTAGAGCAGTCCGTAGCCGATACGCAGCACCGACGCGGCGTACAGGGACACCGGCCGACCGGTCAGAAGGTCCCACGCGGCGCCGATCCGGTCGGCGAGCCACCGGTTGGCGACAGGGGACGTGGTCCTTCGGGCCTCATTCTCCATGGCCGGTCACCTTCCACCAGGGCAGGAGCCGGTTCTCGACCGGCGTCGGGGGACGATCGCCGGCGGCGGCGGCGGTGCCGTGCGCGGCGATGGGCCGTGCGACGACGCGGAGCTGAATGAAGTCGAAGGCTCCGCCGTCGTGGGCGGCGGCGCGGTCCGCGGCGATGTTGCCCAGGTACTTCTGCATCATCAGGGCGCGTTCCGTGCGCGCCTTGTCGTCTCCTCCGTGCGAGTCGACGTAGCCGGCCCAGGCGCGGCGCAACATGTTCTGTGCCGTGTGGCTCGGGAACGGTTGATGCGCGACCGCGGAAGTGTCCATGGCGGTCAGGTCGAACCAAGGACTCACGTGCACCGATCCGTCGCGGTCGGTGCGTGCGGTTCTCGCCAGGATCTGCCGGTTGACGGATTCGGGGTCCGGGGCGAAAAGCCGCCAGTTCTGTTCGAAGTAGGGGTACACCCAAGAATTGATCATCGGGCTGTATCGCTGGGATACGGGGTTGGCCGGTGCCACGTGAAGGAACACCAGAACCACGTGGACGATACTCGCTGCCAGGCACAGTACGACGGCGGTGCACACCCCGGCTTTTAGTGCACGAGCACGTTTCGAGAACCCGGGCGGCGCGGCCGTGGCGTCAGGACATTCCCGCACGACCGGACCTGATTCGGAGTGCTGAACTTCCTTCACGTCCATTGAGTTAATTCCGCTCGACACCGCGCACCCTGTCCTTCTCGTTTCAGCAGCTCGCACCTGCGCTCTGCGCCGGCTGTCACCGACGGCGCGCGGCGGATTCGATGAGAATTCCGCCGCGCGCCGTCATCCCGTGAGCGGACCGGCCGCGGTGCGCTGCCTAGCCCTCGTGGCCCTTGGAGTGGTCGTCGCCCTCGTGGCCCTTGGGCACGTCGTCGTAGCCGAAGTTCTCGTCGTGCTGCTTGCCGTGGTCGAGCTGACCGGGACGGACGTACTGCCCGAGGTCGAGCTTGCCGCCGTGGCCCGGCTTTCCGGGCTTGTCGTCGTGATCCGGCCCGCCCGGCGCCTTGTCGTGCCCGCCGGGCCCGCCGGTGGTGTTCCCGGCGTTGTTGCCCGCGGTGTTACCGCCCGTGGTGTTCCCGGCGGTGTTGCCAGCGGTGTTCCCGGCGTTGTTACCCGCGGTGTTCCCGGACGTGTTGCCGGCCACGTTGCCCGACGTGCCGCCGGTCCCGACGATGGGTCCGCCCAGGAGGCCGCCGCTGACCAGGCCACCGCCGAGAAGACCGCCGCTCGTGGTCGTTCCGGTCGTCGTGCCGGTGGTCGTTCCCGTCGTCGTGCCGGTGGTGGTTCCCGTCGTCGTTCCACCAGTGGTGGAGGTCGCGCACCCGCCGAGGAAGATCCTGTTGTTGTTGAGGGTCACAGAACCTACCTGGGCCAACAACCGGCCCTCGACGTTCGTTCCCTGGTTCGCGGTGATCGAGTTCTCGGCCATGAGGGTGCCCACGAAGCTGGTGGTGACGCCGAGCGACGCGTCTTCGCCGATCTGCCAGAACACGTTGCAGGCCGAGGCGCCGTTGGTGAGGAGAATCCGGCTGGAGGTTGCCGTCGTCAGGGATTCGGGAATCTGGAAGACCCAGACCGCGTCGGAGCTTCCCTGACCGTCCAGGATCAGGTCGCCGGTGATACCGACACCGGCCGTGGCGCGGTAGACGCCGGGAAGCAGCGCCGGACCCCCGCCGATTCCCGCCGGAAGGGCGAAGTCCGGCGCCTGGCCGGCGGCGTTGTTGTACGCCACGAGGAGGTCGGCCTTGGCCTGGAGTGCTGCCGCGTCCGCAGCGTGGATGGCACCTCCCACCTGGCCGGGCGGGAATCCGGTGATGGACGGGGTCGGGTGCGTCCCGAGGTCGTGGGCGAGCACCGAGTTGCCGGTGTTGGTGACTCCCGCACCTGCCAGCACGGAGTAACTGGCGGCCGTGCCCAGAGGTACGGGCAGTGCGATAGCCGACGCCGCCGTTGGCGTAAGGAAGACCATCGCCGCGGAAACTGTTGCGGCGAGGGCCGAGGCCAGCAAACCGGAGAGGGTGCGGCGGCGAGCTGCTTGCGGGATCTTCAGCTTCATCGAAAGGCCATTTCCTGTGGGGGCCGTGGGGTTACCGGGCTCTGCCGATCGCCCGGAAAACCTTGTTCGTTGCTGCCGCCGCATATTACGCAGAAATATCTCCGAGCCAACCTGAACGGGGCGAAGGGAATTGCCAGTCATTCGACCGGAGCACAACACTACGGAAATAGTTATATTTACATTTCTGGCCATCGCCATGCCCTCGAACGGGAGGATCCGACGCCACGAAATCGCCCCCACCAGGCACCGCACGGCTGGTGTTCGCCGGTCGAGCCGCTGGGATGGCCACCGGTCACCCCGGTCGGCGCCGACCCCCTGGCGCTACCGGCGGGAAGGGTGCTCACGCTCTTGCCGCCGGCCGCCTGGCGGCTCATGGGGCGGCGCGGCTGGCCGGTCGACCGGTTCCAGGGTGCAGGTGCCACCACCGATGCCGATTACCTTGCCGTCGAGCGCGCGGAAATCTGTCGTGGCTGGAGTAGACATTGGGTCGTGGTGTGGTTATGGTTTCTCTCGTAGCCAGAAGGACCGCAGGGCCCGGCAGACACGAACTGGCGGGCAGAAGTACGCAGTTGCAGTACGCAGGTTGTAGTGCGCAGTTGCAGTTGGCAGGGCGGTTCGGTGGTGGAGTGTCGAAGCCAGGTTTGTTGCAGGACGGCGACGGGACTGACGACCGGACCGGGTGGCCCGCAGTGATCAGGGGCCGCCGTGTGCAGGACCAGCAGTGAAGTGAGTGAGCGGTACCTCGGTGAAGGCGTCGGCTGCGGACGCGCGCACCGGGAGGTCCGGCAGTGGGGTTCCAAGCCAGAGCAGACGCAGGACGGGCGACGGGGCTGGCTGCCGGAGAGTGACGGTGGCGCTGTCACAGGCCACTGAGCAGTTCGCATCACCAGCAGTTCGCATCACCAGCAGTTCGCAGTGGAGCAGTACCAGCAGTACGCAGTCCCCTGTTTGGCAAGCAGTTGATCGCAGAGGGAAGAACGGAGGAGCCGAGCGCCATCAGGATCGCCCGGGTCGATGTGTTGAACCCGGGTACCGCAGGACATCGATAGT
>NZ_JBHXHX010000004.1:471324-480884 GCF_042723915.1 Streptomyces sp. NPDC058335 | reverse complement strand
GCGCCGACCGGCGCCGGGCGGGCGCCCGTTTCCGACGGGGCGGCGACCGGGCCGGACGCGACTGGAACCCACGGGGTCCGGCTGAGGCGTCCGCTCCCCGTGCTGAGCGGCCGGCCGCGCCGACGGGCATGGGCGGCCCGGTCCAGCCCGATGCCCGATGCCCGATGAGGGTCGGTCCCGGTGATCCGCTCGCGCACCTTTCGGACGCCCGTGCTGCCGTCCGCCCCGAGGGCACTTCCGGCCGGCCCGCTCCGGCGGCCGACGCCCCTCTCGCCCGGCGTCGCGCAGCCTCAGCTTCCAGCCGGTCGCTGCGGCCGTGCTCCTGCTCCGCGCAGCGGGCCCCGGCAGCCCCAACCGGTGGACCAGTGTCACCGGGGCCCCGCCCCTCACTTGCCCGGCGACGACACCGGAACCGCCAGCGGCCGGGCCAGGCCGGCCACCGCTTCGTCGAGGCGTTGCAGGTGGCGTAGGACGCGGTCGGTGACGCGCCCGTAGCGGGGGATGCCGGGCGTGCCCGGGGCGAGGAGGGAGGCGACGCTCGGGCCGGTGCGGATCTCCGCGGTGCTGCGGTCGTCGGCGACGCGTGCGGCGATGGCGCCGATGTTGTGCAGGATGCGCTGCCCGGCGCCGCGCAGCCGGGGGTCCGCCGCGATGGACGGGTGGGTCGGCAGCAGCTCGGCCGTGGCGGCGAGCGACCTCGCGTGGTAGGCGCAGGTCTCCAGCAGGGCGACGACGTACTGGGCGGTGTCCCGCCGGGTCCGCAGCGGGGTCACCGGATGCGTCAGCGGCTGGGTCGCGGAGCGCAGGTCGGACAGGGCCTGGTCGAGTTCCCGGGCACGGTCCAGCAGCTCGGTCGGCGGCCCGCCGCTGAGCTGTTCCACTGCGGCCTCGGTGACATCGGTCAGCCGGTCGAGGACGGTGGTGAGCAGCTCGTCCGTCCGCCGGTCGGTGCGCACCGGCAGCACCAACGCCGCCGCGACCACCCCACAGACCACTCCCAGCGCCGTCTCCTCCACCCGCAGGACCAGCACCTCCAAGCTGTAGGTGTGCAGCAGCGTGTAGAGCACGCCCAGCGCGGCGGTGACGAAGAACGACATCAGCGTGTACGACAGCGGCGCCGTGTAGAACATCGCGAACACGCACAGCAGCACCACCGCGAACGCCGTCCAGGTGTGGTGGCCGACCAGTCCCGCGAGCCCGATGCCCGCGACCACGCCGAGCGCGGTGCCGAGCAGCCGCCGGTATCCCTTGACCAGGATCTCCCCGGTGGACGCGGTGTTGATGAACACGATCCAGCAGGTCAGGACCGCCCAGTACCAGCGGTGGGTGGACAGCAGTTCGCCGCCGACGATGGCCAGCGCCGAGCCGACGGAGACCTGGACGGCCGCGCGGGTGGTCGGTCGCAGCAGCCCCGTGGGCTTCTCCGCGGTCTCCTCCTCGGCCTCCGATCCGCCGATGGCCGCGTCCTCCGCGTCCAGCTCCTCCCGGGAACGGGCCGTCGCGGGGCTGTCGTCGGACTCGTCCTGCGGCCCGTCGAGCGCGATCCGCAGTCCGAGCACGGCGCGGGCACTCTCACCGACGCCCCGGAACACGTCCCGCACGGCTGGTGAGGCGGGCGGCAGGTTCTCCTCGTCGCGGTAGCCGAGCAGCCGGTTGCGGATCTGCGCGAGCCCCGTGCCGTCGCCGACGGGATGCCGTACCAGCAGGCGCAGCGCCCGCAGGTCGCGGCGGAGCACGTCCGTCGCCTCCTCCCGCACGGGCAGACGGCCGGCCTCGGGGACCGGTGCGCCCGGCAGATGCAGGGTCAGTGTGTCGGCCCGCTCGGCGCTGCGCGCCGTCAGCAGGAGCAGCCCCAGCCGCTCGGCGGCGATCTCCGCGTCGGCGACACGGCGCTGCACCAGCCGGGCCGTGGCCTCGTCCGGCGTGCCCTCCTCCAGCCGGCCGTGGATCATCATGGCCGTCTCGTGCAGCCGGGCCGTGCCCGTGCGGACGTGCGCCAGCGCCTTCTCCACCTCCTCCGGACCGGCGTCGAGCAGCTCCAGCTGGGCGTCGAGCAACTGCGCGAGCCGCGCCCTGAAGGCCTGCCGCAGCCGCAGCAGGATCCCCGCCGGCGTCTGCGGCACCAGCACGAACCGGGCCAGCGCGCTGCACGCGAAGGCGACGGCGAGGACCCCCCAGAGTCCGGGCAGGATGTGCCGCGTGGCGCCCACGAAGAGGGACAGGAAGTAGACCTGGAAGCCGATCAGGCCGAGCGCGGTGCCCCGGTCGCCGAACCGGCGCCCGTACACCGCGCAGAAGATGAGCGCGACGAAGACGATGTCACCGGCCACCACGTGCGAACTCAGCAGCGCCGCGAGGGACACCGAGGCCAGTGCCACGGGCAGCCCCAACGCGAGGGTGACCGCCTGCGGGCCGCGCTGCTTCTCCCGGACGGCGAAGGTGGCGACCATCGCCGCGATGGCCCCCGCGACCAGATGCGTGACGTCCGCGCCCAGCAGGGAGAGCACGGCCAGCGTGAGGGTGATCGCGCCGACCGTGCGCAGCCCGGCCGCGAGCCGCAGGAGCCCGGGATCGGATGCCCTGACCCGGTCCCGCACCCCTGCCGCCCGCGCCCGTGCCGCCGCCTTCACGCCGCGTACTCTCCCGCCCGTCTCAGCCGGCCTCGGGGCGCCCGCCCTCCACCTGCGCCCGCACCTGCTCGGGCGTCAGATAGGTGTCGGTGTACTCGAAGTCCTTCAGCTTGGCGGGCCGCCTGGCCTGGAAGCCGGTGCGGACGAAGTCGTCGCCCGCGACCGCGTTGAGCGTCCAGTTCGTCAGCACGCGCGCCTTGGCCACGCCCGTGCGCAGCGCCGCCCAGTGGTACCCGCGGGCCACCACCTGCGCGGGCAGCCCGCGCAGCTCGATGCCGAGCGGCTTGGACACGGCGTCGGTGCCGCCGAGGTCGACGACCAGCCCGAGGTCCTTGTGCGCGTACGGCCGCATCGGCCGGCCGCGCAGATGCGCGATGACGTTGTCGGCGGCGACCTTGGCCTGCCGCATCGCGTGCTGGGCGGTCGGCGGGCAGATGGCGCCCTCCTCGCCCTTGGCCTCGTCGGGGACGGCCGCGGCGTCGCCGAGCGCGAACACCCCGTCGTGGCCGGGCAGGTTCATGTGCGAGGTGACCGAGAGCCGCCCGCGGACCGTCTCCGCGCCGAGGGTGGCGATCAGCGGGCTCGCCACGACACCGGCCGTCCAGATCAGCGTGTGGGTCGGCACCACCCGGCCGTCGGTGAAGGTGACCTCCTGCGGTCCGGCCTTGGCGATGGACACTCCCAGCGACACCTCGATGCCCCGCCTGCGCAGCACCTCCTGCGCGCTGCGGCCGAGCTTGTCGCCCAGTTCCGGCATCAGCTTCGGGGCGATGTCGATGAGGTGCCACTTGATCAGGCTCGGGTCCAGCCGGGGGTAGCGCTTGACCGCGTTGTGGGTGAGCAGTTGGAGGCAGGCGGCGGTCTCGGTGCCGGCGTAGCCGCCGCCGACCACCACGAACTGGAGCCGGGCCGCCCGCTCGGCGGGGTCGTTGCTGGCGTCGGCGAGATCGAGCTGGGTGATGACGTGGTCGCGGATGTAGGCCGCCTCCGCGAGTGTCTTCATCCCGAAGGCGTGGTCGGTCAGCCCCGGGATGTCGAAGGTGCGGGTGACACTGCCGGGAGCGAGCACGATGTAGTCGTACGGCTCGTTCACGATCTCGTCGGTGATGGTGCGGATGACGCAGACCTTCGACTCCAGGTCCACGCCGATGGCGCCGCCCGGGATGATCCGGGTGCGGTACTTCTTGCTGCGGCGCAGGGACAGCGCGATCGACTGGGGCGTCAGCACCCCGGAGGCGACCTGCGGCAGCAGCGGCAGATAGAGCTGGTAGGCGAACGGTGTCACCAGGGTGACGTCGGCCTCCGCGGCGGCGAGTTCGCGTTCCAGGCGTCGAACGCACCCCACTCCCGCGAAGCCCGCTCCCACCACCAGGATCCTGGGTCGTGTCACGATGTCCATCCCTTTCTGCGGCTCCGGGCGGTCTGCCTCGACGTGGTGCGGGTGCCCACCGGGCGGCCTCTTCGCACACCGTCGATCCCACCGCGACCGGAGCGGTCGCGCCAGCCGGACGGAGCATGCAGACGAACGTTTCTCCTGAGGCCCCGTGCTACCCGCAGAACGACCCGTGTACGCCCTTGTCCTTCGGGTAGGCCCGACGTACATGACAAGTGCGGTGGCCGGAGGGCAGCGGGTGTGGAGTGCGCGGAGGGCTCCGACGACGACCGGCGGGAGAGCCGGGTGGCACAGGCCAGGAGGGTCGTCGACGCGGTGGAGAGCCTCGTGGCCGACTGGCTCACGACGGCCGAGGAGGCCACGCCGCGGCTGCCCGCCCGGCAGTTGCTCGCCCTGCGGACGGTGCGGCACACGCCGAAGCTGAACCTGACCGCCCTGGCCGAGCGGCTCGGTGTGGGCCTGCCGACCGCGAGCCGCCTCTGCGACCGTCTGGAGGCGGCCGGCCTGCTGGAACGCAGCGTCCAGCCGCGCAACCGGCGCGAGGTGCAGCTCGTGCTGACCCCCTACGGACACCGTGTCCTCACGGACGTCACCGAGCGGCGCGTCCACCGCCTGGTGACGGTCCTCGAAGCCATGGCCCCGGCCCAGCGCACCGCCCTGGAGCAGGGCCTGTCCGGCTTCCACCAGGCGCGCACCGCCCACCACCGGCCGACGGCGCCCGATGGCTGACGGGCCGTGGGCCGCCCGACCTCAGCCCGTCCGCACCGTCCCGCTGTCGATGTGGCACAGCAGCAGGCATACGTCGTCGTCGCGTTCGGAGTCGCTCAGCATCGGGTCCAGGATGCGCTCGGCCGCGCCGTCGAGGTCCGCGTCCAGTTCACCGTTGCCGAAGGAGCCGAGTGCCGCCGCGAGCCGTTCTATGCCCGGGTCTATGCCCTGTGCGCGCCGCTCCACCAGCCCGTCGGTGTAGAGCGCCAGCGTCGAGCCGGGCACCAGGGGCACCGTGTGGTCGGCGATCTCCTGGTGCAGCGGGATGCCCAGCATGGCTCCCGGCTTGGCGTCCAGCGGGCGCACCCGGCCGTCCGGGTCGCGCAGCACGGGCGGCGGATGCCCGGCGGCCGCCCACGTCAGCACCGGCTCACCGGGCTGGAAACGGGCGATGACGGCGGTGGCGTAGAGATCGGGCTGGAGGTGGTGCAGGAAGGTGTGCAGCCGGGTCAGCAGGACGCCGGGGCTGCCGCCGTCGACGGCGTAGGCCCGTAGCGCGGTGCGCAGCTGGCTCATCATGACGGCCGCGTGCAGTCCGTGCCCGGTCACGTCGCCGATGACGGTGATCAGACTGCCGTCGGGCTGCCGGAACGCGTCGTACCAGTCGCCGCCGATGTTCAGCCCGTACGTCGCCGGCAGATAGCGGGCCGCCAGGCGCAGGCCGGGCGTGGTGGGCAGATCGGTCAGCAGGGCGCGCTGGAGCGTCTCGGCGATGTCCCGGTTGTGCTCGAAGCGGCGTGCGTTGTCGAGCGCGATGCTGGCCCGCCGGGTCAGCTCGATCAGCATGACGGCGTCGTCCGGGTCCCAGCGTTCGCCCGGCGGCGTCAGCGTGAGCACACCGATAGGCGCGCGGCGCGTCGGCAGCGGGATGCACAGCAGCGGCCGGCCGGGGTGCAGCGCCGACGGCGGCTGGTCGTCGACGCCGGGCAGCCCGCCGGGGTGGCCGGCGGCGTACTGGGGGCGGCCCGTCCGGGCGGCGACCACCGCGGCCGCCGGGCGTGGGGCGGGCGACTGCGGATCGCTCTCGGAGTCGAACAGCCAGACGTCGACCGTGCGCGCGTACTCGGGCACGAGCAGCTCGGGCAGCCGGCGCACGATCTCCTCATGGTTGAGGGAGGCCGTGAGCACCGCACTGGCGTCCGCGAGGAAGGTCAGCCTGCGCCGGGCGTTCTCCGCCTCCTGACGGGCCGCGCGCTCGGCCGCGAACGCCTCGCGCTGGGCGCGTCCGGCCGCGTCCAGATCGGCGTGCAGCGCGAGGACGCCCTGGTTGGTCTGGTGCAGCTCCTCCCGGTGGAAGGCGACCAGCTCCTCCTGCTCGGCGAGTCGGTCCAGCACCAGGGCGGTGTCCTCGTCGGCGCCCAGCAGGGCCTCGGCGAGGACACCCGGGTCGTCCGCCACCCCGGCGCACACCGAGGCGTCGGCCGGCTCGGGGCAGGGCACGGCGAGGTGCCACGGCGGCTCCGCGGTCGCGGGGAGCGGGGCGACCTCGACGCGCAGCATGCCCGCGCCGGCCTCCAGGCCGAGCCGCCAGCCGCCGCCCTTGGTCAGACACTGGCGCAGCCGCCCGCTGAGGGCGGTCGCCAGCCGGGTCCGCTCCAGTGGCACCACGCCGTAGGCGGCGGCCAGCCGTGCGGCGGCGATCCGGGCGCGCGCCGCGTCGGTGACGGTGGTGATCTCCCAGGTGCGCATCATGGGCGGTCCGGCGGGGTCGGGGACAGGACGGCCACGGCGGTGTCGTCACGCACCGGGCGGGCGGAACTGCTGGTGTCGCGCACGGTCACCGCCGCGGTCACCGCGGGGTCGGCCGTCGCCGGCCGGGGGTCGCCGGGCGGCACCCACCGGCTGGGCAGTCCGTCGCTGTGCAGGACCAGCAGACGGTCGGCCGCCCACGGCGCCACCGTCTCCGGCAGCCTCGCGGGCCGGTGCACGCCCACGATCCCGGGCCGGGAGACCAGATGACGCCAGGAGTCTCCCTCGCGCAGCCGCGCCCCCACGTTGCCGATCCCGGCGAACCGCAGCCGCTCGGACGGTACGTCGAGTTGCGCCACCGCGACCGCGGCGCCCCGGGTGTCGCGCAGCGCGGCGTGCAGGCGGTGCAGGATCTCGGCGGGCGGGAGATGGGCGCTGCGGTGCACCTCGTCCACGGCAGCCGTGGAGGCGCGGGCCGCCTCCGAGCCGTGGCCCAGCCCGTCGGCGAGCATCAGGGTCAGCAGGTCGCCGGCCCGCACCCAGGTCCAGGCGTCCCCCGAGCACGCGGCGCGGGCGAAGGGGATGTTCACCCCGCCGGCCCGTGCGGGTGCCGGATCGCGGGGGTCGGTCCGCGCGGCGGCACCGAGCCGGGCCAGCGCGACCGTGCCGTGCCCCGGGACGCTGTGCAGGTCGAAACCGTCGGACACCCGCCGGCACGTTCCCAGCCCGGCGCCCAGGGAGCCCGCCGTGGAGAACCCGTCGCCGAACGCGGTCGGCACGTCGGGCATGCCGGGACCGTGGTCGACGGCCGCAATCTGCACGACGACCCCACCCCGTCCGGCGGGCGGCGGGACCATGTCGACGAGGAGCTGCCCGCCGCGGGCGTGCTTGAGGAGGTTGGTGGCCAGCTCGGTCGCCACCAGCGCGGCGGCCGCCGTACGCCCCTCGTCGAGGCCGACGAGCGCCGCGGCCTCCTCCGCGGCCACACGCGCGTCCCGCACCCGCGTCGAGTCGTGCACCGGCACGTCCCACACCCGGGGCATCACAACTCCTCGCGCGGCCGGGGCGTCCGGGTCGCCCAGGAGGTCACGGTGACCGTCGTACCGGCACCGGGCGTGCTGTCGATGGCGAACTCGTGCACCAGCCGCCGGGCGCCGCCCAGGCCCATGCCGAGGCCGCCGCCGGAGGTGAAGCCGTCGCGCAGGGCCTGCTCCACGTCGGGGATGCCCGGCCCGGAGTCGGAGAACACCAGCCGCAGCCCCTGGGCCCGGCCGTCGGTGAGCGGCACCGCCCGCATCTCGCCGCCGCCGCCGTACACCAGGGTGTTGCGGGCCAGTTCGCTGGCGGCCGTGACCAGCTTGGTCTGTTCCACCAGGCCGAAGCCGAGCGCGGCGGCGGCCTGCCGCACATGCTGCCGTACCCACACCAGGTCCAGATCGGAGCGGATCGGCAGGCGGGTCTCGACGCCCGCGGCCGTCCCGCTCACCGAGGCTCCCGGCGCGGGCCGTCCGGCACCGTGGCGTCCACCCGCCCGAGCAGCTCCAGAGCCGCCTCCGTGCTCAGGGCGGTCCGCAGGCCGGGCAGGGTCAGGCCCAGCTCCACCAGCGTGAGCGCGACCGCGGGCCGCATCCCGGCCACCACGGTCTGCGCGGCCAGCAGCCGTGCGTTGGCCGCGATCTCGGCCAGCACCCGGCCGAGGAAGGAGTCGACGATCTCCACTCCGGAGATGTCGATGATCACGCCGGTCATCCGGCTGCCGGCGATCGCCTCCACGATGTCCTGCCGGAGCTGCTCGGCCGTGCCGTCGTGCAGATCCCCCTGGAGGGTGACGAGCAGGACGTCACCCAGTCTCAGTACCGGCACGGGGGCCCCGCCGACGCGGGAGAAGTCGTCGTTCACCGGTGACCCGCACCGCCGGGCGTCGCGTGCACGATGTCGGCGCCCAGCCCGTGCAGGGCGTAGGCCAGGGCGTCGGCGAGACCGGCCCGGGTGATGACGGTGCCGAGGTCGAGACCGAGGTGCACGATGGTCTGCGCGATCGCGGGCCGGATGCCCGAGACGACGCACTCGGCGCCCATCAGCCGTACCGCCGCGACGGTCTTCATCAGGTGCTGCGCGACCAGCGAGTCGACCGTCGGCACCCCGGTGATGTCGAGGATCGCGTACCGGGCCTGCTGGTCGACGACCGCTTCCAGCAGGGTCTCCATCACGACCTGGCTACGCGCGCTGTCGAGCGTGCCGATGAGCGGTACGGCGACGATGCCGTCCCAGAGCCTGATGATCGGCGTGGCGACCTCCAGGAGTTGCATCTGCTGCCGGTCGATGAGGGACTGCACCTCCGTCAGCGCGGTCTCCATGACGACCAGCCGCAGGGTGCCCATCAGGACGGTCAGGGTCTCCGTGGACTCCCGGACGCGGTCCGCCGGCGCGTCCGGCAGGTCGGCGACGAGCAGGTTCACCACGGGTGCCCGCAGCGCGTCCACCTCGCTGGAGACCTGCGCGGTGGACATTCCGGACCGCGAACGGGCGGCCGCCATCCGCGCCAACTGCTCGCGTACGACCGTGAATCCGGCGCTGTCGGAGTCCTCCACCCGCCCGGAGGCGGCGACCTGGGCGAGGGCGTCGACGACGCTGCGGCCCGCCTCCACCGCCTCGTCGCGCGAGACGGTGAACACGGCGCGGAACAGGGGTTCGTCGGCCCAGCGCTGGGCGATCTGCTCCCGCCGGCGGTTCAGGAAGGTCCCGACCTCGTCCGTCGGGCTTGCGTGCGGTGCGGCCGCTTCGTGCTCCGGCACTGCTTCACTCCTCATCTGTTGCTGCCACCGTGCACCGGGCCCCGGCCGGTGGGACGGCGTTCGACCTCCGTGGCGGCCGGACCTGCGCCGACACCTGTGCGGCGCCCGTCTCCGCCCCGCTCACTCTCTTGCCCGCCCCACATAGTTGTCAAATGGCAACTGTTGTACGGCCGTGGGGGGGGCGCCCCCGCCCGGGCGCGGGGGGGGGGGGGGCCGGGGGCGCGCGGCCGGGGGGGCCGGGCGCGGGGGGGGGGCGGGGGGGGTGAGGGGGGGGGGGGGGGGCCG
>NZ_JBHXHX010000004.1:464815-471314 GCF_042723915.1 Streptomyces sp. NPDC058335 | reverse complement strand
TGGCGCTGGGCCCCCCCCCGCGCGTGGGGCGGGGGGGGGGGGCCCCGCCGCCCGGCCGGGCCTACGGGGCCTCGGACGACGGCTGCCGGCGGTCGATCAGCGCCAGGGCGTCGTCCACCTTGTCCGAGATGGGGACCGTGATGCTGACCCCGGTGAGGTCCAGGACCCGGCGCACGGCAGGCGTCGGATCGATCACGTGCACGCTGCCGGGCAGCTCCCGTGCCTCCTGGTAGACCCGCAGGATGATGTTCATCCCGGACGAGTCCATGAACGGCACCGCCGACAGGTCCAGCAGGAAGTGCCGCCGGCCGTGATGGAGCTGGTTCGCCAGATGGGCCTGGAACTCCGTCGCGGTGTCGAGGTCCAGATGGCCCTCGACCGTGACCAGGGCCACGTCCTCGCGGGGCAGGGTGACCTCGACGGACAGCGGGTTCTGGGCGATGGACACGAGTACCTCCGAAAACTGACGGTCCGGGCTCTCTGCTCCGGCGGGCGACCGCGCTGCGCGGCAGGAACCCCGGCGGACGGGAGGCGCACCGGCCACGGCCCGTGCGCCTCGCGTCCCACCTGTGGATCCCTGCCGCGCGCCGCGCAGCAGCGGATACCCCCGAACCGGACGGCCATGCCCCCTCGGCCGGGTGAACCCGCTAACTGAGCCTGATGCCCACGATGCAGGTGTCGTCGTCCGTGTCGGACCTGCTGTAGGTGAGCAGCCGGTCCAACTGCTGGTCCAGCGAAGGCGCCACCGTGCGCGCCTGGCTCAGCAACTGCGTCAGCGACTCCTCCACGGACCGGTCCCGCCGCTCCACCAGACCGTCGGTGTACATCAGCAACGTGTCCTCGGCGGCGAGCTCGATCTCCTCCTCCTCGTACGACGTGTCCGGTACGGCGCCCAGCAGCATCCCCTTCAGCAAGGGCAGCGGGGCGGCGCCCGAGCCGCGCACCAGGACCGGCGGCAGATGGCCCGCCCTGGCCCATCGCAGGGTGCGCCGGACCGGGTCGTACAACCCGCACACCGCCGTCGCCGTGACGGCGCCCGTCAGATGGTGGGCGACGATGTTCAGCCAGGACAGGAGCTGGCCCGGTCCGGCGCCGGTCACGGCGAGCCCACGCAGCGCGTTGCGCAGGACGACCATGCTGGTCGCCGCCTCGATGCCGTGCCCGGCCACGTCGCCGACGCACAGCATCACCAGCCGGGACGGCAGCACCACGGCGTCGTACCAGTCGCCGCCCACGAGTTGCTCCTCCTCGGCCGGCCGATAGCGGACCGCCACCTGGAGGCCCGCCACCTCCAGCGGCGCCCGCGTGGGGGGCATGATCGCGTGTTGGAGCTGAAGGGCCAGTCGGCTGCGCTCGCTGGCGTGCTGTTCGGTCTGGGCGAGCTGGTCGCGCGTGGCGGCGAGCGCCACCTCCGTCCAGTGCTGGGCGGAGATGTCCTGGTACGCACCGCGTAGGGCCACCAGCCGCCTGTCGGTGTCCAGGACCGGCTCGGCGACGATGCGCATGTGCCGGGTCACCCCGTCCGGCCGCTGGAGCCGGAAGGCGGCGGACGCGGGACGCCGGTGGTGCAGAAGGGTGCGCAGGAAGCGGCCGATGGAGACCGCGTCGTCCGCGTGGGCATGGGCCCCCAGTTCCTCCAGCCGCACCGGGGGGCTCGACGGATCCCGCCCGTACAGCGCGAACATCTGCCCGTTCCACGTCGTCTCGCCGGTCAGCACGTTCTCCTCGAAGCCGCCGATCCGGCCGAGGCGCTGGGCGTGTTGCAACAGGCTCGCCAGCCGCGCCGTCTCGTCCTCGATGCGCCAGATCAGCAGCACGCAGGTGCCGTGCCGGCTGATGCTGAGGTCCGCGACCGCCGACAGCGATACCTCGTCGACGAGCGAGGTCAGGCTCATCCGGCGGGCCCGGAACGGTTCGCCGGTGGCATGGACCCGTTCGATGCGCTGGAAGAGGTCGCTGCCGCCCGCCGCCATCGGGTAGGCCTCCAGCAGCAGCGCGCCGTTGATCACGGCCCGTGGCCGGCCCGCCGGGTCGAGGAAGTGGTCGTTGACGTGCTGGATGCGGAAGTCCACCAGTTGCCCCGTCGCGTCGACGAGCGGCACGAGGACCAGCGCCGGGTCGTGCAGGCCGTCCGCGAGGTCCATCAGCTCGGCGGCGTCCGGCAGCATCCGCGGTTCCCGGTCGGCGGCCCGGCCGTGGGGATACGCCTGCAGCGTGTGCGCGCACAGCTCCGCAAGCGCCTCCACCTGGCGGACGACCTGGGGCGGCTGCGGTTCCAGCAAGGACGGCCAGGCGATCTCCAGGACGCCGTGGATCCGGCCGCCGGTCCCCGCGGGAACGGCGGCCCGGCCGCCTTCGGGGTGGGCATGTCGACCGATGGTGGGGAGCCCGGTCTGCGCGAGCGAGCCGATCCACTGGCCCGAGTTCTCGGTCAGGCCGAGCCGGGCCACCGTGGAGACGTCCGGCGGGACGTAGTGCCAGCGGGCGGCCTCGGTGGGGGCGAAGCCGGCGCTTCCGGCGAGAGTCAGGGAACCGTCGGAGCCCGCCGCCCAGATCGCCACCGCCACCGCCCCCAGTGGGCCCAACGCGTGCTGGAGCAGGGAGTCGGCGACGGCCTGCGTGTCGTGGGCGGCCAGCGCCCCGCTCTCCGCCGCCCGTAGCCGTACGGCCGCGGACTCCTCGGCAGCCTCGCATCCCGTGACGGCCGCGACGAAGGCGTCGGTCACCTCGGAGACCCGGTCCCTGGCGGCCTGGTTGATGACGTCCACGGCGAACTCCAGTGGCGTCACCCCGGCCTGCCGGGCCAGCTCGGTGAGCTGCCGGGCCGCCTCCGCGGGCCCGCAGCCGAGCCGCTCCACGAGGATCCCCTTGGCCAGTTCGACCAGCGCCCGACCCTCGGCATCGGCCTGCGCCGCCCGTACCTCGCGCCGCAGCCGCTCGACGGTGGCCGCGAGGCGTCCGACGGGAGAGGGAGCCGCCTCCTGGCCGCCGGCCGCGCGGGGGTGCTCGGGCGCCGCGCCACCGACGCCCGCGGCCGCCTCCGTGGGCGGTGTGGCCGGGTGCTGGGCCGACGCGACCGGGTGGGCGACGCGCGCTGTGTCGGCGGGCGGCATCGGGGACGCGGCCGGCACCGGCCGGGCCGGGCTCTCGGTCCGCTCGGGCTGCTGTTCGGACATGCTCACGGTGTGATGACTCCTCGGCCGGTACGCCTTGGGCTCGGACGGGCGGGCCGCCCTCAGGCGGTCAGCCAGCGGCGGACGCAGGACATGAGGTCATGCGTGTCGACCGGCTTGGTGACGTAGTCGCTGGCTCCCGAGGCGAGGCTCTTCTCCCGGTCGCCCGGCATCGCCTTCGCGGTCACCGCGATGATGGGGAGATCGGCGTACTGCTGCATGGTGCGGATCTCGGCCGTGGCGGCGTACCCGTCCATCTCCGGCATCATCACGTCCATCAGTACCAGTGCGATGTCCGGGTTGTCGCGCAGCGCTTCGATGCCCTCGCGCCCGTTCTCCGCGTGCAGCACCCGGATGCCGTGCAGTTCCAGGATCCCGCTGAGCGCGAAGAGATTGCGCGCGTCGTCGTCGACGACCAGGACCGTCCGGCCCACGACGGCGTCGTCGACGGGCTGCGGCGCCACAGGCCGTGGCTCCTCGGAGCGGACCAGGGCGAGGACGTCGCCGGGCTCCTCGGCGGACAGGTGCAGCGTGATGCGCTCACGGAGTTCGTCGAGGCTGGACAGGAACTCCAGCGGCCGGTCCGCCGAGCAGGACCGGAGCGCCTCCTCCTGGGCGAGGTCGGCGCGATGGCCGCTGTGCACGAGCACCGGCACGCTCGTCAGCGCCGAGTCTCCCTGAAGGGCCTCCACGAAGCGGGAGGCCCCCGCTTCGGGCAGGCCCAGCTCCAGCACCACGCAGTGGCAAGGCTCGGCGGCCAGTGCCCCCGCCGCCTCCTGTGCTCCGACAGCGGTGACGATGTCGACCGGGGGCGGCAAGGCACCGTCCTCCCTGCCGCCCGCCATGTCCGCCACCACGCTCTCGGCGACCAGTGTCAGCAGCCCGCGCGGCCGTTCCTCCACGACCAGCAGCCGACGCGGACGCCGGGCCGTGACGGACGGCGTGGTGAGGCCCCGTGCGTGCGTGGCGTCCGCCAGGTGCCCGGCGACGACACCATGCTCCACCGGCCGGCCGCTGCCGGGCACCTCCTGGAAGTCCCCGCGGGCGACCGGCAGGTACAGCGTGAACGTACTGCCCCGGCCGGGCGCGCTGTCCACCGTCACCGCACCGCCGAGCAGGTGGGCGATCTCCCGGGTGATGGACAGTCCCAGACCGGTGCCGCCGTACTTGCGGCTCGTGGTGCCGTCGGCCTGCTGGAAAGCGCCGAAGATGGTTTCGAGCTGCTGCTCGGGGATGCCGATGCCGGTGTCCTTCACGCGGAAGGCCACCACCGTGCCGCCGCGGGCCACCCCGTCGGGCACCGCGTCCACGTCCACCGGCTCGATACGCAGCTCCACGCTGCCCTGCTCGGTGAACTTCACCGCGTTGGACAGCAGGTTGCGCAGCACCTGGCGCAGTCGGGAGTCGTCCGTCAGCAGGTCCGCCGGAGCACCGGCGGCCGTGCTGACCGTGAAGTCGAGGCTCTTCTGCGTCGTCATCGGCCGGAACGTCGCCTCGACGTACTCGATGAGCTGGCGCAGCGGCACCCGTTCCGGAGACACGTCCATCTTGCCCGCCTCGACCTTCGACAGGTCGAGGATGTCGTTGATCAGCTGGAGCAGGTCCGAACCCGCGGAGTGGATGATGCCCGCGTACTCCACCTGCTTCGGTGTCAGGTTGCGCGAGGGGTTCTGTGCGAGCAACTGGGCCAGGATCAGCAGGCTGTTGAGCGGGGTGCGCAGCTCGTGGCTCATGTTGGCCAGGAACTCCGACTTGTACTTCGACGCCAGGGACAGCTGCTGCGCGCGCGCCTCCAGTTCCTGCCGTGCCTGCTCGATCTGAAGGTTCTTCGCCTCGATGTCCCGGTTCTGCGCCACGAGCAGCGAGGCCTTCTCCTCCAATTCGGCGTTGGAGCGCTGCAACTCCTCCTGCTGAGCCTGCAACTCCGCCGACCGCGCCTGGAGTTCCACGGTCAGCCGCTGGGACTCCCCGAGCAGCTCGTCGGTGCGGGCGTTGGCCACGATCGTGTTCACGTTGACGCCGATGGTCTCCCTGAGCTGTTCGAGGAAGTCCCGGTGGATCTCCTTGAACGTGGTGACCGACGCCAGTTCGATGACCCCGAGGACCTGCCCCTCGAACAGGATCGGCAGCAGCACCAGCGCGACGGGCTCCACCCGACCGAGCCCCGAGGAGATGACGACGTACCCGGTGGGCAGCTCGTCGACCATGATCGTACGGCGGCTGCGCGCGGCCTGACCGACGAGGGAGCGACCGAACGGGATACGGGTCGGACGGGCGTCGTCGTCGGGGTAGCCGTAGGCGCCCACCAGCCGCAGCTCCGGGCCGTCGGCACCGTCCTCGGCGAGGTAGAAGGCCCCGTACTGGGCCGCGACCAGCGGCACCAGCTCATCCATGATCAGCTCGGCCACCACGGGCAGCTCGCGGTGGCCCTGCATGAGCCCGGAGATCCGCGCGAGGTTGGTCTTGAGCCAGTCCTGCTCCTGGTTGGCGAGCGTGGTCTCGCGCAGGGACCCCACCATCGAGTTGATGTTGTCCTTCAGCTCGGCCACCTCGCCGGAGGCCTCCACGGTGATGGAGCGGGTCAGGTCGCCCTCGGCGACGGCGCTCGTCACCTCGGCGATCGCCCGCACCTGCCGGGTCAGGTTGCCGGCCAGCTCGTTGACGTTCTCGGTGAGGCGCTTCCAGGTGCCCGAGACACCCTCCACCTCGGCCTGTCCGCCCAGGCGTCCCTCGGTGCCGACCTCGCGGGCGACGCGGGTGACCTCGTCGGCGAAGGCGGAGAGCTGGTCGACCATCGTGTTGATGGTCGTCTTGAGTTCGAGGATCTCGCCGCGCGCGTCGACGTCGATCTTCTTCGACAGATCGCCCTTGGCCACCGCCGTCGTCACCAGCGCGATGTTGCGCACCTGACCGGTGAGGTTGTTGGCCATCGAGTTGACGTTGTCGGTGAGGTCCTTCCAGGTGCCCGCCACGTTCGGCACGTGCGCCTGGCCACCGAGCCGGCCCTCCGTCCCCACCTCGCGGGCGACGCGGGTGACCTCGTCCGCGAAGGCCGACAACGTGTCCACCATGGTGTTGATGACATCGGCCAGAGCGGCGACCTCGCCCTTGGCCTCCACGGTGATCTTCTGCGACAGGTCGCCGCGCGCCACCGCCGTGGCCACCTGCGCGATGGAGCGCACCTGTCCCGTCAGGTTCGACGCCATGACGTTGACGTTGTCGGTCAGGTCCTTCCAGGTGCCGGAGACGCCCCGGACCGTGGCCTGCCCGCCGAGGTTTCCGGCCGTGCCGACCTCGCGGGCGACGCGGGTGACCTCGTCGGCGAA
>NZ_JBHXHX010000004.1:367073-464717 GCF_042723915.1 Streptomyces sp. NPDC058335 | reverse complement strand
AAGGCGGAGAGCTGGTCGACCATCGTGTTGATGGTGTTCTTGAGTTCGAGGATCTCGCCGCGGGCGTCGACGGTGATCTTCTGCGACAGGTCGCCCTCGGCCACCGCTGTGGCCACCTGGGCGACGTTGCGCACCTGAGCCGTCAGATTGCCCGCCATGAAGTTCACCGAGTCGGTGAGGTCCCGCCAGGTGCCCTTGACGCCCTTGACGTCGGCCTGCCCGCCGAGGCGTCCCTCGGTGCCCACTTCGCGGGCGACGCGGGTGACCTCGTCGGCGAAGGCGGAGAGCTGGTCGACCATCGTGTTGATGGTGTTCTTGAGTTCGAGGATCTCGCCGCGGGCGTCGACGGTGATCTTCTGCGACAGGTCGCCCTTGGCGACCGCCGTGGTCACCTGAGCGACGTTGCGCACCTGAGCGGTGAGGTTTCCGGCCATGAAATTGACCGAATCGGTGAGGTCCCGCCAGACACCGGCCACGCCGGGCACCTGCGCCTGCCCGCCGAGGCGTCCCTCGGTGCCCACTTCGCGGGCGACGCGGGTGACCTCGTCGGCGAAGGCGGAGAGCTGGTCGACCATCGTGTTGACGGTCTCCTTCAGCTGAAGGATCTCGCCGCGCGCCGGCACGTCGATCTTCTGTGAGAGATCGCCCTTGGCCACCGCCGTCGCCACCTGTGCGATGTCGCGGACCTGAGTCGTCAGGTTGCCCGCCATGGCGTTCACGGAGTCCGTCAGGTCGGCCCAGGTGCCCGACACCCCGGGCACCTCGGCCTGCCCACCGAGGGTCCCCTCGGTGCCCACCTCGCGAGCCACGCGCGTGACCTCGGAGGTGAAGACGGACAACTGGTCGACCATGCCGTTGAACACGGTCGCGATGTCGCCCATGAGGCCTTCGCCGTCGGCGGGCAACCGGGTGCCGAAGTCGCCGTCCCGTACGGCGGTCAATCCGGCCAGGAGCTGCCTCAGCTCCTGATCGCCCGGCACCGTTTCGGCGGCCTCGGTGACGTTGCTGGTCATGCGTACCCTCGTTCCGCTCCCCAGGAGCCCCCGGCTGGGGCTCGGAACCGGGCCGCCCCCGAGGAGACGGCGCCACCTGTCGTGCGTGCATTTCCGCAGTTCACGGATGTGCGCGATGAGAGAATCCGCCGCAGGCTAACCCATGAACCTGCGGCGGAACAAAGTGTCGCGTCACGTGGTGCGCACAGGAGATTCACGGGGTGCGCACCGTGCATACACGGTCGGAAACGGGGTACTCGGAGTGTTTTCTCCGCTGTGAGGAAACGCCCCTCAGGCGACTTCGGAGCCCAGCAGACCCAGCCGCAGCCGCGCCACCATGCGGCTGATGAGCCGTGAGACATGCATCTGTGAGATGCCCAGCTCCTTGCCGATCTCGGCCTGCGTCCGCTCCTCGACGAACCGCAGATGCAGGATCCGCCGCTCCCGCGCGTCCAGTTGGGCGATCAGAGGCGCCAACGAGTTGAAGTCCTCGACGAGTTCGAGGGCCGGCTCCTCCGCGCCGATGAAGTCGGCCAGCACCGACTCGCCGTCCGGGCCGCCGTCGGAGGTGAGGGCCGCGTCGAGCGAGGCGGAGGTGTAGCAGTTGGAGGCCTTGCGCGCCTCGATGACCTCTTCCTCCGACAGCGACATCAGCTGCGACAGCTCCCGCGTGGTGGGCATCCGGCCCAGCCGCGTCTGCAACTCGTCGGTCGCGCGGGCCAGTTCGACCCGCGCCTCCTGAAGCCGGCGCGGCACATGGACCGCCCAGCTGGTGTCGCGGAAGAACCGCTTGATCTCGCCCACGATGTACGGCACGGCGAACGAGGTGAACTCGACCTCACGGGCCAGTTCGAACCGGTCGATCGCCTTGATCAGCCCGATCGTGCCGACCTGGACGATGTCCTCCATCGAGTCGCCCCGGCCGCGGAACCGGGAGGCCGCGTACCGCACCAGCGAGAGGTTCATCTCGATCAGCGTGTTGCGCACGTACTGGTGCTCGTGCGTGCCCTCTTCGAGGACGGCGAGCCGGTCGAAGAAGGGGCGGGACAGTTCCCGCGCGTCCCGCGGACTGACCGCGGTGGGTACCTCGACGACCGGAACCCCTTCCAGCAGGTCGCCGGTGGCCTGCTGCCCTGCAGTGGCCGTTCGTTCCTGAGCCGTCACGGCCTTCATTGCGTGTACTCCGTTCGTCGGGGCCCGCCGAACTGCCGGGGGTCGTCGAGCCGTTCGATGACGCAGTCCGTCTGCCCCCGCTTCCCCGACTCATGCCGCGACGGACGCACCACTGTATTCCGGTGGCGTGAACGAGCCACGGCCCACGACGGCACGAAGCACCCCGAATGCGGGCGCGGCGGCCGGGTATCAGGTGCTGGGAAAACCCGAGAAGGGAGCAGCGTGACCATCGACACAATCTGGTCCTACCCGGCCGGCAGCGGGCATGCCGTGGGACAGGACCTCACGGGGTACGGGGTGATCGCGACCGACGGCACCCTGGGGCACGTCGAACGCGAGGACGGCCACCACGGGATGTGGCACCTGGTCGTCGACACGGGCGTCTGGCTGTTCGGCAGAAGCGCCGTCGTCCCGGTGGGCGTCGTCACCTCCGTCGACGGGACCGGCCGGAGGATATCCCTCTCCTGCACGGTGGACGAGGTCAAGGACGCGCCCCGCTTCCTGACCGACAGCGAGACCATGGACCCCGCCTATCTGACGGCCGTCGCCGACTACTACCGGCGGCTCACCGCGCGCGGGACCACGACCGCGTGACGACCGCCGCCGCACGGGCCTACGTCCGCGGGATGGTCGACGGACGTCGCCGATCTGCTGCTCGTCCTCTCGGAGCTGGCCGCCGACGCCGTCCGGCACGGCGGCCCGGCCGGCTTCGAGGCGGCACCGGCGCGCGACGGGGTCCGGCCGGCGGTGCA
Source organism: Streptomyces sp. NPDC058335 (assembly GCF_042723915.1). NCBI lineage: Bacteria > Bacillati > Actinomycetota > Actinomycetes > Kitasatosporales > Streptomycetaceae > Streptomyces > Streptomyces sp. NPDC058335. The sequence continues at coordinate 461,800 of NZ_JBHXHX010000004.1, read as the reverse complement.
CGACCACCGCGACGTGGCCCCTGACGCGGCGTGCGGCCCCGGCACCCTCCCGGCAGGCCGGCCCGGCAGCGGCTACGGCCGGCCGCTGATCGTCCGACGGGCCCGCGGTATCTGCATCGGCCGACGCCCCCGGGCGGGAAGACGATCACCGTCTCCTGGCAGGACCGAGGCGCCCTGACCCGGACCCCCGGACCGGCAACGGCACCCTCGGGGTCACCAGGGGAGAAAGACGTGCACGTCCTTCCCCTCGTCCGCCGACACCACGCTCACCTGGCTGCACAGCGTGTGTATCAGATGCCAGCCGATGCCGCCGCCGCCGGCGTCGGGGTGGAAGGGCCGCGGAGCCGGCGCCGTGGGGTTGGTGTCGTGCAGCGTCACATGCACCCCGTCGAAGGTGGGGCGCAGATGCAGAACGAAAGGACCCGGCGCGTACTGGACCGCGTTGGAGGCCAGCTCGGTGACGATCAGCACGATGTCGTGCCAGCACTCGGGCGCCGCGGGCGGGGTCGCGCGGGTCAGCGCGCGGAGGAACTCCTCCGCGGCCAGCCGCGCACCCGTCACGTCCTGCGGTTCACCCGCGAAACGGGCGGTGCGGCTCGGGACCGCCCAGGAGGCCGGTGAGTCGTTACCACGGGGCTCGGTTGCCATGTCGTCGTGCGGCCCTCTGTCGCCGGGACCGTCGTCCTTTCTCGTGCGGCTCTCTCGTTGCCACTCCACAGGGTTCCCTGGGCGGCGCGGCCTACGCGTCCGGCCCCCGCAGGCCGAGCCCGGCCACGCGGGGCGACCGGGCGCCCACCCGGCGTGCGCGACCCGGCGGCCCGTCAGCGGAACACGTCGTCCGAGTCGTCCCAGCTCAGCACCTCGGCAGTGGCGGTCTCCCGGGGCACCCGCGCGCGGGCCTGGTACATGGCCTCGATCTCGGCCGCGTAGTGCCGCACGATCGTGTCGCGACGCAGCTTCATCGACGGCGTCAGCAGGCCGTTGGACTGGTTGAACGGCTCCGACAGCACCCGGAAGACCCGGATCGACTCCGAGCGGGACACCGAGCTGTTGGCCGTGGCCACCGCCCGCCCGATCTCCTCCCGCAGGGCGTTCTCCTCCCGCGCCTCCCGGCTGGAGCTGTCGCCCCCGTGCAGCGACGGCAGGTTGCGCCGCCAGTGCGCCAGGAACTCCGGGTCCAGCGTGATGAGCGCGCCGACACAGGGCCGGTTGTCGCCGACGACCACGGCCTGATGGACGAGCGGGTGCAGCCGCAGCCGCTGCTCCAGCGCGGTCGGGGCCACGCTCTTGCCGCCGCTGGTGATGATCACGTCCTTCTTGCGGCCGGTGATGGTCAGATAGCCGTCGCGGTCCAGGTGCCCGAGGTCTCCGGTGGCCAGCCAGCCGCCCCACAGCGTGGCCCGGGTGGAGGCGTCGTCGTTGACGTAGCCCTGGAACAGCGACGGGCCGCGGACCAGGATCTCCCCGTCGTCGGCCACCTGGATCTCGGTGCCCGGCAGGGCCTGCCCGACGGTCCCCGTCTTCTCCCGGCCGAGCGGCTGCATGGTGATGCCGCCGCTGGTCTCCGTCAGTCCGTAGCCGTCGTGGATGTAGATGCCGATGCCCTCGTAGAAGAGGGACAGGTCGGGGTGGAGCGGTGAGCCGCCCGAGGTCCCGCGGTGCACTCGGCCGCCGAGGGCGGCGCGGAGTCTGCGGTACACCGTCCGCTCGAACACGGCGTGCTGGAGTCGCAGGTCGAAGCCGGGGCCCGAGCCGCGGCCGAGCCGCTGCCGTTCGACGGCCGCCGCGAAGTCCCGGGCGGTCTCGGCGGCCCGCTCGAACAGCGCACCGCGGCCCGCCTCCTGGGCCGCGCGCAGGAAGTTCTTGTAGATCTTCTCGAAGACCGACGGGACCCCGTACAGATAGGTCGGACGGAAGGTCCGCAGCGCCGCGGAGAGGGCCTCCGCGCTCAGGTCCGGTTCGTGGCCCATCAGGATGCCGCCGCGCAGGCACAGCCCCTGGATCATCAGCCCGTACACATGGGAGAACGGCAGGAAGGCGAGGACCGACGGCTGTTGTCCGGGCGGGGCCGTGGTGTTCCCCCAGCCGGCCAGCAGGGTGTCGCAGGGCGAGGCCAGACTGCGGTGGGTGAGCGCGCAGCCCAGGGGGCGGCCCGAGGTGCCGGAGGTGTACGCGATCACCGCGGTGGAGTCCGGCAGCACGATCCGGCGCAGCGAGTCCACGGTGGTCTGCGGGATCACCTCACCGCGCTGCGCGAGCTGTTCGAGCGCCCCAGCGTCGAGCTGCCAGACGTGCCGCAGGGCGGGCAGGGTCGCGCACACCGAGCCCACCGTCATGACGCTCTGCTCGTCCTCCACGACCACACCCACGCAGCGCGCGTCGCGCAGGATCCACTCGACCTGGTCGCGGGAGGACGTCGGATAGACGGGTACGACCTCGGCGCCCACCGCCCAGAGGGCGTAGCTGAGCACCGTCCACTCGTAGCGGGTGCGCGCCATGACCGCCACCCGGTGGCCCGGCGATATCCCCGACGCGATCATGCCCTTGGCCAGGTCCACGACCTCGTCGCGCAGTTCGACGGCCGTCACCTCCTGCCACGGACCGGAAGGAGTGGACCGGCGCGCGAGCACCGGCAGTGTCGGAGTGCGTGCGGCTGTCTCGAAAACGCTGTCGGCGAGCCCTCCGGTCAGGGGCGAGGCGGCTGGGGGAGCGAGGGCGACGTCGCGCATGCGCTGCTCCTGACAGGTACGGGGTGTGACTCCGCCGATGAGGACAGTTATCGACGGTGGTCGAATGTAGCTCAGGCGGGACCGCTTGTGGCCGGGAACGGATAACTATTCCGGGTTGATGATCTCGGCGGCGGACTGTTGGTCAACCCTCTGTTCGGGGGACTCGGAGAACATGACTCACATCAATCCCGACCCCGAACCTGAACGCACCACCGGACTGGAACCGGGCGGCGGCGTACCGCCGGGCGAGACCCCGCCCGCCGAGAGCAGCATGCCCGAGGCCGGACCCCGGGAGACCCACAATCCCCCCAAGGGCTGGGCCAAGGGCCCGCTCACCCTGATCCTCGTCCTCGCCGTGCTGGTCGCGGCCTTCTTCCTGGCCTACGCCCTGATCCTCATCTTCTGACCAGGGGCCCGCGGGCGGGGCGACCGCGGGCCGGTCAGCTCTGCGTGTGCCGCACGCACGCGGTGACGACCTCGCGCAGGCTCCCCGTGCGCTCCCACGTCTCCCGCTGCACCATGGCACCGTTGCCGTGCCGCAGCAGACCGGAGCAGGCCGCCCGGACCCGCTCCAGGTCCCCGCTGTCGGCCAGCGCCTCCGCCACATGATCGAGCAGGGCCCGCACCACCGTCTCGGCGGGCGCGTGCCGCATGGTCGCCGGGTGCAGCAGATCGGCGGTCAGCCCCGACTTGGCCGCCCGCCAGTCGGCCAGCCGTAGCAGACTCACACTGTGGTCCACCGGCTCCTCGCCGGCCTTCCACTCGCGGGCCGCCGTCTCCACGAGCCCGCGCACCAGCGTGGCCACCAGCACGGCCGTGTCCGCGTGCAGACAGACGTCCGCGACCCGGATCTCCACCGTCGGATAGCGCGCCGACAGCCGCGCGTCGAAGTAGACCATCGCCTCGTCGAGGATCGTGCCGGTGGCCACCATGTCCGCCACCCGCCGGTGGTAGCGCTCCGCCGAACCGAACAGCTCGGTCGGACCGGCCGACGGCCAGCGCTGCCACACCCGGCTGCGATAACTGCTGTAGCCCGTCTCCTTGCCCTGCCAGAACGGCGAGTTGGCACTCAGCGCCGCCAGCACCGACAGCCACGGCCGGATCCGGTCGACGACGGCGACGCCCTCCTCGTCCGACTCCACCGACACATGGACATGGCAGCCGCAGACGAGCTGCTCACGGGTGGCGATGCCGTACTGCTCCGCCATCCACTGGTAGCGCCGGTTCATGCCGACGGAGGGGCGCACCGGCAGCGGCGACGTCGCCAGCGCCGCCACCGTGCACCCGATCTCCCCGGCGTGCCGTGCCGCCTCCCCGCGTATGCGGACGATCTCCTCGGCGAGTTCGTCCATGCCCGACTGCGGATGGGTGGCGAACTCCAGCATCTGGTTGTGCAGTTCCTTCTCGAAGACCTGCTCATCCGCCCCGTCCCGTGCGGCGCGGGCGAGAACGGCGGCGGAGCGCGCCTGCGGTTCTCCGGTCTCCGGGTCGACCAGGAGGAGTTCCTCCTCCACTCCGACGGTGCGCACGTGATGCAGCCCTTCTCTGGCAGGTGGTACGCACCCGACTGCCCCGTCGGGACCGGTTCACACCGACGTGGGCGTCAGCCACATCGTCGCGAGAGGCGGCAGGGTGAGCGTGATCTCCCCGTTCTCCGGCTTGATCCCGTCGAGCAGACGCACATCGCTGCCGCCGTACCGCATGTCGTCGGTGTTGAGGGTCTCGTACCAGACGGGGATGTCGTCCGGTACGGCCATCCGGTAGTCGTGCCGGACGACGGGGGAGAAGTTGCTGACCGCGAGCAGGGGGACGCCCTCGGCGTCGTAGCGCAGGAACGCGAAGACGTTGTCCTCGGCCGCGTCGCAGAGCACCCAGCGGAAGCCGCCCGGGTCGGTGTCCCGCTGCCACAGCGCCGGGGTCGCACGGTAGCGCGAGTTGAGGTCGCGGACCAGGTCCCGTACGCCGCGGTGGTCGGCCTCGGAGGCGTACCCCTCGTCGAGCAGCCACCACTCCGGGCCGTGCGCCTCGGACCACTCCGCGCCCTGGGCGAACTCCTGCCCCATGAAGAGGAGTTGCTTGCCCGGGTGGGCCCACATGAAGGCGAGGTAGGCGCGATGGTTGGCCCGCCGCTGCCACCAGTCGCCGGGCATCTTCGACACCAGGGCCTGCTTGCCGTGCACGACCTCGTCGTGCGAGATGGGCAGGACGTAGTTCTCGCTGTAGGCGTACACCATGGAGAAGGTCATCTCGTGGTGGTGGTACTTGCGGTGCACCGGCTCCTTGGCGATGTACTCCAGCGAGTCGTGCATCCAGCCCATGTTCCACTTCAGCCCGAACCCCAGGCCGCCGCTCTCGGTCGGCCGGGTCACCCCCTCCCAGGCGGTGGACTCCTCCGCGATGGTCACGACGCCCGGGTTGCGGCGGTAGACCGTCGCGTTCATCTCCTGGAGGAACGCCTTCGCGTCCAGGTCCTCCCGGCCGCCGAACACGTTCGGCGTCCACTGTCCGGAGTCCCGCGAGTAGTCGAGGTAGAGCATGGAGGCGACGGCGTCCACCCGGAGCCCGTCGATGTGGAACTCCTCGCACCAGTACACGGCGTTGGCGACGAGGAAGTTGCGCACCTCGGTGCGCCCGAAGTCGAACTCGAACGTCCCCCAGTCCGGGTGCTCGGCCCGCTGGGCGTTCCCGGGCTCGTACAGCGGGTCCCCGTCGAATCGGGCCAGCGCCCAGTCGTCCTTGGGGAAGTGCGCCGGCACCCAGTCCACGATGACGCCGATGCCCGCCCGGTGCAGCGCGTCGACGAGGTACTTGAAGTCGTCGGGCGTGCCGAGCCGCGCGGCCGGGGCGTAGAAGCCGGTGATCTGGTAACCCCAGGAACCGGAGAACGGGTGCTGGGCGACCGGCATGAACTCCACATGCGTGAACCCGAGGTCGTTGACGTACGCCGGCAGCTCATCGGCCAGCTGACGAAACGTCAGTCCCGGTCGCCAGGAGGGCAGATGCACCTCGTACACCGAGAACGGCGCCACATGCACCGGCACGTCCCCCCGGTGCGCCATCCACTCGGCGTCGTCCCACTCGTGGTGCGAGGCGTGCACGATCGACGCGGTGTCCGGCGGGACCTCCGCACACCGGGCCATCGGGTCGGCCTTGAGGAAGCGGTGCCCGTGGCGCGAGGTGATCTCGAACTTGTACCGGGTGCCCTCGCCGACCCCGGGCAGGAACAGCTCCCACACCCCGGACGAGCCGAGGGAGCGCATCGGGAACGCGGTGCCGTCCCAGTACGTGAAGTCCGCGGCGACCCGCACCCCCTGGGCGTTCGGCGCCCACACCGTGAACCTGGTGCCGGCCACGCCCTGGTGGGTCATCGGCTCGGCACCGAGCGCCTTCCACAACTGCTCGTGCCGGCCCTCCCGGATGAGGTGCAGATCGAGATCGCCCAGCGCCGGCAGGAAACGGTAGGGATCGTGCACCTCGGACTCGTCGCCCTCGTACGCCACCAGCAGCGTGTACGACGGGACCTCGGCCAGCGGCAGGACCGCGGCGAAGAGACCGTCGCCCTCCGACACCAGCGGGGTGCGCCGGCCGTCCACCAGGACGGCGACCGAGCGCGCGAAGGGGCGCAGCGCCCGGAACAGGACGCCGCCGGGCACCGGGTGCGCGCCCAGCAGGGCGTGCGGGTCGTGGTGCGCGCCCGCCAGCAGGCGGCCCCGGTCGGCGGGGTCGAGCGCGGGCGCCACCGGCGGGCGCGGGCCGGCCGACTCGGGCCGAGAAGTGTTACGCAGAGCCATCGGTCAGCCTCCTCGGACGGCGAGTCGTTCGATCGCCGCCATGGGTACGGGTAGCCAGTCGGGACGGTGCCGCGCCTCGTACAGCACCTCGTACACGGCACGGTCGGTTTCGTAGGCACGCAGCAGGGCGTGCTTCTTGCGGGGGTCCCAGCCGGCCCGGTCCGCGTAGCCCGCGCAGAACGCCTCCCGGCAGCGGCGGGCCCACTCGGGACGCCAGGGACGGCGCTGCCGGGCGGCGTAGTCGAACGAGCGCAGCATGCCCGCGATGTCGCGGACCGGGGACTGCGCGCTGCGCCGCTCGGCCAGCGGCCGGGACGGTTCGCCCTCGAAGTCGATGACGAACCACTCGCGTCCGGCGTGCAGTACCTGCCCCAGGTGCAGATCGCCGTGGATGCGCTGGGCCGGCGGGCCCGGATCGCAGGCGGCGAGCGCGCCGAAGGCGGTGGTGAGCCCGGGGACGTACGGGCGCAGCGCCGGTACGTGGTGGGCGGCGGCCTCCAGCCGCTCGGTCATCCCGGCCGCCGTCCGGGCGTTGTCGCCGAGCGGTCCGGCCGGGAAGGCCGCGGCCAGCGCGAGGTGCACCTCCGCGGTGGCCCCGCCGAGTGCGTGGGCCTGCGGGGTGAAGTCCTCCCCGCGGGCCAGGGCGTCCAGCGCCAGCGTCCAGCCGTCGGAGGCGTCGGGAAGGAACGGCTGGAGGACACCGAGTGTCGCCTCCTGCGGATGGGTCGTGCGGTACCAGGCCACCGGGGCCGGCACCCGGCCGCACCCCTGCCCCGCCAGCGCGACCGGCACCTCCAGGTCCGGGTTCACCCCGGGCTGGATGCGCCGGAACACCTTCAGGATGAACGCGTCCCCGTAGACCAGCGACGTGTTCGACTGCTCGGCCTCCAGCAGCCGGGGAGCCAGCCCGGACGGTACGTGGACCGACGGGTCGGACTCGAAGGACAGCGGGCCGAGCGGTCCCGGATGCCGCATGCGCTCCAGCAGCAGATGCGCCGACCGTGGGTCCTGCAACGCGTCGTGCACGGTGAGTCCGGCCAGCGGCCCTTCCTCGACCCTGCCGATCAGGGCCCGGCCCAGCCGGGGCGACAGATGCTCCTGGATGCCGAGGAGCAGCTGGTAGCAGTCGCCGGGCGGGGGAGTGCCGCCCGGGGACGGCACGCCCGACTGGCCGGTCTGTACCAGCAGATGCAGACAGCCCGGATACAGCTCCGTCATGGACAGCAGACGCAGGTCGTTGAGGGGCCGGTCCTTGCCCGCGAACCAGCGCTGCCGGGGCAGCCACTCGCGCAGCAGTGCCCCGAGCGTCCCGGTGGAGCGGACGCCGACGACACTGCCCGGGCTCAGAGGTGCGGTCTTCTGCATGGTGACGCGTCCTTCCCTCGGCGCACGCTCACAGGCGCCGGCCGACGCGGGATGCGGCTCGGGCGAGCCGGAACCAGTAGAAACCGTGTCCCGCGAGGGTGAGCAGGTAAGGCAGTTCACCGATCGCGGGGAAGCGGACCCCGCCGAACAGTTCGACGGGGTGGCGGCCGTCGAAGCGACGCAGGTCCAGCTCGGTGGGCTGGGCGAAGCGGGAGAAGTTGTGGACGCACAGGACCAGGTCGTCCTCGTACTCGCGCAGGAAGGCGAGGACGGCCGGGTTGGAGGAGGACAGTTCGGTGTAGGTGCCGAGGCCGAAGGCGGGGTTCTGCTTGCGGATCTCGATCATGCGGCGGGTCCAGTGCAGCAGCGAGGAGGGCGACGCCATGGACGCCTCGACGTTGGTGACCTGGTAGCCGTAGACGGGGTCCATGATCGTGGGGAGGTACAGGCGTCCCGGATCGGAGGAGGAGAAGCCCGCGTTGCGGTCCGGTGTCCACTGCATGGGGGTGCGCACCGCGTCGCGGTCGCCGAGCCAGATGTTGTCGCCCATGCCGATCTCGTCGCCGTAGTACAGGATCGGCGAGCCGGGCAGCGACAGCAGCAGCGCGGTGAAGAGTTCGATCTGGTTGCGGTCGTTGTCCAGGAGGGGTGCGAGCCGGCGGCGGATGCCGATGTTGGCGCGCATGCGCGGGTCCTTGGCGTACTCCGCGTACATGTAGTCGCGCTCTTCGTCGGTGACCATCTCGAGGGTCAGCTCGTCGTGGTTGCGCAGGAAGATGCCCCACTGGCAGTTCGTCGGGATGGCGGGCGTCTTGGCGAGGATCTCCGACACCGGGTAGCGGGATTCCCGCCGGACGGCCATGAAGATGCGGGGCATGACGGGGAAGTGGAAGGCCATGTGGCATTCGTCGCCGCCGGAGGCGTAGTCGCCGAAGTAGTCGACGACGTCCTCGGGCCACTGGTTGGCCTCCGCGAGGAGCACGGTGTCCGGGTACATCGCGTCGATCTCTTTCCGGACCCGCTTGAGGAAGGCGTGGGACGCCGGAAGGTTTTCGCAGTTCGTCCCTTCCTTGGCGTAGAGGTAGGGCACCGCGTCGAGACGGAAGCCGTCGATGCCGAGGTCGAGCCAGAAGCGGAGGGCGGCCAGGATCTCTTCCTGGACGGCCGGGTTCTCGTAGTTGAGGTCGGGCTGGTGGGAGAAGAAGCGGTGGAAGAAGTACTGCTTGCGCACCGGGTCGTAGGTCCAGTTGGAGACCTCGGTGTCGACGAAGATGATCCGGGCGTCGGCGTACTGTTTGTCGTCGTCGGCCCACATGTAGTAGTCGCCGTACGGCCCGTCGGGATCAGTCCGGGATTCCTGGAACCACGGGTGCTGGTCGCTGGTGTGGTTCATGACGAAGTCGATGATGACGCGCATGCCGCGCTGGTGGGCGGCGTCGGCGAACTCCACGAAGTCGGCGAGGTCGCCGAACTCGGGCAGTACGGCGGTGTAGTCGGAGACGTCGTAGCCGCCGTCCTTGAGCGGTGACTTGAAGAAGGGCGGCAGCCACAGGCAGTCGACGCCCAGCCACTGGAGGTAGTCGAGTTTGGCGGTGAGGCCCTTGAGGTCGCCTACGCCGTCGCCGTTGCTGTCCTGGAAGGAGCGGACGAGGACCTCGTAGAAGACGGCTCGTTTGAACCAGTCGGGATCGCGGTCCTTGGCCGGCGTGTCCTCGAAGGTGTCCGGGACGGGGGAGTTGACGGTCATGACGCTCTGGAGTCTCCGATCTGCGCTGTGGGTCACCGGACGTGGAACACGTGGGCCGGCGTCCGGCCGGGCTCCAGGCGCACGTAGTTGTCGCTGCTCCAGGCGTAGGTCCTGCCTGTCAGTTCGTCGTGCACGGTCAGGGCCGCGCCCTGGTTCCGGCCGAGATGCGGCATGTGCAGGAAGACGGTGGCCTCCTGGGCGTGGTGCGGGTCGAGGTTGACCACGACGAGCACCGTGTCCTCACCCGCGCGCTTGCTGTAGGCGATGACGGAGTCGTTGTCCGTGCCGTGGAAGCGGAGGTTCCTGAGCCGGTGCAGGGCGGGATGGGCCCGCCGGATCTCGTTGAGCCGGGTGACGAGCGGGGCGATGGTGCGGCCCTCGCGTTCGGCGGCCTCCCAGTCCCGCGGCCTGAGCTGGTACTTCTCCGAGTCGAGGTACTCCTCGCTGCCTTCCTTCACCGGGGTGTTCTCGCACAGCTCGTAGCCGCTGTAGATGCCCCAGCTGGGGGAGAGGGTCGCGGCGAGCACGGCCCGTGCCTCGAAGGCGGGGCGTCCGCCGTGCTGGAGGTAGGCGTGCAGGATGTCGGGGGTGTTGGGGAAGAAGTTCGGCCGCATGTAGGAGGCCGCCTCACCGGACAGCTCCGTCAGGTACTCGGTCAGCTCCTCCTTGGTGTTGCGCCAGGTGAAGTACGTGTACGACTGCTGGAAACCGATCTGGCCGAGGGTGTGCATCATCGCGGGCCGGGTGAACGCCTCGGCCAGGAAGATCACGTCCGGGTCGGTCCGGTTGATCTCCCCGATGACCCGCTCCCAGAACACGACCGGCTTGGTGTGCGGGTTGTCCACCCGGAAGATCCGCACGCCGTACGACATCCAGTGCCGCAGCACCCGGACCGTCTCCTTGACGATGCCGTTCATGTCGGCGTCGAAGGCGATGGGGTAGATGTCCTGGTACTTCTTCGGCGGGTTCTCGGCGTACGCGATCGTCCCGTCCGGCCGGTGATGGAACCACTCGGGATGCTTGTGCACCCAGGGGTGGTCGGGCGAGCACTGGAGCGCGAAGTCGAGCGCGACCTCCAGGCCCTCCTCCCGGGCCCGCTCGACGAACCAGCCGAAGTCCTCCAGGGTTCCCAACTCCGGGTGCACGGCGTCGTGACCGCCCTCCGGCGAGCCGATCGCCCACGGCACACCGACATCGTCCCGGTCCGGGGTGAGGCTGTTGTTGCGGCCCTTGCGGAAGGTCGTACCGATCGGATGGATCGGGGGGAGGTAGACGACGTCGAAGCCCATCGCGGCGATGGCCGGCAGCCGGCGGGCGGCCGTGCGGAACGTGCCGTGCGGACGCTCCGGTGTCCCCTCCGAGCGGGGGAAGAACTCGTACCAGGAGCCGTACAGCGCCCGCTCCCGCTCCACCAGGAGCGGCATGGCGGCACTGGCGGAGACGAACTCCCGGAAGGGATGGCGGGTCAGGACCTCGTCCACCTCGGGCGCCAGTGCCGCCGCATACCGCTCGGCCACCGGCAGCGCGTCGTCGAGCAGCCGCCGCGCCGCCTCCCGCACCACGGCCCGCGCCGGACCGCGCGGCACACGGGCCGCCGCCCGCTCGTACAGGTGCCCGCCCTCCTCCAGGACCAGACCCGTGTCGATGTCCGCGGGGATCTTGATCTCCGCGTGCCGGCGCCAGGTGGTGACCGGATCGCTCCAGGCCTCCACGGTGTACGTCCAGCGGCCCACCTCGTCGAGCGTCACCTCGGCACCCCAGCGGTCGGTGCCCGGCGCGAGTTCCCGCATCGGCGTCCAAGGTCCACGGCGGCCGTCCGGGCTCTTGAGGACCACGTTCGCGCCGATGGCGTCATGGCCCTCGCGAAACACCGTCGCGGTGATCTCGAACGTCTCACCGCTCACGGACTTGGCCGGCCGCCGGCCGCACTCCACGCGCGGATGGACGTCCCGCACCGGGATTCGGCCGATCGCTCTGGTGGACCTCACGCTGCACCTCCGCTTACCGAAAAAGGTTTCTGTCGCCCGCTGTTGGATGCCCCGGCCGAAGCGGCCGGGGCGCTACCGCTCCGCGGCCATGCGCAGCGTCGGCCGGGTCGCCGCCAGTCGCGCGACGCGGCTCTTCCGGGTCGCCCCGCCGCGCAGCAGACGGGTGTCCGCGCCCGCGCGCAGGTACTGCTCGGCGGCGTCCGCGGCCTCCCGCGCGCAGCGCTTGCCCATCAGCACGCACAGGGTGTAGCCGCAGTCCTCGAAGGTGGCCCGCACCGCGCGGTCGCCCGGACGCGCGAGCATGACGCGTTCCCAGGCCCGGTAACTGCGCAGACGTCTGGCGACTTCGGTCTTCGCTGGTAGCAGCATGGCGCTGTTCACCTTCCGGGAGTCGAGAGGTACGTCGCCCCGCGGCGAGCGGGTCGGCCCTGTAAGCAGAGGTGCGAAACCGTCAAACCTCCCGAGGCCTTCACTTATGGTGCACGGCCGACAACCCAACGTCCTGTTGGATCTTGATTGTGGTGCCCTCGTGTTGCACGAATGGCGTAGCAGCCTCACTGTGGTTGTGACTCAGGAGCGATCAACGCTCACGCTTCGTGTTCGGGGCTCGGCCCGTCGGGCCGAGAAGGAGCGGAGCCTCGCCGGTGAGGAGACGAACGAGATGAAGACCGCAGTGCCCTGCTACTACCACATCGACGTGGACGTGAGCCCGGACCGGGTCGGACAGGTCAGGCGCATCCTGGCCGCACACCTGAAGTTCTGGGACCTCGAAACACTCGTCGAACCCGTGTGCGGCGGAACCGAGATGCTGCTCAGGGCCATCGACGAGCACGCCACGGACAAGCACACCTCGATCGAGCTGTGGTGGAACGGCCAGCACCTGATCACGGCAGTCGGCGGCGACGACCGGGACCTGCGCCCGGACCAGGACCTGCGCAGCTGTCTGGAGCGCATCGCCGCCATGAGCGACGGATGGGGCTGCTGCGCCACCGACACCGGCAGCAAGGTCATCTGGTTCTCGCAGCGGGCCCGCGCCGGCGAGCGCGTCCCGCTCGTGCCGACCCTCCCGGAGGGCGACCTGAGCGAGATGCTCCAGGTGCCGCGCGAACTGCCCGTCGCGGCCCTGGCCGCCGCGGAACAGACACACGGCGTCCTGGAGGGCGCCCGGTGACCTCCCGGACGTACCGGAACGCAGGGGTGCCCGCCTGGAGCGGGCGCCCCTACCCGTTGGGCGCCGACTTCGACGGGAACGGCACCAACTTCGCCCTGTTCAGCGAGGTCGCGCACCGCGTCGACCTCATCCTCTTCGACGACGACGGCGGCAGCCGCAGCGTGCCCCTGACCGAGGTCGACGGCTTCGTCTGGCACGCCTACCTGCCGGGCGTCGGCCCCGGACAGCGCTACGGCTACCGGGTGCACGGCCCCTGGGACCCGGCCGCCGGCCACCGCTGCAACCCGGCCAAACTGCTCCTCGACCCCTACGCGCGCGCCGTCGAGGGGCAGATCGACAACCACGCCTCGCTGTTCGAGCGGGCCGGGGGACGCCCCGACCCCGCGGACAGCGCCGGGCACACCCTGCTCGGCGTGGTCACCGACCCGGCCTTCGACTGGGGCGAGGACCGGCCGCCGCAGCGCTCCTACGCCGACACGGTGATCTACGAGGCCCATGTGCGGGGCATGACCCGCACCCACCCCGACGTCCCGCCCGAGCTGCGCGGCACCTACGCCGGCCTCGCCCACCCCGCGGTGACCGGGCACCTCACCTCGCTGGGCGTGACCGCGATCGAGCTGATGCCCGTGCACCAGTTCGTGCAGGACGGCGTCCTGACGGACCGGGGCCTGTCCAACTACTGGGGCTACAACACCATCGGCTTCTTCGCCCCGCACAACGCCTACGCCGCCCACGGCACCCGCGGCCAGCAGGTCACCGAGTTCAAGGCGATGGTGAAGGAGCTGCACGCGGCCGGTCTCGAAGTGATCCTCGACGTCGTCTACAACCACACCGCCGAGGGCAACGAGAAGGGCCCCACCCTCTCCTTCCGGGGCATCGACAACTCCTCGTACTACCGCCTGGTCGACGGGGACTGGTCGCATTACTACGACACCACCGGCACCGGCAACAGCCTGCTGATGCGCCACCCCTACGTCCTTCAGCTGATCATGGACTCGCTGCGGTACTGGGTGACCGAGATGCACGTCGACGGCTTCCGCTTCGACCTCGCGGCCACTCTGGCCCGCCAGTTCCACGAGGTGTCCCGGCTGTCGGCGTTCTTCGACCTGATCCAGCAGGACCCGGTGATCAGCCGCGTGAAGCTGATCGCCGAGCCGTGGGACGTCGGCGAGGGCGGCTACCAGGTGGGCAACTTCCCGCCCCTGTGGTCGGAGTGGAACGGCCGCTACCGCGACACCGTACGGGACTTCTGGCGGACCGAACCCGGCTCGCTCGGCGAGTTCGCCTCCCGCCTGACCGGCTCCTCCGACCTGTACGCCCACAGTCGGCGCCGCCCCCGCGCCAGCGTCAACTTCGTCACCGCGCACGACGGGTTCACCCTGCGCGACCTCGTCTCCTACAACGACAAGCACAACGAGGCCAACGGCGAGGGCAACCGGGACGGCGAGAGCAGCAACCGGTCCTGGAACTGCGGGGCAGAGGGCGACACCGACGACCCGGCCGTGCTCGAACTGCGCGCCCGCCAGCAGCGCAACCTCCTCGCCACCCTGCTGCTGTCCCAGGGCATCCCGATGATCTGCCACGGCGACGAACTCGGCCGCACCCAGCGCGGCAACAACAACGCCTACTGCCAGGACAACGAGGTCTCCTGGATCGACTGGCGGCCGACCCGGGGGCGGCGCGACCTCGTCGACTTCACCCGGCGGCTCATCGCGCTGCGCTCGGCCCACCCCGTGCTGCGGCGGCGCCGCTTCTTCCGCGGCGAGACCGTCACCCACGCCGGTCAGCCGCTGCCCGACCTGGTGTGGCTGCTGCCGGACGCCCGCGAGATGACCGACCGCAACTGGCAGCGCTCCGACGCGCACTGCGTGGGTGTGTTCCTCAACGGCGACGCCATCGCCGAACCCGATCCGCGGGGCCGGCCCGTCGTCGACGACTCGTTCCTGCTGCTGCTCAACAGCTACTGGGAGCCCGTCGTATTCCGGTTGCCGGGCGCCGAGTACGGGGAGCGCTGGGCGGTCCGCGTCGACACGGTGGAGCCGGACGGCGGGCCGGACGAGACGGAGTACAAGGCGGGCGCCGAGGTGACGGTGGAGGCCCGCAGCCTCATCGTGCTCACCCGTCCGCCGCGGCGCTCCGAGTAGGCGCGGCTCAGCGGGCGGGCCGCGAGGTCACCGTGAACTGGGCGCCGTCGGGGTCACGCAGTACGGCCTCGTCGGCGCCCTTGACCAGCACGCTGCCGCCGTGCCGCTCGGCGTCCCGTGCGCAGGCCGCCACGTCCGGCACCGCGAAGTGGACCTGCCAGTGCGGCCGGATGGTCGGATCGGGGGCCGCCTCCAGGGCGCCCGACTCGATCCTGGCCACCACATCGCCCCGGCTGCGCAGCACGACCTCGCCGCCCTCGTAGTGCACCTCGCAGCAGCCCGGCCGGTCGCTCGCCCAGTCGAGGATCTCGCCGTAGAAGATGGCGGAGTCGAAGGCGTTGCGGGTGTGCAGCCGGATGAAGGCGGGAGCGGCCGTCCGCCAGGCCTCCCAGTTGCCGATCAGCGCGCCCTCCCAGACGCCGAAGGTCGCGCCGTCGCGGTCGGCCAGCAGCGCCGCCCGGCCGGGCGGCAGCGAGATCGGTCCGACGGCGACCGTGCCGCCGCGCTCTCGCGCGCGGGAGGCCGCCTCGTCCGCGCTGGGCACGGCGAAGTACGGCGTCCAGGCCACCGCCATCTGCCACACCGAGGCGACGGCGGCGATGCCGGCCACCGGGACGTCGTTCACCAGAGCCGTACGGAAGTGGTCGCCGAGGCTGCCCCGACGCCACTCCCAGCCGAGGACGGCACCGTAGAACCTCTGCGTGGCCTCCATGTCCCGGCTGGTGAGGCTCACCCAGCAGGGCGCCCCGAACACGGAGTGCGTGGAGACGACCTCCTTCGCGGCGGAGGCGGCGTAAGAGCGGTGATGGTTCATGGCACTCGCGTTCCTGGTCGATCGGCGGCGGCCGGTGGCTCTGGCACCAGTGTCCTGCCGGACCCTGCCCCGGCGCCTGCCGAGCGACCCGGTGGCACGATGGAGGGGTGCCACGAGTACCGCGCGAATCCCGCGACGAAACGGACCGGATCGTCGAACTCCAGCAGGAGGTCGGTCAGCTCAAGGACGCCGTGGCCTCCCACGCTGTCGTGGACCAGGCGATCGGGGTGGTCGTCGCCCTGGGACGGATGACGCCGGACGAGGGATGGACGGTGCTGAGAGAGGTCTCCCAGCACACGAACATCAAACTCCGCAACGTCGCGGAGCTGATCCTCTTCTGGGGCCGCAGCGGGCGGATCCCCGAGGAGATCCGCGCGGAGCTGGAGGACGCGGTGGACCGCCACAGCCCCCCGCAGATTCCCGGCGCGCCGCCGCTTGAGTGACGCCCGACGGGGTGACGACCGCCGCCCCCCCGTGTCAGTGCGTTCCGGCGCCGATCTCCTCGCGGAGCCGCTCGAAGCAGCTGCTCAGCAGCCGGGAGACGTGCATCTGCGAGATGCCGAGCTGCTCGGCGATGCTGCTCTGCGTCATACCGCCGAAGAAGCGCAGGTACAGGATGGTCCGCTCGCGTTCCGGCAGGGCCCGCAGGCACGGTGCGACGGCCACCCGGTCGACGACGGTGTCGTATCCGGGGTCGGGGTCGCCCAGCGCGTCCTCCAGCGCGTAGCCGTCGGTGCCGGGCATCTCGGCCTCCAGCGACAGCGCCGAGAAGCACTCGAGCGCCTCCATGCCGGTGCGGACCTCGTCCTCGGTCAGGTGCGCGTACTCCGCGATCTCGGCGAGGGTCGGGGCGCGCCCCGACGTGGTCTGGGAGAGGTCCTTCGTGGCGTGCCGTACCCGGTTGCGCAGGTCCTGGACCCGGCGCGGGACGTGCAGCGTCCACATGTGGTCGCGGAAGTGGCGCTTGATCTCGCCGGTGATCGTCGGCACCGCGTACGCCTCGAAGGCGCGGCCGCGGTCCGGATCGTAGTGGTCGACGGCCTTCACCAGCCCGAGGGCCGCCACCTGGTAGAGGTCTTCGAGGGACTCGCCACGCCCGCGGAAGCGGACGGCGATGCGTTCGGCCATGGGCAGCCAGAGCCGGACCAGTTCGTCGCGGAGCGCCTGGCGCTCGGGGCTGTCGGGCAGCTCGGCGAGCCGGGCGAAGGACTCGGCGGTGTCCGGGGCGTCGTCGTGGGGGTGTTGCTTCGTTCTGACGGTGGTACGCATCGCGCGCGCCTCCCTCAGGCAGGTGCGGTGGATGGACGGACACCGTGGGAAGCGCGCGATCGGACCTGTCGGAGTACCCGGGGCCGGCCCGTTCGGCGGGTTCCCACGGAGGTGCCTCCTGTCCGAAGCACTTGTGAGCAGATTCCCGCTCTGCACCCTTCTGAAACAGTTAGTCCTATTTAAGCCCTATTTAAGCTGTTAGGGGCATTTTATCCCCTGCTCAGCTCCGCTCCGGGGCGACTTGACTCTCTCTTGGGTGCAGATGTCTCTGTTACAGAGCTAATCTCGGCCCTGTGGACCAGGAGACGTTCCCGGAGGATCTGGCCGACGCGCTCGTCGGCGTCCAGCGGCTGCTCAGGCGGCGGCTGCGGGCCGGGCTGACCGTGCCCCGGCTGCGCGGCGCCGAGGTCGAACTGCTCCGCCTCGTCGAGGCCCGCCCCGGCATCGGCGTGTCCGACGCCGCCAAGGAGCTGCACCTCGCGGGCAACTCCGTGTCCACGCTGGTCAACCACCTGGTCAAGGACGGCTACCTGGTCCGCGAGACCGACCCCGCCGACCGGCGTGCCGTCCGCCTGCTGCTGACCGGGGCGGCCGAGGACCGGCTGGGGGACTGGAAGCGGCGGCGCGCGGAACTCGTCGGCCGTCACCTCGCACGGCTCGACCCCGCCGACCGGGAGGCGCTGCGCGCCGCACTCCCGGCCCTGCGCGCGCTCGCCGTCCATCTGCACGAGGAGGCCGAGGACTCATGACCACCACCGGCGACGCCGTCGCCTGCACGGACCTCGCCCACGCCTTCGGCGACACCAAGGCCGTCGACGGGCTCGACCTGACCGTCCGGGAGGGCGAGGTCTTCGGCCTGCTCGGCCCGAACGGCGCCGGCAAGACCACGGCGATCCGCTGCGTCACCACCCTGCTGCCGGTCCCGCCCGGCACGGTCCACGTCTTCGGCCACGACGCCGCGAAGGACCGCATGGGCGTCCGCAGGCTCCTCGGATACGTCCCGCAGCAACTGTCCGCCGACGCCGGCCTCACCGGCCGGGAGAACGTCTCCCTCTTCGCCCGCGTCTTCGACGTCCCCCGCCGGGAACGCGCCGAACGCGTCGCCCAGGCCCTCGGGGCCGTCGACCTCGGGGACGTCGCCGACCGGCTCGCCGGCACCTACTCCGGCGGCATGATCCGCCGCCTGGAAGTCGCCCAGGCGCTGGTCAGCGCGCCCCGGCTGCTCATCCTCGACGAGCCGACGATCGGACTCGACCCGATCGCCCGGACGAGTGTCTGGGAGCACATCACCGCCGTGCGCGCGGCCACCGGCATGACCGTCCTGGTCACCACGCACTCCATGGACGAGGCCGACCGGTACTGCGACCGGGTCGGCCTGATGCACCACGGCCGTATCCGCGCCCTCGGTACCCCCGAGGAGCTGCGCCGGGGACTCGGCGCACGCCGGGGCGCGGCGGCCACCGACCCGCTGCCCACCCTGGAGGACGTCTTCCGGGACGTCGCCGGCAGCGGCCTCGACGACCGGTCAGGAGATTTCCGCGATGTCCGAAGCACCCGCCGCACCGCCCACCGCGTCGGCTGACCGTGGCCGCGCTCCCGGCATCGACCTGCTGCTGCGACCGCCCGCGCCGCGCGCCGGCTGGCGGCTGGTCCCGGCCCGCGTCACCGCGATGTGCGCCGTCGAACTCCAGAAGCTGCGCCACGACCGCACCGAGCTGTACACCCGCGCGGTCCAGCCCGCCCTGTGGCTGCTGATCTTCGGTCAGACCTTCACCCGCCTCAAGGCCATCCCCACCGACGGCGTGCCCTACATCGACTATCTGGCGCCCGGCATCATCGCCCAGTCCGCGATGTTCATCGCCATCTTCTACGGCATCCACATCATCTGGGAGCGGGACGCGGGCGTCCTCAACAAGCTGCTGGTGACGCCCACTCCACGCGCCGCCCTCATCACCGGCAAGGCGTTCGCGGCCGGGGTGAAGTCGGTGATCCAGGCCGTCGTCGTGATCGTCATCGCCGCCGTGCTCGGCGTCGCCCTCGCCTGGAACCCGCTGAAACTGCTCGGCGTCGCCGCGATCGTCGTCCTCGGATCGGCCTTCTTCGCCTGCCTGTCGATGACCATCGCGGGCATCGTCCTCAGCCGCGACCGCCTGATGGGCTTCGGGCAGGCGATCACCATGCCGCTGTTCTTCGCCTCGAACGCCCTCTACCCGGTGGAGATCATGCCCGGCTGGCTCCAGGCGGTCAGCAAGGCCAACCCCCTCAGCTACGAGGTGGACGCGCTGCGCGGACTCCTCGTCGGTACGCCCGCGCACCTGGCGCTCGACTGCGGGGTGCTCGTCCTGGCCGCCGGGCTCGGCATCACGGCCGCCTCCGCACTGCTCGGCCGGCTCGCCCGCTGACGTCCGCCGATCTTGCCGACCACGTGATGTGCGGCACGCCCGCCGGGCCGCCCGCCCGGCCCGGATCGGGATTCCTCCTGCGCACGGCTTGATCGCCGATCAAATGGGATGAAGCCCCTGGCCACAGCGCATTCCGCTCATTTGACAGCGTGCTGAGCCCACGGATAGGAAGCAGCCGGTAGAAGTCGAGAGGTGGACTGTGTACGAGCCGAACGTGGTCGGGGACTGGCACGAGTACGACGAGCATGCCGGCCTGCGCGTCCGCGTCCACCGTCTGGAGCAGGCGGAGCCGCCCCGGGGACGCGACGACGCCGCCGAGGGGCTGACGTACTTCACCCTCCGGGTGACCGTCGAGAACCGTGGCGGGGAGAGCGTCGAAGTTCACCTGGAGGACGGGCAGATCGACGTGCGGATCGGGTCCGAAGGCGAGAGCGCCTTCATCGACTGGCGCAACTCGCAGTTCATCGAGGGCTTCGACGTCTACCCGCTGCGCCGCGCCACCGCCGTCCTGTACGCCGCCGGACCCGAGGCCGCGCTCGGCCAGGTCGATGTGCAGATCCAGCTGCGTGTCGACGAGGAGTGGGCCGGGCGGCGGATGTGGGTCGGCGGCGTCGGCCTGCCCGAGGGACCCGCCGGGGCCCCCGCCGCGGTCCGCGACAGCCTGGCCCGCCAGGTGAGCAAGTTCCTGCGCGACCAGGCCGAAGAGGGCACCGGCCCCGCCTGACGTGTGGCCCGGCGCCCCGCCCCGCTCAGTGCGGGATGCGGTCGATGATCTCGCGGGCGCCCTGACGCAGCAATGCGACGGCCACCGAGGTGCCGAGCGTGGCCGGGTCGAGGCGGCCCGCCCACTCGTGGGCGTTCAGCCGGGTCTTGCCGTCCGGAGTGAACACGCAGGCGCGCAGGGAGAGTTCGCCGCCGCGGTCCACCCGGGCGAACCCGGCGATGGGGCTGTTGCAGTGACCCTGCAGGACGTGCAGGAACATCCGCTCGGCGGTGGCCTCCCGATGGGTGGCCGGGTCACCGAGCCCGCTGACGACGTCGATCAGCTCGCTGTCGCCCTCACGGCACTGGAGGGCGAGGATGCCCGCGCCGATCGGCGGCATCATCGTCTCCGGCGACAGGACCTCACTGATCACGTCGGTCCGGCCGATGCGCTCCAGGCCCGACACCGCGAGCAGCAGCGCGTCCGCCTCGCCCGCCGCGAGCTTCGCCAGCCGGCGGTTGGCGTTGCCGCGGAACGGCACGCACTCCAGGTGCGGGTGGGTCGCGGCCAGTTGGGCGACCCGGCGCACCGAGGAGGTGCCGATCCGTGTCCCCGCCGGGAGTTCGTCGAGGGTCAGCCCGCCGGGGTGGACGAGGGCGTCCCGGATGTCGTCGCGCTTCAGGAACGCCGCGAACACGGTGCCGGCCGGGAGGGGCCGGTCCGCCGGGACGTCCTTGACGCAGTGCACCGCCAGGTCGGCCTGGCCGGCCAGCAGCGCCGCGTCGACCTCCTTGGTGAACGCGCCCTTCCCCTCGACCTGGGACAGGTCCCCCATCCACTTGTCGCCGGTCGTCCTCACGGGGACGACCTCGGTGCGCAGACCGGGACGCAGGGTGGCCAACTCCGCGCGGACGCGCTCCACCTGGGCGAGGGCCATGGGCGAGTCACGGGAGACGATGCGGATCAGTTCCGGAACGGACATGCGGGACACGATAGACCCTCGGGAGGGTCACTGTTCCACAGTCAGAGTGAAGCGCGTCTTCTCCTGGGCGCGGGCGCCGAGACGGTCGTAGAAGCGGACGGCGCCCTCGTTCCAGGTGGGTGTCTGCCACTGGATCTCGGTGAGGCCGAGGGTGCGGGCCTCGGCGGTCACCGCGTCCATCAGGAGCGCGCCGAGTCCCAGGCCGCGCTGTCCGGGGACGAGGAACAGGCAGTCCATGTGCAGGTATTCGACGCCGTCCCAGGTGGACAGCGCGGGCACGCAGGTCGCGTAGCCGACGACCTCTCCGCCGGGCGCCTCGGCGACCAGGCAGCGCAACCGGAGGGCCGAGGTGCCGAACAGCAGTGCGTCGAGGCGTGCGGCGAGGTCGGCCGCCGGGGGTGCGGCGCGCTCGTACTCGGCGTGCAGGCGGGCCAGTTCGGCCACCCGGGGCAGGTCGTCGGGGCGGGCGTGGCGCACCACGGGCGCGTCGCTCATCGCGCGGCACCGGCGTAGGTGTCCGCGCTCCACGCGGTGAGACGGGCGGGCAGCGGGCCGGTCCCTGACAGGACGTGCCGGGCGAACGCGTCCCGCTCGTGCGCGAGCAGCACCGCCTCCCACACACAGGGCGCGAGTCCCGCACGGCCGGGGCGCAGCGCCTCGGGCCGTCCCGCCGGGCCCACGAAGATCGCGAGGTCGGCCATGTGGCCCTCGATCCAGGTGTGCAGCAGCACGTAGTCGCCGTCGCCGCCCGCGTGCACGAGCAGCACCGACAGGCCGAGCGAGCCCCGCTCCCGGCCGAGCGCGAGATGGCCCGCGGTGATCCGCAGCGCCGCCTCCGCGTCCTGCTCGGCGACCGTGCGGCCCGGCGCCTCCAGCGCGTACGCCTTCACGAGGTGGCCGGCCACCTCCCGGGTCCCCAACGGCCTTGCCGCACGGTCGTGGTGGCCCTCGGCCAGGGCGAGCAGGCCCTCGGTGTCGACGGCGGACGGCAGTTCCTTCGCAAGATCCATACGGTCATCATCGGACGCCGGGGCCTGATCACACCAGGGGCGGACCGGCCCTGGGGTCGGTCCCGGGGGCCGGACCCGCGTCGCGCTCGGGTACGACTTCCCGGGACCGACCCCGGTCACCGGGTCACGCGTACGCGTCGAAGGTGACGCCGGACGGCTTCGCCGAGTTGAGGTGGTTGCCGAAGTTGGCGTCCTTCAGGCCGAAGCTGGCGCTGCCGAAGTTGTAGGCGCTCAGCTTGTCGCGCACGCCCGCCGGGTAGCCGTTCCAGCCGACCAGCGGCGGGTACTGCCAGGTGCCCTTGTGGTTCTCCGGCGGCTCGTCGTTGGAGTTGGCGAGCCGGAAGCAGTGCGTGCTGATGCCGTCCTTGTGGTAGACGACCTTCGCGTGCGTGCCGTCGAAGCGGACGCCGGAGGCGGCGGTGACGGTGAAGGAGCCGTGGTTGGACGTCGAGACGTACTTCACCGCGTTGTCCTGCACCCACACCACGACGTGCTCCCAGTCGTTGCGGTGCCCGCCGATGCTGCTGCCCGCTATCGCCTGGTCCTTCTCGAAGTACAGGCCGTACAGGTAGGCGCACCAGCCGTTGTTGCACTTGTAGCGCGAGTAGCTGTTGGTGTTGTCCAGGTCCGAGGCGTCCCGGCAGTTGCCGTTGAGGGCGCCGGTCGGGTTGAGGCCGCCGTTGACCGTCCCGTCGGGGCCGATCGCGGGGGTGGAGTAGCAGCCGTCCGTGTCGTAGTCGAACGCCGGCAGATAAGTGCGCTCGCCCGCTTCGGCGTTGGCCGGAAGGGCGGTGGGCGGAGCGGCGTACGCGACCGTGGGGACGGCGACGACGAGCGCGGCGGCACCGGCGAGTCCGGTGAGCCATCTCCTGCGGTGTTTCTTGAACGTGGGTGACGACACTGCGTCCTCCTCAGGACCGGGCGCAGCCGAACGGCTGTGGGGGAATGGGGGGTTCAGCTTCCCCGATCTTCACTTCCGCGCCAAGGGGTCGCGGGCGTCCCGGTGGTGAAGCGCAGCCCAATAAACGGTTTCTGATACCGGGTCAGGAGATGGGCGGGGCGGGGAGGTCGGCCGCCGACTCCTCGGGCGTCAGGTCGGTGCGCAGCCGGAGCCAGGACGGCTGGCGCAGTATCCCCGCCCGGGTCCGGGTGCTGTAGCGGACCTCGCCGACCAGGTGGGGCCGGACCCAGCGGGCGCCCGGCGCCGCCGGAACGGTGTCGAAGGGGCACACCTCGGTCGCGGCGTCCCGCAGCAGCGCCGCCAGTTCGGTGCGCTCGGCCTCGCTCCAGCCGGTGCCCACGCTGCCGACGTACCGCAGGCCGGTCCCGGCGCGCTGGCCGACCAGGACCGCGCCCGGCAGACCGGTGAGCCGGCCCTTGCCGGGCAGCCAGCCGCCGACGAGGACGTCCGCCGTACGCATGTTGCGGATCTTGATCCAGGCCCGGGACCGCAGGCCGGGCTCGTACGGCGAGTCCAGCCGTTTGCAGACCAGCCCCTCCAGGCCGTGGGCGCGGGTCGCTTCCAGGGCCTCGCGGCCGTGCCCGACGAGCGCGCCCGGCGTCGACCAGGTGGGCCCCTCCAGGGCGAGTTCCTCCAGCCGGGACCGGCGCCGGGCGTACGGAACCCGCAGGAGGGACTCGTCCGCCAGGTGCAGCACGTCGAACAGCACCAGGTGGACGGGGGCGGTCGCGGCGAGCCGGGCCGCCTTCGCGGGCGCCTGGGCGAGGCCCATCCGGGACTGGAGCAGCTGGAAGTCGGCACGGCCCTGCCGGTCCAGGGCGAGGATCTCCCCGTCGAGCACGGCGGGGGTGGCACCGAGCGCGGCGCCCAGCGCGCGCAGTTCGGGGTAGGCCGCGGTGATGTCCTCGCCGGAGCGGGCGCGCAGCACGAGGGAGCCGTCACCGGGAACGTAGACCACCGCCCGCTGCCCGTCCTGCTTGGTCTCGTACGCCCAGCGCGCGTCCTGGGCCAGGGGCGGCAGGGTGCCGGGGGTGGCGAGCATGGGGGCGATCAGCGGCAGGGTCACGGGTGACTTGTCGCCGGGCCCGCGCCACGGCACGCCCGCCGCCGGTGGGGTTCCCCTGATCGGAGGCAGCGGCCCGTGCGGCCGCGCGCACCCGGCGGTCAGAAGGGGGCGCCGGGCGGCAGCGGCGGGGCCTGGACGAGGCCCGTCTGGTAGGCGATGACGACCAGTTGGGCGCGGTCGCGGGCGCCCAGCTTGGTCATGGCCCGGTGGACGTGGGTGCGCACGGTCAGCGGGCTCACGAACAGCTTCTCGGCGATCTCGCCGTTGGAGTGGCCCTCGGCCACCCAGGCCATCACCTCCCGTTCGCGCGCGGTGAGCCCGGACAGGTCGTCGGGTGCGGCCAGCCGGGCACCCTCGGCGGGGGAGGTGAGGAACCGGGTGATCAGGGCCCGGGTGGCCAGCGGTGACAGAAGGGACTCGCCCGCGGCCACGACGCGGATGCCGTCGAGGAGGGCGTCGGCGGTGACGTCCTTGCCGAGGAAGCCGCTCGCACCGGAACGCAGCGCGGCGGCGACGTACTCGTCGATCTCGAAGGTCGTCAGGATCAGCACGCGCGTGTCCGACAGGCCCGGGTCGGCGCAGACGGCGGAGGTGGCGGTGAGACCGTCGGTGCCGGGCATGCGGATGTCCATCAGGACGACGTCCGGCCGGTGCCGGCGGGTCAGCTCGACCGCATCGGCGCCGTCGGTGGCCTCGGCGACGACCTCCATGTCGTCGCAGGAGTCGATGAGGATCCGGAAGGTGGCCCGCAGCAGGGCCTGGTCGTCGGCGAGCAGTACGCGGATGGTCATGGCGTCCGTTCTCGGGGTGCGCGGGGCGGGAGGGGGAGGCGGCCGGTGACCCGGAGGCCGCTCTCGGTGGGGTGTCCGGCCCGGAGGGCGCCGCCCACGCAGCGCTGCCAGGGGATGCGCAGGGGCGTCTCCGGCCGGGCCCGTGCCGCGGGCCGGCCGGCGGCATGGCCGAGGGTCCGGGACTGGGCTGGTCCCATGGTGACGGACGGCGGAACGGGTGGTGGGGGCGGCCCGTCGCGTCCGGTCCGGCCCCCCCGGCCGGGGGGGGGGGCGGCGGCATACGGCCATGGAACGGAGGCCTCTCCCTCGGCGGAACGCGGGTACCGCTCCAGGCTCCCGGACGTCACGTCCCCGTGTCGTCGTGCGGTTGCCGCACATCCGCCGTACTCGCCTGGCAGTACGGTCCGCCGCGCCCGTCCGTCGCGAGGGGGACTCCGGCAGGGTCACCACACGCAGGGCAGGTCCACCTCGACGACCGTCGGACCGCCGGCGGGGCTGGTCACCCCCATGGTCCCGTCGAGCGCGGCGACCCGGCGGCGCATGCCCAGGAGGCCCGTTCCGGCGCTCTCGTCGGCGCCCCCGCGGCCCTCGTCGCGTATCCGCACGCCGAGCCCCGAGCGGGTGCGGGCGAGGTGCACCTCGGCCTGGTCCGAGCCGCTGTACTTGGCGGCGTTGGTGAGGGCCTCCGCGACCACGAAGTAGGCGGCGGCCTCCACCGCGGCGGGCGGCCGGGGCCCGTCGTCGAGACCTTCGGCCCGTACGCCGACCCGCAGCCCGCTGCTCGCGGCGAGGGCTCGGGCGGCTCCGACGAGCCCCCGGTCGGTGAGGATCGGCGGATGGATGCCGCGCACCACGTGCCGCAGCTCCAGCAGTGCGTCCTCGGCCTGCTCCTGCGCGTCGGAGAGCAGCTTGCGCGCCGCCTCCGGGTCGCCCCGGTACGCCCGCTGGGCCAGCCCGATCCGCATGGACAGGGCGACGAGGTGGGCCTGCGTGCCGTCGTGCAGGTCCCGTTCGATGCGGCGCAGTTCGGCACCGTGCGCGGCGACGGCGTCGGCGCGGGTCGCGGTGAGCTGCTCGACCCGGCCGGCCAGCAGGGCCTCGGGGGAGGGCCGCAGCAGGGCGGCCGACCAGCGGGCCTCCAGATCGGCGAGCCTGACGATCAGCGGCAGGACGACCGGGGCGCGGCGCAGCAACCCGGCCCAGGGCCCGTCGACGAGCAGAGCGGCCGGCCACAGCGGCAGCACCAGCACCGTCAGCCAGCCGTAGGCGAAGTACGCGAACAGCCAGCGCAGGTCGGTGAGGGTCCCGGGGTCCTTGACCGAGGTGCGCAGCCGCTCGCGGAGGGTGCCGGTGATCGGCTGGTAGGCCTCGGGGATGTCCCGGCCCGTCCAGGAGTCGGTCAGCCGCCGCTTGGCCCCGGCGATCCGGCGGGTGAGCAGCACGGTCTCGGGCACCAGCCAGATCCCGACCACGGCGAGCGCGCCGGTGGCGGTGATGAGCAGGACGGTGATGTAGATGTACGCCCCGAAGGCCATGGCGGCCGCGAGGACGAGGTGAGCCGTGGCCCGCGCAGCCTGTCGCAGCGTCGCACGCATGGGGTGCCGTACCTCTCGTGAGGGGCGGGGGAGGGGAACGGGGTGGGATGGGCGGGGTGCCGCCCGCCCCGGCCGGCGGTGCGGGGTCAGTCCTCGTCGCCCAGTGTCACGACGACCTTCTCCGCGGCGCCGGGCGTGAGGGCGAGCCGGAATGCCCGCTCGGCCTCGGCGAACGGGACGCGGTGGCTGATCAGCTTGGCGAAGCGCTCCTGGTGCTCGACCAGCTCCGGGGTGACCTCGAAGATCTCGGTGGGGTAGCCCTGGGAGGCGATGAGGGTCAGCTCGCTGCGGAGCATGCCGCCGAGGTCGATCTCGGAGCCCTTCTTCTGCACCGCCACCATGACCAGCTTCGCGCCCCACTTGGCGGAGTCGACCACGGTGTTGAAGACGATCGGGACACCGGCGGCGTCGATGAAGATGTCGGTGCCGGGACGGGGCTGGCCGAGGGCGTTGGCGCTCTGCCCGTGCAGTTCGGTGAGCCGCGCGGCCACGTCCTCCCCGGCGGAGTCGATGACGGCGTCCGCGCCGACGGCCAGTGCCTTCTCCAGCCGGGAGGGGATGACGTCGGCGACGACCACGTGCTCCACGCCGCGCAGCTTCAGCCAGATCGCGGCACCGAGGCCGATGGGCCCGGCACCGAAGACGACGACCTTGTCGCCGGGCTTCGCCTCGGAACGGTTGACGCAGTGCCGGGCCACGGCCATCGGCTCGTTCAGCGAGGCGACGGCGAACGGCACGGTGTCGGGGAAGACGGCGACGCTCCTGCCGACCTCGGCGTTCTCGATGAGCAGGTACTCGCTCATCCCGCCGTGGACGCCGCCGCAGCCGATGATGCCGGTCGGCGCGTCCTGCGGGTTGACGACGACGCGGTCGCCCGCCTTGAGGCCGTCGACCTCGGCGCCCACCTCGACGATCTCGCCGGCCGGCTCGTGGCCGAGGGGTACCGGGACCATGTCGCCGCCGAGGTGCGCACGGGCGGGCATGCCGCCCATGTGCAGGAGGGTGACGTCGGTGCCGCAGATGCCGCAGGCGCGGACGCGGACCAGGACGTCCTTGGGGCCCGGCACGGGGCGCTCGGTGTCCACGACGTCGATCGTGCCGACGCCGCCGGTCCGGACGGACTTCATGGTGCTCATGGCGAGCCTTTCTCTTGGCACTGCGGGTGTGAGGTGTCCGCCGGGCCCGGTGCCGGTCGGGGGAGTGAGCCGGCGGCCGGGCCCGCGGGTCGCGCCGGGTCCCCGTCCCCACGGGTTCCGGCGCGGGGGGAGCCGCCTCCGCTCAAAGGGCTCCCGGTCGGTGCGGTCGTCCCTCGCAAGGTCCATCCGTTATTGCTTGAGTTAGGCAAACATATCTCGGTTACTTGAGTCAAGCAAGTGAGTGCTTGGCGGAGGGTGCCGCCGAAGGCGGCCGGTTCGTGGCAGATTTACTTGACGGTAAACGTGCGCAGTAATTTACTTGAGTTACGCAACAAGATGGTAAAGTGTGTCCCATGTCCACCGAACCGCTTCCCATCGCCCCCGCCTCTCCGGAAGTGATCGAGATCGAGCGCGCGCTCACTCGCATCACCTACCTGAGCACGCGCGCCCGTCAGCACGACCGGCTGATGGCGCTGGCCGGCGTTCCCCTGGACCGCGCCGCCGTCGCCCTGCTGCGGCAGGTCGCCGACTCCGAGCCGCTGCGGCCGGGCGAGCTGGCCCAGCGCCTGGGTGTGGAGGCCTCGCACGTGACCCGCACGGTGCAGCAGCTCCAGAAGTCCGGCTACGTGACCCGGGTCCCCGACCCCGACGACGGCCGGGCCCAGCGGATCCAGCTCACCGACGCCGGCCGCGAGGCGGTCGACCGGGTCCGTGACGCGGGCGCCCGCGGCATGCAGCTGGCCCTGGCCGAGTGGTCCCCGGAGGAACTGCGCCAGCTCTCCACCCTCTTCCACCGCATGGTCGACGACTTCCTCACCCACGCCGTCGACGAGGACACCGAGCAGCCGACCGGAGCACGGACGGGCGGCGCCTGACCGCGCCGGGCCCCCGATGCCGGTCCCGCCCGGACCCGCCGAGCCGCCGGGACCCCACCCGCGGAGCGTTTCCTACTCTCCCGTAATATCGCGCGCCAGGCCGTCAGAGGAGAGAGCCGTGTCCCGGTCCCACCGTTCACCCCTGTTGCTCGCGGGCCTCCTGGCCTCCGCGGGCATCGCCCACTTCGCCGCGCCGCGCACCTTCGACGCGATCGTGCCGCGCGCCCTGCCGGGCTCCCCGCGGAACTGGACGTACGCGAGCGGTGCCGTCGAGCTGGCCCTGGCCGCAGGTCTCGCCCTTCCCGCGACCCGCAGGAGGACAGCGCTGGCGACGGCCGCGTTCTTCGTCGGCGTCTTCCCCGCCAACGTCAAGATGGCCGCGGACTGGCGCCACCACCCCGCCCCGCTCAGGGCCGCCGCCGTAGGCCGGCTGCCCCTTCAGGTGCCCCTCGTGCTGTGGGCCCGCAACGTCGCACGGAACGCGCGGAAGACGGAGGGAGCCTCGTGAGCAAGGCACCCGAGACCGGTGACCTGGTCGAAGACTTCGCACTGCCGGACGAGACCGGGACGGTCCGCAAGCTCACCGAGCTGCTCGCCGAAGGACCCGTCGTCCTCTTCTTCTATCCCGCCGCCCTCACCCCCGGCTGCACCGCGGAGGCCTGTCACTTCCGCGACCTGGCCGCCGAGTTCGCGGCCGTGGGCGCGCGTCCCGTCGGCATCAGCGGCGACTCCGTCGACCGGCAGCAGGAGTTCGCCGGCCGGCACACGCTCGGCATGCCCCTGCTGTCCGACGCCGACGGCACCGTGCGGGAACGGTTCGGCGTGAGGCGCGGCTTCTCCCTGGCCCCCACCAGGCGCGTCACCTTCGTGATAGGCCAGGACCGCACCGTCCTGGCGGCCGTGCGCAGCGAGCTGCGCATGAACACCCATGCCGACCGCGCCCTGGAGGTGCTGCGCGCCCACAGCTCCTGAGAACGGGAGGGCCCGGCCCGCCGCGGTTGATGCGGCGGGCCAAAGGGACCATTCTGGACGGCATGGAGCAAGTCGCCGCTGCGGCTGTCGTCGATGTACGGGGCATCGTGACGGGCTGGAGCGAGGGAGCCCGCCGGCTGACCGGCCGCACGGCCCAGGACGCGGTGGGCCGGCCGGCGGCCGACCTGCTCGCCGAGGCCCTTCCGGCGCGCGGGGACGGGGCCTGGACCGGCCCCGTCGTCGTACGGCACCGCGACGGCCACCCGGTCACCGTCACCGTGACCGCCTGCCCGGTCCTCGGCCCCGGCGGCGAGCCCGCGGGCCTGGCCCTCACCGCCGTACCGCCGTCCCCGGACCCGGACCCGGACCCGGAACCGACCGTCGGGGAGCGCGCCTTCCAGCAGGCCTCCATGTCGATGTCGGTCTTCGACCCCGGCCAGCACTATCTGCGGGTCAACGACGCCGCCTGCCATGTGATGGGCGTGCCCGAGGAGGCCCTGCTCGGCCGCCCCTTCCCGGATACCGTGGAGGACGCCGAGCACAGCCGCGGCTTCAACTGGCACCTGCGCCATGTCTGCGAGACGGGCCGGCCGGTCCGCTACGAGAGCTTCACCGGCGCCCCGGCCCTGAACCGGGAACACGCCTGGAGCATCGAGATGTGGCCGGTCCGGGACGCGGCGGGCAACATCCTCGGCACCGCCCTGGCCGCGCTCGACAGCACCGAGCAGTACTGGGCGCGGGAGCGGCTGGCGCTCCTGAACGAGGCCGCGGCCGCCATCGGCACCACCCTGGACGTGGTGCGCACGGCCGAGGAACTGATCGGCGTCGTGGTGCCGCGGTTCGCCGACTTCGCCAGCGTGGACCTGTTCGACTGGGTGCTGGGCGCCGACGAACCGCCGCCGGTGCCGCCCGGCGAGGGGGTGGAGCTGCGGCGCGTCGCCCACGGCTCCGTCACCGAGGGCACCCCGGAAGCGGCCGTACACCTGGGAGAGGCGGACCTCTACCCGGTGTTCTCCCCGGTCGCGCGGGCGTTGCGGGAGGGCCGTGCGGTCGTCAGTCAGGCGGGCGAGCCGCCGTTCATGCGGTGGGTCGAGGACCGCAACGCCCGAGCACCGAAGGGACGCCCCCACCGCGAGGGCGTCCACTCGATGATGGCGGTGCCGCTGCGAGCCCGCGGCACCACCCTGGGCGTCGCCGTCGCCGTACGCGTCGCCCAGCCGGACGACTACGCGGCCGACGACGCCGTCTTCGCCGAGGAACTCGCCAGCCGCGCCGCCGTCTGCGTCGACAACGCCCGCCGCTTCGCCCGCGAACGCACCACCGCCCTCGCCCTCCAGCACAGCCTGCTCCCGCGCGGCCTGCCCGGCCAGGTGGCCGTCGAGGTCGCCCACCGCTATCTGCCGAGCGGCTCCACCGCGGGCATCGGCGGCGACTGGTTCGACGTGATCCCGCTCTCCGGCAGCCGGGTCGCCCTCGTCGTCGGCGACGTCGTCGGGCACGGTATCCCGTCCGCCGCGACCATGGGCCGCCTCTGCATGGCCGTCCGCACCCTCGCCGACGTCGACCTCCCGCCCGACGAACTCCTCACCCACCTCGACGACCTCGTCACCCACCTCGCGGCCTACGACGGCGGCGAGGACGTCGCGGAACTGGGCGCCACCTGTCTGTACGCCGTCTACGACCCGGTCACCCGCCGGCTCACCCTGGCTTCCGCCGGCCATCCCGCACCCGCCCTCGTCCTGCCCGACGGCACGGCCGGCCTGGTCCGGATGTCCCCCGGCCCGCCGCTCGGCGTCGGCGGGCTGCCCTTCGAGGCGGTCGAGCTGGAACTGGCCGAGGGCACCGTCGTCGCGCTCTACACCGACGGTCTGATAGAGGACCGAGACCGCGACATCGACCGCTCCACCACCGAGCTGTGCAACGCGCTGACCGCGCCCGCCGCCTCCCTCGACGCCCTCTGCGACACGGTGCTCAAAGCGGTTCTGCCGGAGGAGCCCAGCGACGACGTGGCCCTGCTGGTGGCCCGCACCCGCGCGCTCGGTGCCGAGCAGGTCGCCACCTGGGACGTGGACCCGGACCCCGCCCAGGTGGCCGCCACCCGGCAGGCCGCCACCGAACAACTCGCCGCGTGGGGACTGGAGGAGACGGCGTTCGTCACCGAACTCGTCGTCAGCGAACTCGTCACCAACGCCATCCGCTACGGCGAACCCCCCATCCAGCTACGGCTGATCCGCGACCGCACCCTCATCTGCGAGGTGTCCGACGGCAGTTCCACCTCCCCGCACCTGCGCCGCGCCCACGCCTTCGACGAGGGAGGACGCGGCCTGCTGCTGGTCGCCCAGCTCACCCAGCGCTGGGGCAGCCGGCAGACGGGCCGCGGCAAGACCATCTGGTGCGAGCAGACGCTGACGCCGTCGTTCTGAGCGGACGGCACGGCGCTGCCCGAAGACGCCCCCGCTCAGGCCCCGGCGGCCACCTGGGCCAGGGTCCGCCCGGTGCGGACCGACCGGGCCCGGCGCGGGTTCGGCGTGCCGTGCCCGTGTCCGGTGCCGCCGCCCGCCTTGACCAGCAGCCAGTCGTCCTCGCCCTTGAACCGGGTGAGGGCGTAGGTGCCCCGCAGTTTCGCACCGTGCAGCCGGAACGACACATGCCCTCGGCGCAGGCCCTCCTCGAAGTCGGCGTCGGGGCCGAGCGGCTCGTACGTCCCGTGGTCCCACACGATGACGGTCCCGCCCCCGTACTCGCCCTGCGCGATCACCCCTTCGAAGTCCTCGTAGTCCAGCGGATGGTCCTCCGTCGGCACGGCGAGCCGCTTGTCCTTCGGCCGCGCGGACGGGCCCCTCGGCACCGACCAGGACTTCAGGACGTCACCCACCTGGAGCCGGAAGTCGAAGTGCAGCGTGCTCGCGTCATGGATCTGCACGACGAACCGGGGCCTCCCGCGCCTGGCGGGCGCCCGGTCTCCGGACGGCTCGCCGGTCCGGTCGAAGTCGCGCTTCCCGCGGTAGTCGCTGAGCCGTGCCCGCTCGTCCATTCGGTCCTCCATCCGGTCCTCCATCCGGTCCCTTCCGGTCCTCCGTCCGGTCCTTCTTCCGGGATGTGCCGGGTACCCGCGGCCCCGGCACGGAACTCGGCCCGGCTCAGAACTCCTCGTGAACCTCCGGATCACCGCCCAGCCGCCGGGGCACACGGTCCGCGATCGCCGCCATCTGTGCCGCGCCCAGCTCGAAGCCGAACACGTCCAGGTTGGCCCGCTGCCGCTCCGGGTCCGCCGACTTCGGAACGGGCACCGCGCCGAGCTGGAGGTGCCAGCGCAGGACGGCCTGGCCGGGGGTGACGCCGTGGGCCTCGGCGACGGAGATCACGGCCGGATCGTCCAGCAGGGCCGAGCCGCGCCCCAGCGGGCTCCAGCTCTCCGTGACGATGCCCTTCGACTCGTGGAAGGCGCGCAGCGCGTCCTGCGGGAAGAGCGGGTGCACCTCGATCTGGTTGACGGCGGGCAGGACGCCCGTCTCCTTCTCCAGCCGCTCGATGTGACCGGCGGTGAAGTTGGAGACGCCGATCGACCGGACCAGCCCCTCCTCCCGGAGCTTGATCATGGCCCGCCAGGAGTCGACGTACTTGTCGACGCGGGGCAGCGGCCAGTGGATCAGGTACAGGTCCACCCGGTCGACGCCGAGCCGCCGGCGGGACTCCTCGAAGGAGGCCAGGGTCTCGTCGTAGCCGTGGTGGCGGCCCGGGAGCTTCGTGGTCACCACGATCTCCTCGCGCGGCACGTCCGCGCGGGCGATCCCGCGGCCCACGCCGGTCTCGTTGCGGTAGTTCGTCGCCGTGTCGATCAGGCGGTAGCCCCGGCCGAGCGCCCCGGCCACCGCCTCCTCCGCCTGCGCGTCGTCCATCGGCCAGGTGCCGAGACCGACGGCCGGGAGCGTCGTTCCGTCGTTGAGCGTGTGGGCGGGGATGTGGTTCACCATCGGGCCTTCCCTCGGCTGTGTCGTCCCTCCAGCCTCACCGACAGGCCGGGGATCGATCAACCGGAGCGGCGGGGACGAGGGCGGAGGCGCTGTCGTCACGTCGGCGATTCGCTGACACGATCTTCGGGGAGCCGTACCGGTGACGAGGACGAGCGGAGCGCGCATGACGACCGAGTTCGACAGCGAGGCGAGGGACATGGCGACGGATGCGGCGGTGGAGGACAGTGTGCGGGCCGCGGGACTGACGCTCCGGCCGGCCGCCGGGCACATCGGCGCCGACATCGAGGGCGTCGACCTGGCCGCCGGACTCGACGACGCGCAGGTCGCCGCGATCCGGGCGGCGGTGCTGCGCTGGAAGGTGGTCTTCTTCCGCGGGCAGCGGCTGGACCACGCCGGGCATGTGGCGTTCGCCCGCCGGTTCGGCGAACCGGTCGTCCTGCGCAAGCGCGGCAGCGCCTCCCCGGCGGACTTCCCCGAGATCGAGACCACCGCCGACCGGCTGGAACTCGGCGGCCGGTTCGGCATGGACCACGAGGAGTGGCTCAGGCGCCGCCGGCACACCCTGCTGCGCGGCTGGCACTGCGACCACGGCGCGCGCGTCGACCCGCCCGCCGCGACGATCCTGCGCGCCGAGACCGTCCCCCCGTACGGCGGCGACACCACCTGGTCCAACCTGGCCGCCGCGTACGCCGGACTGTCCGCGCCGCTGCGGCGGTTCGTCGACGGACTGCGCGCCGAACACCGCCTCGGCGTCGGCTACCAGCCCCGCGCCGGCGACGACGCCTACGTCCGTCACCTCCTCGACCACCAGGTGGCCTCCGTGCACCCGCTGGTACGGGTCCACCCCGAGACGGGCGAGCGGGTCCTGTACGTCAACGGCTACTACGTCGAGCAGATCACCGACCTCTCGCGCGCGGAGAGCGCGGCGATCCTGGAACTGCTGCTGGAGGAGGCGACCCGCCCCGAGTACACGGTCCGCTTCCGCTGGGAACCGGGCAGCGTCGCCTTCTGGGACAACCGCGCCACCATCCACCTCGCCCCCAGCGACAACACCCACCTCGGCTTCCCCCGCACCATGCACCGCGTGATGCTCACGGGAGACATCCCGGTCGGGGTGGACGGCAGGCCGTCGGAGCCGGTCACGGGAGTCGAGCCCGGCCGCTGGTGAGGCCGCCCGGCGGCGGACGCCTGGCACGCCCCCGCCGCCTGCACGGGCCGCAGGCGAGCCGTCATGCCGACACGCCGGCCCGACTCAGATCCCCGGCTGCCACCCCAGCGCCGGTCCCAGCCTCGTCGCCATGTCGGTGAGGATCTGTACGTAGTCCTCGGGGGCGAAGGTGAAGGGGAGGGCGAAGGCGACCTCGTCGATCTCGCGGAACGCGGCATGGGCGCGCAGGCGTTCGGCCAGCTCGGCGGAGGTGCCGACCAGGTCGGGGGCGAACAGGAGCCGACCGGGGCCCTGCGGGGACGTGGTGCGGGCCAGGCGCCGGGCGGCGAACTCCTCGTACTTCGCGCGCTGTCCGGGGGTGGCGGAGTCGGTGGGGATGACGACGAGGCCCTGGGAGACGCGGGCCGCGTCGCCGTCGGGGTGCGCGGCGCGGAAGGCACGCACCAGGGCGAGCTGGATGTCGGCGAAGTCCCGTGCGCCGTCGGGACCTTCGGCCTTCACGACGCTGCTGGTCAGGAAGTTCATGCCGTTCTCCCCGGCCCAGCGCGCCGAGCCGAGGCTGCCGCCGCCGTACCACAGGCGGCTGCCCAGGCCGGGGGAGTGGGGCTGCACACGGTCGGAGAACACCTCGAAGCCCTCGGTGCCGCTGAAGCCGGTGGCGGGCTCGCCGCGCACCAGGTCGAGCAGCCGTCGCGCCCTGCCGTATCCGAAGTCCTCGGCGTCCGCGGTGTCCGGGTACAGCGTCTGTCTGACCCGGTCGTAGTGCATCGGCGGGCCGACGCTCACCCCCGGATTGAGCCGGCCCCCGGACAGCACGTCGACGGTCGCCAGGTCCTCCGCCAGCCGCAGCGGGTTCTCCCAGCCCAGCGGGATCACCGCGGTGCCCAGCTCGATCCGGCTGGTGCGCTGGGAGGCCGCCGCGAGGACGGCGACGGGGGAGGAGATGCCGTACTGGAGGTGCCGGTGGCGCAGCCAGGCGCTGTCGAAGCCCAGCCGCTCGCCCAGCTCGATGATCTCCAGCGTGGTCTCGTGCCCGCGGCGCGGGTCGGCCTCGTCGAACAGGCCGATGGTGAGGAAGCCCAGTTTGCGCAGCGGGCGTGGGGTGGACGGCATCGGTTCCTCCATCGTCGACGGCGGGCACCGCCGTACACCGGTATTTCCATGGTCGGGTCGGGGGCCGGGTCAGGCCAGCGGGATGGTGACCTCGTCCTCGACCGGCGGGTCCAGTTCCTGTGCGCGGTTGCCGGTGGCCGCGTAACAGCGCAGCCGCACGCTCTCCGGGCTGACGTCCAGACGCAGGAAGCACTTGAAGAAGGGCGGGCTGTACGTCGCCGAACTCGGCGAGAACAGCGACGTGTAGATCTTGCGCACGGGCAGCCGGAACCGCGCCCCGCGGTCGGGCCGGCGGGCGGTGCCGAGCAGGGTGGCGACCAGCCGGACCCGCCGGGTGATCCGCACGGGAGCGCCCGGACCGCGGGTCGGCGGGATGCCCAGCCGCTCGGCGATCACCGCGGTCGCCTCGGCCTCGGTGAGCCTGAAGAAACGCCGCAGCCGCAGCCGCCGGCCGTACAGGCGGCTGTAGAAGGCGAGGGAGTCGCCGCGCAGCGGATAGCAGCGGAAGTCGGCCTCCGCGACCCCGCCCACGGAGACGCGCGGGATGGTGTGCGTGGCGTGCATGAAGGCCCCGCCGCCGCCCGCGACGACGTACTGGAGGGTACGGCCGTCCGGCAGAGGCACCGGATAGCGCTGGTAGTTGTGGATGTCGCCGCCGATCGCCGCGACGAAGCGGTGCCCGGGGTCGCGCACGATCTCGTCGACCGTGCCGCCGCCCTCGATCGGGCAGGGCTGGTGCTCGCCGTCCACGTACAGAGGTGAGCCGGTGATCAGTATCTTCGGGCGCGGCCCCCGCGCCACCTCCCGCAGCCAGGCGCCCTGTTCGGCGTCCAGGGTGCCCAGCAGGCCGGTGTCTATGCCGATGATCCGCACCGGTCCGGAGTCGATCGCCCAGTACGGGCCCGGCTGCACGGCCTGTTGGGACGGGTGCGAACGCAACGCCCGTGCCTCGTCGAGGCGTCGGCCGTCTCCCTGGCGTGGCCGGTGCCACAGCCGGGAGCGTAGCCAGGCCCGGCCGGACGGCCGGGGCTCGGGCTCCTCCGGGAGCGGCGGGGCGTCGCAGAAGACCCGCATGAACGCGCCGAGGTCCTCGTACCAGTCGTGGTTGCCGGGTATCGCGTACATCGGGGCCCGGTAGTCGCGGTACGGGCGGAAGAACTTGCCGTCGTAGTCGTCCGCGCTGCCCGCGGGATAGATCACGTCGCTCGCCAGTACGGCGAAGCTGGTGTCCTGACCCACCTTCAGGAAGCCTGGCACGACGGCGTACTGGGGGTCGTCGCCCTCGCCCGTGTCGCCGATCACCATGAAGGAGAAGCGGTCCGGTTCCGGGCGCCGGATCACCTTGTCCGCGGGTGCCCCGGCCGCCGCCCGCTGGTCCACCCACCGGCCGCGCGTACGGCCGGTGGGGTCCCCGAACCAGGACGCCAGCACGCCGTTGCGCGCGGCCCACAGCATCCTGGGGTCCAGCCACGAGATCTTCTCCACCTCGGCGGACATCAACTGCCCGTAGGTGCCGGGGTCGTTGGCGCCCCAGCCGGCGCCTTCGGCGGTATCGCGTGAGGAGTCAGACACCGGTGCACCGTAACAACGGTCCAGAACCGGACGGCGGGGAGGGGTGACCTGGTTCAGTCCCGTCCACCCCGTTCCAGGGGGATCCGCTCGCCGGCCTCGATGGCCACGGGCAGCCGGTTCTCCGCCGGGGGCAGCGGGCAGGTCGCCAGGTCCGTGTAGGCGCAGGGCAGATTGCCGGCCCGGTTGAAGTCCAGCGTCACCCGGCCCTCGTCGTCCGGTGCGGCGAGTTGGAGGGAGCGGTTCGCGGCGTACGTCGTCACCCCCGAGGTGGCGTCCGTGAACAGCACCGTCAGGCTGCCCGGCGCATCGCCGTTGAACGCGGTGAGGCGGTACGTCGTGCCGTCCAGCTCGAACTCGACCTGCCCCGGGGAGTCGTAGACGTGCTCCAGGCCCTCGACGGCGGCGCCGACGGTCACCGGCCGGGGCCGCGCGTGGGGCAGGAAGCGGCCCTCGCGCACCCAGCGCGGATCGGGGGCGTAGGCGGGGGTGTGGGAGAAGGCGGTGCGCAGGGCGTTGCCGGGGTGGCGCGGGCGCAGGATGTCGTGGCCGCCGCGCTTGGCGACCTCGATCAGCGCGTCCCCGGCGGCGACGTACACGCTGTCGCGTTCGGCGATCACCCCGAACGCGTACCGGCCGCGCACCACCGTGCCGTCCACGGTCAGTTCCTCGTCCTCGGAGAGGTCGACGACGACTCCCTCGGCCGTGCCGGACCAGGCGCCGGGCGCGTCCTCGAAGCGGGTCGGCTCGGGGCTCAGCCAGTGCAGGCCGGTGATCGCGAGGAAACCGTGCGGGCCGGCGAGAACCTCCTCCTTCCGGCGGTGCCACTGCTCCCACTCCCGGACGAAGCCGGTGCGGTCGATGTCCTGGACGGTCATGTGCGCTCCCTCGGACGGTGTCCCTGGCGGACTGGCGGACGCCGGGTGCAACCACCGGGACGGCGAGTCTCATCCGCGTCCGCCGCGCCGGACACCGGATTTCACAAGCCTGCAATGTGCGCGGGAACGGCTTCCCCCGCGCGCGTCCGGCCCGGCGGCCCTACCGCACGGCGCTCACCGGGCCGGCCCTGCGCGAACCGCTCACCCGTCGCTCCACGAGCGGCGGGGGCCGGATCGGCCGGCCACCGGCTCCTCCTCGGCGGCGACGGCCCGCCCGGTCCGGGAGTTCCGGTTCCAGTCCCCCTCGCCGAGCACCAGCAGCGGATCGAACATCACCACCACCGCGGCCAGCAGTAGGAAGATCACGGGTCCGATCAGCATCGGCAGCAGCAGTGAGGTCGGGGCGTCGCCCGCCCAGGACGGGGCCGTGCCGTGCACATGGACGCTGACGGCCGCCATGCCCGTGTAGTGCATCCCGGACACCGCCACCCCCATCACCAGGCTCGCTCCGAGGCTCGTCGCGAACCCGCGGATCGTGACGGCCGCCCACAGGGCCGCCGTCGCGGCGACGACCGCGATCAGCACGGAGAGCGCGACCGTGAACGGGTCGTAGCGGATGCTGCCGTCGAGGTGCATCGCGGCCATGCCCAGGTAGTGCATGGCCGCGACACCGAGTCCGGTGACGCCTCCCGCGAGGCACAGTGCCGCGGCGCCGGCTCCGCGATACCCCACGATGAACACGCCGATCCCCACCACGACGACGGCGACCACGAGACTGACGACGGTCAGGCCGGCGTCGTAGCCGATCCGGGCCTCCTCCACCTGGAAGCCGATCATGGCGACGAAGTGCATCGTCCAGATCCCGCAGCCGATCGACGCCGCCCCGAGCGCCAGCCAGCCGGGCCGCCACGACTGCCCGTCGAGCAGCGAGCGCACGATGCAGCGCAGGCCCAGAGCCCCTCCGAGACAGGCCATCACATACGCCGCGACGGGTGTCACCCACCCGTACCGGAACCCGTCGACCGTGCCGTCCATCACCGAACTCCCCCCAGAGTGACGGTTGTTGTGAGAGCAGGTCTACGGCGCATGCGTCGGGGAAGCAAGCCTTTGCCGTGTTTCGTCGCGGCACGCCGGGCCAGGACCAGGCGGGCCGCCCGGCTCCTCTCGCGCGGACGTCCCGCACGGGAGCTTCTCCGCGTGCGGGACGTCGCCGCTCTCAGTTCAGCGGGTCGAGCGTCAGGTACGCCTGGAGCGGCGACCCGTCGTGCACGAGCGACTCGTGGTGGCCGACGTCGTCGAACGCGAACGCGTACGCCTTCCCGTCGGCCATCTGAGCGTGGATCTTTCGGGCGTAGTGGTTGGTCACCGTGTCCTGGTAGAAGCCCGCCGAGGTGGTGTCCGGCTGGTTGGGATTGGTCAGGAGGGTGGACCGGTTGAACCCGGCGCACAGCGTGCGCGAGATCGGCCCGCGTACGGCGTCGTTGGGGGCGTCCAGCAGCCGGTGGCAGCCGAACACGCTGTCCGCGTCCGGCTTCTGGAAGCTGGTGACCACGGCGCCCGAACTGTTGGTGAAGTTCATGACGCCGCCGGAGACCCGGCCGTAGTACTTGGTGCCCGGCTGGTCCGCGAACGGCGTCACCGTCAGCGTCGAGGTCGCGTACTTCTGCCACACGCGGTTGATGTAGTCGTCCAGCACGGTACGGGGCAGTGCCCCGGTCTCCACGCCGTACAGCGGGGACAGCGCCCGCAGGACGGTGCCGTCCGAGCGGGTCTGGATCAGGTTCGCCCAGCCGCCGGGCTGCCCGCGCAGGGCGTTGAAGAAGCCGGTGTAGCCGCCCGCCTTGAGCCGGCCGGTGCTGACCGTGGTCCCGTCGGAGCGCTGCACCCCGACCGCGTACGGCGCCGAGAACATGTCGACCTGGGTGCTGTTGAGCCACAGGCCCGAGTCGTTGAGCGTGTACTCCGACCAGTTGAACAGGATGTTCCGGTTGGGGTCGCTGGGGTTCTGCACGGCCGGCTGCACGAGCCCGCCCGTGGTCAGCCTGAACACCAGCTTCTGACCGTACGAGAAGTAGATGCGGCCCGAGAACTTGGGGATCCGGATGGTCGCCGACCGGCCGGCCGCCGGGCCCGTGATCGAGGCGTCCGGCGCCGGTGTGGGCGGGTTGCCGCCCGCGGGCCAGGCGTGGAAGGTGCCGTTGGCGTCGGCCCAGCCCTGCTGACCCGTCGTCAGGAGGGTGCCGAGGTTGTAGACGTAGAGGGGTTCGCCGCGCCCCGAGTTGTTGGTGATCTTGAGGGGAACGGTGGCGGGGACGGCGGCCTGGGCCGGTGGCCCCAGGGTGAGCAATGTGCCGACGAGCGCGGCGGCTCCTGCCGCTGCCGTCAGCCGGGACCTGAGTGTGCGGAACACTCTCCACCTCCGTGCGGGTAGGCCTGTGGGGTTGGTCCGTACCTGTTGAGAGCGCTCTCAACGTCGCATCAGGGTGTGAGCATGTCAATGACTGTGCACGAAGAGGCTCCCGCGGGGTGCTGACCGCGGGAGCCGTGGGCCGGTGTGTGCACCGGTATGCGTGCCGGTGCGCGTGCTGTGCGCCTGCTGTGCGCGTGCCTGTGCGGGTGCCGATGCTCGCGCCGGAATCAGAAGGTGCGCTCCAGCAGGTCCAGCAGTGCCGCCCAGTGTCGCTCGGAGGCGGCCTCCTGGTAGGCGGCGGTGTCGGCCTGGGTGAAGCCGTGGGGGGCGCCCCGGTAGACCTCGCAGCGGTGCCGGACGCCGGCCGCGGTCAGGGCCTCCTCCAGCCGCTCCTGCTCCTCGGGCGGCAGTGCGGGGTCGTCGTCGGCGTGGCCGAAGTACAGCTCGGCCGTGACCCTGTCGGCCACCAGATGCGGGCTGTCCGGCGCCTCGGTCGCCAGCCGCCCGCCGTGGAAACCGGCCGCCGCCGCGACCCGCTCGGGATGGGCGCCCGCGGTCAGCAGGGAGAGGCGGGCGCCCATGCAGTACCCGGTCACCGCGACCGGACCGTCCACGACCAGTGGGCTCCGCGCCATCCAGCGCAGATACGCGTCGGCGTCCCGCGTCACCAGGTCGTTGGTCAGCGACCGCATCACCGGGAGCAGCCTCTCGAAGATGTCCGGGCGGACCTCCGGGTCGATGAACCCGGGCAGCTCCACGACGGGACTGCGCCCGTGACGGTAGAAGACGTTCGGCACCAGCACGGTGTACCCGGCGCCGGCCAGCCGGTCGGCCATCGCGCGCAGATGCGGCCGCAGACCGAACGCGTCCTGGTAGAGCAGCACGCCCGGACGGGGCGCGCCGTCGGCGGGGTGGGAGAGATGGGCGTCCGCGACGCCGTCCTCGGTGGGGACGTCCACGGCTGTTCCCTGAACGGAGATCATGAGGGGGTGCCTCTCTGCGCGGTACACGACGAGCGGTCGACCGGCCCGGCGGCGAGGCCGGGCCGTCGATATCGTTGCATGCACCATCGAGCCGGGGGTGGCGGGGCCCGGTGACCTGTCGCCTGTCGCTCCCCCTTCGCCCCGGCCTACTCGAAGCGTGAGGCGTCGCCCGCTCCGTACCGGATGATCTGCGCCTCGCCCTCCGAGAAATCGATGACCGTGGTCGGCTCGGTGCCGCAGTCCCCGGAGTCGAGCACCCCGTCCACCGCGTTGTCGAGCAGGTCCTTGATCTCCCAGCCCTGGGTCATCGGCTCCTCCTCGCCCGGCAGCAGCAGCGTGCTCGACAGCAGGGGCTCACCGAGTTCGGCGAGCAGTGCCTGGGTGACGACGTGGTCGGGGATGCGCACGCCCACCGTCTTCTTCTTCGGGTGCTGGAGCATGCGCGGCACCTCCTTCGTCGCCGGGAGGATGAAGGTGTAGCTGCCGGGCGTCGTGGCCTTGATCGCGCGGAACACGTCGTTGTCGACGTGCACGAACTGGCCGAGCTGCGCGAAGTCCTGGCAGACGAGGGTGAAGTGGTGCTTGTCGTCCAGCTCGCGGATCGACCGGATCCGGTCGACGCCCTCGCGGCTGCCGATCCGGCAGCCGAGCGCGTAGCAGGAGTCCGTCGGGTACGCGATCAGCGCGTCTGCCCGGATGGCCGCCGCGACCTGGGCGATGGTGCGCGGCTGCGGGTTGTCGGGGTGAACGTCGTAGTACTTCGCCATTGGGGGAGCTTATGCCGTGCGGCGGGGTCCGGGTCGCCATGGACGGCCCGTGGGTCCGGCGCCGGACGGCCGACCGCTTTTGACATAGGTATGTACGGATACCTATCGTGGCTGTCATGTCCGACACCAGCGCGCCCTCCCGGGGCACCGACCGCGTGGCCTCCGAGCTCGCGGCCTGCCTCCCCGCGCTGCACCGGGCCCTGGACCGACGCGTGGGTTCCACCTATCCGCACCCCAAGCCGCCCGAGGGGCAGCTCCTGCTGCTGAGGTTCGTCGCGCAGCAAGAGGGCGCCACCGTGCGCGAGGCCGCCGACGCCCTGCTGATGAAGCCCAACAACGTCAGCGCCCTGGTCTCCCAGATGACCGAGCGGGGCATGCTGGAGCGCCGACAGGACAGCACCGACAAGCGCGTCGCCCACCTGTATCCGACGGCGACCTCCCGACGGCGCCTCGCCGAGGTGCGTGACCTGGAGACCGGCTACCTCTCCGAGGCACTGCTGTCCCTCACCGACGGCGAGATGGACGCCCTCGGCTCCGCGGTCGGCGCGCTCATCTCCCTCACGCGTCACCTGCACGCCGCGGCGCACTGAACCGGGGCAGGACCTTCTCGGCCTGACCGGGGCGGGACCTTTCTCGGCCTGACCGGGGCAGGCCCTTCTCCGCCTGCTCCCCGGCGGGACTCACCCTGCCCGGGACCTGCCGTGCCGCGCCCTCGGATGCCGCCGTCACCT
The DNA here is from genome assembly GCF_042723915.1 of Streptomyces sp. NPDC058335. NCBI lineage: Bacteria > Bacillati > Actinomycetota > Actinomycetes > Kitasatosporales > Streptomycetaceae > Streptomyces > Streptomyces sp. NPDC058335. Next base: position 418,696 of record NZ_JBHXHX010000004.1, on the reverse strand, counting down.
CTTCGCAGAACCACGTCACAGACAAGGCTCCTCCATGCCATCCACCACCGTGGATCACTCCGCCGTGCCCGCGTCCACCGCGGAGCGGCCACCGGCCACCGGCCGCTTCCGCTCCAACGCCTGGCTCACCCTCTGCGCGGTCGCCTTCGGCCTGTTCATGGTCCAGCTCGACGCGTCCGTCGTCGCCATCGCCAACCCCGAGATCGGCCGCGACCTCAAGGCCTCCACCGCCGACCTCCAGTGGGTCACCAACTCCTACCTGCTGGCCCTGGCCGCCACCCTCATCCTCGGCGGCAAGCTCGGCGACCGCTTCGGCCGGCGCACGTTCTACCTGGTCGGCGTCGTCGGATTCGCCGTCTCCTCGGTCGCCATCGGACTGTCCGGCTCCATCACCGGCGTCATCGTCTTCCGCGCCCTCCAGGGCGTCTTCGGCGGCCTGCTCATGCCCAACACCCTGGGGCTGCTGCGGGCGGTGTTCCCGCCGAAGAAGTTCGGCATGGCCGTCGGCATCTGGGCCATGGTCTCCGCCGTGTCCACCGCGCTCGGCCCGATCGTGGGCGGGCTCCTCGTCCAGCACGTCAACTGGGAGTCGGTGTTCTACATCAACCTCCCCATCGGCGTCGTCGCGTTCGCGTTCAGCGCGCTCGTGCTGCCGCAGTCGCGGAACTCCACCGGACACCGCCGCTTCGACGTCCCCGGGGTCCTGCTGCTCGCCGCCGGCCTGCTCAGCCTCGTCCTCGGCGTCGTCAAGGGCGAGACCTGGGGCTGGACCTCCGCGGGAACCTGGGCCGCCGTCCTCGCCGGACTCCTCGTCCTCGCCGTCTTCGGCTGGTACGAGACCCGCGTCGAGCACCCGCTGCTGCCGATGCGCCTGTTCCGCAACCGCTCGCTGACCGTCGGCGCGATCATCACCGCGCTCAACTTCTTCGTGCTGCTCGGGGCGATCTTCTTCATCATGCTGTACCTGCAGAACGTGCGCGGCTACACCCCCGTCGAGGCCGGTGTGCGCACCCTCCCGCTCAGCCTCGCCTCGCTCGTCGCCTCCCCGCTCGGCGCGGCCCTCACCGGCCGGTTCGGCGCCCGCCTGTGCATGCCGCTCGGCATGGTCCTCCAGGGCGTCGCCTGCTTCGGCCTGCTCACCTGGTCCACCGACTCCTCCTACGCCACCATGTGGCCGCCGTTCGTCGCGCTCGGCCTCGGCGTCGGCATGGTGCTCGCCGCCTCCTCGGACGCCATCGTCGGCAACGCCCCGGTCCAGGACGGCGGGGTCGCGGGCGGCCTCCAGGCCACCACACTCCAGATCGGCGGCGCCCTCGGCACCTCCGTCCTGGTCTCCGTGATCAGCGCCAGGGTCGGCTCCACGCTCGGCGGCGAACTGACCCGGGCCGGAGTCCCCGCGGCGACGGCCGCCGGGCTCGGCGAGGCCAAGGACGCGGTCGCCATGGGCGTCGCCCCCGTCTCCGGCAGCATGCCCGAGCAGCTCCGGGCGGCCGTCGTCGAGGGCAGTGCCCAGGCCTTCATGAACGGCCTGCACGCGGCTTCGGTGGTGACGGGCCTGCTCTGCCTGGTGGGTGCGGTGCTGGCTGCGGCCGGGCTTGGCAGTCGGGTCTCGGCGGCTCCGCGCGGGGCGGATGTGAGCGGGGCGTGATCGTCTGAGCGCCTTCGTCTTCGGGAGGATGCCCGCGCAGTTGTGGGGGCTGTCGTCGAGGGCAGTGGCCGGGCGTTCGTGAACGGGCTGCACGCGGCCTCCGTGGCCACGGGTCTGTTCTGGCTGGGCGGCGCGGTGTTGGCTGCCCACCGGCCTCGGCGCACTGACACCGGCCGCTCGCCCCGCCACCCCCTGTACCGCACGGGCGGGACGGACCCGAGCGCGCCGCCACCTCCAATCGCCCGCCTCGCCCCCCCCGCTGGCGCGAGTGCGCCATCACCGTCACCGGAACGGCACCGTCCTGAGCGCCCCGCTCAGGACGGTGCCGTCAGCGTGCGTGGTCAGGACGCACGTCGGGCCTGGACGCCGTCGGCGTCCGTCCGGGCCCCGTCCGCCCAGCCCGGTCCGGCGGTCGTCGGACGCGGATCGGACCCCTGACGGCGTCCGTGAGGTAACGTCCCCGACCGATATGACTGGTTCGGCCGGACAGGGCCGTGAGGGACGAGGAGTGTGGGCCGACATGACCGGCCGGGACGACGAGCGGCGTCGCACGGACGTGGCGGTGACGGGCCATGCCGACTCGGCGTGGGCTCAGGAACTCCTCGACCATCTGCGGCCCACCGGACGGGACATCGCCAGGGTCGTCGACTGGCTCGGCGACACCGTCGGGGCGGCCGTCTCCCTGCGCGACGAGAACGGCACCCCCCTCGCCGGTTCGCCGACACCGCTCGACGAGGGCCTGGTGACGGACATCGTGACCGGCCGCCTCGCCTCCGCCTCCTGGCAGGGCGACGGCCGCCATCTGCGGCTGATCCGCGTGGAACTGCCGCCACCCGCAGCGGCGGGCGTGCTCGCCGTCGTGCGGACCGCGCCCTTCGACCGGCGCGCCGCCGACATCGTGACGCATACGGCCGCCGCCCTCGAACTCCTGCTGCGCGCCCAGCGCACCGCCGCCACCGGACACCGGCTCGCCCGCGCCACCTCCGACCTGCGCCTCGCCATCCTGCAACTGCTCATGGTCGAGGACACCAGCGCGGCCCGCAGGGTCGCCGCCGGCCTCTGGCCCGGCCTCCTCGACACCGATACCGCCTGCGTCTACGTCGTCGAGAGCACCCCCGAGGAGCGCGACCGGCTCGCCGAGGCCTGCATCGAGGCCACCCGCGAACAGAGTCTGGTCGTGCGCTGCCCGGCCGTGGACGCCCACGTCATCGTGGTGACTCCGCGCGACACCGCGGGCGCCGACCTGCGCGACGTGTGCCGCCGGCACCCCGACACCTTCCTCGGCGGCAGCGCCCGCCAGAGCCTCGCCCATACCGCCGCCGCCTACGGACAGGCCGTCAGCGCCCTCGCCGTCGCCCACTTCCGCCCCGACAAGACGGCCGTCTACGCCGAACGCACCCACCCCGAGCGGCTGATGGACCCCGCCGTCCTGCGCGCCTGGGCGACCCACCTGCTGCGTCCCCTGGACACCCTCGCCCACCACACCCGCGCCGAACTCCTCGCCACCACCCGGCTGGGCCTGGAGTTCACCGCCGTCAGCGCGGCGAAGGTGCTCGGCGTCAGCCGCAACACCGTCCGCGCCCGGATGGAACGCGTCGAGAACCTCCTCGCCGCGGACTTCTCCGACCTGGCCGTCCGCGCCGCCGTACATCTCGCCCTGAACACCGAGGCCGGCCTCACGGAGGACCGTATCCGCGCGGCCGCGGTCGCGGCCCCCGCCCGCTTCGGCGACCTGCTCACCGGGCCCGCCCTGCGCACCTGGGCGCACGGCCTGCTCGCCCGCCTCGACACCGACGGCCGCGACCTGCGCGGCACCCTGCGCGCCTGGATCGCCGCCGGCGGCAACGCCGAACGGGCCGCCCAGCTTCTCGGCGTGCACGCCCAGACCGTCCGCGAGCACGTCCGAGGCGCCGAACCCGTCCTCGAACGCCGGCTCCTCGCCGCCGGCAGCGACCTCTACGAGGTGGTTCTCGCCCACCTCGCGACCGGCGCTCTCGACCCGCCCGACCTGCACCTCGACGGCCGGCCCGACGTCCGCCAGGCGTAATCGGGCCATCCGGACTCACCTGTGCACAGGTGAGTCCTCCCGGCCCGCGAGCGGGCACCGGCACGATTCACAGCCGGTCCGCCCGGCACGTAGGTTCGAGGAGCCGCGGGGGTTCGACCGGAACGGGGGACCGGTCGCACCCCCGCGATGCCAGCCCTCCCCGTAACAGCGACCGCGACCTGGACCGCGGTCAGCCGCGCAGCCGGACCGGGATCGTCCGCCAGCCGCTCGCGATGAACGACGGCACCTGCTCCAGCTCCCCGGCGCCCGTGTCCAGCCGCAGCTCCGGGAACCGGTCGAACAGCGCGGGCAGCGCGGTGAGCGCCTCCATCCGGGCCAGCGGAGCGCCGATGCACCGGTGCACGCCGATGCCGAAGGACAGATGGTCGTCCGCCCGGCGCGCCGCGTCGAAGACCTCCGCGTCGGGGCCGTAGTGGGCCGGGTCGACGCCCGCCGCCGCGTACGTCGTGACGATGGCGTCCCCGGCCGGGATCGTCACGTCGCCCACCTTCAGGTCGCTGACGGCGAACCGCAGCGGAAGCGTGGCGATCGACGGGTGCAGCCGCAGCGTCTCGTCGATCACCGCGTCCCAGCCGATGTCCCCGCGCCGTACGGCCGCCAGCTGCTCGGGCGCGCCCAGCAGCGCCACCACGGCGTTCCCGACGAGGTTCACGGTGGTCTCGAACCCGGCGCCGATGACGAGGAGCAGCGTGTACAGCAGCTCCTCGCCGCTGAGCCGGTCGCCCTCCTCGTCGCGCACCCGGATCAGTTCGGTGGTCATGTCGTCGCCGGGGTGCTCGCTCTTGTACGCGATGAGCCCGCCGAGGACCGAGCCGATCCGTTCCTGGACGCGCGCGGCGTGCTCCGGGGTGGGGTCGGTGGTGTCCATGATCGAGGCGACCAGCCGGACGTGGTCCTCCCGCATGTCGTCGGGCACGCCGAACAGTTCGCAGATGATCCGCATCGGCAGGGGGTGGGCGAACGCGGCCTTCAGATCGACCGTGTCCCCGCCCCGGTCGAGGGCGTCCAGCAGCTCCGCCGTGATCGCCTCCACCCGCTGCCGCAGCGACTCGGTGCGCCGGTGCGTGAAGCTCGGTGCGACCAGACGCCGCAGCCGGGCGTGGTCGGTGCCGTACGTGGAGAGCATGTTGACCACGCCGACCCAGCCGAGGATCCAGCCCCAGGTGGGGTGGTCGCCGAGTTCCGGCCACAGCCGCCAGTGTCTGCGCGGGTCCTTGCTGACCTGCGGGTCGAGGATCAGCTCCTTCAGGGTGTCGTACCCGGTGGGTGCCCAGGCCGGGATGCCGCCGGGCAGCTCGATGGGCACGACCGGGCCGAGCGCGCGCAGCCGGGCGCTCTCGGCGTGCAGGTCGGAGCCGAACGGGTCGAGGACGATGCGGTCGGTCGTGGTCACGAGGGGACTCCTGGTCGGTCGGCGGCACGAGGGCTGAAGCGGACGGGCAGCGCGGTCAGGGAGCGGTGGAAGGGCCCCGGCCGCCAGGTGAGCCGCTCGCGGGGCAGCACCGGGTCGAGGTCGGGCAGCCACTGGGTGAGCCGTTCGATCGCCTCGGTGACGATCAGCAGCGTGTGCTGTTTCACCGGGCAGGCGTGCGGTCCGGCGCCCCACGACAGGTGCGAGGCGTCGTTCGGATGCCGGCCGGCCGTCACCTCCCGCTCGGCGAGGAGGCCGAGCGCCCCGTACGACACCACCACGGGTACCGCGTCCCGCAGCCACACCCCGTGGAAGGAGACGGGCCGGCGGGCGTAGTAGATGCCGTAGTTGGACAGGGGCGTCTCGTGGTGCAGCACCTCGACCACCGCGTCCATGACGGGGCGGGCGCCGCTGGTGAGGGTGGAGTAGTAGAGCGGGTTGCCCAGGATCCGCGACAAGGTGTTGGACAGCAGGTTCGCGGTCGGTTCGTAGCCGGCGCCGAGGGTGAGGAAGACCTGCCAGGTGACCTCCTCGCCGGTGAGGCCGGCGGGGTGGCCGAGGAGCCGGCTGGGCAGGTCGTCGCCGGGCCGCTCGGCCTTGGCCGCGATCAGTTCCAGGACGTACCGGCCGTACTCGGCCTCGCCCTCGGCGGCCTGCGCGCCGCCCTCCATCATCTTGCCGAGGCCCGCCTCGAGCCGGTCGCCGGCGCTGTCCGGCAGCCCGAACAGGTCGTTGAAGACCAGCGCCATCAGCGGCCGGGAGAAGTCTGCGACGAGGTCGGCCCCGCCGTGCGGCCCGATCCGGTCCACCAGCAGCCGTACCGCGCGGTGCACCCGGGCCCGCAGGTCGTGCGGCTCCACCAGGTCGAACACGTCGATGAGGGTGGTGCGGTAGCGGACGTGGGCGGCGCCGTCGGCGAACAGGGCGTTGGGCCGCCACCGCATCATGCCGAGCACGGGGGAGTCGGCCGGGACGGTCCCCTCCCAGGCGCGCGGGTCGTGCGAGAACGTCTCCTCGTCGTGCAGCACGTCCAGCGCCGCCCGCCGGTCGGTGACCAGGTACGCCGGCACACCGGGCGCCAACTCCGCCCAGCCGATGGGTCCTTGGGCGCCGAGAGCGGCGTAGTAGCGGTGCGGGTCCGACGCGAAGCCGTCCTCCCACAGCCGGACGGGAGCCGTGCGTGAGAAGTCGTGCCGGTCCGGGGGATGGGTGGTCACCGGGCCTCCGCCGGGTCGCGGGTGATCAGATGGTCGACGAGCGCGAGCAGCGCGTCGACGGAGGAGTTCGCGTCCCGTGCGTCGCAGGTCACCAGCGGCGTGGACGGCTCCAGGTCCAGGGCCCGCCGCAGCCGTTCCTCGCCGTGGTGCGTGGGCGCGTCCGGGAAGGCGTTCAGGGCGACGGCGTACGGCAGTCCGCTGTCCTCCACCAGGCCCAGCACGTCGAAGGAGGCGTCGAGCCGGCGGCTGTCCACCAGGACGAGCGCGCCGAGCGCCCCGTAGGCGATGTCGTCCCACAGGGACCGGAACCGCTCCTGTCCCGGGGTGCCGAACAGGTAGAGGACCACTCCGCCGGGCAGGCTGATCCGGCCGAAGTCGATGGCGACGGTCGTCGTGGCCTTGTCCCGCACCCCGTCCAGGTCGTCCACCTGCGTGGACGCCTCGCTGAGGTGCTCCTCGGTGTGCAGCGGCCGGATCTCGGACACCGAGTCGATCAGGGTCGTCTTGCCCACCCCGAACGGCCCCGCGACCAGGATCTTCACCAGGTCGCGGGCGGTGTCGGGCTGGTGGATCGCGCCGGGTTCGCCGGCGTGACGACAGGCGCTAGGCGTGCTTGAGGGCGCGGAGGCCATCGGCCACTCTCTTCAGCAGGTCGGGGTCGAAGCGGTCGGCCGGCGGGATCGGCGCGCGGGTGTGGATCAGGTCCCGGTCGGCGAGCCCGGCCGCCAGCACACACAGCGCGGAGACCGGCAGCCCGAGCAGTGCCGCCGCCTCCACCACCGCCAGCGAGCCGCCCTCCAGGGCGTCCAGCAGGGCGTGTTGGGCGGCGGGCAGTCCGGGCGGCACGCGTTTCTCGGTGCGGGCGAGCACGGACAGCCGCTCCAGGTGGGGACGGCTCGGCCGGGCCACCCCGCCGGTCGACAGGTACGCGGGAACCAGGGGACGGCCGGCCGGACGAGCGGTCATGCGGAGGCGTTGTCGTCGGCTCCTCGGGGCGCGGCCGCCATGGCCTTCTCGCCCAGCCGCGCCACCTGCGAGTGCACCCGGTGCGCCAGCAGGTCCAGACGCACCTCCCCGTCGCCGTACGCGGCGACGCAGGTGCCGTGGTCCGTCGGCACGATCAGCACATAGCCGTGGTCGGACTCGATGACGACCTGGCGCACCTCGGCCTTGTCCCGGTCGGCGAACGCGGCCGCCGCCGTGCGGCACGCCCCCTGCACGGTGCTGCTGATGGCGGCCACCCGCTCCGCCGACGGCTGCGACAGCGCGTCGGTGTACCCCGTCACGAGGCCGTCGCGGGTCAGCATGACGGCGGCCACCACGTGCGGCACCTGGAGGATCGGCTCCAGCACCCATGCCGTGTCGCCCGTGTTGCGGCTGGTCATCGGGCCGCTCCCTCTTCGTCGTCGGTGTGGTCGGTGTCGTGCGCCGCCGTCCGCGTGCTGCCCGCGGGTGCGGCCCCCGAGCGCGCCGCCGCGGTGCCGGACTGGAGTGCGCCGAGCGCCGCCGCGGCCTCCTCCGGCCGCCGGGCCGGGCGTGGCGCGGGCGGTGCGGACGTCTCGGGCACGGCGGCTACGGCTGCGGCGGGTCGGGTACGGCGACGACGGCGCTGCGGCAGTCCGTCCCCGTCCCCGTCCCGGTCCTCGTCCGTGGGCGTGTGGTGCCCAGGGACGTCCGGTACGGCGTCCTCCGTGCCGTAGGCGTGCGACGGGGCCGGCGCGGCGGGGACGGACTTGCGGGTGGTGCGCGGGGCGCTCGGGGCCGGCGGCCGGTCGGCGGGGTCGAGGCGGCTCAGCAGGTGGCTGTCCACCCGCAGTACCGCGCGCACCCCGCCGTAGGGGGAGGCCGAGGAGACGTCGACGCCCAGGTCGAACTGGCGGGTCAGACGGCCGATCGCGGCCAGGCCCATGCGCGGTGGATCACCCAGGTCGGTCAGGAGGATGGGGGCGTCGCCGGCCACCAGCCGCTGGGCGCGGTCGCGTTCGTCGCGGGTCATCCCGAGGCCCGCGTCGTCGACGGTGACGCACACCCCGTGGTGGACGTGTTCCAGGCTCACCACGACGTCGGTGTCGGGCGCGGAGTGCCGCAGCGCGTTGTCGAGGAGTTCGGCGACGATGATGGCGACCGGTTCCACGGCGTGCGAGACCAGGGCCGTGCCGGGCTCCAGGTGGTTGTGGATCTTGACGCGCTGGTAGCCCGCGAGCCGGGCCTGGCCGCCGGTGACCGCGTCCACCAGGTGTGACTCCTCGCGCGCGAGCCCCACCCAGGCCCCGCACACCACGGCGGCGACCTGGGCGCGCCGCAGCGACTGCTCGTTCTCGTGGTCGAGCTGGAACAGGGTCTGCGCCAACTCCGGATCGTCGAAACGTTGTTGCAGTCGTCGCAGAGCGTCCTGGAGCCGGTAGAGGGCCGCCTGGATCTCCCGCGTGGCGCCGCGCATGCCGGCCTGTGCGGCGGCGTCGACCCGGGTGCGCTGCGAGGCGACTTCGGACTGGAGCGCCAGGAGTACGTTCTCCAGGGCGATGCCGAGCGGGGTGCCGACCGTCAGCGGCTGGAGGGGGCCGGGCACCGCCAGATGCGGATGGGCCACCTGCTGGGCGGCGGCGGGCACCCGTCGTACCGCGAGATGCTCGACCTCGGCGGTGAACGCCCGTAAGGAGCCGTCGAGTCGGGTGCGCAGGGCGGATATCTCCGCCCGCTGCCTGGTCCGTTGCCGTCGTAATCGCAGCAGCCCGCCGCCGAGGGCGAGCGCGGACAGTGTGCCGGCGGCGAGGCCACCGGCCACCAGGTCCGGTAGTTCGATCATCGATTCGGTTCCAGGGAGGTCGGCGTTCCGGGGAAGGGGGAGGCAGGGGTGGGCCCGAGAGGTGCGGACCGGGCACTCGCAGCACAGTACACACCGTCATCGACCGATCTCGCACGGTCGAGCGAGACTTCAAGCCGAAAGTGCCCGGTATCTGTTCACTTCTGCGCCGACTGTCGGAATTGCCTTACGCCTCAAGCCAGTTGACCCCCGGCCACCGAGTGGCCGGTGCCGCCTCCCGTCCGGTCAGCCGTTCGGTAGGATCACCGCGCGCCCGTCGGTCTCGCCGGCGTGCAACCGCTCGTACGCCAGCGGCGCCTCGTCGAGGGAGAACGTCTCGGTGTGCACCGACACCGCTCCGGCGCGGGCCAGCGCGAGCGCCTCCGACAGCTCACTGCGGCTGCCCCGGTACGGGGCGTACACCGACACCTCGAAGGGCAGGCTGCCGAAGCCGACCGGCGGCACGCCACCGCCGATCCCGACGATCGCCACCTCACCCTCCGCCGCCGCGACGGCCCCCGCGATGCGCACCGTGGGCTCCGCACCGACGAAGTCGAAGACCGCCTCGGCCCCCGGGCCGCCGGTGAGCGCCCGCACCGCGTCAGCCGCCGCGGCGTCCGGCGACACCGCCTCGCGCGCGCCCACTTGGCGCGCCAGCCGCGGCTTGTCCTCGCTCACGTCCAGCGCGATCACCCGCGCCGGCGTCAGCCGATGCCGGAGGCGGCGCGCGTCACCAGGGCGGTCTTCCCGGAGAACTCGGAGGCGTGGTCGGTGACGGCGGTGGGCGCGGGGACGGGGGCGGTGCTCATGGTGCTCTCACTCTTCGGCAGTGCCGGGGGAGCCCGCGTCGGTAGTGCCGGGGTAGCCCGCAGACCTGATGTCTCATTGGGACATCAGGCCCGATGAGACTTGCGTCCCGCAGGGACACCTTCTCTCCCTGCGGACGGCTCCCGTCGAGCCTCACGTGCCGGGCCGATCATCGGACGGTGGAGTGCGCCGAACGGGGTCCGTGTTCACCCTCCCCGGTGAGCGCGGGAGCGGGCGCGTACCACCGGCGCGGGCGTCGCGTTGCTCCGGCATGGACCGACCTTCCCGCCGACCCTGTCCCGCACGGCCGCGTCCGCCCGCCGGGGACTGCACTTCCGGCCTCCTCTACGCCCAGCCCGCCGTGGGCCCCTCCTGCCGCGCACCCATCTACGCCCGCCTCGTCGCGGAGTGGCGCGCCCGCGGCCGGACCGTTCCCGCCCGTCCCGACGTGCAGTGGGTGTCGCTCACCGGGCTCACCCAGGGCGTCGGGCCCGTGGGGCGCTAGGCGCCGCGCGGCGGTGTGAGAACGGCCAGGGTGCCGTTGGCCTGGCGCAGCGCCAGTTCCAGGGTGCCGGGGGAGTGCAGTGCACCCGTCCCGTCCGGCGGGATCAGCCATTCCAGGGAGCGGGCCGGGCGATACGGCGGGGGAACCGCGACCCAGGAGCCCCGGCCCGCCTGTCTCAGACCGTCCCCGATCCAACGGCTCGCCGGATCGGGCGGCAGGAAGAAGCCCACCCGTTGGGCCGCCGTGTCCACGAGGGTCGGCCCCGGCACGGGCAGCGTCGGCTGCCACAGCAGGTCCAGGGTGAGCAGGCCCAGCCGGTCGGGCACGCTCAGCACGGTCCAGTAGCGGCCCGCCTCCAGCAGCGTGACGCCGTGACCCTGATCCCACTCCCGCTTGCAGTTCCGCGGGTCCGTCGCGGCGGCGGCGAGCCACTCCACGCCGCGCGCCCACATCGCATAGCTCATCATCCGGCTCCGTCTGAGGTCCGCCCGGAACCGGCGGGCGCACACGGGCGCCACCGGACCCGGGGTCCGGCCGGCCGGCAGCCTGCCGACTCGGCATATGCATGCTGGTAGATATTTCTAAGTGGTGGAAGGGGTGGCGAACCGTGGCGTTTGGGTCTGGTTCGTTCGACCTTCGCGCCATTGTTCGGCCCACCGAGGAGTGAGAGCCCAGGGGGGCGGGCCGGAGGGCCGCTCACGTCGTCAGAGCGGCTGTGTGTCGCCGGGATGCCCGGCAGGCCGCGGCCGGATAGGGCCGCCCGGCTCTGTTCGGTCGTGTGCTGGGCTGTCACGTCGGTCGAGCGCCCGGCACCGCTCGCCGGGATGACCGAGCCACCCGGCGACGGCCGGATGTCCGCCCCCGATCCGGCGGCGGCCGTATGCCCGCCCCCCGTCCGGCGTCGACGTCCGCCTCGTCCCCCTCCGGGCCGCCCCCCGGCGGATCCCGCGCCCCCGGCCGGCGGCGGCCGTATGCCCGCCCCCCACCCCCCGTCGGACGTCCGCCTCGCCCCCTACGGCCCGCCCCCCCGGCGGGTCCCGCGCCCCGCCCCCTCCATTCCGGTGTGCCCGTGGCCCCCGTGGGTACCCGGCAGCGGAAACGACCACGTCGACAGCACGCTGGGAGGAGGCCCACATGGCCACTGGAGCAGAGACCGGCGATGTGACCGGTACGCGGGACAAGGACTACAACCTCATCTGGTACGTCGAGGCGTGCCTGAACAACGCGCTGCGGCTGGAGACCTATATCCAGGACGCCGAACGCGACAAGGACACCGAGGTCGCGGACCTGTTCCGCAAGGCCCAGGCGGACAGCCGCAAGGGTGCGGAGATGGGCAAGGATCTTCTGCGCGCCCGACTGAGCGGCGGCTGATCCACACAGCTCCCATGGGCCCGGACGCCGTACGACGAAGGTCGCGGCGGCCGGGCCCCGGCGCGTGCGGGAAGGCCGTCAGGGCAGTGGGGCGCCGGCACCGGCGGGTCCGGCTGGCGCAGCCCGGCCAGCAAGTCGTCCTGAAGGGCGATCAGTTCGGTCAGGCATCCGGTCAGGATGCGGCGGGCCGCGCCAGCAGTGCGGCGACTCCCCGGTGAGCAGGCTGGCGCGGATCACGTCGGTGTTGCCCGCGGCGACGACCGCCAGGTCGAGGTCCTTGCCGCTGCCGCCGCCCAGCGTGCCGAGCGCCTTGCCGCTGGTGTGGCCGACGACGGCCGCGCCCAGCGCCCCTTCCTTCTGCGGGTTGAACGGGGCCGGGCTCCTCCGGCCCCGTTCGCGTCCCGAACCGTACGGAGGGGGCGCTCGGCGGAGTGACACCTTCCGGGACTGGCGGCGCAAGGAGCTTCGGTACGTGTGGACGAGTGCCGCGCTTTGATCACGCGGGGTACGGAAGCTGAACCGTGCGGCGGGTCAAGTGCCGTTCCGAGGAGTGGCGTTGAGGCAGATATAGGCTGAGTGCACCGGGGTCGCGCGGCCCCGGCAGGTCGTGGCGCCGTGGCAGAGCGGCCCATCGCACCGTCGCGGGGGAGACCCTCCCCGTGACGATCGACGGGATCGGGCGGGTCTGCCCGTACTCGTCCGCGGGTTCGAATCCCGTCGGCGCCGCGGCCGCCCCACCGGTACGCGCGGTCACCCATCAGGCACTCGTAGCCGACCACCGGTACGCCCAGCCGCCCCACCGGTACGCCCAGCCGCCCCACCGGCACGCCCAGCCGCCCCACCGGCGCGGCGGTCGGCACCGGCGCCGCCGCTTGCGGTCGGCCGTCCGAGCGGGCAGGGTTCGATGCCGTGGCCACCTTGCTGATCGTCCATCACACGCCCTCGCCGAACTGTCAGGCGATGTTCGAAGCGGTCGTCCAGGGCGCGACGGCGCCGGAGATCGAAGGCGTCCGCGTCGTCCGCCGGGCCGCCCTCGCCGCCACCGCCTCCGACGTCCTGGCCGCCGACGGCTACCTGCTGGGCACACCGGCCAACCTCGGCTACATGTCAGGTGCTCTCAAGCACTTCTTCGACCAGGTGTACTATCCCTGCCTCGACACCACCCGTGGCCGCCCCTTCGCCTACTACGTGCACGGCGGCAACGACGTCACCGGCGCCGTACGCGGCATCGAGGCCCTCACGACCGGCCTCGGCTGGCGCCGCGCGGCCGAACCCGTCACGGTCACCGGGGAACCCGGCAAGGCGGAGGTGGAGGCCTGCTGGGAACTCGGCGCGACGACCGCCGCCGGCCTCATGGAGTGACCGGCCGCACCGCCACCCAGCCCAGCCCCGCCCCGCCACGAAGGAGACGATCACGGACGTGAGTGAAGGCCACCACGACGGCCGGCTCCCTCAGCTGTGGGAGGAGCACCTGCGCGCGCCGTTCCCCGCGGGTTTCCGCGCTGTGGACTCGACGGCGCGGACCTGGTCCTGCTCGACGCGGACGTCGCCGGCCTCGTGCAGAGGGAACTCCACGGCGGACTCGACGACCAAGACGTCACGATCCTCGGGGCCTGCATCGCGGACCTGGACAAGATCCTGCCCCTGATCGGCGACGACCCCGGCGCGGCCTACCACGGGAGGCCGCGGACGATGGCGGGAGTCACGGCGGCGCGCCACCCGCCCAGCGGGATCTGGACAGCTGCTGGGAGACCGCCACCCCGCCCGGTGTCCCGCTCAGTCCCACAGGGGGTAGGTCATGACCTTCTCGAACTGCTCGGGCCGCTGTGCCGGGTACTCGAGGACGATCCGGTCGTAGCGCTGCGTCTGCGGGTCCTTCGTCCAGGGCTGCGCCTTGTCCAGCCGTACGACCACCGGATACGAGTGGAAGGTGCCCGCCGCGCAGTAGGGCTTGCAGTCGTTGACGACGTTGGTGCCCCTGGCCTCCGCAGACTTGGCGTTCCAGTGGTCCCACTTCAGTGAGGCGAGCCGGCTGTTGCCGTCGCCGCAGGCCAGGATGAAGGCGGAGGGCCGCACCTTCGGGTGCCAGAGGCAGTCGACCAGGACGGGCGATGCGGTCGGCCGCGCGGTGGACCGGTCGGCGGGCGGCGACGCGGTGGGTGCGGCCGAGGCCGTTCCGACCGCCGCGGTGAGTCCCAGCGCCGCACAGAGCAGTGCCGCCGTCCTCGTCGTCCTGTGTCCGCGCATGACCGCTCCCGCATGTTCTCGGGACCCGGGTTGTGCCCAGCGCCCCGTGGAGGTTCCGTACCGACGGTACGACGGTGCGCCCACGGCGACCACTCGAACGGCCCACAGTCGCGCCCCGGTGCACGTGGCGGCCGGCCTGATCGCCGTCCGCCTGCACGGTTACGGCCCCGAACCCGCGGCGAACATCGCCACCACCCTGCTGGCCCGCGGCGAGTTCGCGCTGATCCTCGCCGCCATGGCCGCCGGTGCGGGCCTCGACGAGCGCCTCGCCCCCTTCATCGCCGGGTACGTCCTCGTCCTGGCCGTCCTCGGCCCGGTCGCCGCGGGCCGCGTTTCGCTCCTCCTGCGGCTCGTGACCGGGAAGCACCCCTCGGCTCCGGAACCGCCGTCGCCGTCGCCGTCGCCCCGATCCGACGACCGGACCCAAGGGGAACAGTCATGTCCGCGACCGACGACGAACGCCTGACCGACCTGGCAGCCTCCACCGCCCGTGACGACCCCCGCTGCGCCCGGTCGCCGGACGAGGGGCGGCCGGCCCCGCCCCGCGAGTACCGCCGCGTCCGCGGCTGGTGCGGGCTCACCGTCGCGACCGCCGCGCTGATCGCCGGCGTCGTCCTGCCGCACGGCCTGCTCCTCGCGGCGGGCCTGGTCCTGGCGGCCCTTTCCGCCCAGTTCTTCGACTCCCACCTGTTCCGCCCGCGCCGGCGGAGCCCTCGCGGCTGAGGCCACCGCGGAGCCGCCGCAGGGCGTTTGCTAGGCTCCGGGGGCCTTTCCACGGGGGAAGTCCGGTGAGAGTCCGGCGCTGACCCGCAACGGTGTGCGCGACGACCTGACGGTCCGTCACGTGAGCCCGATCGCCCGTGGTGGGCAGCGACCCGTTGACTGCTCGCCGAGGACTGCGAGAGGGGGACCGCGCGGCCCGCGGGCCGTACGGGCTGTCTCACGGTCCAGCAGGCGGCCTGAGGTGAAGGACCGCCCCGCCCGTGCTCCGAAGACCTACGGCGAGCCGCAGCCGTACGCCCCTCGCGCCCCTGGCCGCCGCACTGGGCCTCGTCCTGCTCCTCTCCCTGCTGGGCGCGGTCGCCCTGGGCGCCACGGGCCTCGGGGGCGGCGAGGTGGTCCGGCTGCTGTGGGCCGGCCTCACCGGCGGGACCGTGCCCGCCCGGGACGGCGCCGCGTACACCATCGTCTGGGAGATCAGGCTCCCGCGCGTCGTGCTCGGCGCCGTCGTGGGGGCCGGGCTCGCCTCGGTCGGCGTGGCCGTGCAGGCGATGGTCCGCAACGCCCTCGCCGACCCGTTCGTGCTGGGCATCTCCTCGGGCGCCGCCGTGGGAGCCAACGCCGTCATCCTGCTCGGCGCTTTCGCGGGTCTGGGCGTGTGGGCGCTGTCCGTGTCCGCGTTCGGCTCCGCGCTCGCCGCGATGGCACTGGTGTACGCCGTGGCCCGCTCCCCGAGCGGTCTCACCCCGCTGCGGCTGATCCTGACCGGGACGGCCCTGGCGTACGGCTTCGAGGCCCTGACGACCGTGATGGTGTTCGGCGCGGCCCGGGGCGAGGCGGCCCGCTCGGCCATGATGTGGCTGCTGGGCAGCCTCGGCGGGGCGACGTGGGCACAGGTGCCGATCGCGGCCGTCACCGTCACCCTCGGCTGGGCCTGGCTGCGCCGGCGGGCCGAGGCACTCAACGCCCTCGCGATGGGTGACGAGACCGCCGCCGCGCTCGGCGTCGGACCGGCCACGCTGCGCCGGGAACTGTTCCTCGTGACGGCGGCCGTGACCGGGACCGTCGTCGCGGTGAGCGGCGCGATCGGCTTCGTCGGCCTGATGGTGCCCCACCTCGTGCGGATGGTCGTCGGCGCCGACCACCGCCGCGTACTGGTCCTGGCCCCCCTCGCCGGAGCCGTCCTGCTGGTCTGGGCGGACCTGCTGTCCCGGCTCCTGCTCGCCCCGGCCGAACTGCCGGTAGGCGTCGTCACCGCCGTCGTCGGAGTACCGGCCTTCCTGCTGCTGATGCGGCGCGGCGGTCACACGTTCGGGGGCCGCTGATGGTGTCCGGCCGGGGAGGGGAACGTGCGTCTTGATGTGGAGGGCGTCGTTGTCGGGTTGGCGGGTGTGGTCGGTGGCGTCTTGCCGGATTGGGGTCGAGTTGTCCGTCGGTGTGCCGGCTGTTGTGTCGCTGATGCGGTGCGGCGGTCAGACGTTGGAGGGCCGCTGATGGTGTCCGGCCGGGGAGGGGAACGTGCGTCTTGATGTGGAGGGCGTCACCGTCGAGGCGGCGGGTGCCCGCATCGTCGACGACATCCGGCTCGCCGTGCCCGAGGGCGCGTTCGTCGGACTCGTCGGCCCGAACGGCAGCGGCAAATCGACGCTCCTGCGCTGCGCCTATCGCGCCCTGCGCCCCGACGCGGGCGTGATCCGCCTCGACGGGGACGACGTACGCACCCTGCGGCCGGCGGCCGCCGCGCGCGTCCTGGCGGCCCTGCCCCAGGAGTCCTCCGCGGAGTTCGACTTCAGCGTCACCGAGGTGGTCGCCATGGGGCGGCTGCCCCACCGCGACCGCACCGCGCGCACCGACCGGGACATCTGCGCCCGTGCCATGGAGAGCACCGGCGTGGCCCACCTCGCCGACCGCGGGTTCCTCGCCCTGTCCGGCGGCGAGAGGCAACGTGTGCTCATCGCCCGCGCGCTGGCCCAGCAGCCCCGCGTGCTCGTCCTGGACGAACCCACCAACCACCTCGACATCGCCCACCAGTTGGAGATCCTCTCCCTGGTCCGCGGCAGCGGCCTCACCGCGCTGGCCGCCCTGCACGACCTCAACCTCGCCGCCGCCCACTGCGATCTGCTGTACGTGATCGACGACGGCCGCATCGTCGACACCGGCACCCCGGCCGAGGTGCTCCGACCGGCCCTGCTCGCGGACGTGTTCGGCGTCCACGCCCATCCCGTACGGCATCCCGTCACCGGCACCGTCCAGCTCCTGTTCGACCTCCTCCCGTAAGGAATCCCGTGCCCGCCCTGCGCCCCCTCGTCCTGGCCGCCGCCCTCGCCCTGACCGTCACCGGCTGCGGCGCCACCGTGGAACCGACGGCGACCACCGACGCCAAGGCCGTCACCCTCACCAACTGCGGCCGCGAGGTCACCTACGACAAGGTTCCCGAACGCGTCGTCACCAACGACGTCGGCATCACCGAGCTGATGTTCGCCCTGGGGCTGGAGGACCGTATGGCCGGTTTCGCCATGCCCGACGACAAGGGCGACCTGACCGGTGTCCCCTGGAAGGACGGCTACGACAAGGTGAAGTGGCTGTCCAAGGACCAGCTCACCAAGGAGAACGTCCTCGACGCCCGCGCCGACCTCGTCTTCGCCGGCTGGAACTACGGCTTCCGCGAAGAAGGCGGCTTCACCCCGGACGCCCTGAAGAAGCTCGGCATCCCGTCGTACATCCTCACGGAGTCCTGCCGCAACGGCCGCACGGACAGCTCACGCGGCATCATGCCGCCCCTGGACGCCCTCTACGCCGACCTCACCAACCTGGGCAAGCTGTTCGGCGTCGAGAAGCGCGCGGCCGGCCTGATCGCCGGATTCAAGAAGCAGGTCGCCGCCGTCCGCGCCGGGATCCCCGCAGGCGGCGCCCGGCCCACGGTCTTCCTCTACGACAGCGGCCAGGACCAGCCCTTCACCTCCGGCCGGTACGCCGCCCCCGACCAGATCATCAGCGAGGCCGGCGGCACCAACCTCATGCACGACGTGGCCGATTCCTGGACCACCGTCGGCTGGGAGAGCGTCGTCGCACGCGACCCGGACGTCATCGTGATCTGCGACTACGGAGACGTCGGGGCCGAGCAGAAGAAGGACTTCCTCCTGTCCTACGCCCCGTTGCGCGACGTGTCGGCCGTCAAGCACCGCCGGATCGTCGTGCTCGACTACGTCGACCTGGTGGAGAGCCCCCGCAACCCGGCGGCGATCGCCCGCCTCGGCGCCTATCTGCGGACGGTACGGACGGACGGCTGACTCAGGCGCGGCGGGGCGGAGCCGGGCAGCCCAGGGCCGTGATCTCGGTCAGCGGCGTCCCGCCCGCCCACAGCGACAGGCGGGCGCCGTCCAGCAGATGGGTGTCCGGCCGGCGCGCGGCCCACACCTCGTCGCGGTGCGAGAACGTGCCGCGGTGCACGACCAGCCGCACCGGGCGTCCGGACCGCCACCGCGCCCGGCACGAGCAGGCGCCGTCCTCGTCCGGCAGCGGCTCGGCCACCGGCCGGAACGCCACGTCGAGCAGCCGCCCCCGCCGGTCGCGGGCGGCGAGATGGACGGCGTCGTGGGCGGACGGCGGCAGCACCCGCCAGCCGTCCCGCCGCAGCATCCGCGCCACCGCGACCACCAGCGCCGACGGGTCGAGATCCGCCAACTCCTCGGCGGTGTAGTAGCCCTGACGCCGCCGGGCGGGCCGCCGGGACCGGCGCAGCGCGACGACGGCGACCACGCCGAGCGTCACCAGGACCAGGGCCGGGACCCATGGGCCGACGGCGCGTCCGGCCAGCGCCAGGGCCGCGGTCGCGGCACACACGACCAGGGCCAGCGCGGCGAGGCCGGGCAGCACCTCGCGCAGCCCCGGCCCGTACCGGCCCGCCGCGCGCGGCTCGCGCACGGGTCGGCGCCGCCGGGCACGCCAGGACCCGCCCGCCGACGCTCGCTTCTCCCTGCGTGTCCCCAGAGCCGGCACCCCCACCCCGTACACCGCGATGTGCCAGGGACGGAAACCTACCCGCAGTGTGATGAAATGCCCCTGCTCGGCACTTTTCGGCCATCGGCTTGGCCGAAGTGGGGCAGGGTGGGCGGCGGCTCGACGGGCCGTTGTCAGTGGCGGGTGCGAAGCTGCTGGTCATGGACGAGGCTGACTTCATGCGGGGCCGGGTCTACGGCGCCGACCACGAGGACGCGGCGCCCCGCCCGGACCGCGATTACGCGGAACTGGTGGGCGGCCCACTGGACGGGCTGCTGCTGGACGTCACCGACCGCCCCGGCGGCGACCTGCGCGAGGTGGCGCTGACCACCGAGATAGGTCGCTACGGCCCCGGCGGCTGGGCCCTGTACGAAGAGCGGCCCGGGGACGCCGGCCGCTTCGACTGGCGGGGAGACGCGCCCGGTACCCCCTGACGGCCCAGCAGGGGCGCGGTGGGGGCGCGGCGGGCTTGTTCGATCGTACGAACCTGCGTTCGTAAGGGTTACCTCTTGCCTTCAGCCTTGATAGGAAACCTTCCTGTCAGTTGTTCGCCGAGTCGCCCGCAGATCCACCTCCATCCACCCCCCACTCCTCGACTGGAGTCACTGTGGTGCACAAGTCCCCCGGCGCGCAGGACCCGAACGCCGCGTCCCGCCGCACGGTCCTCGCTCTCTTCGCCGCCCTGACGGCGGTCCCGCTCCTCGCCTCCCCGCAGGCGTCCGCGGCCCCCCAGCCCCTCGTGGCGGCAGGCCTCGACGACCCGGCGAAGAAGGAGATCGCCATGAAGCTGGTGTCGAGCGCGGAGAACTCCTCGCTCGACTGGAAGGCCCAGTACAAGTACATCGAGGACATAGGCGACGGCCGCGGCTACACCGCCGGCATCATCGGCTTCTGCTCCGGCACCGGTGACATGCTCGACCTCGTCGAGCTGTACGCCGCCCGCAAACCCGGCAACGTCCTCGCGAAGTACCTCCCCGCCCTGCGCGCGGTCGACGGCACCGACTCCCACCAGGGCCTCGACCCGAACTACCCGCGGGACTGGCGCAAGGCGGCCCAGGACACGGCGTTCCAGCAGGCGCAGAACGACGAACGCGACCGCGTCTACTTCGACCCGGCCGTGCGCCGCGCCAAGGCCGACGGCCTGCGCGTCCTGGGCCAGTTCGCGTACTACGACGCCATCGTCATGCACGGCGACGGCGGCGACTCCGCGAGCTTCGGCAGCATCCGCCGGCGCGCCCTGTCCCGGGCGAAGACCCCGGCCCAGGGCGGCGACGAGACGGCGTACCTCAACGCCTTCCTCGACGCACGTGTCTGGGCCATGAAGCAGGAGGAGGCGCACAGCGACACCAGCCGCGTCGACACCGCCCAGCGCGTCTTCCTCCGCAAGGGCAACCTCGACCTCCAACCGCCCCTGGACTGGAAGGTGTACGGCGACAGCTACCACATCGGCTGACGCACCGTGGCATGGCTGTGACGCGGGCTGCGGCCCGTGTCACAGCCGGCCGTGGGAGGGTGCCGCGACCAGCGTCGGCGGACCCCACGCCGCCGGACCGGCGGGGCCGACGGAAGGTGACGCACCGCCGTGCGGGGTGTGCGGCTGCTGCGCCGGTCCGCCGCGCCGCCGGCGGCCTGTACTTCATGGCGGCCGAAAGTGTGCAGCCCTCCCTGCGCGAGGCCTGGTCCGGCGCGGACTCGTGGCCGCCGCCCGCCTGCCGGGACGGGGCTCCGGGGAGACGGTCCGGCACCTCGTGGACTGCCGCTCCTCCTGCTCCCCGCGCCGGCCTTCGACTGCGTTCGCGACGACGGCACCACCTCCCGAGCCGCAGCCGGGGGACCGCCCTGTCGGCGGCCGGGACGGGGTACGGCACCGGACGCCGGGAACGGGCGCCCGTTCCGGCGCCCTCCGACAGTGGTGCGGCTGGGGCGTAGGAGCCCGATTCGGGGGTATGCGCGCGGTCATGAACGGGGTAGCGAAGGCGGTCCGCATGGAACCTGTCCCTCCTGACGAGGGTTCCCCGCGTCCCGAGCGGCGCCGGGTCGAGACGACGGTGGCCCTGGACGGGGAGAGCGGCTGCATCGCCGGGGCGCGGGAGCTGACGGGTGATTTCCTCACGAGCGTGCAGCGCGATCACGGGGTGCCGGTCTCGGCCCGCACGATGGATCTTTCGCAGCTCGTGGTGAGTGAACTCGTCACCAACGCCCTGCGCCACGCGCCCGGCCCGGTCCTGCTGCATCTGCGCATCGCCGGTGCCGCCGTGGAGATCGCGGTCTGGGACAGCGAACCGGCGCTGCCGGTGCCGCGCGAGGCGGATCCGACGAGGGTGGGGCAGCACGGCCTGGAGATCGTGATGGCCGTGGCCCAGGACGTCGCCGTCGTGCCGGAGCCGGTCGGCAAGCGGATCGTCGCCCGGCTGGGGCTGCTCGACGGCCCGTAGGCGGCGGTCGGACGGACGGAGTGGCGGTCTCGTCGCCGAGGACGCGGAACGTCGCTCCGCCGACGGTCAGCACCCCGTCCGACAGGGGAGTGCACCGTACGCCGCCCTTGCCGCGCAGGGCGCGCTGCGCGCCCGGTCCGACGGTGACGTCCAGCCACGTGCACGGCCGTGCGGGACGGTTGACGGAGAGGTCACCGCACCGCCCCCGGAGTCCAGGACGACCGTCGAGCCGACGAGGGCGTCGATGTCGACGCCCCGCAGCAGGATGTTGCGGCGGGTGTGCCGGAGATCGGCGGCGGGGGCGATGTCCCGGGGGAGGCTCTCGGCCGCCATCACCGTCACCGAGGCGGTCCCGGTGCGCGGGCCGGCCGAAGTAGCGGTCGCCGACCAGCCCGAGACCGGCGCGGACCCGCACCGACGGCACGAGTTCGTCGCCGGGCCCGTCCGACGGTCCGTCCGCGGGCCGCCCCGAGAACCGGTGCACGGGCGACACCAGCAACTGCACGATCTCCACCTCGACCATGCCGTCCACCCTGGGGCGTGTTTCGAAAGTCCCGTCTGCCGGGCGGCGTCTGACACGCACGCTCGCCGCGTTGTCGGGGTCGTCCCGATACAACCAGTATCGGGACGACCCTCCGCCTTGCGATCGCACGCACCAGACGCCGCCCGGCCTGCCCTTCGGGCAGACGACGCTCCTTTCGAAACATGCCCTAGGTCGCGTCCGGCCCACGGTGGACGGCGGTCGTCATGCCCCCGTCTCAGGGCTTGTAGGGAAGGGTCGCGCAGTTGGAGCGGGCGGGCCTGCCGTCGAGCCGGTCGGTCAGCCAGGAGATGGCGTCGCCCTGGTCGGTGAGCAGCGGGGCGAAGTGGTTGAGCAGGGCGTTGCCCAGCGGCAGCAGGACGACCGGCTTGTAGGTGACGTCCGCCCCCTTCGCGCACCACGCGACGGCGAGGTCCCGGGCCTGTCCGTGCGGTACGAGGTTGTCGGCGGTGCCGGTCGCCACCCGCACCGGGGACGCGGGCCTGAGCCTGCCGATGCGCTGATCGGCCAGGAACGCCTTGAGCGCGGGCTCACCCTCGATGATGGCGCCGAGGGAGCGGCCGTCGGTGGTCCAGGTCGTGCTGCGCGCCGAGTTGTAGGCGAGGAGGGCGTCCCCGACGCACATGGTGGACAGATCCTTGAGGGCCGCCCGGCCGGCCGCGTTGAGGTGCGCGTCGGCGATCGGCTTCAGCTCCGGGTCGGACTCCAGGAAGCCGTTGACCGACCAGCCGAGCGCACCGGCGAGGTCACTGCCGTCGATGGCCGCGGTGACGGCGACGAGGTCCGCGGGCGGCGCTCCGGCGTAGGTGCCGGCGAGCGGCACGTCGGGGGCGTACGTCGGCTGGAGTTCGGCGGCGGCCGCGGTGGCCCCGCCGCCCTGGCTGTAGCCGAACAGCGCCACCCGCGAACCGTCCGTGAGCGAGGTCCCGTCGAGGGAGCGGGCCGCGCGGACGGCGTCCAGCACCGCGTGGGCCTCGTCGACCCGGTTGACGTAGGTGTGCAGCCGGTCCGTGGCGCCCAGGCCGGTGTAGTCGGTGACGACGACGGCGACACCTCGGGCGAGCAGGCGGTAGATGGCCAGGTCCTCGTAACCGACCGACACCGTCTGCCCGTTGAGCAGGAGCGGACGCTCCAGGCCGAGGGACGCGGCGCACTGGTCGCCCTGTCCCATGGTCCCCGGGGCCACGGCGACCAGCGGCCGTGGTCCGGTGCCCTTCCAGGCGGCCGTCGGTTCGATGTAGGCGCCGGTGACGGCCATCGGCCGGCCCGCCGAGTCCGTGGACCGGTACATCAGGCGGGTCGCCCGGCCGGGCAGCGGGCCGTTGATGCCGGGCAGGCTCAGGGCGAGGGGGAGCCGTTCGGTGCGGATCAGCGCGCCGTCGGCGGCCGGCAGCGAGGCGGGCGGGGTGTAGAAGGCGGGGATGGTGACCCCGCGGGAGACCACGGGTTCCGTGGGTGTCGCGGCGCCGGCCGGAACGGCCGTCGTGCCGAGGCAGGCGGCGGCCGTGACGGCAGCGGCGAGCAGGCGGGCGGGGGCGGGCAGGCGGGTGGGGGCGGGCATGGCGGACCTCCGGGGGGAGAAGGGAGGCCGAGCCTTCCTCTGCGGCTCGGGTGACGCGCGGTCCGGTGAGGACGGACCGCCCGGCATGCGGCGCCGGTCGTCCCACCACCGCCGCATGCCGTACAGAAAGCGTTCTTAGACGAACTGTCAGGAAGGTAACGGCGACTGGGTTACCCGGGGTAGCGGTCGGTAGGTTACGGTTCAGTAACATGGCGGTCGGTGTTCCGGGCCGCCCCGCCGCCGGTCACGGCCCGGTGCCCGCCCCCAACTCACCGCGATCACCGGTGTGATTGACTGCCTGTGTGGTGCACGAGTCGGTCTTCCGGACCCAGGACCTCCCGGCGGCCGACCGGTTCGAGGCCTGGGTCCAGCGCATGGGGCGCACCCACGCGCCGATGCAGCTGAGCAGCGAGCGCGCGGCGGACTACGACGGCTGCCAACGCGCCATCCTTCTCGGCGACGTGACCGTCTGGCCGGCGACCTTCGACCCGCTCGTCTTCCGCCGCACCCCCAAGCTCATCCGCGCCTCCGACCCCGAGGTCCACCACCTCTCCCTGCTCCTCAAGGGAGAGGGCGCGGCCAGTTGGGGCAGCAGCCGGCAGGCCGTCTACACCATGAACGACTTCCACATCAGCAGCTCCTCGCGCCCCTTCGAGATCCACACCGGAGCCGACCCGGTCACCATCGTCGGGCTGGAGATCCCCCGCGCCCAGGTCCCGCTGCCCGGCCGGCACGCCGACCAGGTGATGGGACGGCGTATCTCGGCCACGGACGGCATCGGTGCCCTGCTGGCACAGTTCCTGCGGCAGGTCGCCGCGGACACCTCCGTCTACCGGCCCTCCGACGGCCCCCGCCTCGCCACCGTCGTCGCCGACCTGGTCTCGGCGGCGTTCGCGCACGCCCTGGACGCCGACCTGAGCCTGCCTCCGGAGAGCCACAACCGGACCCTCACCCTGCGCGTCAAGGCGTTCGTCCGCCGCCACCTCGCCGACCCCGGGCTGACCCCCGCGACCGTCGCCGCCGCCCACCACATCTCCCGCAGCCACCTGTACCGCCTCTTCCAGGCCGAAGGGCTCACCGTGGCCTCGTACATCCGCGACCAGCGACTGGAGCACGCCCGGCGCGAACTCCTCGACCCCGCCGGGAGCGCGACGCCGATCCACGCCGTCGCCGCGCGCTGGGGCTTCCCCCGGGCCGCCGAGTTCACCCGCGCCTTCCGCACCGCCTACGGCCTCCCGCCCAGCGAACTGCGCGCCCGCGAACACCCCGGGCCCGACGCCCCCGGAGACGCTCCGCCAACCGACCGTGGACGCCTCGCCAACGACACGCCCCCCGGCTCCGACGCATCCTGGTGACCCTCCGGCGGACACCGCCGGAACCCGGGCGGCGTGCCAGGACCACGGGGGAGTCCTGGTACGCCGATGCCCGGCGGACGCGCCCGCGACGCCGGAGCGGGTGACAGCCGGGCCGACCGGCCCGCGAGGACGGGGCGATGACGGTCCCGCCGACGGGCCCGCGACGACGCCCCCGATGATCGAGTGGTGACGGTCCGGACGGCGGCGTACGGTCGAACGGTGACACGACAGTGGACGTGACCGTTCACTGAATCTCCCAGGGGCCCGCCCCTGTGCGGGCGACACGCCATGAGCACATCTCCGCAGCCCACTTCAGCGTCCCAGACCTCCGCCCGGTCGCCGGGCGGCGGCGGACACCCGATGGCGCTGTTCGTCATCGCCTCATGTCAGCTGATGGTGGTCCTGGACATCACCATCGTGAACATCGCTCTCCCCGAGATCCAGCGCTCCCTGGACTTCTCCACCGCCAACCTGTCCTGGGTGGTCAACGCCTACACCCTCACCTTCGGCGGTCTGCTGCTGCTCGGCGGCCGGGCCGGGGACATCCTCGGCCGGCGGCGGGTCTTCGTCTTCGGCGTGCTGCTGTTCGTCTTCGCCTCGCTCCTCGGCGGCCTCGCCCAGGGGCCCGGCCAACTCCTGGCCGCACGCGCCCTCCAGGGCGTCGGCGGGGCCATCGCCTCCCCGACCTCCCTCGCCCTGATCAGCACCACCTTCCGCGAAGGACCCGAGCGCAACCGGGCGTTCGGCGTGTTCGCCGCGGTCTCGGCGGGCGGCGGCGCGATCGGACTGCTCGCCGGCGGCATCCTCGTCGAGTGGCTGAACTGGCGCTGGGTCCTCTTCGTCAACGTCCCCATCGGCCTGCTCATCGCCCTCGCGGCCCCCCGCTGGATCAAGGAGTCCGAACGCCACCCCGGCCACTTCGACATCGCCGGCGCGGCGACCTCCACCGCGGGCATGGTCCTGCTGGTGTACGGCTTCATCCGGGCCGCCCAGGACGGCTGGCGCGACGCGCTCACCATGGCCTCCTTCGCCGCGGCCGTCGTCCTGCTCGCGGTGTTCATCCTGGTGGAGCGGCGCTCCCGGCAGCCGATCACACCGCTGCACATGTTCGCCGACCGCAACCGCGCGGGCACCTACGGCATCATGCTCTGCCTGGCCGCCGGCATGTTCGGCATGTTCTTCTTCCTCACCCTGTTCGTGCAGAACGTGCTGGACTTCAGCCCCCTCCAGGCCGGACTCGCCTTCCTCCCGGTGAGCGCGGTCATCGCCGTCGGCGCGGGCCTGGCCTCCCGCTTCCTGCCGACGTACGGTCCCAAACCGTTCATGGTGGTCGGAGGGGTCCTGGCCGCCGCGGGGCTGGGCTGGCTGACCCTGACGGACGTCCACTCCACCTACGCGGGCAGCGTGCTAGGCCCGATGCTCGTGTTCAGCCTGGGCATGGGCATGGAGTTCGTCTCCCTGACCCTGATGGCACTGTCCAACGTGTCCGTCCGGGAGACCGGCGCGGCCTCGGGGCTGCTCAACGCCACCCAGCAGGTGGGTGGTTCACTCGGCCTGTCCATCCTGGTCACGGTGTTCGGCACGGTCAGCAACAACGAGGCGGACAAACAGATCCCGGCGTTCCTGTCCCAGGCGACCCCGGCGGAACGCCTGCGCTTCCAGCGCACCGGTGAACTCCCGGCGCCCTGGGCCGACGAGATCCTCACGGCGGGCGTGTCGGCGGGCTTCGTGGTCGCGGCCGTCTGCACGCTGATGGCCGCCCTGATCGCCGTCGTCGTGATCCAGGTCCGCCCCTCCGACCTCGAACGCCTCAAGGGCGACGGAGCGGGGCCACCGGGCGGGTGAGAACCAGAGCCACGGACTCCGGGGCAGGTGGCCGCCGCCGCCGGGTTAGGGTCCGCTCATGGTTCGTGGAGACGTGGGGATCCTGCATCCCGGTGACATGGGCGCGCGGGTGGCCGCGCAGGCCGTGATGGGCGGTGCCGAGGTCTGGTGGCTGCCCTTCGGACGGTCGGCGGCGACCCGGCGGCGGGCGGCCGAGATCGGTCTGCGGGCCGCCGCCGACCTCGGGGAGCTGGCCGAGAGCTGTGAGGTCGTCCTCAGCGTGTGCCCGCCGGCCGCCGCCCTCGACGTCGCCGAGGAGGTGGCACAGGCCGGCTTCCGCGGGGTGTACGTCGACGCCAACGCGGTCAGCCCGGAGCGGATGGCGCGGATCGCCGAGGTGCTCGCGGGCAGCGGCGCCACCGTGGTGGACGGCGGGATCACCGGCCCGCCGCCCCGCGAGGCGGGCACGAGCCGGCTGTACCTCTCCGGTGACGCCCCGGCCGTCGCCCGGGTCGCCGGCCTCTTCGCGGGTACCGCGCTCGCGCCCATTGCGCTGGACGGCCCGATCGGCCGGGCGTCGGCGCTGAAGCTGGCCTTCGCGTCCTACAACAAGATCGCCTACGCCCTCGCGGCCCAGGCCTGCGCGCTGGCCGACGGTCATGGAGTCCTGGACGAGCTGACCGACCTCGCGGCCGGGGCGCTGCCTCACACGCCGCTGGCCGCGCCCGAACGCCTGGCCGGCGCCGGCGGCAAGGCCTGGCGCTGGGAGCCGGAGATGCGCGAGATCGCCCGCGCCTGCGCACAGGTCGGCCTGCCGACCGGCTTCGCCGAGGCCGCCGCGGAGACGTTCGGACGCTGGGAATCGCACAAGGACGACGCGGCGGTGACCGGCGCCCGGCTGATCGCCGATCTGCGCCCGACCGAGCCGCACGAGGGACCCGCCACGCGGTGAGCCGCCCGGGTGCGGCGGGAGTCCTCCCCGCCGCACCCGCGCGTCACCTCAGTCGTCGAGCGCGGTCAGGACCTCGCGGAGGTCGACGAACTTGAAGTTCGTCGCCGTACGGTCCTCGGCCTGCCCGGCGTCGTCGTGCCCGTCCTGCACGACGAGCAGACCGCCCGGGAACCTGCGGCCCAAGGGCGCCTCGAGCGCCGCGGCGCCGTCGCACTCTTCCGAGCCGTCGAGGCCCGTCGCGGTGGCGGCGACCCGGAAGCCGCCCTCGTACTCGTTGTCGTCGCCCTGCTCGCGGTCGTAGGCGGCGAAGGTGTTGTCGCCCTGGCTGGAGGCCAGCAGATAGCCGTCGCCGTCCGCCTCGCCCACCAGGGTCAGGCCCTCGACGTCCGCGGCGATCCGCGTCCCGCCGTAACCGGGGTCGGTGCCGTTCACGCACTCCTCGGTGACCTCGTCGTACGTCCCGGGGACCCCGTACTCCCGCACGGTGTCCACGAGTTGCGGCGTCCCCCGGAGGGTGGCGGGCACGCGCCAGATGCCGATGTCCTCCTGGCCGGCGTACAGGGTGCCGTTCGCCGGGTCGACGACCATGCCCTCGACCTGGGGCAGTTCACCGGGCTCGGCGCACGGCGACCAGGACGTGCCGTCGGGCAGGCGGAAGGAGGACGGCAGGGCAAGGGTGCGGACCTTGCGGTAGCCGACCTTGCCGTCGGCCGTCGGCGTCAGTTCGAGCAGGGCGATCGTCGTACGCTCGCGCCGGCTGACGAGCGCGTAGGTGCGGCCGCTCGCCCTGTCGGTCCAGGTGGCGAGGCCGTACGCGGTCTGCTGCTCGTTGATCTCCGACTGGTCGGCGGAGAAGACCGGCGCGGCGGCCGGGTCCGTGACGTCCGAGAGGGGACGGCCGGGCGACGTCGGGTCGATGCGGTAGAACCGCAGCCGGTCGTTGCCCCGGTCGGTGGTGACCGCGAGGTCGGCACGCCCGGTGGACAGTCTCAGACCCTGCACCACGTCCACGTTGTTGAAGCGGCCGGGCGCGTCCTCGGGACCCGGTCCGGCGGGCGCGGCGAGCGACTGCACGAGCCGGGCGCCGAGGTCGTACACCCGGAGGCCGCCCTCCTTCGCGGTGGCGACGACCAGACTGGCGTCCGGGTCGGCGGCGTTGCGCCAGATCGCCGGGTCGTCCGCGTCGGAGTTGCCGCCCGCCTCGTCGTCGTACAGGGCAGGCGTCTCGACGCGGGGGAGGACGGCCGGCAGGGCGCCGTCGTCCTCGGCGGAGGCGGGAAGTGCGGCGGTCAGAGCGAGCGACGCCGTGAGGACGGACACGGCGAAAGTCCTCGGAAGCGATCCGGCCACGTCGACCTTCCTTCGATTGGGAGCATGACAAAACACCGATGATCTTGGTGGTGCGGGCGAACGGCCAAGGGGCGTACGGGTGAAGGGCAGGCACCTTCGGGCGGAACAACTATCGTGCGCGAAGGGCCGCGTGGGGAGTCGCTGTCGTCGGACCGACGCCCCGACCTCGGCGCGCCGCACTCCCGCAGGTGCCGATCCGTCCCAACGCCCCCTCACGTCACCGTAGATGACAGGCGTGCGCCGCGGGGGTTTGCGGCCCGAGCGAGCGGCAACGCGAAGTCCATGACTGAACCGAACACGGAAACGAACGAAGAGCGCGCCGCCAAGCGCGCGACCGCGTCCAAGGCCCGTCGCGCGGCCGACAAGGCGACCGCGCCCGCCGCAGGGGCGGCGAAGGGCGCCGCCGACAAGGCGGGTGACACCGCGTCGGCCGCCGGTTCCAAGGCCGAGCGTTCCGCTGAGAAGATCGGCGACACGGCGCACGGCGCGGCCCGCGGCGTGGAGGCGGGCCGCCAGGCTCTTGTCGCGAAGACCGGGCAGGTGGCGGCCACGGCCAAGTCCGCCACCGAACAGGTCGCGGCCACGGCCAAGTCCGCCACCGGACAGGTCGCGGCCACCGCCAAAACGGCCGGCGGGCAGGTTGCCACCACGGCCAGGACGGCCTGGACGGTGATCGCCCACCGCAAGCTGGTCGCCGCCGGGGTCGGCGCGGGCGTGACCGCGCTGACGGCCGCGTCGTACGCGGCGGGCCGCCGCTCCGGCCGTCTCACCCACGGCCCGATCACCCGGCTCACCGGCGGCCGCATCTGACGCCGCGCACGCGCGGTGGGACGTACCCCGGCAGGACCGGGCCCACCGCGCGGAGCCGGGGAGGAACGCATCCGATCGACCTCGTTGACGCCTGGGCAATCGGTCACGATGAACCGCCCCAGCCGGGGCACACGCCCCAAGTGATCTTCGTCGAAGGCCGCTTGGGAGGAACCACCACCGTGACCGCACCCACCCGCCCGCTCCGCCGTGTGCGCCGCCGCCGTCGCTTCGACCTGCGGACGACGGCCCTCTTCTTCCTTCTTCTCGCCCTCCTCCTGACTCTCGCAGGACTGGTCGCCCGCACCGCCGCGGCTGCGGCGGAACGCCGTCCCGCGTGGGCCGTGACCCTGCTCGTCGTCGGCTTCGCCCTCACCGTCGCCTGCTGTCGGGGCCGACGCCGGTGGTCGGCGCGCAGACTCGTCCGGTGCGCCACCGAGGCCCTCGAGGAAGCGGCCGAGACAGCGGTCGACGCACTCGGCGAGACGCCGGTCGACGTCGTCCCGGCGGCTGTTGTCGACCCGGCCCGGACGCCCGTCGCCGACAGCGTGGAGGAGACACTCGTCGTCGAGACGGCCGCCGTCACGGACGTCACGGACTACGAGTCCCTGGGGCCGGACGAGTTCGAACAGGCGATAGCCGGCCTGTGTGCCCGCGACGGCTGCACGGACGTCGAAGTCGTGGGCGGCGCCGGGGACCTCGGCGCCGACGTCACCGCTGTGGCACCGGACGGACGCCGACTCGTCCTCCAGTGCAAGCGTTACGGGGACGGCCACAAGGTCGGCTCCCAGGATCTGCAGCGTTTCGGCGGCACCTGCTTCACCGTCCACGAGGCCGACGTCGCCGTGGTCGTCACCACCGGCGACTTCACGGCACCCGCCACCGAGTACGCGACGCAGTGCGGAATCCTGTGCGTGGACGCCGAGGGACTGCGCGCGTGGGACTCCGGTACCGGCCTCCGCCCGTGGGAGCTGCCCGGCGAAGGCTGAGACCGCGGGCTTCACGGCCGTATCGGAAATTGTTCGTCGTCACCCGGTTCGCCATCGGCGACAGGGGCACTTGGCGGTGAGCGAAAGGCGAGCACAGGAGGTCGTCGTGGCGGTCCGGCATCGACTGATCAAGACATCCCCGCAGCGTGTCTGGGCCGTCCTGGCGGACGGCGACCGGTACGCGGACTGGGTGGTGGGCACGGCGGAGTCCCACCCGGTACGGGGCCAGTGGCCCCAGGTCGGCGCGGAGATCGGCTACGAGGTCCGGATCGGGCCCGTCCGGCTGACCAACGAGACCGTCGTACGGCGCTGTGAGGAGGGCGTCGCCCTGGAACTGGAGGCGAGGGCGGGCGCGCTCGGCACCGCGAGGGTCGCCATCGAGCTGCGGCCCTGGGGCGAGCACTGCCTGGTGATCGTGGACGAGCATCCCCTGCAAGGGGTGGGCGGAACCCTGCACAACGCGGGCGTGGAGGCGCTGATCCAGCTCCGTCACCGGACGATGCTCGCCCGGCTGGCCGGGGTGTGCGAGGGCGGGGCCGAGGACGTCGGACCGGGCCCGGTGGCGGTCCGGGCGCACGGCGGCGCCGATGCCTGATGCCGTGGTGATCGGGGCCGGCCCGAACGGCCTGGTGGCCGCGAATCTGCTGGCCGACGCCGGCTGGAGCGTGGAGGTTCTCGAGGAGCAGCCCGGACCCGGCGGAGCGGTGCGTCACGACCGGGGGGTGGACCCGGACTTCGTCAACGACCTCTTCAGCTCCTTCTACCCGCTGGCCGCCGCCTCCCCGGTGGTGTCGGCCCTGCACCTGGAGGACCACGGACTGCGGTGGAGTCACGCACCCCACGTCCTCGCACATCCGCTGAGCGACGGCAGGTGCGCGGTCCTGGACCGGCGGATCGACACCACCGCCGCCTCCCTCGACGCCTTCCACGACGGGGACGGCGCGGCCTGGCGTCGGCTGCACGAGATCTGGGAACGGCTGCGCCCCGACATCGTCGACGCCCTGTTCACCCCCTTCCCGCCCGTGAAGGCCACCGGGCGGCTCGCCGTCCGGCTGCGCGCGGCGGGCGGACTGCGGCTGGCCCGCACCCTCCTGCTGCCGGTGCGCCGCATGGGCGCCGAGGAGTTCGGCGGCGAGGGGGGCAGGCTCCTTCTCGCCGGGAACGCGCTGCACGCCGACCTCGCCCCGGAAGCCGCCGGCAGCGGCGGCTTCGGCTGGCTGATGTCCATGCTCGGACAGACGTACGGCTTCCCCGTGCCGGCCGGCGGTGCCGGCGCCCTCACCGACGCGCTGGTCCGCCGGCTGCGCTCGCGCGGCGGCACCCTGCGCTGCGGGCAGCGCGTGGACCGGGTCGTCGTCCGCGACGGACGCGCGGTCGGGGTGCGCACCGCCGACGGCGGGACGCTCACCGCCCGCCGCGCCGTCCTCGCGGACGTGTCCGTCCCCGCCCTCTACGGCGAACTGGTCGAGCCCGAGCACCTTCCGTCCCAGCTCCTGGCCGATCTCAAGCGGTTCGAGTGGGACTTCGCCACCTTCAAGGTCGACTGGGCCCTCGACGGCCCCGTGCCCTGGCGGGCCGAACCGGCCGCGCGGGCCGGCACCGTCCACCTGGCCGACGGCCTCGACGAACTCACCCGCTTCGCCGCCCAGATCGCGATGCGGCAGATCCCCGACCGCCCGTTCTGCCTGTTCGGCCAGATGACGACGGCCGACGCGTCCCGCTCGCCGCACGGCACCGAGTCCGCCTGGGCCTACACCCACGTGCCGCACGAGGTCGCCTCCGACGCGGGCGGCGAGGGCCTCACCGGCGCATGGGACCACAACGAGCAGGAAGTCATGGCCGACCGGGTGGAACGCCAGGTCGAACGGTTCGCGCCCGGCTTCCGGGCGCTGATCCGCGCCCGCCGCGTCCTCGCCCCGCCCACCCTCCAGGCACTCGACGGCAACCTCCGCGCGGGCGCCATCAACGGCGGCACCGCGGGCATCCACCAGCAGCTCGTCTTCCGTCCGCTGCCCGGCACCGGACGGCCGGAGACACCGCTGCGCGGCCTGTTCCTCGCCTCCGCGAGCGCCCACCCGGGTGGCGGCGTGCACGGCGCGCCGGGCGCCAACGCGGCCCGCGCGGCGCTGCGCCGGTACCGGGCGCCAGGACTGGCGGGCCTCCAGCGCGCCCTCACCCACCGGGACCGCGCCGGCCACGCCCGGCCCACCTGAGCTCGACGGAGCCGACCGACGATCGGAGCCAGGCATGGCGCAGGCGCACAGCCCTCTGGAGAACCGCACCGTCGTCGTCACGGGCGCCGCCCGGGGGGTGGGCGCCGCCCAGGCCCATGCCCTCGCCCGGCGCGGCGCCCGCCTGGCCCTGCTCGGCCACGAGCGCACCGCCCTGGAGGCCGTCGCCGCCTCGCTGCCCACCCCGGCCCTCGCCGTCGAGACCGACGTCACCGACGAAGGGGCCCTCCGGGAGGCCGCCGAGACCGTCCGCACCCGACTGGGCCCACCGTCGGCCGTCGTCGCCAACGCCGGCATCGCCCAGGGCGGCCTCTTCTCAACGGAGGACATGGCCTCCTGGCGCCGCGTCGTCGACGTGAACCTCACCGGCAGCGCCCTCACGGCCCACACGTTCCTGCCCGACCTGCGGGAGACGGCGGGCTACTACCTCCAGATCGCCTCCCTGGCCTCCCTCGGCGCAGCCCCGCTGATGAGCGCCTACTGCGCCGCCAAGGCCGGTGTGGAGGCCTTCGCGCACGCACTGGGGGCGGAGGAGGCGCACCGTGGTGTCGCGGTCGGCATCGCCTATCTGAACTGGATCGACACCGACATGATCCGGGACGGCGACCAGCACGCCGTCCTGCGGGAGCTGCGCGCGCACATGCCGCCGCCCGCCCGGCGGGTCCACCCCGTCGAGACCGTCGCCGAGACCCTCGCCCGCGCCGTCGAACGCCGCAGCACCGCCGTCTACGTGCCCGCCTGGCTGCGCTTCGCGCAGCTCGCCCGGACCGCGCTGCCACCTGTGGTGCTGCGCGTGTCCCGTCGCGAACTGCCGCGGCTGGAGGCGGAGCAGCCCCTCCGCCCCACGGGTCCGCTCGGGGCCGGAGGCCGGGCCGACCGGCCCTTGTCCTGACCCCGTCCGGCCGGCCCCTGCGGAGCGTGCGGGGCCGGGAACGGTTCAGAAGGCGTAGCGGATGCGCAGCCACGGAGCGTGGACGCCGACCAGCTCCCGCAGGGCGCTCAGCGCATCGGCCTTGATCGCGTTGCGGTAGCGGACGTTCGACGCGCCGTTCTCGGAACGTTTCGCCTGCTGGAGATCCGGCTGCCACAGCACCTGCTCGGCACGGGGATGCCAGCCCAGGTTCACCTCGTGCAGCTCCCGGTTGTGGGTGAGCATGATCACCTCGGCGGCCGCTTGCCGCTTGACCCGCTCGGGCAGGACGTCGTCCAGATGTCGCAGCAGGTCGCCCCAGGCCTCCCGCCAGCCCGGCCGCAGGACGACGGGGGAGAAGTTGAAGTGCACCTCGTAACCGGCGTCCAGGAAGTCGGCCGCGGCGGCGACACGGGCGGCGACCGGTGAGGTGCGTACGTCCAGGAGACGGGCGTCGGTCTCGGGCATCAGGGAGAAGCGGATCCGGGTCCGCCCGCGCGGCTCCAGCGCGAGCAGGTCGGGATTGACGAACTTCGTCGCGAAGGACGCCTTGGCCGTCGGCCAGTGGCGGAAGGCACGCACCAGGTCGGCGGTGTTGTCGCAGACGAGGGCGTCGACCGAGCAGTCGCCGTTCTCCCCGATATCGTACACCCACGCCGTCGGATCGCACTGGTTGGGCTGCTGTTTGGGACCCTGCCGCGCGACGTGCCGGCCGAGGTGGGCGATGATCCGGTCGATGTTGGTGAACACGGTGATGGGGTTGGCGTAGCCCTTGCGGCGCGGCACATAGCAGTAGGCGCACGCCAGGGCGCAGCCGTTGGAGGGGCCGGGGGCGATCCAGTCCGCCGAACGCCCGTTGGGGCGTGTGCCGAGCGTCTTCCGCTCGCCCAGCACGAGTGTCTCGCCCTTGACGCGCACCCACCGTTCGACGTTCCCCTCATTGCCGTGCAGTCCGGGAACGCGCCAGTGGGAGTCGACCTCGACCAGCCGGGCCTCGGGGAAGCGGGCGATGATCTGGCGGCCGCGCGCCGAGGCGGCGGCCGCCGGTTCGGCGTGGATCTCCCGCACGGGCAGCAGGCGACGGGCCGTGTCGGAGTCGCGGAACGACGGACCGGCGGGGGACGGGGGTGGCTGAAGGGCGTCGAGTCCGAACAGTGCGTCGGACCCGCCGTCCGGGGCGACGGACGGGGCGGGCATGAGGGCTCCGGAAAGGAATGGCGTGAGGCCGCGGGACATACCACTCTACGCATACCGGGCATGTGGTCGCTGACCGGTGTGAGCGGCGCGCGGTCGGGCGACGGCGGCGGTCCCGGCCGCCGGGGAGCACGGCGGGGGCTCGTCAACCGACCTCACCGAGCGGCCGTCTCCGCAGCACCATCAGGGCCGTGTCGTCGCCGGGTGGGCCCGCCGCGTGGCGTCGCAGGTCGCGGTAGACCGTCGCCGGCAGGTCGCCGGGGCGGACGTCGTCCCAGGCCGCGGCGCGCTCCTCCAGTGGGTAGAACGTCCCCGCGGGATCCCGTGCCTCGGTGACCCCGTCGGTGCACAGCAGCAGCGTGCTGCCCTGCGGGAAGGCGAACCACTCGACCTTACGGGGCTCCGGGGAGAGCGCGTCGAGACCCAGCGGAACCCACGGCTCGTCCTTCAGCACCGGACCGTCCCGGTCACCGTGCAGCATCAGTGGGGCGACATGCCCGCAGTTGATCGCCTGGACCTCCGTGTCGGGGCCGATGCCGAGGACCAGCGCCGTCACGAACCGCTCGCTCTCGCCGGCCTGTGCCGCGAAGGAGTTGTGCCGCAGCACCGCGTCCTCCAGGGCGTCGACGACGGCGGTCAGGGTGGGCTCGGCGACGGCTGCCTCACGGAAGGCGCTGAGCACCGAGAAGGCCGCGCTGATGGCGGGCAGCCCCTTGCCCTGGACGTCGGCTATGAAGACCCGGCTGCCGTACGGAGAGGACACGACCTCGTACACGTCGCCGCCCACCCGGCTGTCCTCCTCCACCGGCTGGTAGAGGCCGTGCACGATGAGCTGGTCCGTCATCAGCGGGAACGGGCGCAGCAACTGCCGCTGGAGCGCTGCCGCGGCGGACCGCAGCCGGGCGATCTCGTGCTCGCTGCGGACCCGCTGGGCAGCCCGCGCGACGCTGAGCCCGTTGAAGAAGACCGCGAAGACGACGGTGGCCGTCGCGGCGCCGATCGTGTCCTCCGCGGTGTCGAACAGGGCGGCGGCGATCATCACCGTCACCCAGGCGGAGGCGACCGCGGTCTGGCGCACACTGCCCCGTCCGGCGATCAGCGCGGGCAGCACCACGAGAAACGGGGCGAGCCTGGTCTCGCGGCCCAGGAACACCCCGATGACCGCCAGCACCACCGTGACGAAGACGAGCCAGAACACGACGACCGACCAGCGCAGCGGCGAGGCCGTACGGCCCTCCCCGCCCGCCGCGGACGACCCGCTCGGCTCTCTCGACGCGTCCACCGTCTCTCCCGCTCCGTGTCCGGCCGTCGGCGTCCCGCCCGGGACGGGAACACCCTCCTCTCAATATCCGCCTCCCACGCCCCGCCCGCCGACCGCGGCATGGTGATCACATGACCGTGCTCGCCGTCCTGTTCGCCGTTCTCGGTGCCGCCAGCAACGCCGTGGGGACGGCGTTCCAGAGAAAGGCCGCCGCCACCGTGCCCCGCGGCGGCGGCCTACGACTGTTGCGCGCCCTGGTGAGGCGGCCCGCGTGGGTCGTCGGTGTCGTCGGTGTCGTCGGTGCCGCGATCTTCCAGGCCCTCGCCCTGGTCAACGGACCCCTGGCCCTCGTCCAGCCGATCTTCATCCTGGAGCTTCCCTTCGCACTGCTGCTGGCCGTGCCCCTGCTGCACCGCCGCCTGTCCGCCGACGGCTGGCGGGCGGTCGCGGCACTGGTGGCCGGCCTGGCCCTGGTCCTGCTGGCGGCGGCTCCCTCCGGCGCCCGCGACCAGGCGCCCATGACGCACTGGATCCCGGTGCTGACGCTCTGCCTGGGCGCGATGGCCGCCGCGGTCGCTGTCGCCCGCCCCACCCGCTCACCCCTCTTCCGGGCGGCGGCGCTGGCGACGGCCGCCGCGATCGGCAACGCCCTGACCGCCGCCCTGATGAAGTCCGCCACCGGCCGCCTCGCCGACGCAGGCCTCCCCGCCTTCCTGACCGCCTGGCAGACGTACGGCTTCGCGCTCGCCGGCGTCTGCGCACTCCTACTGCTGGAGAACGCCCTCCAGACCGGCCCGCTGGTCGCCTCGCAACCCGCGCTGACCATCGGCGACGCCACCGTGAGCCTCCTGCTCGGCGTCACCCTCTTCGACGAGCACGTCCGCACCGGCTGGTGGCTCGTCCCCGAGGCCGCGGGAGTCCTCCTGATCGTGTGGGGCGTGTTCCGGCTGACCCGCGTGGTGCCGCACCTGGCCGACATCGTCGGGTAGGCGCGTCCCGCCGCTCGCCGAACTGCGGAGGCCGGTGCGCGGTGTGAGACTTGCGGCGAAGACGATCGACCCGAGCATGCGGTGGGTGAGGACATCATGTCGGCCGAGGCCAGCGACGAGCACCTGCGGGACTTTCTCGCCGACCCCGTCAACTCCACCCTGGAGCTGTCCGCCGCCGTCGCCCGCTGCGCCAAGGCGCTCGGCCTCACGCACGCCGTCGTCTACCTCGCCGACCTGCAACAGCGCTGCCTCGTCCCGCTCACCGACGTGGCTTCGATCCTGCCCATCGACGAATCGCTGGCAGGCTGGACGTACCGCACGCAGTCGCTGCGGGTCGAGGAGTCCGGCACGGGCGGGGTGACCGCGTGGTTCCCGCTGCTGGACGGGGCCGAACGCCTGGGCGTCCTCGCCGTGTACACCCCCGCTCTCACCGCGGCGTCCCTCACCAGCGGCAGGGCCCTCGTCGCCCTCCTCGGCATGATGATCACGTCCAAGCGGGCGTACAAGGACTCCTTCGCGCGCCGGACCCGCACCGAGCCGATGCGACTGCCGGCCGAACTGCTGCGGGCCTTCCTGCCGCCCCGCACGATCGGCAACGGCCACGTCGTCTCCACGGCGGTCCTGGAACCCGCGTACGACCTCGGCGGCGACGCCTTCGACCACTGCCTCACCGACACGACGCTGCACGCCACCGTCGTCGACGCCATGGGGCACGACCTCGCCTCCGGGCTGACCAGCGCCGTCTCCCTCGCCGCGTGCCGCAACGCCCGGCGCACCGGCGCCGATCTCCCCGAGCTGGTGGACAGTGTGGACCAGGCCCTCGCCGACTGGCTGCCCGACCAGTTCTGCACCGCCGTACTGGCACAGCTGGACCTCGCCTCCGGCATGCTGCGGTGGAGCAACTGCGGGCATCCCGCCCCGCTGCTCATCCGCGACCAGCAACTGATGGTCGACGCGCTGGAACGCGAACCGGAGCCGCCCATGGGCCTTCCGTCCCTGCTCGCCGGACGGTCGCGCCAGACCCACGAGTGCGCCCTGCAACCGGGGGACCGGGTCCTGCTCTACACCGACGGCGTCATCGAGGCCCGGACACCCGACGGCAGCCTCTTCGGCCTCGAACGGTTCGCCGACTACGTCATCCGTGCGACGGCCGCCGGAGAACTCGCGTCCGAGACCCTGCGGCGCCTCATCCACTCCATCCTCGGCACGCAGACCGGGCGCCTCCGCGACGACGCCACGATCCTTCTGCTCGAGTGGCAGCCGCCGGTCCGCGCCTGAGCCGGGCGCGTCCTGCGGGGCACCCCGATTGCCCTCCGGTCCCGACAACCTTGCCCCCGCCGGTGGTTGTGGGCCTTCCCCGGCCCCGACTAGGTTCGGTCGGATAGCCGTGCGGCGCCCTCCGGGACGGCCGAGGGCCACCACCGCAAGCAGCTCGGACGGGAGAACGGTGCACGCGCACGAGGAACCCACGAAGACCGCACGCCCCGCCCCCCTCCCCGTGCCGCACGCGTCCGTCGGACACGCGGCGCGCCCCGGCACGGCGGGCCTCACCCCCGAGAGCGCGGCGGCGCTCCAGCGGACCGCGGGCAATGCCGCCGTCGCCCGCGCGGTCGGCCGGGTACGGCAGCCCTGGCAGGCCTCCGGGCCGGCCGGGACCACCGTCCAGCGGATGCCCCCCAAACGCGACCGGGACGCGGCCGGCCTCGAACGCGGCGACAGCCCGCCGCCCCGCCGCGCCACCCGAGGCAGCAAGAAGGTCTTCGACCTCGACAAGCCGACCCTCACCTTCACCTCGGCCTACGACGGCCCGGCGACCCAGCGCCTCGACGCCGACCAGAGCATCGGCTTCACCCAGGCGGCGGCACTGCACAATCCCGACGGCGCCCCGCTGTCCCCGGCCAGCAACTACCACTTCTGGCAGGAGGTCACCGACAGCAACGTCCAGATCATCCCCGCCCGGAGCACCGAGGGCGTCCCCAGCGAGCGAGCCTGGCAGCAGGACGGGCCGTACAAGCCGCCGTACAGCAACGCCGTCATCGTCAGCGACCGGAACGCGATCACCTTCAACGACGATCCGGGCTTCTCCACCACGTCCAAGCTGACCGCCGGATACTGGCTGGCCTCCTACAGCGTCAGCTTCCGCTGGAAGGTGGCCCGGAACACCGGCACCTTCAACCGCGACGCCCCGGCGTGGACCAGCGGCATCGTCACCCACACCCTCACCTCGGACTTCGACGCCGAGTCGCCGGACACCCCCGCACCGATCCGGGCCAGGGCGGCGGGCGACCGCACCTGGAACGTCGACCTCGGCGCGACGGGCGACGACGCTTAGGGGGCGAGGCCCCGGCCGCCGCCCCCGCTCAGCGGCGACCGCGCCGTTCGGCCCGCTCGGCCTCCCGGGCGGCCTCGCGTGCCTCCCGCTCCGCGCGGGCGAGCGCGTCGGCGGCCGCCCGCTGCCGCTCCTCGGCCGCCCGCCGCTCCTGCCGGGAGAGCTGGAGCTCCTCCCGCGCGGCGTGCAGGTGCCGTTCCGCGGCGGCCACCGCCTCCTCCGCCCGGTCAAGACGCTCGCCCGCCCGCCCCGACTCGCTGTCGGCTTCCGCCGACTCCGTACGGCGCTCGCGCAGCCGCTCCTCGGCCGCCTCCGCCGCCTCTCTGGCCCGTGCGAGCTGCCGCTCGCGTTCGCGGCGCCGCTCGGCGAGTTCGTCCTTCGCCGGGGCGCGCGTCGCCGGTCGCGCGGGTGCCGTACGGGCCGCCTTGCCCGGCGGGGCGCTGCCGGGGAGCAGGTCCGACGGCGGGGTGAGGGCGGTCTCCAGCCGACCGGCGGCCCACTGCTCGGCGGCGGCCGGGTCGGCCAGCACCGCCTGGAGCGTCGCCTCGACCTCCTGCCGCACCGAGGCCGACAACCGTTGCCCGGCCTCCGCGGCGAGCTGCGCGGCCTGCCCGGACAGCGCCGCGACGACACTGCGGCGCTGCACGGACAGCTCCTTGATCCCGGCCCGGTCCAGCGCGCCGTACGCCTCGCGCAGCGCCTCGCCGAGTTCCAGGAACCGTCGGCTCTCCTGCGGCAGGGAGCGCCGCAGCAGGTTCGCCGTCCAGGCCGCCAGGGAGGGCCGGCGGGCGGCGTGGATACGGCGGGCGTCCTCCGCACGCCCGTCCGTGCGGGCCCGCAGGGCCAGCTCCTCACGCCGGGAGACGAATCCGGCGGGCGGGGTGCTGTACAGCTCGTCGAGCGCCGCCTCCACCTCGCCCCCGGCCTCCCCGGCCCCCTGCTTCCCCCGTACGTCCTTGCGCGGCACGTTTCTCAGACTCCACCGGGCCCGGCCCGCGCGCACCTCGGCGCCGGACCGGTCGGGCAGGATGTGTACCGGGGCGTCCGGTCGGCGGAGCCGGGGAGGGGAGCGGTGCGTGAGTGAGGAGCCGGGGTGCGCGTGGACGGCCATGACACCGGGGGACTTCGACCGGGACGCACCGCTGCGGCTGAACGTCCGCACCGGCGGCGCCGCAGTCCCGGCCGAGCCGGACGAGTGCGGGACGGTGCCCCTCTTCGGCGACGAGGTGCCCGCCCGGCGTCCCCCGGCCGCCCGGCCCCGCCGACGCGATGCCACCGGCCACGAGCAGGAACGCCTGTTCTGACCGGTTCTCCATGAGACCCGGAAGATTCGACCGCTCAGCGGTCCGTGTACTGGATGACCAGCAGGGCCACGTCGTCGGTGCGCTTCCCGGCCGTACCGGACGTCCGCAGCAGGGTGTCGACGAGCGCGTCCAGGTCCCCGTCCTCGGCGCGGTCGAGCTCCTCGGCGAGCTGGTTCATGGAGTCGTCGAGGTCGACGCCCGGCGTCTCGATGAGCCCGTCCGTGTAGAAGGCGAGCATCAGCCCCGGTACGAGCGGGATCTCCGTGACCGGGAACTCGGCGTCGGGGTCGATCCCCAGGAGCGGCCCTGGCGGCATGTCGAGCGGCCGGGCGGGGCGCCCCGGCAGCCGCAGCAGCGGCGGCGGATGGCCGGCGCTGGCCAGCGCGACCCGTCGCCCGGCGAAGTCGACGCGGGCGTAGAGGCAGCTGGTGAACAGGTCCAGGCCAAGGTCCGTGAGGAGCCGGTTGGTTCCGGCGAGGACCCGGTCC
This sequence comes from Streptomyces sp. NPDC058335, assembly GCF_042723915.1. Classification (NCBI taxonomy): domain Bacteria; kingdom Bacillati; phylum Actinomycetota; class Actinomycetes; order Kitasatosporales; family Streptomycetaceae; genus Streptomyces; species Streptomyces sp. NPDC058335. Next base: position 377,380 of record NZ_JBHXHX010000004.1, on the reverse strand, counting down.
GGGGTGGTGCCGAAGGTGGCGTGGGCGTGCACACCCGTGCGGACCTGCCCCATCAGCGCGGCGGCGGCGACGTTGTGCCCCTGGACGTCACCGATGACCGCCGCCGCGGCGGTGTCGTCGAGGCGGATCAGGTCGTAGAAGTCCCCGCCGATGTCCATGCCGCGGGTGGCGGGCAGATAGCGGGCGGCGACCCGCAGTCCGTCGATCGCGGGCAGCGTGCGCGGCAGCAGCGCCTGCTGGAGGGCGTGCGCGAGGTCGTGCTTGGTGTCGTACAGCCGGGCGCGGTCCAGGGCCTGGGCGATGAGACCGGCGAGCGAGGTCAGGACGGCGCGTTCCGCGGCGGGGAAGTCGTGCGGATGCTCGTAGGACAGGACGCAGATGCCGACCGGGCGGCCCGAGACGATCAGCGGGAGGAAGGCCCAGGCATGCTTGCCGCTGATCTGCGGGGCCTCGGGGTAGATGCGCCGCATCTCCTCCCGGTCCGAGAAGAAGCCCGGGATGCCACTGTCCAGGGTGTGCCCCGCCGGGGTGAACCCCGTGTCCAGCGGGAGCGCGTCGAGGCGCTCGATGGTCCGCGGCGAGTAGCCGCGGTACCCGATGATCCGCAGCCGGCCCGCCTCGGCGGTGGACAGCACCAGCCCCTGGGCGCCGAAGGCGGGCATGATCTGGTCGGCGATCAGATCGACGACGTCCTGGACGCCGACGACCTCGGTGAGCGCGGCGGCCAGATGCGTGAGCTGGTACAGCTGCCCGATCCGGGACGGCGCGGCAGCGCTCACGACCTGGCGGGGCGCGGCCACCGGCAGCAGGGCCTGTGCACCGCTGGGAACGATCCGGACGCTGATGCCGCTGGCGTCCGGGTACAGGTGGAACTCCAGCCACTGGCCAGGTGGCCGGCAGGCGGTGAAGGACACGGGCTCGCGGCTGAGCACCGTGGAGCGGTACCGGTCCTCGTAGGCGGGGTCGTCGAGCCAGCGCAGGGACTGCCAGGGCAGCGTGCCCAGCAGCTCGCCCGCATCGCGCCCGAGCAGGGTGCAGGCTCCGGAGCTGAGGTAGGTGAAGCGGCCCGCCAGGTCGAGGGCGCAGCTCCCGCCGGGCAGCCGTTCGACGAAGTCGGCCGCCGCCATCGCCGGTCCGGCGTCCCGGCGCCCGGCTCCGGCGGGCAGGACCCGTGGCAGGGCATCGCCGGCCGGCGGCCTGCCGCGCTCGACGGCCTCCTCGATCAGCCGCGCCAGCCGCCGGCAGCTGGAGGCGATGTTCCCCTGCTCACGCCCCGTCATGTACGGCGGACGGGTGGCCGGCCACATCAGCAGCAGGGCTCCCCAGGGGCGGACGCCGATGACCGGCGCGGCGGCCAGCGCCAGCGGATAGGGGAGGGCCATCGCGGTGCGGGGATAGGAGCGGGCCATCTCGCTCTGGCTGCCCACCCACACCATGCGCTCCTCGCGGACCGCGACGGCCACCGGCGCCGGAGCCGCCACCGGCACTCGCGCCCACGGTTCGGCCAGCTCGGCGGGCGCCCCGCTCAGCACGTCCAGACAGAGCACCTGCTCGTCGGTGGAGAGCAGGTAGAGGGCGCCGACCGACGCGCCGGTGCGGCGTACGGTCTCGGCGAACGCGGCGTCCAGGCCGTCTCCGTCGACGGCCGGATCACCCGTGTCGGTCACGAGGCACCTCCAGCGTCGCGGGGGAGCCTCGCGGGCGGCTGTCGGCTCCACGCCCGGCGCGCCATGCCCCCGCAGGACATGCCGCGACTGTCATCAAGGACGCTACGCCGATCCGGGACGCTCGGCACGTCCCCGCGGAAGTCTCGTCCAAGGACGGCGAGCGACTCCAGGAGCCGGTCGACGTCCTCGGCGGAGCTGTACGGCGCCAGCCCGACCCGTACGCCGCCCCCGTCCCCGAGCCCGAGGTGGCGGGACGCCTCCAGCGCGTAGAACGAACCGGCCGGCGCTTCCACCCCGTGCCCGGCGAGATACCGGGAGACGTCCGCCGGGCCGTGACCGGCCACCGTGAACAGCAGGGTCGGCGCGCGCCGGGCGGCCCGTGAGTACAACGTCACCCCGCCGGTCTCCCACAGCCCGGCCTCCAGGCGCTCGCGCAGCGCGTCCTCGTGCGCCTCGATCGCCGCGAAGGACGTGATCAGCCGCGCCCGGCGGCTGTCGCTCCCCGTCCCCGACACGAACCCGGCGAGGTAGTCCACCACGGCCCGCACCCCGGCCCGCACCCCGGCCGGCAGCTCGTACGGCAGCGTGCCCGGCTCGAAGCGCTCGGGCACGGCGTCGGTGGAGGGCAGCAGCTCGTCCGGGCGCAGCGACTCCAGCAGGGCCCGCCCGGCCGGTCAGGACGCCCAGGTGCGGCCCGAGGAACTTGTACGGCGAGCACACCAGCGTGTCCGCGCCGAGCGCGGCGAGGCCGACCGTGGCGTGCGAGGCGAGGTCGACCGTGGCGTGCGAGGCGAGGTCCACCGCGTCGACGTGGAGCAAGGCACGTCCGGCGGGGTGTGCCGCGCCGTTTCCCGGGCACACGTGGTTCGTGTGGTGCGGGGCGGTGCACCTGGGGAGGTCTGCACCGCCCCGCCCCCTCCTTGCCCGGCCCCCCCCGCCCCGGCTTGCGGAGGGCGGTCAGGAGACGGTGGCGGGCGGCGGTGTCCAGCGACCCGTCCCGGCCGGCCCTTCCGGGACGCCGTACTCCTTCTTCAGCTGCTCGGGGATGGCGTAGTGCATGACGCGGCCGCGGGTCAGGGAGGACAGCTCCAGGACGGTGGTGAGGTGGCCCAGGCGGTCCAGGGCCCAGCCGCCCATCGGTGAGCGGTCCTCGATCGACTCCAGGACACCCAGGAGGTGGGGGACGGCCCGCACGAGGGTGTCCCAGGCGGTGCGGGGGACCTGGAGCCAGTCGGCGCAGGTGTCGCCGACGAGGTAGCGGATCAGGGCGGACACGACCGGGTCGAAGAGGGTGCCGGGGACGACGTCCTCGTACAGGTCGATGAGCTGTCTCGTGAGGTGCGCGCCCTCGGCGGACGGACCCATGTGACGCGTCATGTAGAGGTCGAGGAACTGGCGGGCCTCCGGCAGGGACCGGGGCACGGTGTCCTGGTCGACGCCGAGCATGGCGCCGACGACGCGCCAGGCGTAGAAGTACGCCTCCGCGCCCTCCTCGGACAGGTGGATGCCGAGGCGGTGCAGGGAGTCCAGGACGAGCAGGGAGAAGAACATCTGCCCGCCGATCATGTCCTCCTGGCAGATCGGCACCCCGAGCGTCCGCGCGTCCCAGCGGTTCTCGCGCGTCAGGTGGTGCCGGATGGAGGCGTGCAGCAGCCGCACCTTCTGCGCGGCGGGGATGAACCGGCTGCCGGCCTCGAAGGCATCGGGGCGCATCAGGAGAACGGTGAACTGGCCGGTCTCCGCCATCCGCTTGGACGGATAGCTCAGTCCGTGGGTGGCGGACAGGAGCTGGGCCACGTGCGGGACGAGGTAGCAGGCGGGCATGGACGCGAAGGACAGCGCCGTGGAGATGTGCACGTTGTTGTCGATGAAGAACAGCCGGGCCTTCTCCATCTCCGCCCAGTCCACCCAGTGCGGCGGCGTGCTCGTGGCGTGGAGGTACTCGCGGGCCACCTCGGGCAGTCCGTCGGGCAACTCCTGGCCGGCGGTGGAGACATAGCGCATCAGGGTGTTGAAGGTGCCCACCTCCCCCCGCTCGAACAGGGTGGCCACGACGGCGTCGGCCAGTTCGTCGCCACTGCCGCGCAGGGCGGCCATCGACGTCTCGGTGAAGGTCATGAGGTCTCCTCGGCAGGGCGGCAGGGCGGATCGGCGTCAGTGGAGGCGGTCGGTGGCCCGGTGCGCGAGGTCGTCGAGGACGCGCCGCGCCCGCGGCGGCACGGGAGCGTCGTCCAGGGCGCGCGTGGCCTGCTCCACCCGCGTGTGGATCATCCGCTCGATCCGTCGCGGCGCCCCCAGTTCACGCATCAGCGCCCGTACGTCGTCCAGGTGGCCGTCGTTCAGGTCGCGCCGCCCGAGGACACCCCGCAGGCGTTCGCGTTGCGCCGGGTCGGCGGCGTTCCACGTCTCGGCGAGCAGGGCGGTGGGCCGGTGCGTGCGCAGGTCGTCCAGGCCGGCCTTGCCGGTGCGCTCCGGGTCGCCGAACAGGCCCAGCAGGTCGTCGCGGAGCTGAAAGGCCTCGCCCAGCGGCAGCCCGTAGGCGGACAGGCCCTCGCGCAGCGCGGGCGAGGCACCGCCGAGCAGTCCGCCGATCGACAGGGGCTGTTCCACGGTGTACTTGGCGGTCTTGTGGCGGATCACCTGGAGGGAGGCGGCGGTGTCGGGGCGGCCGCCGGTGCGCAGGATCTCCAGGCATTCGCCCGCGACGAGGTCGCGGGCGAGCGCCGCCCACAGGCCGCGGGCGCGGCCGAGGTAGGCGGCGGGCAGGCCGCTGGTGACGAACAGCTGCCCGGCCAGGGACATCAGGAGGTCGCCCACGAGCATGGCCAGGGACCGGCCGGCCGGGCGGGCGTCGGGGCGTCCGCGCAGGGCCGTGGCGAAGGCGAGGTGGACGGTGGGCCCTCCGTGGCGCAGGGGGCTGTCGTCGATGAGGTCGTCATGGACGATCGCGGCGGCGTGCACGAGTTCCATGGAGGCGGCGGCCCGTACGAGGGCGTCGCTGTCGGGCTGTCCGGACGCCCGCCAGCCCCAGTAGCAGAACGCGGCCCGCAGGCGTTTGCCGTGTCCGGCGGCGTCCCGCAGCCGTTCGGCCACCGGCTCCAGCTCGTCGTCGACCGCCAGCAGCAGGTCGGCCTCCTCGGCCAGCCAGGCGCGCAGGACGGAATCGACGCGGGACCGGAAGGCGGCGGCGTCCCAGTCGTCAGACATCGCCGGAATCGGTCTTCTCGCGGGCGAGCTTGTGCCGGGCGAGTACCTCCAGGTGGGCCGGAGGCACGTTCGTGTACCGGTCCAGGGCGAGTCTGCCGCGGGCCTGGAGCTCCTGCTGAGCGCTCTGCGCCAGGTCGGCCGTGTCGGACCGGCGCAGCAGCCCGCGCAGCGTCCCGAAGGCGGAGCCGACCGCATGCACCGCCAGGTCCGCCAGACCCGCGGCCAGCAACAAGGCCTGCTCCTCCCGCCCAGGACCACGCGGTGTCGTATACGCCATGTCGCTTCCCCCATCTCCCGGTGCCGTCGCCGTGCAGGCACTCAGAGCATGGCGGGTCGCGGGGGGCGAAGATCGGTGGATACTCCATCGAGTGACGGACCGGACGTGTGTCAGACCACCTCGAGCCGTCGGCGGAGACGTCGTTGCGGCGGTCTCCGCCCCGGCCGACAGCACACCTTTCGGCCCACAAGCTCGACCTGCGGCCGCGCCGCGGGTCGAGAAGTCCGGTCCGGCGCATCTCACCGTCCGGCTGGGCGGCGGCGCGGCGCGACGTCGTGTGCGCGTGCCGCCGCCTCATCGGGCGGGCGTACGAGCGGGTCCCGGCCGTCCGGGATCAGTCCAGTTCGGCGCCGCGCGCCGCGGCCTCCCGCTCGGTACCGGCGTCGGCCGTCGCCAGTGTGCCGTTCGCGCTCTCGAGATGGGCACGGACGAACCACTGGAACTGCTCCAGATCCCGCAACTGCTCGATCAGCAGGTCCTCGGTGGCGGGATCGAGGTCACCGACCTCCTTGATCGCGCCCCGTACGCTCTCGAGCAGGCCGGTGTAGACCAGGTCCAGGGCCGCGAGGTGCGCGATCGCGCCGTCCCGGCCGATGGAGTAGTCCTGCCACGTCCGTTCCTCGACCAGGGCCCCGGGAGTGCCCTGCGCGACGCCGCCCAGGGCCGCGATGCGCTCGGCCACGTCGTCCGCCATCTCGCGGACCCGGTCGACCTGCGGGTCGATCATCTCGTGCACGGCGATGAAGTGGGGGCCCACGACGTTCCAGTGCACGTGCTTGAGGGTGAGGTGCAGATCGTTGAGGGCATGCAGCCGCAGGCGCAGTACGCCGATGAGACGGCCGGCCGTCTCACGCTCGATGCCCGGAACGGTGTACTTGGGAGTCAGGTCCTTCGCCATCTGTGCAGCTCCTTCAGGTCAGGGGTGTTCGGTGCCCTGATGCCCCGCACCCGGTGCGACAGGCATGTGAACCTCGCCGCGTCACCGATCCGACCACCTGGTCGGCCGCGGTGCGGGCCGAAGACCGCCGTACGGGTATCGGCGCCGGACGCGTCGGGCCCGTCCGGGTCGGCTTGCGGACGGTGTACGCGGGTACCGCAGACCTCCCGGTCCTGACGGCCGACCGGATGGACACGGGACGGCCCGCGGGCGGTGCGGGACCGGTGCTCCGGCGCCTCCGCGCCTCGCTGGTGCCCACTCGGCACCTGACCGGGGATCCGCCGCGGGCTCGGGAGCGGCCAGTAGGGTGAAGGGGTGAACGAGGGGAGCGTCGGTGAGAGCGGCACGTAGCCTGGCGACGCTGGACGACGTGGAGAGCGGCGACCACGTCTGCCAGTTCCTGGAGCCGGCCGAGAACGTCGTGGAGCGCAGCCGCGCCTTCGTGGCCGACGGTGCGCTCTTCGGTGACAAGCTGGTGATCGTCGGTTCGGACCGCCGGCCCACTCCGGAGCTGGCCGACGCGGCGGCCCGCGTGGTCCTGGATCCGGCCCGCCTGGATGGTTCCCTGCTGGCCGCGGTGCGCCGGGAGGCCGCGAGCGCCGGGCGCGAGGGCTTCCGGGCCCTGCGGATCCTGCGACATGTGACGGCCGACCACCGTGGTTCCCGGCCCGACACCATGCTGCAGAGCGAGCTGGACCTGGAGGAGTTCGCAGCGGACAGCGGTGCCATGGTGCTCTGCACGTATCGGTCCGGGGAATGGGACCCGCCGACGCTCGACCAAGTCAGATGTGTTCATCCGCATCACGTGGGCAGTCGACCCGCAGCGCCTGAGTTCCGGGTGTTCAGAACCGGAGAGGGCCGTTGGACGGTGAGCGGGGTGATCGATTCCGAAGGCGCCGCGGCGTTCGGCGCGGTACTTCGAAGCATGGTCGCCCATTCCGCGACCCTCCGCCTGATCTGTCACGACCTGGAGTTCTTCGACGCGGCGGGCATGAGCGCCTTGGCCGACGCCGCCAGGTTCCTGCCGGAGCGCAGGGTGATCATCGAGGGCGCCAACGAGACCGTGCGCCTGAGCTGGGGGCTCTCGGGATTCGCCGTACCGGAGGTGCCGGTGGTGATGGTGCCATGAGCATGTCTTCTCCGCGAGAGTCCGACGCCCCTACGGGATACCGGCACGAGCTGTATCCGTACCGGGGGCACCAGGAGTTCCTCGACGGCACCCTTGGCTTCATCCAGGAGGCGCTCGACGGCGACGAGGCCGTCGTCGTGGCGGTTCCTCACGACAAGGTGACGCTGCTGCGCGCGGAACTTCCCGAGCTGTCGGCGGTCCGCTTCGTCGACACCGGCGCCGTCGCCCACCATCCCGGGCGCCTCATCGCGGCCTGGCAGCAGTGGATCGCGGTGCACACCGCCGAGGGCCGGCCCGTGCGCGGCATCGGCGAGTCGCCCTGGGAGGCTGCCGGCAGTCGTGCCGAGGTACGCGAACTGCAGTACTACGAGTGGCTGCTCAACAAGGCCTTCGCCCGGAGCCCGGCCTGGTGGCTGCTGTGCCCGTACGACGCGGACGGCGCGTACGCCGACCTGAAGGCGATGACGCGCTGCCACCCCGAGGTGCGTCGGGACGGCCGCTCGCAGCCGAGCGACGGGTATGACGCGGAAGCGGCCTACCCGTTCGAACCCCTCGACCGGCCCTGTGATCCGTACGAGGAGATGCACTACGCCCGCGGAGACCTGGCCGCGGTACGCGGGAGGATCGCCGAGTGCGCCCGGCGGCACGGACTGGGCGGCTCACGGCTGAGGGAACTGACCCTCGCCGCCACGGAGATCGCGGGAAACAGCATCAAGCACGGCGGCGGACGGGGAGTGCTCAGGGCCTGGGCCGAGGAGGACCGCATGATCTGCGAGTTCCGCGACCGCGGCTATCTGGACGACCTCCTCGCGGGGCGGACCGGACCGGATGCGGTGCAGGTCGGCGGCCGCGGACTGTGGCTGGCCCACCATCTCTGCGACCTCGTGGAGATCCGTTCCACCCCCGAGGAGGGGACGACCGTCCGACTGCACATGGCGTTGCGCGACTGAGCGCCCGGCGGCTGGAGTCCGTCGGCCGCCGACGGACCCGAGCGGCATGGCCGGCCCGCCCCACCGCCGGCTAGGGCAGCGGTGTCCCCCCGGTCGCGTTGAGGATCTCGGCGGTGATGAAACTGGCTTCCTGCGAGGCGAGATAGACGTACGCGGGCGCCAGTTCGGCCGGCTGCGCCGGACGGCCCAGAGGGCTCTGCTTGCCGAACTCGGCCGTGTCGGGCATCGTCGCCGGGATCAGGGGCGTCCACACCGGGCCCGGCGCGACCGCGTTGACGCGGATGCCGCGCTCCGCGACCATCTGCGCCAGCCCCTGTGTGAAGGTGACGATCGCGCCCTTCGTCATCGCGTAGTCCAGCAGATGCGGACTGGGCTTGTACGCCTGCACGGAGGTCGAGTTGATGACGCAGGCGCCCGCCCGCATGTGCGGCAGTGCGAACTTCGTGAGCCAGAACATGCCGTAGAGGTTGGTCCGCAGAACCCGGTCGAACTGCTCGGTGGTGATCGCCTCGATGCCGTCCGGCTGGGACATCTGGTAAGCCGCGTTGTTCACGAGGACGTCGATCGACCCGAACTCGGCCACCGCCCGGTCGATCAGCGCCCGGCACCGGCTCTCCTCACGGATGTCGCAGGAGACGGCCACAGCCTTGCGCCCTGCGTCCTCGACCAGCCGGGACGTCTCGCGCGCCTCGTCCTCCTCCTCGGCGAGGTGGGTGAACAGCACGTCGGCACCTTCGCGGGCGAAGGCGAGGGCCACCGCCCGCCCGATCCCGGAGTCCCCGCCCGTGATGACCGCCTTGCGGCCCTCCAGTCGGCCGGAACCGCGGTAGGACTCCTCGCCGTGGTCGGGCGGCGGATCCATCGCCCCGGTCCACCCGGGATGGGGCTGTTCCTGGGAGGAGAAATCGGGTCGCGGGTGCTGGGTGGTGGGGTCCTGCTGCCTGCGCTGCTCGTCCGTCACGTGGACCTCCCCGTCCTGGGTGATGTGTGCGGAGGCCGGGTTCCCCACCGTGACCGGCCGAAAAGCACCTCGGACAGAATGTCCGGAAGCACGTCGAATGTTTCGGACACAACCACAGCCCGCTGTGGATCTCCAACCTGACCCTTCTGGCTCTCTCACGCGCGACGACTCCCCTGGTGAGAGTCATTGGTCTGCCCGAACGGCTCTGTGAACGGTCCGGCCAGGACTCCGAACGTTTCGAAATGATTACCGAAACAGTTGACTGTTGACGGGGACAGTTCAACACTTTCGCCATTCCCCGTCCCCCGAAGGAGGAGGCGCGCACATGACCGCGTTCATCCATCCGCAGAGCCGCAGTCGCGGGCGGTTCCGCACGCTCGTCCGCAGCGCCTGGGCCGTCGCCCTGGCCGTCGTCGTGACGATGCTGCTGCCGGTCTCGGCCCACGCCGACACCGTCGTCACGACCAACCAGACCGGGACCGACAACGGCTACTACTACTCGTTCTGGACCGACAGCCCCGGCACCGTGTCCATGAACCTGGGCTCCGGCGGCACCTACGGAACGTCCTGGAGCAACACCGGCAACTTCGTCGCCGGCAAGGGCTGGAGCACCGGCGGCCGCAGGGCCGTGACCTACTCCGGCACCTTCAACCCGTCCGGCAACGCCTACCTCGCGCTGTACGGATGGTCGACCAATCCGCTCGTCGAGTACTACATCGTCGACAACTGGGGCACCTACCGGCCCACCGGAACGTTCAAGGGCACCGTCACCAGCGACGGCGGCACGTACGACATCTACCAGACCACGCGGTACAACGCCCCCTCCATCGAGGGCACCCGCACCTTCAACCAGTACTGGAGCGTCCGGCAGTCCAAGCGGACCGGCGGAACCATCACCACGGGCAACCACTTCGACGCCTGGGCCCGCGCGGGAATGAGTCTGGGCACCTTCAACTACATGATCCTCGGCACGGAGGGATACCAGAGCAGCGGCAGCTCCAACATCACGCTGGGTGACGCCGGTTCGGGTGGCGGCGGCGGAGGCGGCGGAGGCACCGGGTGCACCGCGACCGTGTCGGCGGGTCAGCAGTGGGGCGACCGGTACAACCTGAACGTGTCGGTGAGCGGGGCGGGCAACTGGACGGTGACGATGAACGTCCCGTCCCCGGCGAAGATCCT
>NZ_JBHXHX010000004.1:208414-366973 GCF_042723915.1 Streptomyces sp. NPDC058335 | reverse complement strand
TACCCCAGCAGTCAGGTGCTGACGGCGAAGCCGAACGGCAGCGGCAACACCTTCGGCGTCACCGTCCAGCCCAACGGCAACTGGACCTGGCCGACCGTCTCCTGCACGCCGAGCTGACCCGAGGACCTGCCGTGGGGATCATGCCGGGCTCCTGATCCGGCCTGATCCAGACGAGGACCCCAGCCCCCGAGTGGAGGACCGATCCGCATGAGCACCAGACCCCGTCCCTCGACGCGCAGGCCGGGCACGGCACTGGCCGTTCTCGCGCTGGCCGCCGCCGGCACCCTCGGCGTCCAGGCCGCCCCGGCCGAGGCCGCGACCTGCAACGGGTACGTCGGACTCACCTTCGACGACGGACCGTCCAGCAGCACACCTGCCCTGCTCAACGCACTGAAGCAGAACGGGCTCCGGGCCACCATGTTCAACCAGGGCCAGTACGCCGCCGCCAACCCGGCCCAGGTGCGGGCCCAGGTCGACGCCGGCATGTGGGTGGGCAACCACAGCTACACCCACCCGCACCTGCCGCAGCTCTCCCCGTCGCAGATCGACTCGGAGATCTCCCGCACCCAACAGGCCATCGCGGCAGCGGGCGGCGGCACCCCCAAGCTGTTCCGCCCGCCGTACGGCGAGACCAACGCGACGGTGAGGTCGGTCGAGGCCAAGTACGGCCTCACCGAGATCATCTGGGACGTCGACTCCCAGGACTGGAACGGCGCGAGCACCGACGCGATCGTCCAGGCCGCCGCCCGGCTCACCAACGGCCAGACCATCCTCATGCACGACTGGTCCGCCAACACCCTCGCCGCCATCCCGCGCATCGCGCAGGGTTTGGCCGGTCGCGGCCTGTGCGCCGGCATGATCTCCCCGCAGACCGGCCGGGCGGTGGCACCGGACGGCGGCGGAGGCGGCGGAGGCGGCGGTGGCGGCGGCTGTACGGCGACGCTGTCGGCGGGCCAGCAGTGGGGCGACCGGTACAACCTGAACGTGTCGGTGAGCGGGGCGGGCAACTGGACGGTGACGATGAACGTCCCGTCCCCGGCGAAGATCCTCTCCACCTGGAACGTCAGCGCGAGCTACCCCAGCAGTCAGGTGCTGACGGCGAAGCCGAACGGCAGCGGCAACACCTTCGGCGTCACCGTCCAGCCCAACGGCAACTGGACCTGGCCGACGGTCTCCTGCACCACCGGCTGACCGTCACGGCCGGGCTCGAAGCGGGGGCATCCGACACGTCGGGTGCCCCCGTCGGCATGCGTGGCGCGCCTCAGCCCGCCGAACCGGGAGGCTCCGGAGGCTCACCCCAGGGCAGCTCCAGCACGGCCCGCAGTTCCGCGACGGACCGCCCGCCGATCCGCTCGGCCAGGGTGCGTTCGAGTGCGCCGAGGACCTGCGTCGCCCGCTCGTGCGCCCGCCGGCCCGCCGGGGTGCGGCGGATGAGCAGTTGCCGGGCCGAGGCGGGATGCGGGAGCTGCTCCAGCAGACCCATGGCCACCAGGGTGTGCACGGCCTTGTGCGCGGTCTGCCGGGTGACGCCCATGCGGCGGGCCAGCTCGGACACCGTCGTGCCCCGCTCGTCGAGAACCGCGAACAGTTGCAGCTGGGTCGACGACACCTGCTCGGCGCCGTCGGCCTCGAGAGCCGCCAGCAGGGCGTCGTCGAACCACCGACGGGCCTCGCCCAGCAGCTGCGGCAGGCTGCGGCGTCCGGCGTCCATGCGCTCCCCAGGGTCGGACGAAGAAAAGGTCAGCGAAGTCTTGCACGCTGCCGAACCATTATGTCAGCCTGGCTGACATAGGGCACTGCGGCGCGCTCGCCGCACGCTCGCCGACCGGCCGCAAGATGCCGCCGGCAGGCCGCCGCACCAATCGAGGAGAGCCGTGACCATCGAGTACGCCACCCAGTACCGCCGTGCCTCGCAGATCCCGCCCGACCCGGGCAAGCCGTACTTCATCGAGCGGGGCATGGGCGACCGCGCCCTGCTGTTCACCGACCTGTTCACCGTGTACGCGGGCGGCGAGCAGACGGAGGGCACGTTCAACTTCTTCACCTGCGAGGGCCCCAAGGGCGACACCATCCCGGCCCACCTCCACCCGGACACCTACGAGGTCTTCTTCGTGACGGACGGCGCGGTGCGGCTGTTCGTCGAGGACACCGCGGGGGAGCAGTACGAGAAGCTCCTGACCGGCGGTGACTTCGGCTTCGTGCCGAAGAACTGCCCCCACGCCTACCGCATCGAGCGGCACGGCAGCCGGATCGTCGGCGTGGCTGCCGGTCCCGGCGGCACGTTCGAGCGGTTCTTCGAGAACCTCGGCACGCCCGTCGAGGGTCCCGACCTGCCCACGTCGCCGTACGTGCCCGAGCGGAGCAAGTTCGCCACCGTGCCCCAGCGGTACGACGTGCGGTTCCTGCCCGACCACCAGTGGCGCACCCCGTGACCGCACCCACCGGCCTGCGCGCCCTGATCGCGGCCCCCCATCCGGACGAGGCCCCGCTGCCGCCGGCCGCGCGCCTCGACGCCGGGGTCCGCCTCCTGCGCGGCGTCCCCTACGCGGACGTACCGGGGGCGCGGCCGCTCGAACTCGACCTGTGGCTGCCCGAGCAGGGTCCCGGCCGGCCGCCCGTCCCCCTCGTGCTGTTCGTGCACGGCGGGGCCTGGCGCCGGGGGAGGCGCGAGGACATGGGGTACCGGATGCGGGGCTGGGAGCCCGGCCCCTTCGCCCGGATCGCCGGCGCCGGACTGGCCGTCGCCTCCGTCGACTACCGGCTCAGCGGCGAGGCCGCCTTCCCCGCCCCGCTGGACGACCTGCGCGCCGCCCTGCGCTGGCTCGCCCTGCGCGCCCCCGAACTCGGCACGGACATCGACCGGACGACCGTATGGGGCGAATCGGCAGGCGGACACCTCGCGTCCCTGCTCGCCCTCTCCGAAGGGGCGCCGCGGCTGAGGGGCGCCGTCGCCTGGTACGCGCCCAGCGACCTGACCCGGCAGGCCGAGGACGCGGACACCCCGGAGGCACTGCTCCTCGGAGCGGCGCCCGCCGAGGTGCCGCAACTCGCCCGAGAGGCGAGCCCCGTCGCCCAGGTCCGGCCCGGGGTGCCGCCCTTCCTCCTGGTCCACGGCGAGGACGACTCCTTGGTCGACTGCGACCACAGCCGAGCCCTGGCCGCCCGCCTCGGCGAGGCCGGTGTCCCGGTCGAGCTGTGGACGGTCCCCGGCGCCGACCACGTGTGGCACGGCCTGCCCGAGGCGCAGGTCGAGCACGTCTTCGGCCGGACCCTGGGCTGGCTCCGGCAGGCCACTCGGTAGCGCCTCGGCGCACGGCTGTGCCGGCGACTCCGTGTCCTCACCCTTGACCTGGTCCGGACGGCCGGTTTAGCGTTCCCGCGTCGATCATGATTGAAACGATTCAATCGTGGGTTGTTCTCCCGAACTCGAGGCGCACCATGGATGAAGGCATGACGCAGAGCGGCGGCATACCCCGGCGGACGGCGCTGGCCGCGGGACTGGCGGCGGGAGCCGGGGCGACGGTCCTCGGCGCCCTGCCCGGAGCGGCAGCCGCCGCCCCCGCGGCCGCGGTACCCGCGGCCACGGAGACCGTGGCCGCGGGCCGCGGCCCGGGGGCCGACTGGTTCGCGAAGCCCCCGCGGTCCGTGCGCCCCAAGTTCCGCTGGTGGTGGCCGGACGGACTGGTGGACCCGGACGAGATCGCCCGCGAGATCGATCAGATCGCGGACGCCGGCTTCGGCGGGATGGAGATCGCCGCCGTCCACCACAGCATCAAGGACAAGTCCGTCCTGGACACCGCCCGGCACGGCTGGGGCAGCGGGGCATGGCGGGACGGCGTCGAGGCGGCCCTGAGCAGAGCCGCCAGACGCGGGGTCACCATCGACCTGACACTGGGCCCCAGCTGGCCCGTCGCGGTCCCCGGGGTCTCTCCCGACGACGACGTGGCCGCACAGGAACTCGCCCACGGCCGGGTCGCCCTGGCCGCCGGAGCGTCGTACGACGGCCCGGTGCCCCCGCCCAAGCACGCACCCGCCTCCGGAGTCACCCGGCAGCGGCTCCTCGCCGTGCAGGCGGCCCGTGTCGACACCGCCAACTCCACCCGCAAGGAGACCGGTCTCGACCTGGCGAGTGTCCGCGACCTGACCTCCCTGGTCGCCGACGGCGCCCTCTCCTGGACGGCACCGGGGGACGGCGACTGGGTGCTGATCTCCTACTGGCAGCGCGGTTCGGGACAGCAGCCCGAGTCCGGGCCGCACTCCGCTCCGGCGGCCTACGTCGTCGACCACTTCAGCGCCGCGGGCACCGGGGCCGTCACCGGCCACTGGGACCGTGAGATCCTGACGCCACAGCTGCGCAAGCTGCTCGAGGCGGCGGGCGGCGCCTTCTTCGAGGACTCCGTGGAACTGGAGACCGACGGACTGTGCTGGACCTCCGCGCTGCCGGAGGCCTTCGAGAAGCGCACGGGACGGCCGCTCCTGCCGTACCTGCCGGCGGTCGTGCTCGACGACAGCAACCAGGTCTTCGCCTTCGAGGCCCAGCTCACCCGGCAGATCCGGCACGACTTCTGGGCGACCGTGTCCGACCTGTTCAACCGGCACCACGTCCGCGCCCTGCGGGACTGGGCGCACTCCCTGGGCATGCAACTGCGCGCACAGCCGTACGGCCTCCAGACCGACGCCATCGCCTCGGCCGCCCTGCTCGACATCGCCGAGGGCGAGTCCCTCGGCTTCAAGAACCTCGACGACTACCGCTGCCTGGCGGGCGGCCGCGACATGGCCGGTCACACCGTCCTGTCCTGCGAGGCGGGCGCCTACAACGGGTCCGCCTACAGCACGACCTGGGACCGCTTCCTGCGCACCATGGGCGGCGCCTACGCGGCCGGCGTCAACCAGACGGTCCTGCACGGCTTCTCCTACGCCACCGCACCCCAGGTGAGCTGGCCCGGCTTCGCCGCGTTCAGTCCGTACAACGGCGCCTCCGGCTACGGCGAGTCATGGGGTCCGCGGCAGCCGACCTGGCAGCACGTCGCGGACATCGCCGGCTATCTCGGCCGCGTGCACCGCGTGCTCCAGGCGGGCACCGTCCGGGCCGACGTGGCGATCCTGCGGCAGACCGGCTACACCGCCACCGGCATCGGCGCCTCCTGGTTCACGGCGACGGGCGTCCCGCTCGGCTGGACCCACCAGTTCCTCAGCGGCCCGCTGCTCGACCTGCCGCACGCCACCGTCCGGGGCGGCCGCCTGGCGCCCGACGGCCCCGCGTACAAGGCCCTCTTCGTCGAGGGCGACTTCTTCTACGGCTCCACGCCCACCCTCGCCGTCGACGACGCCCGCAAGGTGCTCGCCCTCGCCGAGGCCGGACTGCCCGTCATCCTGTACGGCGCCTTCGACCAGGCACTGACGCCGGGCGTGCCCGCGGACGGCGAGACCGACCGGCTGCGCGGCGTCCTCGCCCGGCTGCTCGCCCTGCCCAACGTCGCCCGCGTCACCGACAAGGCGCTCGTCGGCGACGCCCTGAACCGGCTCGGCGTCACACCGGACGCCCGTCACGCCACGTCCTCCACGCTCCTCAACGCCCACCGGGCGACCGCCGACGCGGACTTCTACTACCTCTGCAACGGCAAGCACGCGGAGACCGTGAAACCGGCCGTCGCGGCCGTCGACCACGACGTGACGCTGCGCCGCACCGGGTCCGGGGCCGGGGCCGGGTCCGGGGAGACGGTGCCCTACCTCCTCGACCCCTGGTCGGGCGAGGCCGTCCGGCTCGCCCACTACACGCGGGACGGCGACGACTTCACCCTGCGGATCTCCCTCCGGCCGGGGGAGACGGCGATCGTCGCACTGGGCCGGCCCGGCCTCTTCGGGGACCGCCACGGCGCCCGCCCGCACGTCGTGGCCACCGACGCCGACGAGGCCCTCTTCACCGGCGAGGGACTCGTCGTACGGGCGGCCGCACCCGGCACGTACACCACCCGGCCGGACCGGGGGCGGCCGGTCACCACGACGGTCCGTGCCGTCCCCGCGGTGATCACCCCGGGCCGGTGGCGGCTCGACGCCGAGGACTGGCGGCCCGGCACCGGCGCGACCCGCACCGAACGCGTCGAGGTCACCGTGACGCTGGACGCGCTGCTGCCCTGGTCGCGCATCCCCGAACTGGCGGACAGCGCGGGGATCGGCCGCTACCGCACCACCGTCGACCTCCCCGCCGACTGGGACGCCTCGCACGGCGCCCGCCTGGAACTCGGCCAGGTCAGCGACACGTGCCGGGTGACCGTCAACGGCAGGCGGCTCGCCCCGGTGGACCGCCTGCACCCCGTCGTCGATCTCGGCACCGCCCTGCTGCGGCCCGGTCCCAACGTCGTCGAGGTCGAGGTGGCGACCCCGCTGATCAACCGTCTCCGGGTGGCGCAGCCCGGCGTGTTCGGCGGCGTCGCCCGTCAGGACCACGGCCTGGTCGGACCGGTACGCCTGGTGCCGTACGTTCAGGCGCGCGTGTCCTGACGGCGGCGCCGGCCCCTCAGGCCGGGTCGGGAAGCCGGACCAGGTGGACGGCCGTGCTCGACCAGTCGCCCCGCGGCAGGTCGAGCCGGAGGCCGTACTCGGTGAGGACGGTGGCGTGGTGCACGGTTCCGGTGCGGGTGTCGCGGTAGCGGGCGCCGGGCGTGAGCGCCGGCAGGCGGACGGGGAGGCGGGGGCTGCCGTGCCGGGGCCCGCGCTGCCAGGCCAGCACGAGGAGTTCGGCGGCGTCCTCGGCGATGTACTGCACCACCGTCGGACGGTCGCCGAGCGGCTCGGTCAGCCGGTACTGCGCACCGTGCTGCACGAGGTGGCGCACCTTCTTGTACTCGGCCACCAGCGCCGCGCCCTCGGCCAGTTCCTCCTCCGACCAGCGGGTGAGGTCGCCGCCGATGCCGAGCAGCCCGGCCATGGCGGAATGGAAGCGGAACCGCAGCGGCACCGTGCGGCCGGTGAGCTGGTTCGGCACGTCGGTCACCCACGCGGACATCGTGCGGGCGGGGTAGACCTGCCCGTACCCGTGCTGGATGGCCAGGCGGTCGACGGCGTCGGTGTTGTCCGACGCCCAGGCCTGGTCGGTGCGGGCGAAAATGCCGAGGTCGACGCGCCCGCCGCCCCCGCTGCACGTCTCGATCCGCAGGCCGGGATGGTCGGCGCGCAGCCGGTCCAGGACGCCGTAGAGGTTCGTGACGTACGCGCTCCACAGCCGGTCGTCGCCCTGGTCGGCGCCGGGCCAGCCCGCCTCGCTGAAGGCGCGGTTCATGTCCCACTTGAGGAAGTCGACGGCGTGGTCGCCGACCAGCCGGGTCAGCCATCCGTACGCCCAGTCGGCCACGTCCTCGCGGGCGAAGTTCAGGACGAGCTGGTTGCGCAGCTCGCTGCGGGTCCGGCCAGGGATGTGCAGGACCCAGTCGGGGTGTTCGCGGTACAGGTCGCTGTCGGGGTTGACCATCTCCGGCTCCACCCAGATGCCGAACCGCATGCCGAGTTCGTGCACGGCGTCGGACAGCGGGCCGAGACCGTCCGGGAAGCGGTCGGGGGAGGGTGTCCAGTCGCCGAGGCCGGCCCGGTCGCTGCGGCGCGAGCCGAACCAGCCGTCGTCGACGACGTACAGCTCGACGCCCAGCGCGGCGGCCCGTTCGGCGAGGGCCCTCTGGCTCGCCTCGTCGACGTCGAAGCCGGTGGCCTCCCACGAGTTGTAGAGCACCGCCGCCGTCTCCCGGCCGCGCGGCAGGACATGGGCGAGCGTGTACGCGTGCCAGGCGCGGCTCGCCGCGCCGAACCCGCCGTCGGTGCACAGCCCGGCGAACACGGGAGTGGCGTACTCCTCGCCCGGCGCGAGCGGCACGCCGGTGCCCTCGTGACCGGCGCCGCCGGTCCAGCCGGCCCGCCCGTCGGGGGTGCGCTGCGCGGTGAGCCGCCAGGTTCCGGACCAGGCGAGGGCGGCGCTCCACACCCGCCCGTGGTCCTCGGTGGCGTCGCCCGCGTCGAGCATCAGCCACGGGTTGGCGTGGTGGCTGGTGATGCCGCGCCTGCTGGTCAGCACGGTCTCGCCGTAGGGCAGGGTGTCCCGGCGCAGTTGGCTCTCGGCGGACCACTGGCCGGTGACATGGCTGAGCCGGTAGTCGGGCAGCGCGGGCAGGGTCCAGGCGGCGGAGTCGGCCCGCAGGAGGTCGACGTGCCGGTCCCCGGCGTTGCGCAGCACGGTCCGGCGTTCGATGACGTCCGTGTCCTCGCGCACCCGGTAGTGCAGCGCCACATACAGGGGGTGGACCCGGTCGCGGAACTCCAGGACGAGTTCGGTGCTGCCGGGCGCGGGCTCGTGCACGCGGTGTCCCACCGGCTCCCATTCGAAGGCGCGGGAGCCGTCGGCGTAGCGCACCTGGAGGGAGGGCGGGCCGAAGCGGGTGCCTCCGTCGACGGGCAGTTCCTCACCCACCGGCGGCCGTCCCTCGAAGCTGTCGCCCGCCGACTCGACGGGGACGAGGAGGCACTCCGCCTCCGGGAGGGTCAGCCGCGGGCCCCACGCCAGATGGCAGGGAGCGCCCGTCTCGTCGATCCGCAGGGCGTACGACGTGTGCGGGGTGGTCAGCAGCCAGATCCCGGTGTCCGGGGAGAAGGAGATCATCGGTATCGGGCCTCACGTGGGTGAAAGACGAGGGGAGTGACGGAGTGACGCAAAGCCAAGCCTGACCTTCGATCGCATGTCAAGCCCCCACCTGTATCGATGCTTCGAAAGGCGAGCGCAATTCACAGCGGGGCTTCAGGGTTTCCCTGTTTCTTTCATTGACAGTGGAAAATAAGAGCCCGTAGGTTCCGGCCATGCCCTCGCCCGCCGACACCGAGACCTTCCCCGCCGCCACGCCCGCCGCCGCGCACATCTTCACCACCGTCCTGTCCCACGGCCCCCTCACCCGCCTGGAGGTGGCCCGGCGGGCCGGCCTGTCCCCGGCCGCCGTCACCAAGGCCGTCCGCCCCCTGATCGAGTCGGGCTATCTGGTGGAGGAGGCCGACGCGGGCCCGGACACGGAGGTCCGCCCGGCGCTGGGGCGGCCCGCGACCCTGGTCCGGGTCGACGGCGGCCGCGCGCTCTTCATCGGCGTGAAGCTGACCGGCGACGAGATCATCGGGGTGCTCACCGATCTGTGCTGCCGGATCCTGCTCGCCCGGCGCGTGCCGCCGGCGGACCGCGACCCTGCGGCGGTCCTCGCCGCCACCGCCGACCTGGTGCGGGAACTGCTGACCGAGGCGGACGGCTACGGCGTCCGCGTGGCCGGCCTGGGCGTCGCCGTCTCGGGTGACGTCGACCGCGCGGAGGGCGTGGTGCGGTACTCGCCGTTCCTGGAGTGGCGTGACGTGCCGCTGGCGGGACTCGCAGCCGCCGTCACGGGGCTGCCGGTGACCGTCGACAACGATGTGCGGGCCCTCACCGTCGCCGAGCAGTGGTTCGGCGCGGGCGTGGGCCTGTCGGACTTCGCCGTGGTCACGGTCGGCGCGGGCATCGGCTGCGGCCTGGTCGTGCACGGCCGGGTGGTCGCCGGAGCGCACGGTGTGGCCGGCGAGATCGGCCATGTGACCGTCGACCCGAACGGACCGCCCTGCCACTGCGGCAACCGCGGCTGCGTGGAGGCCGTCGCCGCGGACGGAGCGATCCTCGCCCGCATCCGCGAGACCGGCGGAACCGAGGTCGCCGACACCGCCGAGGCCGTGGAGAGGGCACGGCAGGGGGACACCGACGCGCGCGAGGCGTACGCGAGGGCCGGGGACGCCATCGGCCGGGGCATCGCCACCGTCGCCAACCTGCTCGGACCCGCCCGCGTGATCATCTCCGGCGAGGGCCTGGCCGCCTACGACCTGTTCGCCGAGCAGATCCGCGAGGCGTTCACGGCCGCCGCGTTCGGCTCGGCCGCGCAGTGCGACGTACAGACCAGGCCGCTGCCCTTCGAGGAGTGGGCACGTGGGGCCGCCGCCACCGCCATCCAGTCCTTCATCACCCCACCGAACTGAGGACCGGAGCGGTTCCGGCCGTTGCCCTCCGTGTACTGCACATGGCAGCCCCCGCCGTCCCTCGAAGCCGCTAAACCCTCCTGCCTCCGACATCTCTTCGCACGCCACGGGCAAGGCCTCGCGTCATCAGACCCCTTCCCGAGGAGGCACTTCGCATGGTCGCCAGACCCACCACCGGCAGACGCCGCGCCGCCCTGACCGCCGTCAGCACGCTCGTCCTGACGGCCTTTCCCGCGGTCGCGGCCGCCGGGCCGCCGCACGCCGCACGGCCCGGACCCGCCGCCGCCCGCACGCTCGCCGCCGAGCAAGCCCCGCCGGAGGTGCTGCGCGCCCTCCAGCGGGACCTGCGCCTGACGGCCGGGCAGGCCGCCGCCCGGCTGGCCAACGAAGCGGAGGCGGGCCCCCGGGCCGGCCGCCTCCACAACGCGCTGGGCGCGCGCTTCGCCGGGGCGTGGGTGACCGGCAGGACCTCCGCCGGCCTCACGGTCGCCACCACCGACGCCGCCGACGTGCCGGCGATCCGCGCCGAGGGCGCCCAGGCCGCCGTCGTCACCACACCCCTGAGCGGCCTGCTCTCCCTCAAGGACGACCTCGACGAGGCGGCCGGCCGGGTCCCGACCGCGCAGACGCCCGTCTGGTACGTCGACGTCAGGGCGAACCGGGTCGTCGTCCAGGCGACCAGCCGGTCCGCCGCGACCGCCTTCATCAAGGCGGCCGGTGCTCAGGGCAAGGGGCTGGGCATTCGGGTGTCGGCCGAGCGCCCGCGCCTGATGGCGGACGTCGTCGGCGGGGACGCCTACTACATCGACGGCACCGCCCGGTGCTCCGTGGGCTTCTCCGTCACCAAGGCCGAGCAGCAGGGATTCGCCACGGCCGGCCACTGCGGCGAGGCGGGGGCCACGACGACCGGCTTCGACGACACCGACCAGGGCGTGTTCCAGGCGTCCGTCTTCCCGGACAAGGACATGGCCTGGGTGGGCGTCAACAGCGACTGGACGGCCACGGCTGCCGTCCGGGCGGAGGCCGGCACGACGGTCCAGGTCTCCGGCTCGGTCCAGGCGCTCGTGGGCGCGTCGGTGTGCCGCTCCGGTTCGACGACCGGCTGGCACTGCGGCACCGTCGAGCAGTACGACGTGAGCGTCACCTACGCCGAGGGCACCGTCGACGGCTTGTCCCGCACGACGGTGTGCGCCGAACCCGGCGACTCCGGAGGGCCGTTCGTGGCCGGAACCCATGCCCAGGGCGTGACCTCGGGCGGCTCGGGGAACTGCACCAGCGGCGGCACCACGTTCTTCCAGCCGATCAACCCGCTCCTCGACGAGTTCGGGCTGACCCTGAAGACCGCGGGCGACACCGTGACGCCCGCCCCGCAGCCGGGCACCTCCACCGACACCTGGGCCCCCGGCCGGGTCTACGAAGTGGGGGAGACCGTCTCCTTCGGCGGTGTCGACTACCTGTGCCTGCAGAACCACCAGGCGCAGAGCACGGGGTCGCCACAAGCGGCCCCGGCCCTCTGGCAGCGCTCCTGACCGCTGGAGTGCGCCGGGCCCCGGCGGCGGAACTGCTCCCGTCCCGCCGCCGGGGCCCGCCCGTCTCATCCCTCCGCGAGGAGCGAGTAGGCGGTGGCCATGAACGGGTCGCGGGCACGGAACCGGCGGGTGCACAGCGCCACCAGCGCCGTGCCCGTGTCGGGCCGGAACCCCAGGAACGCCTGCTGGCCCAGTGTCGCCCCGCTGTGGAAGTACATCGGCCCCCGCTCCGTGGGGTGCCGGAACCAGCCCACCGTGTGCACGTGCCGGTGGCCGAGGCCGCGTCGGAGGACGGGAGACCGCACCGACAGCAGCGCGTCGGTGAGCGGGGCCCGCAGCGGGTCGAGATGGGCCTCCAGGAAGGTGAGCAGGTCGTGCGGCGTGGCCCGGACGGCACCGGCCGACCGGAAGCCGCCCGCGTCGAAGGGCGGGAGGGGTGCGCGGCCGTCCCTGCCGTGCCCGACGGCGTCGCCGCCCGCGCGCGGCCACGCACCCGCCGAGCCCAGCGCCAGCGGATCGAGGACGTGTTCGGCGAGCAGTTCCTCCCATGCCGTACGGGTGACCGCGGCGACCGCGTGGCCCAGTACCGCCACGCCGAAGTTGGAGTAGCGCCAACGGGTGCCGGGCCGGTGCCGTGGCCGGTGCCGCAGGAAGGCGTCGACGACGCGTGGACCCGGGTATCGGGCGTAGGGATTGGTGCGCCAGGCCGGCAGTGCCCGGACGAAGAAGTCGGCGGGCAGGGCGGGCAATCCCGAGGTGTGGGTGATGAGATGCGCCAGTGTCACGGGAGCCGTGCCCGGCGCGCGATCCGGGCGCAGGCAGGTGACGGCCGGTTCACCACCGGTCAGCAGACCCCGCCGGATCAGCCGGGCGAGCACCAGTGCCGTGAACGTCTTGGAGGCGGAGCCCAGTTCGTAGCGCAGCTCGGGGCGGGGCACGGCGGGCGCCGGTGCGGAGCCGCCGCAGATCAGGGTGCGGCGGCCGTGCCGGGAGACCGCGAAGACGGCGTCGGGCGCGTCCGCGGTCTCGACCGCCTCGGCCAGCCGCTCCGACCAGGCCAAGTCGTTCGACCGGCCTCGTGGAGACGCATCTCGGGGCACGTGGACGACGTCGTCCTCGGGGTCGCCCGGCCAGAGCGCGGTGCCGGCGGTCATGACGCGGTGGCGTGCGCCAGCTCGGACAGGGCGCGGGAGGTGGCCAGTGCCGAGGCGAAGGCGGCGACCAGCGTCGGATGGTAGACGACGTCGAAGACCTCGTCGGGATCGCCGTCGGGCATCGAACGCAGTGCGGGCATCGCGCCGTCGGCCTGCTGCGCCGCCGCGAAACCCGCCCAGGCCCGCTCCTCGAGGGTGGGCCGCGGCAGACAGGCGTCGACGACCAGCAGTTCGCCCAGCAGGTCCCAGCGCCGCAGGTCCAGCCAGTCGTCGAGCCACACCGGCAGCCAGTCGCCCAGGTAGTGGGCGATGCGGGGCGGCAGGCCTCCGGGGTTCTCGCCCCAGTCGGTCAGATGGAACACGGCGTGCGTGATGTCGTAGGCGATGTGCCCGTCCACCGTCCACGGTTCCGGGGTGCGTGCCAGCCAGGTCCCGGCGAGGGCGTCGGCCTCCGGCGGGCGGGGGGACAGCCCGAAGCGCCGCTGGAACGCGGACAGGCCCAGCCGCCGGGTCGGCGTCTTCTCGGACGCCGACCAGCTGTCGATGCGGTGGTTCAGGACGGCGGCGCGCTCGATCTCGGGCCGGCTGTGGCCCAGTTCCCTGAACGGCAGGTACACCTCGAACGGGATGGGCGAGATCGGTTCGATGCGCTGGGCCCGCACCAGCATGGCACCGCCGTCGAGCGTCTCCCGCCAGGCGTGGTCGAGCAGCCTGCGCGCCAGGTCGGCCTGCCGTGCCCCGGCCACGCCCTCGCGGAACAACACCCTGCAGACCAGGGCGAGTTCACCGACCGGCTTGAGCCGCTCCAGAAAGCCCACCTCGGGATCCACGTCCGGCTCCAGACGGAAGCCCTCGCGATGGGACCACAGCCACTCCAGGGCGCGGACGCCGACGGTGTGGATCAGTCGGGTGTCGGTCATCGCAGGGCTCCTTCCAGGTCGTCGTCGTACGGGCCGGTCATGCGGTCGTCCGCTCGGTGCTGTGCGACGGTCAGGGCCGCGGCGAAGGCGGCCATCAGCGTGGAGTGGTAGCAGTGGGCGAAGTCCGGCTCGGACTCGGGCGCCGGGCCGGGCGGACGTTCCTCGGGGAGCGCGCCGGTGGCGTGCCGGGCCGCCGCGATCCGGTTCCAGGCGTCGCTCGCCGAGACCGGGTCGAGGGGCTGGGGCAGGTTCGCCGCCACCGCGAGCAACTCGCAGCCGAGGTCCCACATCCCGGCTTCGAGGCAGGTGTCGAGCCAGGCCGGGAGCCAGTCGGCCAGATACGTCCTCAGGTCCGCCGGAACGCCGTCCGGGTCCCGGCCCCAGTCGGTCAGGTGGAACACCACGTGGGTGAGCGCGTACCCGGAGAACCGCTCGAACGTCCAGGGTTCCGGGAGCCCGCCCAGCCAGGTGCGGTCCAGCGCCTCGGGGACGTCCTCGGGGCGGTGGACGCCGATGCGCCGCTCCGCGGCGAGCACGCCGAGGCGCCGGGTCGGGTCCTGTTCGGCGAGCCGCCAGCCGCGCGCGCGGGCCACCGTGGCGGCCGCCGCCTCGTAGTCCGCGTGTCGCAGCCCCGCCGAGGCGAACGCGGCGTACACCTCCAGGGGGTAGGTGGCGAAGGGCTCGAACCGCTGTAGTCGCGCGAAGAGTTCACCCTGCCCGGTCTGGCGCCAGGCGTGAGCGAGGAGGTCGCGCACGGGCGCGTGCAGGGGATCGGAGGGCGGAGTGCTCCGGGAGACGCTCACGCAGACCAGGGCCAGTTCGCCCAGGGGTTTCCAACTGCCGTTCACGGCCCCGTCCGGTGCCAGGGCGTCCGCGCCGAGCGCGAAGTCCTCGCGGTGCGCGGACACCCAGGCAAGGGCGTCCTCCTGCACGCGGCGGGCGGTACGGACATGGGCGCACATCTCTCTCATGTCCACGCTCCCGTCGTCCGGCGTCACACGAACACTCCGGTCCGGATCGTCCGGGCCGCCTGCACCTGGAGCGTGACGCGCGGATCGGTGTCGCCCATCAACTCCACGAAGTCGAGCCCGGCTTCCAGCCCGAGGGTTGAGGGCACCCCGTCCAGCAACGTCAGCCAGCGCCCCGCCCCGGCGGCCTGCTGCCAGTCCCTGCGGCGTACCGCCCGGACGAAACCCCGGGCGACGTCCACGGGCCGGCGACGGGCGGCGCGGGTCACCGCGCAGTCCACGTCGGGGACCGCGAGGGCGGCCAGGACCGCGAGCCGATGGGTCAGGGTCTGCCAGGACGCGTCGTCGAGCCAGGTCGCCTCAGGCTCCGGTGGTCCGTCACCCCCGTGCCCCTGCGGGCCGGGCGGCTCGAACCTGCGCAGCGTGCGGGTCATTGCCCAGTGGCTCCAGCGGATGGCCGGGGCGGTGTCCGGGCGGGGCGGGAAGGCGTCCACGGCCTTGCGGAACACGGTGAGTTCCGCTTCGTCGGGCCGGGTGCGCAGCAGCACGTTCGGCAGGAGCAGGTCGGCTCCCGTCACGCGCACTGCCGCCAGCAGGAGTTGCTCGGCGCCGTCGTCGACGGCCGCGCGGTTCGCCGACGGAGCGTGGTCCCCGCCACGAAGGGCGGAGACCACACCGGCAGCGAGGTCCTGCACCGTGCCCAGCAGAAGGGGCGAAGTGCCTGACTGCTCCATTGCCTGCTCCTGTCGCTCCTGGGTCAGGCCTTCTTGGGGCGCGGGGTCGGCGGGGACAGCAGCAGCGAGATCGACCCGCCGTTGAGCGCAAGGGCGCCGCACTCCCTGCTGTCGCGGAAGACTCCGTCCGGCTCGGCGGGGTCGAGCACTGCTTCGAGTTCGTCGGCACGCAGGCCGGTCAGCTCGTCGATACGGTTCTCGGTGGATGCCATGCCCACCATCTCCTCTGGTTCTGGTACCGGATGGCTTCCACTGTCGAGTTGACCGCATCGGGCGAAATGATGCAAAAATCCCATAAGTTCTGAAAGTAACTTTTTCAATATCTCGGTCCCTCAGGTGACGGGTGGTCGAGCACTGCAGAGGCCTACCCGCCTGTCATATGCCTCCGCATGGCACGAGGAGGCTGCCTGACCATGCCTCAGCTAGACGGTCCGGGCGACGAGAAGGGCGACATCGTCGTGGTCCTCGGGGTGGCGCAGCCCGTACAGGAGGAGGTCGCAGATCTCCTCCAGGGGCCGGTGCGGCTCGTCGAGGAAGGAGAGCAGCACGTTCAGGCGGTCGTCTATGGAGTGGTGGCGGGTTTCCACCAGGCCGTCCGTGTAGAGGACCAGCAGATCGCCGGGGACCAGATCGGCCGTGGTGGTCTCGAAGGCGACGCCGCCGACGCCGAGCGGGGCCCCGGTGGGCAGGTCGAGCAGCCTGGGCTCGTGACCGGGGCCGGCCAGTGCGGGCGGCATGTGGCCGGCGTTGGCGATCCGGCACCGGCGCGTACGGGGGTCGTAGACGGCGTAGAGGCAGGTGACGATGTAGTGCTCCAGGCCGCGGGTGATCTTGTCGAGGTGCTGGAGCACGGAGCCGGGGTCGAGTTCGAGGTCCGCGTAGGCGCAGGTGGCGGTGCGCAGCCGGCCCATGGTGGCGGCGGCGTCGATGCCGTTGCCCATGACGTCGCCCACGACCAGGGCGGTCTTCTCGTCGGTGAGCGGGATGACGTCGTACCAGTCGCCGCCCACCTCGCTGGTCGCCTGGGCGGGCTGGTAGCGGGAGGCCAGCTCCAGCCCGGTGTGCCGGGGCGGATGGTCGGGCAGCAGGCTGCGCTGGAGCGTGAGGGAGGTGTTGCGCACGCTCTGGAACCAGCGCGCGTTGTCGATGGCCACGGCGGCACGTCCGGCCAGCTCACCGGCGAGGATGACGTCGTCGTCGTCGAACGGGAGCGGATTGCGGGTCCGCTTCAGATCGAGGGCGCCCAGCACCTCGCCGTGGGCGATCAGCGGCACGGCGAGATAGGAGTGCACGCCGGCGCGGGCGAGGAGCGCGGAGGCCTCGGGGCTGCGGGCGATGCGCGCCAGATCGCGCTCGCCGACATGGCGTACGAGGACCGGCCGGCCGCTGTGCACGCACAAGGTGACCAGACGGTCGCCCTCGTAGGCCGTGAGGTCGCCGGGAGGGTCGGCGGCGCGCTCCGCCACGGTCGGATGGGCGGCCTTGAGGGCGAGGGCGCGGAAGAGTTCCGGACCGTTGTCCGGACGGCGTCTGCGGCGGCAGGCGAGGGCCGAGTCGAGGATGTCGACGGCGACCACGTCGGCGAGCTGCGGGACCGCGATCTCCGCGAGCTCCCGGGCGGTCTGCTCCACCTCCAGCGTGGTGCCGACGCGCGTGGAGGCGTCGGCGATCAGGGCCAGGCGCCTGCGGGCCCGGTCGGCCTCGGCGGCCGCACGGTGGCGTTCGGTGACGTCGACGAGGGAGATGGCCGCGCCGAGGACCCTGCCGCCCGGGTCCTCCAGCCGGTAGAAGGCCAGCGACCAGGCGTGCTCGTGGTCCGGGTCGGCCGGGGGCCGGCCGACATGGAACTGGTCGAGCAGCGGGGTGCCGGTGGCGATCACCTGGCGCAGCGCGGACTCGATGGTGTCGATGTCGGGCAGGGGCAGGGCCTCCCGCAGACGACGGCCGACGTGATCCTCGGCGGGCATGCCGTCGATACGCTCCAGTGCCGGGTTGACCAGGAGATACCGCAGGTCGGTGTCGACGAGGGCGAGACCGATCGGGGACTGGCTGATGAGCCGCTCGCACAGCGCGAGGTCCGTCTCGACGCGCTGGAGGAGCTGGTGGTCGGCCACGATGCCCAGGGCGTAGACGTCCCCCAGATCGTCCTGGAGCCGGATGTTGCGGAACTCCACCAGGCGGCTGGTGCCGTCCTTGTGCCGGACGGGGAACGCGCCCGCCCAGCCGCGGCCGGTCTCCAGCACCTCCGCGAACAGGCGTACGACGGCCTTCAGGTGCTCGGGGTCGATGAACAGCCGTGCCGCGTACGCGCCCAGGGCCTCCGCCGCGGTGTAGCCGAAGAGTTCCTCGGCCTGCGGCGTCCAGAAGACGATGCGTCCTTCGGCGTCGAGCACCACCGCGGCCACACTCAGCATGTCCAGCAGGCCGGTGGTGCGGGGCGGCCCGGGACCGTACGGGTCGCTGTCGGACCGGAAGGATTCGGTCGTCATCCCTGAACCTCCTCCACCGGTCGGCGGAACGGGGCGGCCACGGTCGGTACCGCCGCACGCCCGGACCGCGGGCACCGGCACCTCCATGCTCCCTCCGCGCGGCAGATCCCGGAAACGGAGCCGTCGTCGGCGGCCGGAGGCGGCCGGTGCCGTGCGCATCGGACGGACTAGCAGGACCATGGTCGTGAAGAGGATGGCAGCCATGGAATCTGCTCGAGGCACCCCCGACGGGCCGACGCCCGGCGAACCCGGCGAACCCGGCGGAGCGCGTCCCGGCGAACCCGACGACCTTCTCGACGCGTCCACCGACGCGGCGGCCGTCGTCACCGCCGGAGGCATCGTCGTGGGCTGGACCCGGGGCGCGGAAGCACTGCTCGGCCGCCCGGCCGGCGAGGTCGTCGGCGGTCCCGCCGCGCGTCTGGTGGCGATGCCCGCGGACCCCGCGCGGGTGGCCGGCGTCGCCGAGCGCTGCCGCGCCGGAATGGGGTGGAACGGACGCATCTCCGTACGCCACCGCGACGGCCGGGCCATGGACGTCGATCTGCGGGTCTCGGCCTCCTTCCGCATCGGCCACGACGAGTGCTTCCTGCTCTCGGCACGCGAACAGCGCCAGCGGTGGACCGTCGGCCAGTCCGTCCTCGACGGGTTCCTGACCCGCTCACCGATCGGCATGGCGGTGATGGACCTGGACCTGCGCTATGTGTGGCTGAACGACACGTTGGAGCGCCTCGGCGGAGTGCCCCGCGAACAGCGCCTGGGACGCCGGCTGAGCGAGCTGCTCCCCGGCATCCAGGCGGAGACCCTCGAAGGCCTGATGCGCAAGGTCCTGGACACGGGCAACCCGGTCACCGACTACGAGTACGTGGGATGGAGCTGGGCCGACCCGCACCGGCAGCACGCCTACTCGACCTCCTTCTTCCCCCTGGTCGACGTCGGCGACGCCGTCACCGGGGTCTGCTACATGGTCCTGGACGTCACCGAACGGTGGAACGCGCGCCGGCTGCTGTCGATGGTCAACGAGGCCGGAGCCAGCGTCGGCACCACCCTGGACGTGGTGCGGACGGCCCAGGAACTCGCCGACTTCGCCGTCCCCCGCCTCGCGGACTTCGTCATCGTCGACCTCCTCGAGCCGGTCCTCAGCACCGACGGACACGGAGCGTGGCTGACCGACGCGGGCCCGGCGCCCGCCAGACCGGTGATGCGCCGCGCCGCGCTGAGGTCGGTGCGGGAGGGCTGCCCGGAGGCCGTGGCGCGGATCGGCGACCGCGTGGGCTTCCTCCCGCCGCCGCACGGCATGAGCCTGCTGATCGGAGGGGAACCGATCCTCATCCCGGTCCTCGATCCCTCCGACGATCTGTGGGTGGCCGAGGAGCCCGCGCGGGCGCAGCGGATCCGGGAGTTCGGCCTGCACTCGCTGATCTCGGTGCCGATGCGGGCCCGGAACACCGCCCTGGGACTCACCACGTTCGTCCGCTCGCTCAACCCCGTCTCCTTCCACCCCGACGACGTGCTGCTGGCCCGCGAACTCGTCGCACGGGCGGCCCTGTGCGTCGACAACGCGCGCCGCTACACCCGCGAACACACTGCCGCGGTCACCTTGCAGCGCAGCCTGCTGCCCGACGTACTCACCGGCGGTCCGGCGCTGGAGGTCGCCTCCAGCTACCTGCCGGCCGACCCGACGGACGGCGTGGGCGGCGACTGGTTCGACGTCATACCCCTGTCCGGTGCCCGGGTGGGCCTGGTGGTCGGGGACGTGGTGGGGCACGGCATCACCGCCGCGGCGACGATGGGCCGGCTGCGCACCGCCGTACAGACCCTCGCCGACATGGAGATGCCCCCCGACGAACTCCTGGCGCACCTGGACGACCTCGTGCTCCGGCTGAGCGCGGAGGGCGGCGACGACGAGGCGGCCCGCACGACCGCGGCCACCTTCCTCGGCGCGACCTGTCTCTACGCCGTCTACGATCCCGTCACCCGTCGCTGCTCGATCGCGCGGGCCGGGCACCCGCCCCCCGTCGTCGTCTCGCCCGACGGGGAGGTCACCTTCCCGGAGGTACCGGCGGGGCCCCCGCTCGGGCTCGGCGGCATGGGCTTCGAGACCACCGAGATCGAACTCGCCGAGAACAGCCTCCTGGGCCTGTACACCGACGGCCTCATCGAGGGGGCCGACCGCGACATGGAACGGGGCATGGCCCGCCTCGGCGAACTGCTGGCCCATCCCGAGGCCGATCTCCCCACCCTGTGCTCGTCGGCGGTGCGCAACCTCGTGCCCGTGCCCCAGCCCGACGACATCGCCCTGCTCCTGGTGCGCACCCACGCCCTGGGCGCCGACGACGTCGTCTCCTGGGAGGTGCCGGTGGACCCGGCCGCCGTCGCCGACGTACGGGCCCGCGCGACCCGACAGGTCGAGGAGTGGGGGCTGGGCGACCTCGCGATGACGACCGAACTCGTCGTGAGCGAGCTGGTCACCAACGCGATCCGGTACGCCGCCCCACCCGTGCGGCTGCGGCTGCTCCGGGACTCCCGGCTGACCTGCGAGGTCTCCGACGCCAGCAGTACGGCCCCCCGGCTGCGACACGCCCGCAGCACGGACGAGGGGGGCCGGGGCCTGTTCCTCGTCGCCCAGCTCGCCCATCGCTGGGGGGCGCGCTACACGCCCGACGGGAAGATCATCTGGGCCGAGCAGGAGATTCCGCCGCCCCCGTAGCCGGGGACGGCGGGAGGACCTACGCGCACGCCCAGGCGTTCATGCCCTGCATCGCCGCGAGCCGGCGGGCCACGGTGATCTGCTCCTTCCTGCTCGCCAGGTCGGCCCGCGGCGCGTGTCTGAGTCCGCCCGCGGCGACCCAGCTGCGCTGCGAGAACTGGAGTCCGCCGTAGTGTCCGTTGCCGGTGTTGGCCCGCCAGTTGCCGCCGGACTCACAGCGGGCGATGGCGTCCCAGTCGGCCTCCGCCGGGACGCTCGGGGCCGCCCCGGCGGCGGGGGCCATCACGGTCAGGAGGGCGGCGACGGGAAGGACGAGCCGCAGGGCCGTGCGGCCCGACCGAAGCGGTCCGCGCTCGTGACGCGGCATCACGCGTTTCTGAAGTGAAAACATGACAAGTGACACTAAGCGTATGATTTCGCTCCCGCCTGTTGTCACGTCCGTCCCTGGCCCGTTCTACGGCCTTCCGGGTGACGACCGCCGTACTGCCTCCGGGTGACGGGTCCTCAGGCGTCCCCGCCCTCACGGAGCACGAAGTGGTGATCCTCGTCGAGGTCCCGGAGCGACGGCGGGCGACCGGGGCGTCGGCCCAGCAGCTCCGAGCCGGACATCCGGACGTCCACCTGTGCGAGCGGGGCGAGGAGCCCCAAGTGGGACTCCGCCTTCCCGGGCGACGCGCGCTCCGACCTCACCGCCGTCCCCCTCGCGCCGGCGTCGGACCGAGCATGCGGTCCCGGTGACCCGCGCCGACGAGGGCGGCCGCCTGGTCACCGCGTTCGGCAAGGCCGCCCACGCCTGTCTCACCGCCCTTCCTGTCCCCGACGCCTGGGTGGCCTGCGGCCCGGTGGGCGGTCACCGCCCGGCGAAGGAGACGCCCGCCGACCGGGGGAGGGCGGCGGAGCGTCCCCCCTCGCACCCGTCTACGATGTCCAGGCCCCTGCCCGACCGGCGTGGGAGCGAGTCGGCGTCCGGTGCGCCGGTCCGACTCGGTGGACAGGGGTCGACAAGGGTGTCGACCCGCCTCGACGACCCTGCCTGTCCGCCGGCCCAACTGGCCCTGCCGTGGCCGCCGTCTGCCGAAAGTGACGTCCGAACGTGTTCCAGGAAACGCCGATCTTCCATCGTCTCGTCGCCGAGCGGGGCGACATCCCCACCCAGGTGCGGGGCGAGGCCGAGCGGATCCAGCGCGATCTCGCCTCCGTCATCCCGTCCCCGTCCACCGCCGGCAACCTGCCCGCACAGCACTTCCTCGCCATGCGAGGCCGCCACGAGTGAACCGCCTTCCCGGTCTCAACACCGGGTCGGCCGACAGGACTTGCAGACCTCGCCCCCGCGGTGAGCAGCCGCTTTGCTTCACGGTTGGACGACGTCTGAAAATGCCTTCATCTCTTTGCGCAAGAGGTGAGGAGTCGTGAGGATGGCGCGCCAGAGCGCCCCACCGCCATCCATCCGTACACCCTCACCTCTTGGGGAAGAGTCATGCCGCATCTCCTTGCGCACGCCGCGGTCACCGCCGCCGCCACCCTGACCGCCCTGCTGACGAGCCCCGTGGCCTCCCACGCCGCGGACGACGGCCCGCCCGGGGCCCTCGCGCCCGACTGCGTTCACCACTACGCCGACCGTCGCCACACCACCGTCGTCAACGACTGCGACACCCCCGTGAGCGTGACCGTCGCGTACAGCAACGGCCAGTGGGCCCCGTGCCGCACCCTGGCCCCGCGCGACGTGGCCACCTTCGCCGGATACGGCTTCGACGGGAACCGGGTCATCGGCCTCAGCGCCTGTCTCCCCGGGGCCGCCTGACGGCGTCCGGCCGCCGTGATCAGCCCGTGGTCCGCTCCGGCGCCCGGCCCTGCTCCCGGCGTCGGAGCCTGTCGAGGGCGAGGCCGAGCAGCGCCGTGCCCACGCTGATCACGGCCAGCCGGACCGTCCACTCGCCCACGGTCCCGAGGCCGGCGTCGGCCAGCACGGGCAGCCGCAGCAGCGCGCCGCCGATCGGATGGGCGGCCAGGCAGACCAGCAGGACCATCCAGAACGGCGGCTCGCGGCGGACGCTCAGCGTCGAGGTGACGAGGATGACGACGGCGCCGAGGGCGATGACAAGCGGTGTGGACATCATGTGCACCAGCCTTCCGCCGGACTCCCGCGCAGGCGTCGGCCGC
This sequence comes from Streptomyces sp. NPDC058335, assembly GCF_042723915.1. Lineage (NCBI taxonomy): Bacteria > Bacillati > Actinomycetota > Actinomycetes > Kitasatosporales > Streptomycetaceae > Streptomyces > Streptomyces sp. NPDC058335. Next base: position 344,289 of record NZ_JBHXHX010000004.1, on the reverse strand, counting down.
CGGGACGAAAGGGCCCTCTGTCCCAGGGTGGAGCGCAACCTGCCGGCGTCGGCGTGTGTGCGTCGCGGGCATCGGGTACTCGGCCCGCGATCTGTTCGACCTGCGCGGAAGGGATGGCCGTGATGACGGTGCCGGAGGAGAACCGGAAGAAGACCGACACGACCGACGAAGTGATCGGCGAGGGCGCCGACACCGAGGCTTCCTCCCAGCCGGGTGCGGCGACGGGCCGCACCATGCGCGAGGCGATGGAAGAGGCCGGGGTCCGTTCCGAGGACTATGACGGCTCGGAGGGATCCAAGGGGTCCTAGCGTCGTGCGCCCGGTAGGACCCACCGCGGCGCCCGACGGCAGGGGCCCGGCGCCGAGCAGAGCGGAAGGAGACTCGTCATGGCGCACACCGATGTGCCGGAGGTGCTGCACTCCCTGAAGGACGTCCGCTTCCCGGCCGGGAAGGAACGGCTGGTCGAGGCCGCCCGCAGGACCGGCGCCTCGGAGGAAGTGGTCAAGGCACTGCGTGCGGTGCCGCAGGAGGAGTCCACGTCCCCGCAGAACGTGGCGCGTTCGGTCCGCACGGACCCCGACTCCGACCTCGGACACAACGCGACACAGCGTGCCGAGCAGGCACGCGAGGGCGGCAAGCAGGGCTTGTCGCAGCACCTGCGGGACGTTCCGAAGACGCCGATCCAGGAAGAGCTGGACGAGGGCTGACGGGCCTCGCCCGGTCACCCGGCTGGTGGACGAGCCCCTGCGGAGGACGCGGCCCCGTGCCAGATTGGTCCACGGAACCACCCCGTCCGTAGGCATTTGCGCGCCGTGTTCGCGCCGGGTTCCCCTGGCCGACGCCGACCCGCGGCACGAGGGAGCGGACGCGCCGCCCCTCCGGCGGTCACCGGCCGTCACGCAGCCGCCCCACAGCCGCCTCATGACCGATGAGCGACCTCGCGATGACGACCGAACTCGTCGTGAGCGAGCTGGTCACCAACGCGAGCGATGAGCGAAGGAAGCGATGAGCGAGAGCAATCCCATCAAGCGGGCGGCGGAGAAGGTCGCCGACACCCTGCGCGGCGACGGAGCGGGACCGGAGGACGGCATCCCCGGGAAGCCGGGCCCCGAGTCCCCTCCGGTCGCCGAGCCGACCCGGCCCAGGGAACCCCTCCCGCCGAAGCCGGACCAGAGCGGGCCCGACACCGTGTCCCCGACGGGACAGCCGACGGGAGCCGACCAGGCCCGCGTCGCCCAGTCCGGCAGCCATCTGACGAACGCGCAGGGAACCCGCCTCCCCGACACCGACCACTCGCTCAAGGCGGGGCCCCGCGGCCCCGTCCTCCTCCAGGACCACCACCTGCGCGAGAAGGTCATGCACTTCGACCACGAGCGCATCCCGGAGCGCGTGGTGCACGCCCGGGGCGCGGCGGCCCACGGGGTGTTCCAGAGCTACGGCACCGCGGCCTCCGTCACGAAGGCCGCCTTCCTCGCCGAGGACGAGGAGACGCCCGTCTTCGTGCGGTTCTCCACGGTGCTGGGATCGCGCGGCTCCTCCGACACCGTGCGGGACACGCGCGGATTCGCGACGAAGTTCTACACCAGCGAGGGCGTCTTCGACCTGGTCGGGAACAACATCCCCGTCTTCTTCATCCAGGACGCCATCAAGTTCCCGGACATCATCCACGCGGGCAAACCGCATCCGGACCGCGAGATCCCGCAGGCCCAGAGCGCGCACGACACGTTCTGGGACTTCGTCACCCTGCACACCGAGGCCACCCACCACACGCTGTGGAACATGTCCGACCGGGGCATCCCGCGCTCCTACCGCACGATGGAGGGCTTCGGCGTCCACACCTTCCGCCTGGTCGACGCCGACGGCGGCACCACGCTGGTGAAGTTCCACTGGAAGCCCAAGCTGGGTGTGCACTCCCTGGTGTGGGAGGAGGCACAGATCATCAACGGCGTCGACCCCGACTTCCACCGCCGGGACCTCGCCGACGCCATCGAGGCGGGCGCGTACCCCCAGTGGGAACTGGGCATCCAGACCTTCCCGGACACCCCGGAGCAGACCTTCCAGGGCATCGACCTGCTGGATCCGACCAACATCGTCCCCGAGGAACTCGCCCCCGTACGGCCGGTCGGGCTGCTGACCCTCAACCGCAACCCGTCGAACTTCTTCGCCGAGACCGAGCAGGTCGCCTTCCACGTCGGTCACCTCGTGCCGGGCGTCGACATCACCGACGACCCGCTGCTCGCCGGTCGCCTGTTCTCCTACCTCGACACCCAGATCACCCGGCTCGGCGGCCCCAACTTCCCCCAGCTGCCCATCAACCGGCCGCACGCCCCGGTCAACGACATGCTGCGCGACGGCCTGCACCAGACGGCCGTGCACCGCGGCGTCGCCCCCTATCGGCCCAACTCGCTCGACGGGGGCTGCCCGTTCACCGCCGGCGCGGACACCGGCGCCTACATCGAGACGCCGGTACGGGTTCCCGAGGCCACCAAGGTGCGGGACGCACCGGAGTCGTTCGCGGACCACTTCAGCCAGCCGCGCCGGTTCTGGCTCAGCATGAGCCCGGTCGAACGCGAGCACATCATCGGCGCCTACACCTTCGAACTCTCCAAGTGCTACGAACAGGCGGTCAGGGAACGGGCGTTGCAGGTCCTGGCCAACATCGACCCGCAGCTGTGCGCAGAGGTGGCCACCGGCCTCGGTCTGCCGGCTCCGGAGCCGACCGTGCCGCTCGCGGACGTCGAGCCCAGTCCGGCGCTGTCTCAGGTCGGCCACAGCTGGCCCACGGACGGCCGGGTCATCGGCATCGTCGCGGGCCCGGACGGCGACCTCGACGGCGTGGGCGCCGTACGCGACGCCGTCCTCCGAGGCGGCATGGTCCCCCTGGTGATCGGCCCGGTCGGCGGCACCCTCGGCTCCCTGACGGTGCAGCGCACCTACGCCAACGCGCGGTCCGTCGAGTTCGACGCGCTGCTGCTGGCCGGAACGCCCGCCGTCGGCAGCGACGCCTACGGCGCCCGCGACGCCAAGGGTCTCCCCGCCCCCGCGGACCGGGCACCCACGGACCCGCGCATCAGTCTCCTGGTGTCGGAGGCATTCCGGCACGGCAAGGCCCTCGGCGCCTGGGCGGGCGGCGAAGCCGTCCTCGGCGCGTCCGGGGTCCCCGCCGACGCACCCGGCGTGGTCGTCACCACCTCGGGCACGGCCGCCCTCGAACAGCTCACCCGCCTCCTGGGCGAACACCGCGCGTGGGACAGGTTCGCCGCGGCCTGACCGGCGGACCGGCCCAGGACGGCTCACCCCGGTCGGACATCGGCCGCAGGCTCCCGCAGCCTGCGGCCGACGGTCCCCGTTTCCCCCACCAGGGCGGCCCATGCAGACCTTCCTTCCCCACGCCGACTTCACCGCGTCCGCCGCGGCCCTGGACCAGCGGCGGCTGGGAAAGCAGCGCGTCGAGGCGCTCCAGGTGCTGCGTGGCCTGATCGTCCCCGGTTATGGCTGGCGGCATCATCCGGCGGTCCGCATGTGGGCCGGATACGAGGAGGCGCTGGTCCGTTACGGCCTGGAGGTCTGCGGGGTGTGGACCGCCGCCGGGCGCGCCGACACCTGCGCCGCCTCCCTCATGACCGACTTCGCCGGCAGCCATGGCGACACCGGTGTCCGAACGCAGCGGGAGCTGGCCGAAGCCGGTGAACTGCCGCCGTGGCTGGGCGATCCGGAGTTCCACCGCGGCCACCGGTCCGCGCTCGTGCGCAAGGACCCGGAGTTCTACGCCCGCCTCTTCCCGGACGTGCCCGACGACCTGCCCTACGTGTGGCCGGCCTCGGACCGAACGCCCTGACGTGTCGTCCGACGCGCTCGCGCATCGCCCGCACGACACGTCGTCCGCGAAATCGCGGACGGTGGTGCAGGTCGGTCGCCCCTCCGTCCCGGCCCCCGCCCGCCACCGGTGCCGCGTCCTTCGCACGGCACCCGTGTGCAACCTCCGCGCGGCGGACGAGTCTCGCTTCCCGGGGTGCCATGACGGCCCGTACGGCTGCTGCTTCCGCTGCTCGACGACACGACGCGGACCTGCGGGCCGGCGCTGTCGACGGCCTGGGCGTGCCGGCCGACGGCGGGCTGCGGCTGTGGGAGCGGCACCCGGTGGCGTGGGCGCCGACCGCCCACCTCCGCCGGAGGCGACGACGTCTGGCGCACCCGCAACGCGCTCGCCGGCCCGGCACAGGCCCTTCCCGCCGTGCGCCGCATGGCCGACCGGGCGGACTGCGGGGAGGTCCGGGCCGCCGCACCGTCCCTGCGGGACGCCGACATCCGTCCGACGGCCGTGCCCGCGAGGACCTACGGCGCTTCGTCGAGGGACTGGACCATCCGTACGAGGCCGTCCGTCACCACGCGGCACTCGGCCTCACGCGGTGGGCGGCGGCCGGAGGGGAGCTGCCGCCGGGCAGCGGCGGAGTGCGCGACCGGCTGGACCAAGGCGAATGTGCGGGGGTAGGGATCCACAGGAACCTGCTGGGAGCCTCCGACAGCTCACGACGGCTGCGCCGGGCCGCGGCGGGAGCTCCGGTGGCGCTCGGACGAGCCACGGACGCCTGAACTCGCGCGGATGGCCGCGTACCGGTCTGATCGACCCCCAGCCGGGTAGGTGGACGAGGAGCAGTGAGCGAGCCGACCGGAGGAGAGTGAGATGGCGTCCGTCATCCAGCGCATCAAGGCATTCACCAGGAGCCCGCAGGGCCGCCGCACCATGGAGCAGGTGCGCCGTGCCGCGTCCGATCCGCGCCGGCGTTCCCAGGCGCGGCGGCTGCTGGACCGGTTGCGCACCAAGCGGTAGGCGGCCGGGCACGCCGGTGACCGACTGTTCTACAGTGACTGCCGTCAGTCAGTTCCCGATGACCTGGGACGGAGAGGTAGTCGCTCATCATGCCGACCGAAACGTTTGAGTTCCGCGTAGAGGCCCGTCAGCTGTTGCAGCTGATGATCCACTCGATCTACTCGAACAAGGATGTCTTCCTGCGTGAACTCGTCTCCAACGCCTCGGACGCGTTGGACAAGCTGCGCCTGGCGGCGCTGCGCGACGACACGTTGGACGCCGACGTGTCCGACCTGCACATCGACATCGAGGCCGACGGCGAGGCCCGCACCCTGACCGTGCGGGACAACGGCATCGGCATGTCGTACGACGAGGTGGCGGAGCTGATCGGCACCATCGCCAACTCCGGCACGGCGAAGTTCCTCGAACAGCTGCGGCAGGCCGACGACGCGGCCGACGCCGAAGGCCTCATCGGGCAGTTCGGCGTCGGCTTCTACTCCAGCTTCATGGTGGCGGACGAGGTCACCCTGGTGACCCGGCGGGCCGGCGAGACGCAGGGCACGCGCTGGTCGTCGCGCGGCGAGGGCACCTACACGCTGGAGACGGCCGACGAGGCACCGCAGGGCACCACGATCACCCTGCACCTCAAGCCCGCCGACCCCGAGAACCAACTCCACGACTACACCTCGCCCTGGAAGCTCAGGGAGATCGTCAAGCGGTACTCGGACTTCATCACCTGGCCGATCCGGATGGCTCCCCAGGCCCCGGCCGGCGACGACGGCGACGGCGCCGCCGCGCGCGAACCCGAGACGCTCAACTCGATGAAGGCCCTCTGGGCGCGGTCCCGCGACGAGGTGAACGACGAGGAGTACCACGAGCTCTACAAGCACATCAGCCACGACTGGCAGGACCCCCTGGAGACGATCCGGCTCCAGGCGGAGGGCACCTTCGAGTACCAGGCGCTGCTGTTCATCCCCTCGCACGCCCCGCACGACCTCTTCACCCAGGGCTACAAGCGCGGCGTCCAGCTGTACGTCAAGCGTGTCTTCATCATGGACGACTGCGAGGCGCTCCTCCCGCCGTACCTGCGCTTCGTGAAGGGCGTCGTCGACGCCCAGGACCTCTCGCTCAACGTGTCCCGCGAGATCCTCCAGCAGGACCGCCACATCCAGATGATGCACCGGCGGCTGGCGAAGAAGGTCCTGTCCTCCGTGAAGGGCATGATGACCGCGGCCCCCGACCGGTACGCCACGTTCTGGCGGGAGTTCGGCCCGGTCCTCAAGGAAGGGCTGGTGACCGACTCCGAGAACCGCGACGCCCTCCTCGCCGTCTCGTCGTTCCCCACCACGCACGACGCCTCCGAGCCGACGACTCTCCAGCAGTACGTGGAGCGGATGAAGGACGGGCAGGACGCCGTCTACTACATGACCGGCGACTCCCGCGAGGGCATCGAGAACTCGCCGCACATGGAGGCCTTCAGGGACCGCGGCATCGAGGTCCTGCTGCTGACCGACCCGGTCGACGAGGTGTGGACCGACACGGTCGCCGAGTTCGACGGCAAGCCGCTGCGGTCCGTCGCCAAGGGCGAGATCGCCCTCGACGGCGACGGCGAGGACAAGCCCGCGGAGGACCGGGAGAAGCAGAACGAGGAGTACGCCGAACTGCTCACCTGGATGAAGGAGCAGCTCGGGGACGACATCAAGGAGGTCCGCCTGTCCTCCCGGCTCACGGTCTCCCCGGCCTGCCTGGTCTCCGACACCGACGACCTGACCCCGGCGCTGGAGAACCTCTACCGCGCGATGGGCCAGGACGTCCCACGCGCCCAGCGCATCCTCGAACTGAACCCGGACCACACGCTCGTGAAGAGCCTCAACCGCGCGCTGCGCGACCGGGTGGACCGGGCCACGCTCGCCGAGGACGCGGAACTCCTCCACGGCCTCGCGGTACTCGCCGAAGGGGGCCGGCCGAAGGAGCCCGCCCGCTTCACACAGCTCCTCGCGGAACGCCTGGAACGCGCCCTCTAGCGGGCCCGCCCGGTGAGCGGCGCCGCGCCCGGCGGCGCCGCCCACGACGGAATGTCAGCGGTGTACTGAAGAATGCGCGGAAGCGAGATCAACTCCGGGCATGACGGGGTAGGCGGTCTCGAGTCCCTGCCCCGAAAGAGGTCACCGCTGATGCCGCTCACCGCGATCAGGCCACCGGCCGCCGACGCGCCCCGCACCCCGGCCACGGCCGACGTCCTGCGCACCGTCTCGGACGCCCGCACCCCGGTCTTCGTCACCGTGCACGCCAACGGCCGCCGCAGGTACAGCTATTGGCGGCCGCTGGACTCCACCACCGGCAGAGGCGGCTGCTACGTCGCCCTCCCCACCGCCGAGTGCGACGAACTCCTGTCCGCCGGCCGCATCGCCCTCGGCGACCCCCTCACCGACCCCACGAAGACCACCTACCGAGTCCGCCCGGTACGCACCTCCCAGACCCCCGTCCGCATACCCTCCACCCCGGCCCGTCCGGCCCCGGCCCGGGACCGCATACGGGCGGCGTGAGGCGGCTCCGGCAAACGGCGCTCGCCGCCCGGAGCCCTCGACTTCACGATTCCTTCACGAGTGGTCTACCGTAACCGGTCCGTACTGGCACCACTCGGGGGATTCCATGCGCAATCGCCTTGTCCTGACTGTTCTGTTCACCGCTGCCGCCGGCTGTCTGGTCGCCTGCGATCCGGCCGATCCGGCCACCGGCTCCGCTTCGAAGGCGCCGTCCGGCGCGCCCGCTTCCAGCACGGCTCCCCCCGCCCCGGCGACCCCGACCGCGACGGCTTCCGCCTCTCCCGACGGCAAGCCGGCCGCCGACGTCGAGGCCACGGTGCCCGACTTCGTCGGCATGGGGCTCCAGGCGGCGCAGGACAAGGCCCAGGAAATCGGCTTCTACGGGCTGACCTCGCACGACTCGCTCGGCCGGGACCGGATGCAGGCCTTCGACCGAAACTGGAAGGTGTGCAGCCAGAACGTGAAGGCGGGCACCTCGGCATCCACCGACAAGACGCTCGACTTCGGCTCGGTGAAACTGGACGAGACGTGCCCGAACACCGACGAGGCGGCACCGACCGCGGCCGGCGGGAAGATGCCCGACCTCCGAGGCAGGTCCGTGAAGGCGGCTCGCGCGGCCCTCGACAGCGGCACGTCGATCACGGTGGACGACGCCTCCCCGGAGGGCCGTTGGGTGCTGATGGAGAGCAACTGGAAGGTCTGCACCCAGAATCCGTCCGCCGGGACCACCCTCAAGGGTCAGCCGGTGACGTTCACAGCGGTCAAGTTCGGCGAATCCTGCACCTGAGCCGCGCCGACGACCCGCCCGACGCGGGCACGGACACGTCAGACCGGCGGCGTGATCGCCGCGCGCCGGGCCGGCACCAGGGCCCAGCGGATCGCCGCCGTCATCGCGGTGCCGAGCGGCCGTACGCACAGGTTGTCGACCACGGCGAGCCGCGGGAGGCGCAGTTCGGCGGCGGCCCATTCCGGCAGCAGCGACACGGCGTTGGCGGCCAGCACGCCGTAGGGCAGGCGGGCGACGAGCGGGACGGGCGGGTTCAGGAGGAGGAAGCGGGCGGTGTCCAGTGCCTCGGGCGTGGCGCGCAGCTCCGGGCGGTACGCCGACAGCCGCGCCGCGAGTTCCCTGCGGGTGCGCGGCGGACCGGGTATGCCGAGGGCGACGGCGATCCGTGCCGTGTCCTCGACGTATCCGTCGCACTCGGCGTCGGACAGGGGCCGCAGTCCGTAGCGCTGGTGGGCCCGGAGGAAACTGTCGACCTCGGCGACGTGCACCCACGCGAGCAGGTGCGGGTCAGAGGCACGGTACGGCTCGCCGCTCGCGGTGACCCCACGGACGCGCTCATGGACGGCCCGGACCTGGTCGCAGGCCCGCTGGGCGTGCTCGGCGGTGCCGTAGGTCGTCGTGGCGAGGAAGGTGCTGGTGCGCTGGAGCCGGCCCCACGGGTCGCCGCGGAAACCCGAGTGGGCGGCCACGGCCGCCATGGCGAGCGGGTGCAGCGACTGGAGCAGCAGGGCGGACAGCCCGCCGACGAACATCGAGGCGTCGCCGTGCACCCGGCGGACGGGGCGCTCCGGACCGAACCAGCGAGGGCCGGGCGTGCCGTGGATGAGGGCGCGGTTGCGGGCGCCGTCCGGCCCGGCGACACGCGTGAAGAGACCCTGCCCCAGCCACCTGCGCGGGCTCGGGCCACCCGTTCCGATCGTCCTCATGGCTGCCGAGGCCTCCTTTCGGCACGACGGGAAGCGGAGGAGTGTGGCGTCCTTCCCTCCTTTGTACCCCCACCGGGCGCGATCAGGGACAGTCGTACACGAACCGGACCTCGGCCGACCGACGCTCGGGCGACAGCACCCGCAGCTCCGCCACCGCCGCGTGACGGCCCGGCCCCTCGAAGCTCCACAGCAGCTCGGTCCGCACCTGCCGCTGTCCCCGCGCGACCGTCGTGTGCCGCACGTCGGAGGAGGTGCCGTCGCTGCGCACCCACCGGTAGGAGAGCGTGCCGGGCCGGCCGTCGGTGCGGACGACTCCGACGACGCCGGCGGTCGTGTCACAGCCCAGGGTCTGCCGCGTGGCCGTCACCGAGACCTCGCGCACGCCCACCGCCGATGCCGTGTGCTGCCGCCAGAACAGGAACAGGACGGCGGCGACCAGCACGAACGCGGGCAGTGCGTGCCGTCGCGGACGGCGACGCGGTGCCGGAGGAGTCATGAGCGTGGGCGGCGTCGGACGCGGGCGCCGGGCGAGCGCCGCGGTCACGCCGGGACCGAAGCGCAGGACGGTCGCGTCGCCGGGAGCGGCCACCGTGTCGGCGACGACGGTGGGGACGGGCACGGGGTCGGGGCCGGGCCGCTGGACCCAGTGACTGGCCAGCACGGTCGCGCTGTACTCGTCGTCCCCGGCGTCGGGTCTCGCCGGGGGGACGGCATCGGGTGCGGGCGAGCCGCCGTCGGGGGTGGTCATCGGAGTTCACACCGCCGGGTCAGGAGCTGCTGGGAGGCGCCGCCGTCGGCGGATGCGGGGCCGGTGCCGACCTGGACCGTCCAGTAGCAGCCGGTGCCCCGGAACGCGTGGTCGACGGTGAACGAGTACTGCGTGGCCCCGCTGTGCCGTGTCGTCGCCGGTGTCCCGTCGCCGTCTCCCGGCTGACCTCCGGTGTCGCCCGTGAACCATCCGACGGTGACGGAGAACGGGCCGGTGCCGTCGGTCGTGACGGTGATCGTCGCTGTCGCCGTGCCGGGCCCGGTCTGCCGGAAGCCGGTCACGGCGATGTCCTTGACCGCGGGCGGGGCCGGGGGAGGAGCGGAGGTGCCGGCCGTCTCGGTGGGCGAAGCCGGCACCGTGGGCTCCCCGGTCGTCGTAGCCGTACCCGGGCCGGCCGTGGCCTCGGATGCGGAGGCCGAGGGGGCGAGGGACGCGGGTGGGGGAGCGAGGCTGCCGGACGAGGCGGTGGCGGACGGCGTGGACGTGGGGGCCGCCGACGGTGTTGCGGTGTTCGCCGAAGCCGTGCCGGTGGGCATGGCCGGCGAGGCGGTGGTCGTGGCCAGCACCTGCGCCGCCTCCCCGGAGGCCTCCACCGGGTCCTCGCCGACCCCCCGCGCCGCGAGGATCGCCACGAGTACGACGGCCACGGACACCGCGAGCCCCGGCCAGGTGGGCCGCCACGGACGCGGCCCGGCGCGGCCCGCACCCCGCGCGAACACCGTACGGGCCGTGTCCGTGGCGGTGTCCGGCACCTCCCGGGCGGTCGGAAGCAGGAACAGGAGCAGCGCGACGAGCGCGGCCAGCCGACCGCGTCCCCGCTCCTCCCAGTCACTTCCGTACGCCGCTACGGCGACCCCCTCCAGTTCCGCGACGAACGCCGCCGCGTCCGAGGGCCGGTGCTCCGGCGACTTGGCCAGCCCCCGGCCGACCAGTGAGCGGACCGCCTCGGGCACCTCCGCGACCGGGATCGTGCCCTCGACGTGTTGCAGTGCCAGTTCGGCCAGGTGGTCGCCCGCGTAGGGTCTGCGCCCCGTCAGGCACTCGAAGAAGGTGGCCGTGGCGGCGTACACGTCCCCGGCGGGTGAGGCAGGCGCGCCGGTCCACTGCTCCGGAGCCATGTAGGCGGGCGTGCCCGCGATACCGGCCCGCACACCGGCGTCGACCGCGATGCCGAAGTCGACCAGCTTGGACACGCCCTCGGGCGAGACCAGCACGTTCTCCGGCTTGTAGTCCCGGTGGACCACACCGACCCGGTGCGCGTCGGCCAGCCCGAGCAGCGAGCCCTTGAGGACGACCAGCGCCGCCTCCGGCGACAGGGGGCCCTGCCGGGCCAGCGCGGTCCGCAGGGAGACGCCGTCCACCAGTTCCATCACGATGGCGGCGCCGTTCGTCGCCTCGACGTACTCGTAGAGACCGGCCACGTGCGGGCTGCGCAGCCCGGCGAGCAGCTGCGCCTCGGCACGGAACCCGTGCACGAAGCCCGGCCGCGTCCGCAGCGACTCGCTGAGGTACTTCACCGCGACCGGCACGCCCGTCGGCTCATGGACGGCCAGCACCACCCGCCCACTCGCCCCGGACCCGAGTTCGAGCGACTCGGAGTACCCCGGTACAGCCCATGCGTTCATCGCCGTCCCCCAGCCCGCACCTCGCCCCCGGTGCCGCATCCCGGCACATCGGGCCACGCGGACGAAGACACGTTTCCGGCCGGCGCGGTTGCAGGACGGCCGTGCCCGTCACCCCTTCGCCGCCAGCCGCCAGAAGTCACGCATCAGGGCGGGCGGGGTCGGCCCGGTCATCGCCATCTGCGTGAGCAGGACGGTCACCGCGCCGTCGGCGGGGATCAGATGGGCCGACGTGCCGGAGCCGCCCACCCAGCCGTAGCGGCCGGGCACGTTCCACGGGGCGACGCGGCCGACGTCCACCGAGCCGCCGTACCCCCAGCCCTGGCCCTCCAGGAACAGTCCGCAGGAGGCGCGCTGGCCGGGGGTGAGGTGGTCGGTCGTCATCCGGCGCACGGACTCCTCCGACAGCACCCGCCGGCCGTCCGCGGTGCCTCCGGCCAGCAGCATCCGGGCGAAGGCGAGCCAGTCCAGCGCGGTGGACACCAGGCCGCCGGCGCCCGAGGGGAAGGCGGGTGGCTCGCTCCACTGCCCGTCGGCCGTGTCCACCACCTCGGGTACGCCCTCCGCACCCGGGCGGTAGAAGGTGGGCAGCCGGCCGATCCGGTCACGCGACACGGAGAACGCGGTGTCGGTCATCTTCAGCGGTTCGAGGACGCGTTCCGCCAGGAACTCCGGCAGCGGCTGCCCCGACACGCGGGCCGCCAGCACCCCCTGGATGTCGGAGGAGGTGTTGTAGAGCCAGGCCTCGCCGGGGTGGCGCACCATCGGGATGCGGGAGAGACGGGCCATCCACTCGTCGGGTGCGGGCGTGTGCCGCGGGTCCGGGCCGGACTTCTGGAGCGCCCCGAAGAGCTGCTGGACGGCCGGGAGAGAGAAGTCCTCCGGGAAGCCGTGCCCGGCCCGGAAGGTGAGCAGGTCCTCCACCGTGACGTCCCGACTCGCCGGGACCACGTCGTCGAGGGCCGCGTCCGGGGTGCGCACCACCTGCGGGGCGGCCAGCTCCGGCAGCCAGCCCTTCACCGGCTCGTCCAGCGCCAGCCGCCCCTCGTCGACCAGGGTCAGCAGGGCGGCGGCCATCACCGGCTTGGTGACCGAGGCGAGCCGGAACAGGGTGTCCTCCCGCATCGGGGAGCCGCCGCCGAACTCGACGTCCCGGCGGCCGCCGTCTCGACCCGCTTGCCCCGTGCCACCAGGGCCACCGCCCCGGGAACCGTGCCGTCGTCGACGTACTGCCGCAGGAGGTCGTACAGGCCGCTCATGGTGTTCCGCCTTCGGTCGGCCGGCCCGCCGGTGAGTGGGGCGGGTCGTGCGCAGGGGTGACCGGGCGGTCCGCCGGAACTCATCGGTCAGCGGTGGAACGGCGCCGGGCCGATGTCCCGCGCGGCGCCCACCGGTTCCCGCTCCCTGACGCGGGCGGCGGCGAGGCCTGCGGCGGTGAGGAGGGCGGCGAGGGCGGCGAGGATCGTGCCCCGCCAGCCGAACGCGTCGAGGAGCGGGGCCGTGGCGGCCGTGCCCAGCGCGCCGACGGCGAAGTAGAGCACGAGGTAGACGCCGGTGAGACTGCCGGAGCGGTCGGGGTCGATGGCGACGACGACGCTCTGGTTGGCGGCCTGCGCGGCGAAGCAGCCCGCGTCGAACAGGGCCAGCCCCAGCACGGTCGGGGCCGGGTGCGGGAAACCGGCGGCCAGGACCGCCGTGCCGAGCGCGGCGACCCCCATGGCCCCGACGGCCACCCGGCCGGGCGTGTACCGGTCGACCAGCCGGCCGGTGAACGGCAGCGCGGCGAATCCGAGGAGCCCGGCCAGGCTGTACAGGCCGATGGCGGTGGCGTCGAGCGAGTACGGCGGACGCGCCAGCGTCAGCGAGAGGGCCACCCAGACGACGTTGAAGGCGAAGTACCACAGGCCGCCCGTGACCACCGCGCGGCGCAGCGGGCGGTGCCGGCGCAGCAGCGGCGCCAGTGCCGCGAGCGCGGCGGAATAACCGCCCTGCGAGCGTGGGCGTTCGCGCGGCAGCAGCTGACCGGTGGCGAACGCGCCGAGCAGGGCGAGCCCGGCGAAGACGAGCAGCATGCGGCGCCAGCCGAGGAGGTCGGCCAGGCTCCCTCCGACCCAGCGGCTCAGCAGGATTCCGGCCGACAGGCCGGTGGCGACCGTGGCCATGGCGGTGCCGCGCCGACCGGGCGCGGCGTACCGGCCCGCGATGGCCCCGGCCTGCGCCGCCACCCCCGCCATCGCGCCGATGAGCAGACAGGCGGTCAGCAGCACCGGCGCGTTGGGCGCGGCGGCGGCCAGCGTGAGCGCGGCGGCCAGGACGCACAGCTGCACGCCGACCAGCCGGTGCGGGGCGACCCGGTCGGTCAGGGGCAGCAGCAGGGCGAACCCCGCCGTGCAGCCGACGAGGGTGGCCGTCGGGATCAGCCCCGTCGTGGTCGCGGACAGTCCCAGGTCGTCGGCCACGTCGGTGAGGGCGGGCTGGAGGGCGTAGTTGTTGGCGATCGCCGTCGCCGCGGTGCCCGCGAGCAGCAGCGTGCCGTACCGGGGGAGGGCCGGGCCGCTCACGGCCGGTCGGCCTGGGCGCGGATGACCACGTACCGGCATTCGGCGCCGTCGTCGTTGGCGAAGGTGCAGGGCGCGGGCTCGCCGAGTTCCACCGTGTCCCCGGGGCCGAGGTCATGGACGGTGGCCCCCTCGTGGAAGGTCAGCCGTCCGTCGAGCACCCATACGACCTGGCGGGCGAACGCGAAGGACGCCGCCGGGTACGACACCTGCGCCCCGGCGGGCAGCCGGATCTCCGCCGTCTCCACGGGGAAGCGCGGTCCGGTGATCTGACGGCGCCGGTAGCCGGTGTCCGGGTCGCGCCACTCGGTCGCGTCGTCGTGCCGGCGCACACCGCCCGCACCGTCGGGCCCGTGCGCCTCGCCCTCGGCGAGCGCCAGCAGCGAGGAGACACTGAGCCGGAACGCGGCGGACAGCTTGCCGAGCACGACGGCCGTGGGGCTGCTCTCGCCCCGCTCGATCCGGTGGATCATGGCTCGGGAGACCCCGGAGGCCTCGGCCAGCTGGTTGAGGGTCCAGCCGCGCCGCTCGCGCTCGCTGCGGACGCGGACGGCGATCCGCTCCACCAGGGGATCTACTATGTTGGACATGGTGACAATATATGAGAAGCGCGAGGTGGTGCGGGTCCGTCCGGCGACGACGGCCGACGGCGAGGCGATCCGCGTCATCCGCAACCACGCCGTCGCCACCTCGACGGCCCTGTGGACCGACACCCGGCAGTCACCGGCCGACGCCGCCGCCTGGCTCGCCGTACACCTCGCACGGGGCTCGGCCCTCGTCGCGGAGGCCGGCGGTGAGGGCGGCGAGGTCGTCGGGTTCGCGGTCTACGGCCCGTGGCGCGACCTCGACGGCTACCGCCACACCGTGGAGAACTCCGTCTACGTCCGTGAAGGCAGCCAGGGTCTGGGCATCGGCCGCGCACTGCTGGGCGCCCTCGTCGAGGCGGCGCGCGCGGCCGGGCACCACAGCATGATCGCCGGTATCGAGTCGGGGAACGCCACGTCGATCCGGCTGCACCGGCGGTTCGGGTTCACGGAGGTGGGCACGGTGCGCGAGGCGGGACTGAAGTTCGGCCGGTGGTTCGACCTCACGCTCATGCGGCTGGCACTGGAGAACTGACCGCGCGGCGATCGGGGCGGGCGTCGTGGTGCCGCCGCACGGACCCGGAGGCCTGGCCCGGCTGTCGGCCGAGGCTCCCGGGTCCGCCGCGGATCAGGCCGTGTGCAGGGTCAGCCCGTAGCGGTTGAGGATCTCGTTGACCGGCTGGAACCAGGTCTGCCCGCCGCCGGCGCAGTTGCCCCAGCCGCCCGAGGTGACACCTTGCGCCTGGTCACCGCTGAGGAACGAGCCACCCGAGTCGCCGGGCTCGGCGCACACGCTGGTCTTCGTCATCTGGTGCACCGCGCCCTGGCTGTAGTTCACCGTCTCGTTCTTGGCGAGCACGCTGCCGCAGTGCCAGTGCGTCGTGGAGCCCGACCGGCAGATCGAACTGCCGACCGGCGCCTCGGCCGAGCCGCGCACGAGCTGATCGGGAATCGTCCCCCAGCCGAGCACGACGGGTACGGTCCACCAGCCGCTGCCCACGTTCACCCAGGCGTAGTCGTTGTCGGGGAACGACGAGCCCTGGAACGTGCCGATGTAGGAGCGGTCCCAGCCGCTGACACCGGCGCCCGCCCGGCCGCAGTGCCCCGCGGTGACGAAGCCGCCGTGCACCGAGAAGCCTATGGAGCAGCGGACGTTGCCGGTGTAGTACGGGTCACCGCCGACCGTGCCCGCCGCGAAGGTCCGCGGCGCGGCGGCGACCGTCTCGACGCTGACGGGACCGGCCTCGCGAGCCCGGGACACGAACCGGCGGACATCGTTGTCGGCGGCCCTGTCCCGGACCACCTCGACCACCAGCGTGTTGGCCTCGGGATCGACATGCCAGCCGCTCACGCCCTGCGGGGCGGCCAGCCGGTCGACGCGCGCCTTGGCCGTGTCGAGTTCGCGCGCGCTGTGTTCGACGGTGCGTACGGCGGCTCCGGTGGAGCGGACCGCGCGCAGGGTCGCGGGGGAGGCGTCGGAGGTGACGGCCACGGTCAGCCGTCCTTCCTCCGCGTCGAACCACGCGCCGCCGTAGGAGGTGCCGGCGGCCCGGCGGGCCTGTGGCTCCACCGCGGTGGCGGTGCGCTCGGCGGCGAGACGCTCCAGCGCCTGACGCTCCGACAGGCCGAGGTCGCGCCGCATCGCGGTCAGCAGTCCGGGGGAGACCGGCCCGGAGTCGGCCACGGCCGGTGCGGGAGAGTCCTTCGCCGCCGCGGGCAGGACGGAGCCGGTGGTCCAGCTGCCGGCCATGAGCAGGACGGCGAGTCCGGCGAACTTGAGTCTGCGGTGTCTCACGGGAGTTGCCCCTTCGTCGTTCCGACAAGGTGGGGGTGGAACAACCGCGTGTTGAGAGCGCTCTCGTACGGATGGGTCGAGAGTAGCCATCACCTGTAGACAGGTCCATGCCAATGACGCGACTTTACTCCCCGGGACTCTCCCGGTGCGCGGACGCCTCGGCGCACGCGGGGCAGGCGTGCGCCGAGGCGCTGGGGCGGGGTGCTGGGTCGGGGTGCCGGTCGGGGTGCTGGGTCGGGATGTCCGGGGTGACGGGCCCGGGGCGGTGCGTCAGCGGCTGCGGATGGCGCTGGTGGCGAAGAATCCGGTGGCGGCGGCGGTGATCAGGGCGCAGACGGCGAGGAGGATCGTACGTCGCATCGAAGTGCCTTTCCCGAGGGTGATGGTTGGGTTCTGCACAACGCAGGACGGCCCCGAGCCGCTTCGCCGCCCGGCCGATGCCACCCGTACGGACGCGCCCAGTGGGGCGTGCGATGGTCACGCCGCCTCGGGGGCCACCGCGCAACACCGCGATTTCGGCCGACCTGGTTCGGGATGCGGCCCTCGACGTGGCTGCGGGCCGCTTCCGCCGCCGTCTCTGGCCGGACCGGCGCACAGACGTCGTGCGAGGGGGAGGACTTGTCGTGCCGACCATCGATGTGGCGGTGCTGCCTCGCGGTGATCACCGTGGTGCGGCTGCGGCTGCGGCTGCGGCTGCGGTTGCGGCTGCGACTGCGGCGCCGGACCGAGGCGCGGAGCCGTTTGACGACGAGCAGTTGACCGTGCTCATCGTGCTGGTCCTCGGCGTTCTCGTCGCACCCACCGTCTTCGGGCACGGCGTCGTGGACGTGGTGGGACAGCTCGCGACCGGCCTCACGGAGGCGGGCCGTTGAGGCACGCGGCGGGGCCGGTGTGACCGTCCCCATTGCGATGGCGGCGTGGTGCGGCGAACATCGCCTCACACGAATTTCCGAATAACTGTTATCCGAGGCCGCCTCAGAGATCTCCCCTGTCACGGACAGCAACGTTCGGCATCGACGACAGGGAAGCGCAATGAGTACTCAGCACACGGTGGAGCAGGCGGCACTGGTGACCGCGGCCCGAGGGGGCGACCCGGCGGCACAGGACGCTCTGGTCAGCGCGTACCTTCCGCTGGTCTACAACATCGTGGGCCGGGCGCTGAACGGCTCGGTGGACGTGGACGACGTGGTCCAGGAGAGCATGCTGCGCGCCCTGGACTCCCTGACCGCGCTGCGCGACTCCGAGAGCTTCCGGTCCTGGCTGGTGGCCATCACCATGAACCAGGTCCGTGCGCACTGGCAGCAACGGCAGTTCGCCCAGGGCCCCGTGGAGGAGGCCGGGGACCTCGCCGACCCGGGCGCGGACTTCGTCGATCTCACCCTGGTGCGGCTCCAGTTGTCGGGCCAGCGCCAGGAGACCGCGCGCGCCACACGCTGGCTCGAGCCCGACGACCGGAGCCTGCTGTCCCTGTGGTGGCTGGAGTGCGCCGGTGCGCTGACCCGGACCGAGGTGGCCGGGGCGCTGGAACTCTCCCCTCAGCACACCGCGGTCCGGGTACAGCGGATGAAGGCGCAGTTGGATGCCGCGCGCGTCGTCGTGCGGGCGCTCGACGCCCAGCCGCCCTGCGAGGAACTCCGAGGCGTCCTGGCGAGCTGGGACGGACGGCCCTCGGCGCTGTGGCGCAAGCGCATAGCCCGGCACGCGCGCGGCTGCCCGCGCTGCTCGGGGCTGTGGAGCGGGCTGTTGCCCGCGGAGGGTCTGCTGGCCGGCCTGGCGCTGGTGGCGGCGACGCCCGCGCTGGCGGCGAGCATCCGCTCGGTTCACGACACCTCGGCCCTGGCCGGATCGGCCTCCCCGCTCGACCTCGGCGAGAACCCCGCCGGTTCCGTCCCGGCCGCCGGTGGGCACCGCTCCGCCGGCGGGCAGGCCACCGCCCGCAGCGCGGCCCGTCGCAGGCGGCGCACACGGCGCCGGGCCGTCGGCGGGGCGATCGTGGCCGCCTGTGTGGCGGGCGGCGGCCTCTACCACTTCGGCACCCAGCCCGGTGACGAGCCCGGCGGGCGGACCGCCGCACGGACCGCCGACGAGGTGCTCCGCACGGACCTCACCACGCCCGGTGCCACACCCGAGACCTCCCCGTCGGTCTCCCCCTCCCCGTCGGCGTCCCCGTCCGCCTCGGCGTCGCCCAGTCCGAGCGCCTCCCCGAGCCCCAGCCCGGCCAAGAGCACGCCGGCCGCCGAGAAGGCCCCCGCGCCGAGGCCGGGCGCGTCACGCACACCGGTGGCGCAGGCGGCTCCGACCGATACCGGGGCGCGGGTGATCGCCCTGGTCAACAAGGAGCGGGCGGCGGCCGGTTGCGGCCCGCTCACCGACGACGCGAAGCTGCGGAGCGCCGCGCTGGACCACTCCGAGGACATGGCCGCCCGCGACTTCTTCGACCACACCAACCCGGACGGCGCCGACCCGGGACAGCGCATCACCGCCGCGGGCTACCGCTGGTCCACCTACGGGGAGAACATAGCCAAGGGCCAGCGGAGCGCCGAGTCGGTCATGACGTCCTGGATGAACAGCCCCGGACACCGTGCCAACATCCTCAACTGCGATTTCAAGAACATCGGCGTGGGCGTCCACGACGGAAGCGGTGGCCCCTGGTGGACGCAGAACTTCGGCGCCAAGCTGTGAGCAGGTCCACAGGACGCCGCGCCCGGACCCGGCCGAAGCACCGCCTGCCCGAGCCGAACACCACCGGTACGACGTCCATCGTCACCTCGTCCACCAGCCCGAGCACGAAGGCCTGACCGCCGACGTCACCCGCCGACACGCCGACGGTGCGGTCCCCGGCCGGTTCCCTGGCCTCGGCGACCGCCCGGCTCACGTCGTCGACGAAGGGAAGGGAGCCCCGGGGGTGCCGGACCTCGGGCTTCGGCCGCCTGCGGCACCTTCGCGCCGCCGCCGAGCGCGACCTCGCCTTTGGCCTGCCAGTCGAACAGCGGGCCCAGCTGGTCGTCCGCGCCGGCGACGAAGCCGTCCACGGACACGACGCCGTACATCACCACCGTGCTCATGATCGGTGTCCCGGACCTTCCGAGGGCTCGGGCTCCGCGAGTACCGGACCCGCACGCGCCCGGAACGCATCGCGGGCTCAGCCGGCCGCCTCGCTCCCGATGAGGAAGACCTGCGCCTGGTTCCCGCCGGCGGAACACCGCTCCGTCATCGCCGCCGTTCCCGGCTCGGCGGCAGCTCCGCGCATCCCCAGGCAGAGCCCGTCGTCCAGGGCCGGGCGCAGCCGCCACTGTCCTGCCCCGCCCGCGCGTTCGATGCGGAACAGCTGGGCCGACCCGCCCGCCCGGCAGTCGTCCCACGGCTCCAGCGTGTTGCGGTACGCCCCGTCGGTGAGGACGGTGAGACACCCGGTGCCGTGCTGCGGATGGCGCCACTGGATGCGGTACAGCCCGTCGTCCTGCCGCTGGAGGTACGTCCGTGGCGGCGCCGCCTGGTCGCAGGGCCGCTGGACCGCGACCGTCTTGGACCGGTCGGCGCCGGTCATCCGGACGTCCCCCTCGGTCAGACACAGGCCCGGCGCCCGCACGGGACGGATCCGGGAGTAGCCGGCGGCCGGCCCGCTGCCCGTGGCAGCGGCCGTCGACTCCACCGAGGACAGGCTGCCCGCCTCCCTGCCGGTGGGCGTGTCGTCGTCCTCCGGCAGCAGCACGATCGCGGCCACGACCAGCAGGGCGACCGTGCAGAGCGACGCAAGCGCGGCGAGCGACGCGGCCCCCACCCGCCTGCTCTCGAGCGAGGCGGGCCGACGACGGCGTACGGGAGCCTCGGCCGGTATGTCCGCTGCGGTGAGGTTCTGCCGCTCGTCCCGCGGGGTCTCGTCCTCCGCCGAGGCGAGCCGCTCACGGGCGGCGAGCCAGCGGGGCAGGTCCGCTTCGGCGTCGCAGGCCCGGACCAGCGCGGTGACCAGCTCGGCGCGGGGCAGCGCCTCCCGCCGCAGCACATCGGCCACCGTGCTGCGCGCGAGGACGTCGCCGCGCCCGGCGGCCCGCTGTTCGAGCTGCCGGTACGTCAGCCCGCTGCCGTCCTTCAACCGCCGCAGCAGCGCGACGTATTCGGACGCGGTACGTGCCTCGCCCGGGTCCGATCCCCCCGAGATCGTCATGCCGTCATTGTCGTCACAGCAGTCCCGTCCGGCAACGACGGTCCCGGCCACATCCGAGGCTGTCCGGACCGGCCGTCCGCCGGCCGTCCGACCAGCCCGGACAGGCGCGCGGCTGTCCCGGACAGGGCCGGCTCTTGCCGGACAGGATCCGCCCGCCCAGGCTCAGTTGCTGTCGCCGGGACCGAGCCCACGGGGGTGGACCGGTCGGCGGCGCCCCACCGACGTACAGCCGACAACAAGGAGTCCGGCATGCGCATCAACAGCCTGCGTGCCCGTATCACCCCGCTCGCCCTCACGGCGGCCCTGCTCGGCGGTGTCACCGCCACCTCCGCCATGACCGCCCCGCAGGCCCAGGCGGCGAGCGGCGGCTACTACCTCTACTTCAAGAAGAACTCGGCCAACCCGATCAACTCCCGGCTCCACCTGATGAAGAGCGTGCCCGACGCGGCGGACAAGGCGGTCGCCTCGTACCGCGCCGGTTCGGGCAACGGCAGCAAGAACCCGTGCGCCACTGCCAAGGGCTGGCTGCCCAACGGCAAGTACAAGGTGGAGTTCCACCGCACGAACTTCGACGGCATCATCAACGGCTACGTCATCAAGGTGTCCGACAAGCGGTGCAAGAACAACGGCGCGAGCGGCACCAAGCGCACGGAACTGTTCGTGCACAGCGAGATGAAGCCGAACGGCGGGCAGGGCCGGATCGAGTCGGAGCGCTGGGACGGCACGAGCGACTACTACTCCAACGGCTGCATCAAGCTGAAGCCGGCCGACATCAAGAACCTGTTCGGCAAGGCGGGCCGGTACGGCTGGCCGAAGACGCTCACGGTCAAGTAGGCGGACCCGCCGCCCGCACGAGCGCGCACCCGGCACGTCCCGCCCGGTCACCCGTGGCGGGACGTGCCCGCGTGCGGGTCGATCCGGAAGAAGGTGATGAGCCCGGCATGGGCCGGCCGACCGTGGGACGGCCCATGGGGCACGGGATCAGAGCTGGCCGGAGGCCGAGATCGTGATCTTCGCGGAGGTGGAGCCGCTCCGCGAGCCGAGGGCCTCGATCTTCCGCACCAGCTCCATGCTGGTGTCGTCGGCGACCTCGCCGAAGACCACGTGCTTGCCGTCCAGCCAGTCGGTCACGACCGTGGTGACGAAGAACTGCGAGCCGTTGCTGTTCGGGCCGGCGTTGGCCATGGACAGCAGGCCCGGCCGGTCGTGCTTGAGGGTGAAGTTCTCGTCGGCGAACTTCTCGCCGTAGATGCTCTTGCCGCCCGTACCGTCGCCGCGCGTGAAGTCGCCGCCCTGGAGCATGAAGGCGGGGATCACGCGGTGGAAGGAGGAACCGGCGTAGCCGAAGCCCTTCTCGCCCGTGGCCAGCGCGCGGAAGTTCTCCGCGGTCTTCGGCACGACGTCGTCGAACAGGTTGAAGTTGATGCGCCCGGCGGGCTCGTTGTTGATGGTGATGTCGAAATAGACCTTGGTCGTCATGCCCCCATCCTGCACGCTCCGGCGACGGCTGCCGAATCCAGCCCCCCGTGTCGGGACGTACGGCATCGCGGGGGCGGGCGGACGGCCCGTCCTGTTCACGTAGGTGAACGTGTAGTGCGGAAGCATTCCGCGCCGTATGGCGCCGGCCCACCCGAACGGCGTGGCCGCCATGGCGGGCGCACACATGTCCGGCCCCTTCCGGTGCCGCCTAGCCTCCAGCCGTCGGACTTCTCGCCCCCTGGAGGCCCTTTCATGGCCCTGCTCCCCGGCACCGCCCCGCCGACTCCGCCGACTCCGCCGACGAGGCGACGCACCGTCCTCGGCGCCGTCGCCCTGGCCGCCGCCGCGGCCCTGCTGCCCTCACCCGCGGACGCGGACGCCTGGTCGGTCCCCGGCTCCGCCACCGGTCGCTGCGCGGGCCTCTCCCGCCTGCTGGTACCGGGCGCGGCACACCAACAGGCTGCCTGTCTCGACGAGTTGACCACGGCGGGCACCGTCGCGTCCGGCCACACAGATCCGGCCGACTGGGCCGGACTGACCCCGAAGGGCCTGACCGTCCCCCGTGGCGTGCCCGGCATCCAGGTCGACGGCTACTTCCCCGACACCTCGACCACCAACACCAACCACGGCTGGAACCACGACGCCCAGTTCGTCGTCCGGCTGCCCGACCGCTGGAACGGCGGCCTCGTCGTGGCCGGGACCCCCGGCAACCGCGAGCAGTACGCCAACGACCGGGCCATCGCCGACTGGGTGCTCGCCCGCGGCTACGCCTACGCCGCCACCGACAAGGGCAACACCGGGCTCGCCTTCCACCGGGACGGCACCCGCCCCGGCGACGCCGTCGCCGAAGGGAACGCCCGGCTCACCCAGCTCACCCGTGCCGCCCGCACGGTGGTCGCCCAGCGCTACCACCGTGCGCCCACGCGCACCCTCGCCACCGGAATGTCCAACGGCGGCTACCTCGTGCGCTGGCAGCTCGAGAACCATCCGGAGCTGTACGACGGAGGGGTGGACTGGGAGGGCACGCTCTGGCGGGCCGAAGGCCCCAACCTGTTCACGTTCCTGCCGTCGGCCCTGCGTCACTACCCCACGTATGCCGCCGGCGGCCCCGCGGCCGAGCAGGCGCGGGCGGAACTGCACCGGGCGGGATTCCCGCCCGGCTCGGAGTTCCTGTGGCCGTTCCACCACCAGGTCTACTGGGACCTGACCCAGCGCATCTACCGCGAGGAGTTCGACCCCGCCTTCGACGGCGCCGCCGAGGCGGGCACGCCGTACTGCGCCCCGGGTTCGGTCCCGGGCTGCGACGCCGACTACGACTATCCGGCACGGCCCGCCGACGTACCCGCGGCGGTGGAACGCGTCGCGCTGACGGGCCGTATCGGCAAGCCGCTGATCACGATCCACGGCACGCTCGACGTCCTGTTGCCCATCGGCCGGGACTCCGACGTCTACGCCCGGATGGTCCGGGACGCGGGCCGCGGCGGCCTGTTCCGGTACTACCGCGTCGAGGACGGCACGCACACCGACGCCCTGGTCGACAGCTTCCCCGACCGGCTCCGTCCCCTGCTGCCCTGCCACCGCTCGGCCGTCACCGCCCTGGAGACCTGGCTCGCGTCCGGCCACCGGCCACCGGCGAGCCGGACCATCGCGCGGCCGGCGGACGCCGACGCGGCCACCCTGCTCGACGACTGCCCCCTCGACGGCTGACCGGCGCCCGGCGCGCGTGCCCCTGCGGCGCCACCGCCCGGGGCACGCGCGGCCGGTGCTCAGCCCGCGAAGACCCGGCCTTCCTTCACCACGTAGTGCGTGGGGTCGGAACAGCCCAGGGACGGAGTGAGGAGCAGGCTCACCGTGAGCGGCGCGGGTTCGGTGCTCGCCGTCGAGAACTCGCAGACGGCGCCGCTGCCCGTGAGCGGGTACCAGAACCAGCCGTCCACGTCGCCGACGGTGACGCGGTCCGTCTCCTTCCAGGCGCCGCCCGTCTGCGTGTGCACCTGAAGGCGCACGGACGCGGCGTACTGGTCATCGGCCGAGCGCAGGGCGGTCAGGGTGATCCTGTAGTCGCTGCCGAGGACCGAGGAGCCGATCTGCCGTGACTGCGGCGCGGCGGTGCCGGCTGCCGACGCCCCGGCGGCGCCGAGGACGGTCGCGGACAGGGCGACGAGACCGGCGGCCACGCCGAGGCGGGTGCGGTTGTGGTTGCGAGCCAGTTTCATGTGTTCCCCCGTGGAACGGTTTCGCATGGATGATCGGAATCATCCCTTTTGGTGGATGAGACACGGGAAACGGCTCGACGGTTGCACGTGGCGCGTTCCGGCTCCGGCTCAGTCGGCGAGGAGGCCGTCCATCTGGCCGACCGCCTCCTTGAGGCCCTCCTCCATGCCCATGGTGATCAGCTGTTCCATCTGCTCACGGGTCTCGAAGGCGGACCGGATCTCCATGCGCGTACCGCCGTCGTGCTCCGTCAGCCGCATGCTCACCGTGGTGGTGGGCATCGTGGGGCTGGGGGTGCCGTCCTGGTCGGCGAAGCCGTCGGTGAACTCCAGGGACGTGGGCGGCGCGACCGAGGTGACGCGCCACCAGCCGCGGTGCTTGTCGCCCTCGGGGCCCGTCATGTAGTAGGTGACCTCGCCACCGAGGGTCAGGTCGTGGTTCTCGACGGTCGCCGGGTAGGTCGGCGGACCCCACCAGCGCTCCAGCCGGCGGGGGTCGGCCCACAGCTGCCACACCTTCTCGACCGGGGCGGCGAAGTCGGCCGTCAGGGTGAGGGTGAGACGGTCGAAGTCCTTGTCCACACTGGTCACGGTCATTGGTCCGGTCCTTTCCTCGGATCGTGCTCTTCGGTGTGCCGGGGCTCCCGTGCGGGAGCTTCCGGCGTCGGTGATTCCGGCTCCAGCAGGGAGGACATGCGTTCCACCCTGCCCCGCCAGAGTGCTTCCAGCTCGTCGAGGGCCCGCCGCGCCCGCGCCAGGGCGTCGGGTTCGGCGCGGACGAGCTGCTCGCGTCCGCGGCGCCGCTTGGACACCAGTCCGGCCTGCTCCAGCACCGACACGTGTTTCTGTACCGCGGCGAAGCTCATCGGGTACTCCGCGGCCAGTTGCGACACCGACAGGTCGCCGCGCGCGCAACGGCGCAGGACGCCCCGGCGGGTCGGGTCCGACAGGGCGTGGAAAAGGCGGTTCAGGCCTCCGTCGGCAGCTTCATCTACAACCATTTGGTTGTAGGTTAGCCCCTCTCGCATCCCGTGCAAACCGTCTCCCCGACGCCGTGGGTCCTGCCCGTCGCGGCCCGGCGGGAGAAGTCGTCCCGGCGGCGAGCGTGACAAAGAGGGCGGAGCGGACGTTGAACCTCCCATGGAACATGCCCTCTCCACAGCGGCCCCGCCGACGCCGAGCGACCGTGCAAGCTCGTGGTTCCGTGCTCGTCACGACCGCGGCCCGACGGCACGGAGCCGCCGATGACCGGGCGCAGGAGTGAACACCGGCTGGAATTCGAGGGGTTCACGTATCTCTGCCGGGTCGCCGAGGCGCCCGACCCGGCCACCGGGCCCCTCGTCGTGATCGGCGGCATGATGCAGGACCGCGGTTCCTGGGCCCACTACGAGAAGCTGCTGCTCGGACACGCCTCGCTGGTGACCGTGGAACTCCCCGGTTTCGGCGCGGCCGACCCGCTTCCCGCCACGCACGGCTACGACTTCCTCGCCGCCGCCCTGCGCCATCTGCTCGTCGAACTCGACATCCGCGACGCGAACCTGCTCGGCACCTGCTACGGCGGCGCGATCGCCCTGCGCTGCGCCCAGCGGTACCCGCAGCACGTGTCCCGGCTGCTGCTCGGCGCGATGACGGGACGGCTGCCGCAGTCCTACCTCGGCATGATCCCGCAGTGGCGGGCGATGGTCGCGGAGGACCGGCGCGAGGAACTCGCCGACAGCCTGATGGCGACGTTCGTGAAGCCGCCCGACCGCCGGATCCCCCGTCACTCCGCCGTGTGGCGGATGCTCAGCCATCAGTTCCGCACGCAGAGCAGCCAGGATCTCGCCAAGGCGTGCGACCACAACGCCCGCATGCTGCTCCACGAGTGGTACGAGCCGATCGCCCTCAATGTCCCCGCGGTGGTCTACACGGGGGAGCAGGACCACCTCACCACGCCGGACCAGGGGCAGCGGCTGGCCCGCGAACTGCACGCCCCGTTCGCCACGTTCCGCGACGCCGACCACATGTTCACCCTGGAGCAGGACGTCGCCCACGCCGACCTCGTCCTCCGGTTCTGCACCGGTCGGCCCCTGACGGACCTTCCCTACCTCAGCCTCCTGGAGCACCCCGCGGGCGCGGCAGTCGTCTGACGTGCGCCACCGCCTCCCGGGGCCGGCCGTACCGGGAGGCGGCGGACCGCCCCCGTCCCCCCACCCCGGCCCCGGCGCCGTGAACTCGGCGTCTAGGGTGCCGTCATGACCTCGCGCGACTACCTCTCCGAACTGTTCTCGCTGGACGGCCTGACCGCCCTGGTCACGGGCGGCAGCTCCGGCATCGGCCGGGCCGTCGCCGGCGCACTCGCCCGAGCCGGGGCGAGCGTGGTCGTCGTAGCTCGCAAGGAGTCCGAACTCGTCGCCACCGTCGACGAGTTGACGGCCGAGGGCGTCCGGGCGGCCTGGGTGAGCGGCGACCTGAGCAGCCGCGGCGGGGTGCGTACGGCGGCGGAGGACGCGGCCGCGGTGTTCGGCGAGCCCGACATCCTCGTCAACAGCGCCGGCATCAACCTGCGTCCGCCGATGAGCGAGCTGGACGAGGACGTGTGGGACGCCACGATGGCGGTGAACCTGGAGGCGCCCTACCTGCTGGGCCGAAGGTTCGGGCCCGGCATGGCCGAGCGGGGTTACGGGCGGATCATCCACATCACCTCCCAGCAGGCACACCGGGCGTTCGTGAACAGCGGTGCCTACGGCGTCTCCAAGGGGGCGCTGGAGTCGCTGGCCCGCTCACAGGCCGAGGCCTGGTCGCCGTACGGCGTCACCTGCAACACGCTGGTGCCCGGCTTCGTCATGACCCCGCTGAACACACGGCTGTCCTCCGACCCGGAGAAGGTGGCGGCGCTGGCGGCGCGCACCATGGTCGGGCGCAACGGTCTGGCCGACGACTTCGCCGGAGCCGCGGTGTTCCTGGCCGGGCGCTCCTCCGGTTATGTCACCGGCCAGTCGGTCTTCGTGGACGGCGGGTTCTCCGTCCACTGAGCGGTGGACCGGGTGACCGGACCCGGTCCCGGCGACGCGAAGGCCGGCCCGGCGCGCAGGGCGCCGGGCCGGCCTTTCCATGCTGACGGGTGAGCGGGGTCAGTCCGTGCCGAACTCCATCGCGGCACGGTCCAGCAGCTCGTCGTCCTCCGAGATCTCGCCGCGCGAGGCGATGGCCTCGGCGCCGCCCTGCGGCATGTCCGGCATGGTGCCGATCAGGCCGGTGGCGGCCGCCTGCGAGGCGCCCATGGCGGGGCTGCCGGTGCCGATCAGGCCGAGTCCGACGTACTGCTCCAGCTTGGCGCGCGAGTCGGCGATGTCGAGGTTGCGCATGGTGAGCTGGCCGATCCGGTCGACCGGACCGAACGCGGAGTCCTCGGTGCGCTCCATCGACAGCTTGTCCGGGTGGTAGCTGAACGCCGGGCCCGTGGTGTCGAGGAGCGAGTAGTCCTCACCGCGCCGCAGCCGCAGGGTGACCTCACCGGTGACCGCCGAGCCGACCCAGCGCTGCAACGACTCCCGGATCATCAGCGCCTGCGGGTCCAGCCAGCGGCCCTCGTACATCAGGCGGCCCAGCCGACGGCCCTCGGCGTGGTACTGGGCGATGGTGTCCTCGTTGTGGATCGCGTTGACGAGACGCTCGTACGCCGCGTGCAGCAGGGCCATGCCGGGCGCCTCGTAGATGCCGCGGCTCTTGGCCTCGATGATCCTGTTCTCGATCTGGTCCGACATGCCGATGCCGTGCCGGCCGCCGATGGCGTTCGCCTCGATCACCAGGTCCACGGCGGAGGCGAACTCCTTGCCGTTGATCGTCACCGGGCGGCCCTGGTCGAAGCCGATCGTCACGTCCTCGGTGGGGATCTCGACCGACGGGTCCCAGAACCGCACACCCATGATCGGCTCGACGGTCTCCACGCCCGTGTCGAGGTGCTCCAGGGTCTTCGCCTCGTGGGTGGCACCCCAGATGTTGGCGTCGGTGGAGTACGCCTTCTCCGTGCTGTCGCGGTAAGGGAGGTCGTGGGCGACGAGCCACTCCGACATCTCCTTGCGGCCGCCCAGCTCGGTCACGAAGTCCGCGTCCAGCCAGGGCTTGTAGATCCGCAGGTGCGGGTTGGCGAGCAGCCCGTAACGGTAGAACCGCTCGATGTCGTTGCCCTTGAACGTCGAGCCGTCGCCCCAGATCTGCACGTCGTCCTCGAGCATCGCCCGGACCAGGAGGGTGCCGGTGACCGCGCGGCCGAGGGGCGTGGTGTTGAAGTAGGCGCGTCCGCCCGAGCGGATGTGGAACGCCCCGCAGGTGAGTGCGGCCAGGCCCTCCTCGACCAGCGCCGCGCGGCAGTCGACGAGACGCGCGATCTCGGCGCCGTACGCCTTCGCACGGCCGGGCACCGACGCGATGTCGGGCTCGTCGTACTGGCCGATGTCGGCGGTGTAGGTGCAGGGGACGGCGCCCTTGTCGCGCATCCACGCGACCGCGACGGACGTGTCGAGGCCGCCGGAGAAGGCGATGCCGACGCGCTCGCCGGTGGGAAGGGAGGTGAGGACCTTGGACATAGGAAGAGTATGCAGCATCTCGCATGATCATGCAAAGGGGTCTTCTTCGCATCGATGACGACGCCGCGTCCGGATCTTCAGTCGGCCTCGGCCCCGGTGTCGGTGTCGTCGTCCCTCTCGCCCTCCGCCTGGGACGGCGTCGGGTGGTCCGGCGTGGGCATGCCGGTCCTGTTCAGGGTGTCGGGTTCGTCGGGCTCGCCCTCGGCCTGGCTGGGGGTGTGGTCGGTCATGAGCGGCACTCCTCGGTGGTGGTGGTTCGGGGTGGGCCCCGGGTGCCCCGGCGGCTTCCCGGCTAATCGGCCCGGCCGAAAGCGAGAGCCTGGAGGAGACCGTCCGCGGCGTCCGGTCCCGTGTCCCGCCGGAATCCGGCCCCGATCTCCCGGGCGAGGTCACGGCCCGAGGTCGCACACCAGTCCCACCAGCGGTCCAGCACCGCCGCGTCGAGCCGTTCGGCGGGCACCAGCGCGGGCCAGCCCAAGGCCTGCGCCTGCGCCGTCACCTTCGCGCCGCCCTCGACCGGGTCGACGGCCAGCGCGGGAACTCCGGCGCGCAGGGCGAGCACCATCCCGTGCAGCCGGTCGGTGACGACCAGGTCGAGCCGGGACAGCACCGCCTCCAACTGGGCGGGTGTCGCGCTCAGCCGCCAGTCGTGCACGTCGAGCCGGGTCTCCAGTTCCAGGCGGGCGCAGTCCCGGCGGGACAGCCAGCGCGTCACCTCGTCCGCGACCCGCTCGTGCCGCCGGCGCGCCCCGTACTCGTGCTGGCCGTGGGTGAGGATCACCCCGACGACGGGCCGCGCGGGCAGAGCGGGCGCGCGGGCCGCCAGATCCGCCGTGGGCCCGACGTCCGGCGCGTCCCGTGCCAGCACCCGGTGGAAGCCGGTGACGGCCGGACCTGCGGCGTCGACGACGGAGGTGCCCACGGCGATCCGCACACAGTGCGCGAACCGCCCGTGCAGCTCCTCGATCTGCGGCCCGTGCAGCGGACCGCAGACGAACACCAGATGGGAGTAGTCCTCGGGACGCACCTGTGTCAGATGCGGTCCGGCCGGCCGGAAGCCGGGGCTCCAGGCGACGTCGTGGTCCAGCCCCGCGCGCCGCAGCACGTCCTGCACCCGGTGCAGCGCCAGTACGTCCCCGGCGGTCGCCTCCCCGTCCAGGAAGCCGAACCACCCCGTCAGCAGGATCCGCGGTCGCTCTGCCACGGCGCACCGGGTGCCCTGCCCACCGGGCCGGCAATCACCGTCGCCGGGGTGGAGCCGGTCCCCGCTCCGTTACAGGCCGGCGCCGGAGGGTACCGGTGACGGGCGGCGACACCTCACGCGGCGCCGCACGGATCGCCGGGACCGGCGGGTCCCGTACCGGTCGGGGTCGTGGTGGCCACCGGGGTGACCGGCCCCGCACCGGTCGGAGTCGCAGGGATCGCCGGGAGGCAGGCATGGACGCTTCGGTGGACCGGATCGCACGGCCTTGGGGCAGCCGTACCCCCCATGGGCGGCACGAGCCCTGGCCCGTGCGCGTGGACACCTATCTGGAGGCGGGGGTCGATCCGGGGCGGGTGCAGCGGTGGGTGCAGACCGCGTCGATCCTGCACTCCGACGGCGACGCCATGGACGTCGCCGTGCTGGACGGGCGCATGGTCGGGGTGCGCGGCCGGGCCGACGACCGGGTCAACCACGGCCGGCTCGGCCCGAAGGACCTCTTCGGCTGGCAGGCCAACGCCTCACCGGACCGGCTGACCACACCGCTGATCCGGCGCGACGGACGTCTCGTCGAGTGCGACTGGGACACCGCGCTGGAGCGGATCGTCACCCGCTCACAGGACCTGCTGGCCGAACGCGGCCCCGGATCGATCGGCTTCTACACGACCGGGCAGCTCTTCCTGGAGGAGTACTACACCCTCGCGGTGCTGGCGCGGGCCGGGATCGGCACCAACCACCTCGACGGCAACACCCGCCTGTGCACGGCGACCGCCGCCGAGGCGCTGAAGGAGACCTTCGGCTGCGACGGACAGCCGGGCAGCTACGACGACATCGACCACGCCGACGTCATCGCGCTGTTCGGGCACAACATCGCCGAGACCCAGCCCGTGCAGTGGATGCGGATCCTCGACCGGCTGGAGGGGGCCGACCCGCCCCGCCTGGTCTGCGTCGACCCGCGCCCCACGCAGGTGGCCCGCATGGCGGCCGTACACCTGGCTCCGCGCGTCGGCACGAACGTGGCCCTGCTCGACGCGCTCCTGCACGAGATCATCCGCACGGACCGCGTCGACCACGACTACCTGGCCGCGCACACCGTCGGATTCGACGAACTGGCCTCCCGGGTGAAGGACTGCACCCCCGAGTGGGCGGCCCGGATCTGCGACGTGCCGGCCGCGCGGATCGGTGAGGCCGCCGAGATCATCGGTACGGCCGACCGGCTGCTGTCCACGGTGCTGCAAGGCGTCTACCAGTCCCACCAGGCCACCGCCGCCGCCGTCCAGATCAACAACCTGCACCTCGTCCGGGGCATGCTCGGCCGGCCCGGCGCAGGCGTCCTCCAGATGAACGGGCAGCCCACCGCCCAGAACACCCGCGAGTGCGGCGCCAACGGAGACCTGCCCGGATTCCGCAACTGGCAGAACGACAGCCACGTCGCCGACCTCGCGCGGGTGTGGAACGTCGAACCGAGGACCATCCCGCACTACGCCCCGCCCACCCACGCGATGCAGATGTTCCGCTACGCCGAGCAGGGCTCGATCCGGATGCTGTGGATCAGCGGCACCAACCCGGCGGTGTCGCTGCCCGAGCTGGCCCGCATCCGCTCGATCCTGGAGCAGGACCGCCTCCTCGTGGTCGTACAGGATCTGTTCCTCACCGAGACCGCGCAGCTGGCCGACGTCGTCCTGCCCGCGGCGACCTGGGGCGAGAAGACCGGCACCTTCACCAACGCCGACCGCACGGTCCACCTGTCCGACAAGGCCGTCGAACCGCCCGGCGAGGCCAGGCCCGACCTGGACATCTTCCTCGCCTACGCCGCCCGCATGGACTTCCGCGACAAGGACGGCGGGCCGCTGATCACCTGGCACGACCCGGAGTCCGCGTTCGAGGCGTGGAAACGGTGCAGCGCCGGCCGGCCCTGCGA
Source organism: Streptomyces sp. NPDC058335 (assembly GCF_042723915.1). Classification (NCBI taxonomy): domain Bacteria; kingdom Bacillati; phylum Actinomycetota; class Actinomycetes; order Kitasatosporales; family Streptomycetaceae; genus Streptomyces; species Streptomyces sp. NPDC058335. The sequence goes on along the minus strand of NZ_JBHXHX010000004.1, from coordinate 312,345 downwards.
CTACACCGGCATCACCTACGACAGGCTGCGCGGCGCGAGCGGTATCCAGTGGCCCTGCAACGAGCAGGCCCCGGACGGCACGGAACGCCTCTACACCGACGGGATCGACTGGGCCCACCCCGACGTCTGCGAGAGCTACGGCAAGGATCTGGTGACCGGCGCGGCCGACGACGTGGTCGAGTACCGCTCCCTCAACCCCGACGGGAAGGCCATGATCAAGGCGGCCGGCTACCTCCCGCCCCACGAGATCCCGGCGGAGGAGTACCCGTTCCAGCTGGCCACGGGACGCACGCTCTACCACTTCCACACCCGGACGAAGACGGCACGCGCCCCGCAGCTCGACGCGGCCGCTCCCGACGTGTGGGTGGAGGCCTCCGTGTCCGACGCCGCCCTGCTCGGGCTCGGCGAGGGCGACCTGGTCGAGGTCAGCACACCGCGCGGCGCACTGCGAGGCCGGCTGCGGGTGACCGACATCCGGCCCGGCCTGCTGTTCGTCCCCTTCCACTACGGCTACTGGGACACCAAGGCCGGATACGGCCCGGACGGCGACACACCCGCACGTGCCGCGAACGAGACGACCGTCACCGACTGGGACCCGGTGTCCAAACAGCCGCTGTTCAAGACGGCCGCCGCCGGGCTCCGGCTCGTCGAACGCGGGGACGGCGAGCACGCCCCGGCGCCGACCACCACCGCGTCCGCTCCCGCGCGCGCCGGCACCGTACCGGCCACCACGGGCGGAACCTCCGCCCTCGCCACCGAAGCGGGCGGCGACGGCCGTAAGGAGGACGCCGAATGAGTCGAACGAACGGCATCAGCCTCACCCTCCGCGCCCTGCACCACGGCGAGAAACACCTTGCCGGGCAGCTGACGAGGGTCGCCGAACGGCACCGCACCGACCATGAGATCCACCACGTCGCCACCGACCTCGCCGGCTGGTCCCGCGAACACGTCCGGCGCCTGGCCGACGCCGGTCACGCCCACGGCCTCGACCTCGGCGAAGCCTCCGGGACGCCGGCGCAGGGCGTCCTGTCGACGCTGCGGGAGAAGGCCGCCGAAGCCGCGGGCCACCGCCCCGAACCCGGCCTGCTGCTCCTGCGCGACCTGCGGGAACTGCACCTCGATGCCGCCGAGAACTCCCTCTACTGGGAAATGCTCGCGCAGGCCGCGCAGGCCACCAAGGACGACGACCTCCTCGCCGTGGCCTCCGAGTGCCACCCGCGGACTCTTCGGCAGATGCGCTGGACCAACACCATGATCAAGATCCTTTCGCCCCAGGTCCTGACCAGCCTTTGACGAGGGGACGCGGAGATGACCCGGCGGTCGCGGGTACCCGCCCTGCCGTGCGGCCGGACACGAAGCGTCCGGCCCGGACGGAGCCTAGGAGGTACGGGATGGGACTGCGCAACCACGTCGTGGTGGTGACCGGAGCGTCCAGCGGGATCGGACGGGCCACGGCCGAGGCCTTCGCCCGCAAGGGCTGCGCCGTCGTGCTGGCAGCGCGCCGCGAGGAGGCGCTGGAGGCGGCCGCCGAGGAGTGCGCGAAGCATCGCGGGGCACGGACGCTGGTCGTGCCGACCGACACGACCGACATGGGAGCGGTCGACGACCTGGCGCGGCGCGCGGTGGAGGAGTTCGGCCGCATCGACGTCTGGGTCAACAACGCGGCCGTCAACGCCTTCGGCCGCTTCGAGGACGTGCCGTTGGAGGACTTCCGCAAGGTCCTCGACGTCAACGTGATGGGTTACGTGCACGGAGCCCGAGCGGCGCTGCCGGTGATGCGGCAGCAGGGCACGGGCACGCTGATCAACATCTCGTCGATCGTGGGCGCCGTCCCGCAGCCGTACAGCCACCCCTACAGCATGTCGAAGCACGCCGTCCAGGGCCTCGGCTCCAGCCTGCGGCAGCAACTGCGGGTGGAGGGCGTGAAGGGCATCCACGTGTGCACGGTGATGCCCGCGACCGTCGACACCCCGCACTTCGAGCAGGCCGCCAACTACACCGGGCACAAGGTGGTCGCCATGCCCCCGGTCTACAGCCCCGAGCGGGTGGCCCACGCCATCGTCGATCTCGTACGGCATCCCCGCCGCGAAGTGGTGGTCGGCCCCGCCGGCCGCGCCTTGGTACGCCAGTCCCGCATGGCACCGGCCCTCGCGGAGCGGGCCATGGCCCGGCAGACCGACAAGGGCCACCTCGACAGGGACGAGACGGCCCCCGCCACCCACGGCGCGCTGCACGTCCCGGCCCCTGGAGAGGGAGCCGTCCACGGCGGCTGGCACGGCCGCCGACGCACCGCGATGCGCAGGACGGCCGTCGCCGCGGCCCTCGCGGGCGCCGCCGTGACCGCAGGCCGCCGGGCGAGCCGAGCCCATGCGGGCGGCTGACCGGGGCCGAAACAGGCCGGAAGAAGGCCCCGCCGCCCGCTGTCGCGGGTCCGGCGGGGCCGTGGCGTTGCGGTCCGGAAAGGCCGGCGGCCGTCAGCCCGCCGCTCGCCCCGCCCCGTGGCGGGCCGGGGTCGGTACACGGACGCCCTCGATGACGAATCCGCTGCGTACGCGGCTCGGAACGCGGTTGAGGGGGATGCGGAGGTCCTGATGGGGGACGGTGTAGTCCAGCCGGGCCAGCCGTGGGCCCAGGGCACCCAGCAGGGCGATCGTGATGTCCTCGCCGGGGCAGCGGTGTCCGGTGGTGCGGTCGCCGCCGCCCTGCGGGATCAGTTCGTCGCGTTCGGGCGGCCGGTTCAGGAAGCGCCCCGGTTCGAAACCGTACGGGTCGGCCCAGAGGTCGGGGTCGTGGTTCTGCCCGTACAGGTCGAGCAGGACGAGCGTGCCGGACGGGATCGGTTCCCCCTGCCACTCCAGGTCGGTGACGGCCCGGCCGCCGAGGAAGGGGGCGAAGGGGTAGAAGCGCCGCAGCTCATGGGCGAACGCCACGGCGTACGCGGCGTCGTCCTCGCTCAGCCGCTCCCGCAGGTCGGGGCCGCGGTGCAGTGCGTGAGCGGCGTAGGAGACGAACCAGCACACCGCGACGGTCGGACGGACGACGTTCAGCAGTTCGACGGCGGCCGTGTGCGGGTCGAGCAGCAGGCCGTCGGCGTCGCGGTGCCGGGCGACCACGTCCAGCGCCGACCCGGCCGGCGCGCCGGTGTCCCCGTCCCGTACGTCCTCGACCAGACGGCCGAGCCATGCCTCGCTGCGGGCACGCGCGCGGCGGGCCCGCCAGTGGCGCGGTCCGGGCGTGGCGAAACCGTCGACCATGGCGACCATGTCCCGCGCCACCCGGTCGACGTCGTCGAGGGGGATGCCGGCCCAGCGACAGACGCCTCGGGTGAGGATGCGGCTCACCTCGTCGAACAGGACGACCGACGGACGCCCGGCCCACGACGGCACGGTCTCGTCCCACACCTTCGTGACGTGGTCCACCACGCCGGCGACGGCTTCCGGCCCGGTGAGCAGGGAGAGGAACATGTGCTTGCGCGTGCGGTGGGCCCGCCCGTCCAGGGTGTGCACGGCGCCGTGCCCGAACAGGGTGCTCAGCACGGGCCCGGGAAGCGCCGTTCCGCGCTCCACGTGCCGTTCGTCGTAGAAGAAGCGCACCGCGTCCGGCCCGTGCAGGGCCACGGCGTGCTGTCCCATCAGCCGGGCGCGTACGACGGGGCTCGTGGTACGGCGCCGACGGTCGGGCAGCCAGGCGTACCCCTTGGCGAGGAGGGCGGGCGAGCTGTCGGCGAGTGGGGGGCGACGACTCTGATCCATGCTCCGCGAGTGCCCTCCGGCCCCGGCCGGAAACGCGGAGCGGCCGGACGACGACGGAGGGTTCCCCCGCCGGGTGACCGGGGTACTCGGGCGGCTTCCCACAGGGAGGAACGATGGATCACTCACGGGTTCCGGTGCTGGAGGCGCTGCAGGAGTTCAGGCGCCGCGGAGACGTGTCGTACGGCCCGCCCGGACACAAACAGGGCCGCGGTGTGGATCCGCGGGTGGCGGAGATCGTCGGCCTCGACGTGTTCCGCTCGGACGTCCTGTCGCTCAACGGCCTGGACGACCGCCGTCAGTCCCGGGGCGTGCTCAGCCAGGCCCAGGAACTCATGGCGGACGCGGTCGGTGCCGAGCAGGCGTTCTTCTCCACCTGCGGCAGTTCCCTGTCGGTCAAGACCGCCATGCTGGCCGTCGCCGGCCCCGGCGAGAAGCTCCTGCTGTCGCGCAACGCGCACAAGTCCGTGATCGCGGCCGTCGTCGTCAACGGTGTCGAACCCATCTGGGTCCACCCGAAGTTCGACGGGGAACGGCACCTCGCGCACCCACCGGAGCCGGACGACGTACGCCGTCGGCTCCAGGAGCACCCGGACGCCAAGGGCATGCTGCTGATCACCCCCACGGACTGGGGCACCTGCGCGGACATCCAGGGCGTGGCGCGCGTGTGCCACGAGTTCGACGTCCCGCTCATCCTCGACGAGGCGTGGGGCGCCCACCTCCCGTTCCACCCGGGTCTGCCGGCCTGGGGCATGGACGCGGAGGCCGACCTGGTGGTCACCAGCGTCCACAAGATGGGCGGGGCCATCGAACAGAGTTCCGTCTTCCATCTCCAGTACGACCGGGTGTCGCCCGAGGCGCTCAAGCAGCGGGAGGACCTGCTCGGCACGACCAGCGCCTCGTCCCTGGTGTACGCGACGCTCGACGGCTGGCGCCGCCAGATGGTCGAGCACGGGCACGAACTCCTGGACGCCGCGCTCCAGCGGGCGGAACGGATCCGGCTCGCGGCCGGTGAGCTGCCGGGGCTGCGGCCGATGGGACAGGAGGTCGTCGAGGAAGGACTCGCCGCCTCCTTCGACCCCCTGAAACTCGTGATCGACGTACGGGAACTCGGCATCAGCGGCATGCAGGCCGCCGAATGGCTGCGCGACCGGCGGCATGTGGACGTCGGTGGCTCCGACAGCTGCCGCATCAGCGCCTCGATCACCCACGCCGACGACGACGAGACCGAGAAGATCCTGCTGGACGCCCTGCGCGCCCTGGTCGAGGCCGCCGACTCCATCGAACGGCAGCCGCCGGTCCGCCTGCCGGAGCCCTCAGCCCTGGAGCTGGAACAGGCCATGCTGCCGCGCGCGGCGTTCTTCGCCGAGGCGGACCATGTGCCCGCCGAGCGCGCGGCGGGGCGGATCGCCGCCGAGATGATCAGCCCGTACCCGCCGGGCGTGCCGGCGGTCGCGCCCGGCGAGGTCATCACCGAGGAAGTCCTCGACCACCTCCGCAGCGGGGTCGACCACGGCGTCCTCATCCCGGACGCGGCCGACCCCTCGCTCCGGACGCTGCGGGTGGTGCGGCGGCCCTGAGGAGACGTGCAACCGAAGCTGACCCCGCGTCGGCCACCGGGGCCGGGCGGGGTCGGGCACGCTGTGTACGGCGGCCTCGGTCGGCGTTCTCCGGACGCTCGCCCTTCGGGCACCGCCCACGTTCGGTCCGCGGGCCCCGGCCGTGCCGGTCGTCGCCTTGCTGAAGCTCCTCGTTGGCCGCGCGGTTGGCGTCCTGGTCGCTCACTCCGGAACCCTCGGCGTCCTTGCGGAGCCGCGCTCGCCGGGTGTCGTACTTCCTGCTTCCGGGTTCGGGCACGACGATCACCTCCTGCCGACCGGGTCCCCGGGCGGTCGTACGGGCAAGCGCGGTGGCCTAGCCCTTCGTCCAGCGGCACAGCAGCCGGAACACCGTGAACAGGGTCACCGGCCACACGGCGGCGAACGCCCAGATCACGCCCGGTTCGGAAGTGACGATGCCGGTCACCATCAAGGTGACGGACACGGCCAGCAGGGAGGCGGCCGTACGCAAGCGTGGGCCGCGCGGCGGCAGGCTGAAGGTGCGCAGCCGCCGGTCGAGCCGGCGGTCGCGGCTCAGTGCGCGTTCCATCTCCTCCAGGACACGCTGCTCCTGATCGGAAAGTCGGCTGGTGGCCACCTGTCCCTCCTCCCGGAACGACCGACCGGACGCCTGGCGAGTGCCCTGCGGGGTCCGAAGCTAACGGGCGGGCCGAGCTGCCTGTGGACGGAGGCGTACGGTCGCCGCACGGGACGGTGAGCGACATGGGGGGCGGCTGACATGCGGGGACGCGGGCGTCGCGGGCGGGTGGTCGATGCCGGGGCGGACCGGGGCTTCGGCGAGGACGGACTGCTGGCCTTCATGCAGTGTCTCGCCGACCAGGGCGCCGTCGTGACGCTGAAGGCGGAGCCCTCGGCCGTGCCGCTGTGGTCGTTGCGGGTGCTGGGCCGGGACGCCGAGGCGGTGCGGGCGTCGGCGGGGGAGTGCGTGCGGACGGTGCTGCCGGCACTGACCGGTACCGGTGTGGACGGGAGCACGTACGTGATCCCCTCGGACGTGGCCCGGTCCGCCCATGTCGAGGGGACCGGGGTCCTCCTCCTGGACTGGCTGGTCGAGCAGGGTGCGCGGGTCTTCCTCAAGGCGGACGGGGATCGGCCCCGGCCCGGCTGGACCCTGCTCGTGCACGACAGCCCGCTCCCGTCCTGGCTCAGGGCCGACGGTCCGGCTGCCGAGCGTGCTCTGGCCACCCCTGTCACCGAGCTGCGCTCGCACGGAGTGACCGTGCCCGTGTGAGACGGGCGTTCGCCGACCTGTCAGTGGGGGACCGCGTCGGTGAAGAAGGGGGTTTCCTTCGGGTTCGGGCCGTACTTGTTCCGGCCGGGGGTGGGTTCGCCGGCCGTGAAGATCAGCATGGCGATGAAGCCGGCACAGGGGATGGCGCCGACCAGGACCCACCAGCCGGAGCGGTCGGTGTCGTGCAGGCGGCGAACCGTGACGGCCAGACTGGGGAGCAGGGTCGCGAGCAGGTACGACAGAGTGGGCCAGTCGTTGCCGACGTGGTCGTCGGCGAAGGCCAGCGCCAGGTAGACGACCGAGCTCACCAGCGTGAACATCCAGTACTCCGTGCGGCGGGCACGGCCGCCGAACACGGCGTACCGTCCGAGCACCTTGAAGTACCAGCTCATCGCATCCCCCGGGTCGGCGTGACGGTCCTGCATGATCACGAACGCGCAGAACGTATGCGGATAGGCGTGTACCCGTCAATCGGGTTACCGGTGGGGAAGCCCGCTGATCGTCGCCGGGTAACCTGGCACCCGTGCAGGCCCCCCGTCTACGTCGTGTCGCCGTCCTCGTCCTGGAAGGGGCGAAACCGCTGGACGTGGGCATCCCCGCGCAGGTGTTCACGACCCGCGCGAGCATGCCGTACGAGGTGCGGGTCTGCGGTGCGACACCCGGACTGGTGACCGGCGGCGACGGACTGTCCTACCACGTCGCGGACGGGCTCGACGCCCTCGGACGGGCCGACATCGTGTTCATCCCCGGCTACCGGTTCCCCGACCGCGACGACCCGCCCCGGGCCGTCGTCGACGCGCTGATCGCCGCCCACGCCCACGGCGCCCGGCTCGCCGCCATCTCCACCGGCGCCTTCGCGCTCGCCGCCACCGGCCTCCTCGACGGCAGACGCGCCACGACGCACTGGCACTACACGCGCGCCCTGGCGGCCCGGCACCCGCTGGTACGGGTCGACGAGAACGTCCTCTTCGTTGACGAGGGCAGCGTGCTGACCTCGGCCGGCGCCGCCTCCGGCATCGACCTGTGCCTGCACATCCTGCGTGGCGACCTCGGGGTGGCCGCGTCCAACCACACGGCCCGGCGCCTCGTCGCGGCCCCCTACCGCAGCGGCGGCCAGGCGCAGTACGTGCCGCGCAGCGTGCCCGAGCCGCTCGGCGAGCGGTTCGCCGCCACCCGCGAGTGGGCGCTGCGCCGCCTCGGCGCCTCCCTCACTCTCACGGTGCTCGCCCGGCACGCGGCGGTGTCGCCCCGTACCTTCTCGCGACGTTTCGTCGAGGACACGGGGTACACGCCCATGCAGTGGGTGATGCGCGCCCGTATCGACGCGGCCCGTGAACTGCTCGAACGCTCCGAGCGGAGCGTCGAGCAGATCGCCGCCGATGTCGGCCTGGGCACCGGCGCGAATCTGCGGACGCACTTCCAGCGCATCCTGGGCACCACGCCGAGCGAGTACCGGCGCACCTTCACCCACGGCGAATAGGCCGGCCCGGCCCATCGACCGCGCGCATGCCCCCGCTGGCGCGATCCTTTCGAACCGTGGCGATCTCGCCGCTGTCCCGGCCGCGGGCAGCGCGCGAACCTGGGGAAGCGAATGGAAGGGACACCACACATGACTCGCATCGCCATCAACGGATTCGGCCGCATCGGACGCAACGTGCTGCGTGCGCTGCTGGAGCGCGACACCGACCTCGAGGTCGTCGCCGTCAACGACCTCACCGAGCCCGCCGCCCTCGCCCGGCTGCTGGCCTTCGACTCGACGGCCGGCCGCCTCGGCCGCCCGGTGAGCGCCGACGGCGACACCCTCGTCGTCGACGGCCGCCGCATCAAGGTGCTCGCCGAGCGCGAGCCGGCCCAGCTGCCGTGGGCCGAACTGGGCGTCGACATCGTCCTCGAGGCGACCGGCCGCTTCACGTCGGCGAAGGCCGCGCGCGCCCACCTGGACGCGGGCGCGAAGAAGGTGCTCGTCAGCGCGCCGTCGGACGGCGCGGACGTCACGCTCGCGTTCGGCGTCAACACCGACGCGTACGACCCGGACCTGCACACGATCGTCTCGAACGCCTCCTGCACGACCAACGCGCTCGCACCGCTGGCCGCGGTCCTCGACGACCTCGCGGGCATCGAACACGGCTTCATGACCACCGTGCACGCGTACACCCAGGAGCAGAACCTCCAGGACGGCCCGCACCGCGACCCGCGCCGCGCCCGCGCCGCCGGTGTCAACATCGTGCCGACCACGACGGGCGCCGCCAAGGCGATCGGGCTGGTCCTGCCGAACCTCGAGGGCAAGCTCTCGGGCGACTCCATCCGCGTGCCCGTCCCGGTGGGCTCGATCGTCGAACTCAACACGACCGTGGCGCGTGACGTCACCCGCGACGACGTGCTGGCGGCCTACCGCGCCGCCGCCGAGGGCCCCCTCGCGGGCGTCCTCGAGTACTCCGAGGACGCGCTCGTCTCGGCCGACATCACGGGCAACCCGGCCTCGTCGATCTTCGACTCGGCCCTCACCCGCGTCGACGGCCGTCACATCAAGGTGGTCGCCTGGTACGACAACGAGTGGGGCTTCTCCAACCGGGTGATCGACACCCTCGGCCTGCTCGCCGCCACCACCGGCTGACCGACGCCGCAACCCGCCTTCCCTCGCCTTCGCCGGCGTGTCCTGGCCCGCGTCACCAGCCTGTCCTGAGCAGGTGGTTGAGCAGCAGGGCCAGGACCGCCTGGGCGGCCAGCCAGGCGCGCGGGCGGGTCAGGAACGCGCAGGCAGGGAGCAGCCACATCGCGAACGGCAGCCAGATGCGTTCCGTCTCCGCCTTGCTCATGCCGGACAGGTCGGCGATCAGCAGGGCGAGGAGCGCGGCCGCCGTGAGCAGGACGAGCCGGGCCTCGGTGGCGGGACGGTCCGGGTCGCCGGGGGAGGTCAGGGCCGCGCCGGGGTGGCGCAGCAGCACCGCGCCGGCCCGTCTCAGGCCCGCGGTCGACGCCAGGCCGATGACGAGGACGGTGCAGGCGAGGTTGGCCCACACCCAGTAGCCGTAGGGGCGGACCCCGCCCGCGCCCTGGTGGTAGCGCGTCACGAGCAGGCGGTACGCCTCCCACCAGTCGAACCCGGCCAGCGTGAACACCGTCGGCACCACCGCGAGTCCGGCGAGCAGCGGCACGAGCAGCGGTACGGGTCGCTCACGGCCACGCCGACGGCCCAGCAGCAGCACGGCCGCGCCGATGACGGCGAACAGGGTGAGGCCGTAGGAGAGATAGCAGGTCAGGCCGAACAGGAGGCCGGAGCCCGCCGCCCATCCGATCGAGCGACGGATCGACCGGCAGGTGACGGCGAGGGCCAGCAGGGTCACGGACCAGGCGGCGACGGCCGCGAAGTAGGCGTCGGCCGACGTGCCCAGCCACACCGCGGCCGGGGCCAGCACCAGGAACGGGGCGGCCCGCCGTGCGAGCCCCTCGTCGGCCAGGACGCGTACGGCCACCAGCACCGCCACACAGGCCGTCGCGCCGACCGTGACGCACCAGACCCCGGCCCAGCCGCCGCCGCCCAGGCCGGCCCGGTCGAGCAGGACGAAGGTGAGGGTGGCGCCCGGGGGGTGGCCGGCGATGTGAGCGGGCCAGTTGTCGGGCGATTCCAGGAGGATGTGCGCGTTGAAGTCGCGCAGTGCGGCCGGGATGTCGGGGAAGCGGTCGACGGCCCGGAGGTACTCGTGGCGTGTGGTGAGCCGGCCGGCGACGCCTCGCTGCCAGCCGTCGATCAGGGCGAGGGAGAAGATCCACGCCGTCGCCGTGCCCCAGGCCGCCCCGAGCAGCGCCCGCCACGGCAGGCGGGCCGCGACGGCGGGGCCGTACGCCACGCAGGCCGCCGCCAGCACGATCGCCGCCGGAGTGCCGGGGCCCACGTGGGGTTCCCAACTCGCCAGCACCGGGGGCCAGTCGACGAACAGGGTGTGGCGGCTGTGCTGGATGTGGCGGCCGATGAGGACGGCCGCCGTCACCAGCAGGACGGCCGCGCCGACGGCGTACAGGTCGGGGCGGATGCCGCTCGAACCGGAGCCGGGGGAGCCGGGGTCGGGGCGCGGGGCGTCGGGCTCGGCGGAGCGCGGGGTGCGGGTCACACCGGCACGCTAGGCCGGGCGGCCCGCGCCGGGCCGCCCGCGGCGCCGGACGTCAGCGTTTCGTCATGGGTCGTGCGCCAGGTCCCCGGGGTGCGCGGGCCTACGGTCGGGGCATGCGAGACGATCCACGGCTTCCCTCCGCGCCCGGTTTCTGGCGCAGCCCCCTGCGGGGCCCCTGGTTCACCTCGGTGCTGGGCCTCGTCCTGCTGGTCGGCATCACCGTGCTGTTCGTGACGGGCCTGCTCTCGTACGCGGCCTACAACCCGGATCTGGCGTCGGTCAACGACAAGACCCCGGACAAGGGGATTCTCGGTTTCTACCTCTTTGCCTGGCCGACGAACCCGTACTGGCTGTACCGGCTGAACCAGGGCGTCCACGTCACCCTCGGCATCACCCTGATCCCGGTCCTGCTGGCCAAACTGTGGTCCGTGGTGCCGAGGCTGTTCGCGCTGCCGCCGGCCCGCTCGCTCGCGCACGCCCTGGAACGGATCTCCCTGCTGCTCCTGGTCGGCGGAGCGCTGTTCGAGTTCGTGACGGGCGTACTCAATGTCCAGTTGGAGTACGTCTTCCCGGGCTCGTTCTACCCGTTGCACTTCTACGGCGCGTGGGTGTTCTTCGCCGCGTTCGCCGTCCACGCCACACTGAAGACGCCGGCGGCGGTACGGAACCTGCGCGGCCTGTGGAACGAGCGGGAACCGGTTCCCGAAACGAAGCCGGCCGCCGGTCCGGACACGCTGGTCTCCCCACGGCCCGGCGCCCCGACCGTCTCCCGGCGCGGCGCGCTGGCGTTCGTGGGCGGCGGCTCGCTGCTGCTGTTCGTGACGACGGCCGGGCAGAGCGCCGACGGGCTGCTGCGGCGAACGGCCCTGCTCGCACCGCACGGCGGACCGGATCCGGGCACCGGGCCGAACGGCTTCCAGATCAACAAGACGGCCCGGTACGCGGGCATCCGCACGGCGGAGACGAGCCGGGAGGCGTGGCGGCTCGTCATCACCGGCCGCACGGGCACCGTCCGCCTCAGCCGGGACGACCTCCTGCAACTACCGCTGCACAGCGCGCCGTTGCCCATCGCCTGCGTCGAGGGCTGGTCGACGTCCGACCAGTGGTGGCGCGGTGTACGGCTGCGGGACCTGGCGGCGCTCGTCGGACACGACGACGACCCGCCGGACGTGTTCGTCGAGTCCCTCCAGCGGCGCGGCGCCTTCCGGCACGCCGCCCTGCGCGCCAACCAGGTGGCCGACCCGCGTTCCCTGCTCGCCCTGTACGTCAACGGCGAGGAACTGTCCCCCGACCACGGCCACCCGGCACGCGTCATCGTGCCCGCCGCACCCGGTGTGTTCAACACCAAATGGGTGGCCCGCATGACGTTCGGAGACCTGTGACGATGCCGACGCGACGACGGATCCCCATCGGCAGCCCCCTCCAACTCCTCCTGTCGGTCGCCTCGTTCGCGCTGGCCGGCTACGCGGGCGTGCGGCTGCTCGCCGACGACCGGTTCGGCGTGGCCCTGTGGTTCGTGGGGGCGGCGCTGCTGCACGACCTGGTGCTGCTGCCGCTGTACGCGACGGCGGACCGGGCGCTCGTACGAGGGCTGCGCGCGGCCGGGCGCGGGGAGTGGATCCTGTACGTCCGGGTCCCGGCCGCCCTGTCCGGGCTGCTTCTGCTGGTGTGGTTCCCGCTGATCAGCGGGACGGTGGCCCGGCGTTACCGCTCGGCCACCGGGCTCCCGGCAGACGGTTTCCTGGCCCGCTGGCTGCTGATCACCGCCGTACTCTTCGGCGCCTCGGCCCTGCTGCTGGCGCTGCGGCTGCGCAGGGCGACGAAGCAACGGCCGCCCGCCGCCCACTGATCGACGGCACCCCAGCCCGCCCGGTCCGCGTACCGGGACAGGGCCGGGGTGCCCAGCCGGGCCCACGGGAACGGGTCGCCGGTGCCTCCGTGGGCCTCGGTGGCGTCGACGACCTGCACCTCGGCGCGTTCGTCGACGTCCACCGGCAGGGTCTCGGCGATGAGGAGTCCGCCGGGGGAGAGGAGCCTGGCCGTGCGGTCCAGCAGGGCGCGCGGATCACCGCCGATGCCGACGTTGCCGTCCATGAGCAGGACGGTGCCCCACCGGCCCTCGCCGGGCAGCGGCTCGAAGACCGAGCGCCGCAACGCCCGGCCGCCGAGCCGGACGGTCTGCTCCACGGCCGCCTCGCTCACATCGATCCCGAGCGCGGTACGGCCCCGGCCGGCGAGTTCCGCGGCCAGCCGCCCCGGCCCGCAGCCGACGTCCAGCACCCTGCCCTCGCACCGGTCCAGGACGTCCAGGTCGACCCGGTCGGCCCGCGCGCACCAGCGCTCCACCTCCAGCGGCAGCAGCCAGCCGTCGGCGCGGCGCAGGAACAGTGGGCCGCGACCGGCGCGCAGGGCGGTGGAGTACGGGTCGGCGGCGGCCCAGGGGACGGCCGTGGCCTCCCGCGTCGTCATCGGTACGCCGCCGCACACCGGGCCAGCCGGGCGGCGAACCGGCCGTGCGGGGCCAGCGCGGCGACGGCGCGGGCGTCGGAGGCGTCGTCGACGTCCCGCAGGCGCGGCAGATCGCGCACCCGCAGCCCGGCGGAGACGAGCCGCTCGCGCTGGACGGCTCCGGTGAACGGCTTCGACATGGGCACGCCCCGCAGCAGCGCGGGGTCCGGCTCGGCGAGCCCCAGGGCCCAGAAGCCGCCGTCCTCGGCGGGCCCGAACCAGGCCTCGCAGCCGGCGAAGTCCACCGTCAGCAGCTCCGGCGTCACCTGCGGGGTGTCCATGCCGATCAGCAGCGCGGGCCCGTCGCAGCGGGCGAAGGCGTCCGCAAGCCGCTGGTCGAGACCTCCCGCGCACTGCGCCACGACGTCGAAGCCGGGCGGCAGCCATGGTCCGGGCGCGCCGTCCAGCACGAGGAGTCGTCGGGCGGCCGGGGTGGCGGCGACGGCTTCCAGGGTGTCCGCGAGGGCGGCCTCCGCGAGCGCCGCCGCCTCCGTCGGCGCGAACGGCGGGGTGAGCCGGGTCTTGACCCGGCCGGGCAGCGGCTCCTTGGCGATGACGAGGAGCGTGGTCACCGGGGTCGGCGTGGAAACCGGGGTCGGCGTGATCACCGTGGGATCCCTTCGCGGACGGGAACTTCGTTCAGGACGCGGCTCATGTCCCGTACCGCCTGCCAGGTGCCGCGCCAGGTGCCCGTGACCTTCGAGGTACCGGTGCGGGGCAGGTAGGGGACGTCGTGCTCGGTGATCCGCCAGCCCGCGTCGGCCGCCCGCACCACCATCTCCAGGGGGTAGCCGCTGCGCCGGTCGGTGAGGCCGAGGCCGAGCAGCGCCTCGCGGCGGGCGGCCCGCAGCGGGCCGAGGTCGTGCAGAGGCAGACCGGTGCGGCGGCGCAGCAGCCGGGCCAGAGCGAGGTTGCCGGCCCGAGCGTGCGCGGGCCAGCTGCCGCGGCCGTGCGGGCGCCTCCTGCCGAGCACCAGGTCGGCCTCGCCCGCGCGCACCTCCTGGACGAACGGCGCCAGCAGGGCCGGGTCGAGCGAGGCGTCGCAGTCGCAGAAGCACACCACCTCGGCGGTGGCGGCGGTCAGTCCGGCATGGCAGGCCGCGCCGAAGCCCCGGCGCGGCTCGTGGACGACGGTCGCGCCGAGCCCTCGGGCGATCTCCGCCGAACCGTCGGTGGAGCCGTTGTCGACGACGAGCGCGCGCCAGCCGGCCGGGATCCTGGCCAGGACCCAGGGCAGGGCCTCGGCCTCGTCGAGACAGGGAAGGACGACATCGACGCCGTCCTGCGGCGATGGTGGGATGGTCACGCGGTTCACCCTACGAACGCGAACCGGGCAAACCGGACTTCGGCTCCTTACGAAACGCGGACGTCGAGGCCGGCAGCACGTCCGTGGCCCCCGGCGGCGACGGGGTGGTGCGAGGCTGGAGGCATGCAGCAGCCGTTCGAGTCTCCGCAGGCAGGGCCCGCCGCCGGGCCCCGGCCGGGCGCCGCCGCCCGCGTCCTGGTCGTCGACGACGACCCCACGGTCGCCGAGGTCGTCACCGGCTACCTCGACCGGGCCGGTTACACCGTCGACCGGGCCGACGACGGCCCCACCGCCCTGGCCCGCGCCGCCGCCCACTGGCCCGACCTGGTGGTGCTCGACCTGATGCTGCCCGGCATGGACGGCCTGGAGGTCTGCCGCAGGCTGCGCGGCCAGGGGCCCGTCCCGGTCGTGATGCTCACCGCCCGGGGCGACGAGGACGACCGCATCCTCGGCCTGGAGGTGGGCGCCGACGACTACGTCACCAAGCCCTTCAGCCCTCGCGAACTGGTCCTGCGGGTGGAGTCCGTGCTGCGCCGCGCCCGGCCCGCCACCGCGACGCCCCCGCTGAGCGCGGCCGGCCTGACGGTCGACCCCGCCGCCCGCCGCGCCACCAAGAACGGCACCGAACTCGCCCTCACGCTCCGCGAGTTCGACCTGCTCGCCTTCTTCCTGCGGCATCCGGGACGGGCGTTCGGCCGCGAGGACCTGATGCAGCGGGTGTGGGGCTGGGACTTCGGCGACCTGTCCACCGTCACCGTCCACGTCCGCAGACTGCGCGGCAAGATCGAGGACGATCCGGCGCGCCCGCGCCTGATCCAGACGGTGTGGGGCGTGGGCTACCGCTTCGACCCCCAGGGCCAGGAGGCCGGCTGACCATGCGCGACACCCTCCTCATCGCCCTGTACGCCTTCGCCGGTGCCGCCGCCACCGGGCTCCTCGGAGCGGCCGTGCTGCGCCCGATCCGGCGTCGCTCGCTCACCGCCTCGCTCGCCGTGGTCGCCGCGGTCGGAGTGGTCGCGATGCTCGCGGGCACCCTTGCCGTCGCCTGGGCGATGTTCCTGTCCCCGCACGACCTCACCGTGGTGACGACCGTGGTGGCGATGGCGGCCGTGGTCTCCCTCGCGACCGCACTGCTCCTCGGCCGCTGGGTCGTCGCCCGCAGCCGCGAACTCGCCGTCGCCGCCCGCTCCTTCGGTGACGGCGGCGCCTTCGCCGTCCCCGCAGGACCGACGACCGCGGAACTGAACGCCCTGAGCCGCGAGTTGGCGTCGACCAGCGCCCGACTCGCCGAATCCCGCGACCGTGAGCGCGCGTTGGAGACCTCCCGGCGCGAACTGGTCGCCTGGATCTCCCACGACCTGCGCACCCCCCTCGCGGGCCTGCGCGCCATGTCGGAGGCGCTGGAGGACGGCGTCGCCGCCGACCCCGGCCGCTACCTGAGGCAGATCCGCACCGAGGTCGAACGCCTCAACGAGATGGTCGGCGACCTCTTCGAACTCTCCCGCATCCACGCCGGCACCCTCCCGCTCACCCCCACCCGTATCTCCCTGTACGACCTCGTAGGCGACGCCCTCGCGGGAGCCGACCCCCTCGCCCGCGAGCACGGGGTACGTCTCGTCGGCCACGCCGTGGAGGCGGTGCCGGTGGAGGTCGACGGCAAGGAGATGAGCCGCGTCCTGGGAAACCTCCTGGTCAACGCGATCCGGCGGACCCCGGCCGACGGCACGGTGGCGGTGGCCGCCCAACGCTCGGCGGAGGGCGTGGTGGTGTCCGTGACCGACGGCTGCGGCGGCATCCCCGAGGAGGACCTGGCGCGCGTCTTCGACACCGGCTGGCGCGGCACGCACGCGCGCACCCCGCCGGCCGGCGCGGGCCTGGGCCTGGCCATCGTGCGGGGCATCGTGGAAGCGCACCAGGGGCGCGCCACCGTACGCAACATCCCGGGCGGATGCAGCTTCGAGGTGACGCTGCCCACGGTGCTGTGAACGGCCGGGCCCGCCGGCGGTTCAGGCCTCCCGCAGCCCGGCCCGCGCGAACTCCCGCATCCCGTCCTCGAATCCGACCCGCGGCTGCCAGCCCAGCTCGGCCCGCAGCCGCGCGGAGTCCGCGGTGACGTGCCGGACGTCGCCCAGCCGGAACTCGCCGGTGACCACGGGCTCCGGGCCGCCGTACGCGGCGGCCAGGGCACGGGCCATCTCGCCCACCGTGTGCGGCTCGCCGCTGCCGGTGTTGTACGCCGTGAGCGCGCCGACCCGGTTCCGTGCCTCCAGCGCGGCCAGGTTCGCCGCGGCCACGTCCCGCACGTGCACGAAGTCCCGCCGCTGCCGGCCGTCCTCGAAGACGCGCGGAGCCTCGCCCCCGGCGAGCGCGGAAAGGAAGAAGGAGGCCACACCGGCGTACGGCGTGTCGCGGGGCATCCGCGGCCCGTACACGTTGTGGTAACGGAGCGAAACCGCCGAACCGCCGGTGCAGCGCGCCCACGCGGCGGCCAGGTGCTCCTGCGCGAGCTTGGTCGTCGCATACACGTTGCGCGGGTCGAGGGGAGCGTCCTCGCCGACCAGCCCGGGGGAGAGGTCCTGCCCGCAGGCCGGACAGAGCGGCTCGAACCGGCCCACGTCCAGATCGGCGACGGCCCGCGGCCCCGGCCGCACGACACCGTGCCGCGCGCACTCGTAACGCCCCTCGCCGTACACGACCATCGACCCGGCCAGCACGAGAAGCCGTACGTCCGCTTCGGCCATGGCCGCGAGCAGTACTGCCGTGCCCAGGTCGTTGCGGGAGACGTACTCCGCGGCGTCGGCCACCCCGTTGCCGAGCCCTACCATCGCCGCCTGATGACAGACGGCGTCGACACCGGCGAGGGCGTCGGCCACAGCCGCCGGATCACGGACGTCCGCGGCCGGATCCTCCCCCACGTCGAACACGAGCGGTTCGTGCCCGTGCGCCCGCAGGGCGTCGACCACATGGGACCCGATGAACCCGGCACCGCCGGTGACCAGTACACGCATACACCCACGCTAGGACCGGCGACCCGCCGCGCACCGTGACCCGCCCGGCACGTCATTACTCCGTAAGACCGGGGCGGACGGGCTGCCCGGACGTCGTTGTCAGTGCCGTGAGGCATGGTGTGCGGGTGACGATCGCGGATGACGGACAGCGTGGCAGGGCGGCCGGACACACCGGCGCGCCCGATGTCATCGAGCTGCTGGAGAACACGGACCGGGGGAGCCTGGCGCATGCCTACGGGCCCGCCGAGGACATGCCGCCGTACCTGGTCCACCTCCTCGAAGAGGACCCGGAACGGCAGGCGGAGGCACTGGGCATGCTGGACATGTCGGTGCTCCACCAGGGGTCCCTGTAAGCGCCACGCCTCCGGCCATGCTCTTCGTCGCGGCGGTCCTGCCACACCCCCGGACCCTGGCCGCGCACGAGAGCCACTACCCCTGGGACGACCGGACCCGCCCCTGCGCGCCGCCCTGATGGAATTCCTCGGCGGGTTCGCCGAGTCGGCCGCGTACGGCGAGCAGCCGGGCAGCGGGGGCGACGGTGTGGCGCCGGTCGGCGGCGACGACGCCGCGTCGGACGAGGACGATGCCGCCGCACGGGACACCGAGGGCGACGACGAACCGGGCGTCACCGAGGCGTGCCCGGCCGTCCGCACCACCCTGTACGCCGCTGTCCTGCCCTTCCTGGGCGGCGCCGACCCCGCCGTCAGCGAGGCCGCCGAGGGCGCGGTCGCCTCACTGCTGATGGCCCCCGACCTCGCGGGGCACATACCGGCCGCCGCCGACCACCTGCGCGCCGCCCTCGCCGGCAACGGGCGGGGCAGGCGCGAGCGCGGCGCCGCGGTGCTGACGCTGGGCACCACCGTCGCGCCCGGCGAGCTGCGCCGGGCGGTTGTCCTTCCCTGGTCGAGGCGCAGGCACTTGTCGAGGCAGTGGGCCTGCTCGTCGCGTTCGTCGCGGTCGCCGCTCAGCACGCAGGCCAGGGCTTCGCCGAAGTCGTTCCCCACATGCAGTCCGGCGGCCTTCGCCGCACGGTCGACGCAGGCTCGACCTCCTGGACCTTCCGGTCCGCCGACTCCGCCACGCACCGGTCCGCGGCCGGACCGGCGAAGCGGGAGCAGGTCCGGTCCGCCGCGGAAGCCCTCTACGGAGCCGCCTCGAAGCTTCACGAGTCCACCGGCAGCGGGCGTCGCAGCAGATACGCCGCCGCCGTCGACACGAGGATCGCCATGCAGGCGATGAAGACCAGGCCGGCGCCCTCCAGGCCGAGTGGCTCGGAGAGTACGCCCACGCCGATCACCGGAACGGAAATGCCCGCGTAGGCCACCACGAACAGCGTCGAGATGACCGCCGCGCGCCGGTCGGCGGGGGATGCCTCGGCCACCGCGGACAGCGCGCCGCGGAACGCCAGCCCCTGCCCGGTCCCGCCGACGATCGCGCTCAGTACCACCAGCGCCAGCACATCCCACAGCAACGCGCCCGCGAGGAGCGCCAGTCCGGCGAGGAGCGCGGCGCAGCCCAGTGGCAGCGATCGCCGGACCCCGACCCGGCCGACGACCAGTTGCCCGCCCGTCGAGGCGAAGAAGGCCAGGGCGACGATCAGCCCGCTCACGGCGTGGTTGTCCACGTCCAGGGACTGGGCGAGGAACGCGGGGCTGACCGACGTGAACACCCCGAACAGCGCGAACCCGACGAAGGAGGCGATGGCAGCCGGCCCGAAAACGGCCCGCACCTCGGCGGGCAGGGCGGGGCGCTGCGGCCGTACGGTACGGAGTGGCCGCCGCTCGCGGACGGTCTCGGGGAGCGACAGCAGGACGGCGGCCGAGCCGGCCACCAGGGCGAGGTGTACGGCGAACGGCAGGTACAGCGGCCAGGGAGCGTACTGCGCGAGCAGGCCGGCGAGGAGGGGACCGCAGCCCAGGCCGCCCATGTTGGCGGCCGTCGCCACGAACGTGGCCCGGCGACCGCCGCCGCGCGGCGCGAGATCCATGACGTACGCCGTGGCGGCCCCGGTGAACAGGCCGGCGGACAGTCCCGACAGCAGCCGGCCCACGTACAGCCAGGCCGGCGAATCGGCGCCGAGGAAGCAGACGGCGCTCGCCGCCGCGCAGCCCAGGCCCGTCAGCAGCACGATCCGTCTGCCCACGGTGTCGGAGGCGTTGCCCGCCAGTAGCAGGACGCCGATCACCGCGAAGGCGTACACCGCGTACACGACGGTGACGGTCAGCTCCGAGAAGCCGAACTTCTGCTGGTAGAGGCCGTAGAGGGGAGTCGGCAGCGTCGTGCCTGCCATGCACACGGCGAACACGGCCCCGCCGAGCAGACACTTCAGCCATTCCCGGCGGTCTCCGTCCATGCGGCCGACGGTAACGCCGTAACCCGTTTCCGTCCGGTACGACGTGCCCGCGTACCCGCCGGACTCCGGCGGTCAGGTGTCCGCGGGAATCAGGACCGCCTGGAGCAGCGCGCCGTAACGCGAGATCGGTTCCGCGCGGTCGGTGCGCAGCAGGGCTTCGTCCCTGGCGACCCACAGGGTGTGCAGGAGGCCCGCGGCCAGGGCGGCCGCGAGGCGTGCGCGGACGTCGGAGTCGGGTCCGGAGATCAGGCCGCGCAACGGGCGGACGAGGACCTGCTCGTGCGTGGCCTGCAGGCGCTGCTGGATCTGCGGTTCGTTGCTGCCGCGCACCAGGGCGAGGAAGATGCCTCTGGCGGAGCCGTCGAGGCAGACGAGGAGTTCGACGAGCCGTTCGCCCAACTGCTGCAGGGGCGGGTGCTGCGCCTGCCCGACCTGACCGACCTCGCACACCGCCTCGGCGCGTGACCTCAGCGGCTCGCCGGTCCGCCGTCCGGCCTGATCAGCGCGGCGACGGGGAGGTGGTCGCTGCCCGTGGCCGGCAGGGTGCGGACATGGCTCACGCGCCCCGAGCGGGCCATCACCTGGTCGATCCGCGCCAGCGGGAAGGAGGCGGGGAAACTGAAGGCGAAACCCCTTTCCGCCGTTTCCATCCGTGAGGTCAGAGGCTCCAACCCCCGGTCGTCCACGGTGCCGTTGAGGTCCCCCAGCAGGATCACCCTCCTCAGTGCCTCCGCCTCGACGGCCCGGCCCAGCAGACCGGCGCTCTCGTCCCGCCACGACGAAGCCAGGCCGCTCGCCCGGACGCGGACCGAGGGCAGGTGCGCGACGTACACCGCGATCTCGCCGTACGGTGTGCGGGCCACCGCCCGCAGCGCACGGTTCCAGTCCTCCGTGATCCCCCGGGGTTTGATGTCCAACGGCCCCGCTTCGGCGAGCGGATGCTTCGACCAGAGTCCGACGGTGCCCTGAACGGTCCGGTACGGGTAACGCGCGGCGAGCGTCCGCTCGTAGACCGGCAGTGCCGAGGGCACCAGTTCCTCGAGGGCGATGAGGTCGGGCTCGGCGTCGGCCAGGGCGCGGGCCGTACCCGTGGGGTCGCCGTTCTCGTCACTGACGTTGTGCTGCACCACGACCAGGTGACGCGGGCCCGGTTCCGGCCGGGGCAGCAGCAGCCCGCCGTGGAGATGCGTCCACAGAGCCGCCGGCAGGAGCAGGGCCACCAGCGCCACGGCGGACCGGCGCAGCAGCGCCAGGCCGAGCAGCGCCACGACCACCAGCCCGAGCCACGGCAGGAACGACTCCAGCAGGCTGCCCAGCCCGCCCGCGAAACGGTGCACCGTCCGGTGGAACGCCAGCAGTACGGCCGTCACCACCGCGGAGGTGGCGAGCACCCACCCGTGCGGCATGGCAACTCCCTCGCGGCGGAGACCGGTTGGTCCCGAACTGTCGATCATCGTACCCGGGAGGCGCTGTGCGGTCGGGCGTCATCTCCCGTCGTGGTCCATACCAAACTCTTGACATGGGCATTACTCACTCCTTAAATCACATGGTGAACTAAGTGCCCCCCACCTCCATGCGCGCCGACCGGCCGAACCCGCTCGCGTCCACCGCCTGCTGCTCTCGCTGCCGTCATGTACGTGCCGTACGCACGCCGGTCTCCGCGTCATGCCCGACGAAGGGAGAGTCATGGACTCCCCGCGCTTTCCCCGGCGCCTGCTCCGGTCGCTCGCGCCGCTCCTCGCCTTCGCGTCGCTGTCCACCGGACTCGCGCAGGGCGCGTCCCCGTCCGCCCCGGCGGCCGCCGCACCCGCCGTCGCCGAAGCCCAGGCGGCAGCCGTCACCTTCTCCGACGAGTTCGACGGGCCCGCGGGCGCCGCCGTGGACGCCGCCAAGTGGCAGACGGAGACCGGCGACAACGTCAACAACCACGAGCGGCAGTACTACACGGCCGGCAACCGCAACGCAGCCCTGGACGGCCAGGGCCATCTGGTGGTCACCGCTCGCCGCGAGAACCCGGGCAACTACCAGTGCTGGTACGGGCGGTGCGAGTACACCTCCGCCCGGCTGAACACGGCAGGCAGGTTCACCACCACGTACGGCCGTGTCGAGGCCCGGATGAAGGTTCCGCGCGGGCAGGGCATGTGGCCGGCGTTCTGGATGCTGGGCAATGACATCGGCCAGGTCGGCTGGCCCAGCTCGGGCGAGATCGATGTCATGGAGAACGTGGGCTTCGAACCGTCCACCGTGCACGGCACCCTGCACGGGCCCGGCTACTCCGGCTCCGGGGGCATCGGCGCCGGATACACCCTCCCCGGCGGACAGGCCTTCGCCGACGCCTTCCACACCTTCGCCGTCGACTGGAGCCCGAACGCCATCACCTGGTCCGTCGACGGCACGGTGTACCAGCGGCGCACCCCCGCCGACCTCGGCGGCCGGCAGTGGGTCTTCGACAAGCCCTTCTTCCTCATCCTCAACCTCGCGGTCGGCGGCTACTGGCCCGGAGACCCCGACGGCAGCACCGTCTTCCCCCAGCAGCTCCTGGTCGACTACGTCCGCGTCAGCACCGACACCGCCCAGCCGGGCGGCAGCGGCCCGATCACCGGCGTCGGCGGCAAGTGCGTCGACGTGGCCGGGGCCGACAACGCCAACGGCACGGCCGTACAGCTCTACGACTGCAACGGCACCGCCGCCCAGCAGTGGACCGTCGGCGGCGACGGCACGATCCGCGCGCTCGGCAAGTGCCTGGACGTGGCCTCCGGCGGCACGGCCGACGGCACCCTCGTCCAGCTCTGGGACTGCAACGGCACCGGGGCCCAGCAGTGGGCCGTCCCCGCCGCGCGGGACATCGTCAACCCGCAGGCGAACAAGTGCCTGGACGCGTCCGGCGGCAGTTCCGCCAACGGGACGCGGCTACAGATCTGGTCCTGCACCGGAGCCGTCAACCAGAAGTGGACGGTGACCCGCTGACGAGGCGACTCCCGCAGCGGCGGGTGTGATCCGGACGGGAACCGACCCGGTCTCCTTCCGGTCGCTCCGCCCCTGTGGGCCGCCGTGTGACGCGGCGGTTGGGAACATGTGCCGCGCCCGGTACCGGATTTCCGGCACCGGGCGCGGTGTACGGGAGGGAGCGGTCGATCCCCGTCACGACGGGATCGACCGCGTGTCAGTAGACGTTCCGCCGGGCGGCCGCGGACGCCCCGTTCGGCGTGCCGGTGATCGTGAACTGCGAGCCCGGTTCGACGAGTACGTCGCCCTGGGCCGAGCCGGTGATCGTGACGTCGGACAGGGTGGCGCTGCCGCGGGCGCCGCTCATCGCGAGGATGCCGGAGCCGTTGGTGGACCGGTCGATGCGGACGTCGGTGATCTTCACGCCCGGCATCGCGCCGCCGCCCGTCTTGAACTGGATGCCGTCGTAGGTCGAGTCGTGGATCTCGGTGTCCCGGATGGTGACGCCCGGGATGTCCTGACCCTGCGCGAAGAGGGTGATGGCGCCGAACTCCTGCGCCTCGCTCCAGAACGCGCCGCCCGTCCGGTACAGGGCGTTGCCCGTGATCAGGGTCTGCCCGGAGAAGGGCAGCGGATCGTGGTCGGTGGCCAGCATGATGCCCGGATAGTTCATGGTGTCGGAAACGACGTTGTTCTCGATCGTGTTTCCGTAACCGCCGTACACCGCGATTCCGTTGGCCCGCCAGGGCAGCTGGATGGTGTTGTTGCGGAAGCGGTTGTCGTGGCCGACGTCCACCGCGGTGTCCTTCACGTACTTGCTGGCCCAGACCGCGAGCGCGTCGTCGCCGGTGTTGCGGAAGGAGGAGTTGTAGACGGTGGAGTTGCGGGTGCCGTTGGCGAAGTTGATCCCGTCGGCGTACGTGTTGCGGATGCGGACGCCGCTGAACTCCAACCCGTCACCTGGGCCCCACAGCTCGGGGATGTTGGAGTAGTCCCGGCCGGCCCACACGCCGACGTTGGCGTGCTCGATCCACACGTTGGTGATCTTCGTCCCCTTGCCGAAGCGGCCGTTGAGACCGACTCCGCCCTCGTGGTTGCCGTCGCCGCCGCGGATGGTGCCCGAGCCGAAGATGGCGAGGTCGGAGATCTGCGTGTTGTGGTCGATGTCGAAGCCGAAGTTGCCCTCGTGCGGGTGGTTGATGCCGCCCGCCTCGTGCGGCGGGGTCAGGGTGTACAGCTGGGAGTGCCACATGCCGGCGCCGCGGATGGTGACGTCCCGGATGCCCACCTGGTTGAACTGGCCGCGATCGAGCGGGTCGTCGGTGAGGATCTTCTGTTCCTGCCGCCACTGCCCGGCAGGGATCCACACGCAGGCGATCCGGCCGTTCTGGTCCGCGGTGACCGCCCGTTGGAGGGCGTCGGTGTCGTCGAGGCCGTCGTTGGGGACGGCGCCGTACTCGGTGATCGAGGTGCAGGCGGCCGGTTTGGCGGCCGGGGGCGCCACCTGCTCCAGGTCGACGAGGTCGATGATGTGGAACGCGGCGGAGTCGCCCGCGTCACGCTGGAGGCGGAACGTGGTGCCCACCGGGTAGGTCTGCGACAGCAGTGCGTGGGACTCGTCGAACAGGCGCCGGGCGTCGCCGCCGGGCCGGTTGGTCAGCCCCTCGGGGTCGTCGGTGCTGCCGTAGAGCCAGCTGTGCTTCGACGACAGGGTGAGCTTGCGCACGAAGCTGCCGTCGGCGTAGAGGCTGATCGTGGCGTCCGCGCCGCCGCCGGTCGCGGAGTCCGGGACGGAGTTGCGCACCACGATGGAGTTGGCCG
The DNA here is from genome assembly GCF_042723915.1 of Streptomyces sp. NPDC058335. Lineage (NCBI taxonomy): Bacteria > Bacillati > Actinomycetota > Actinomycetes > Kitasatosporales > Streptomycetaceae > Streptomyces > Streptomyces sp. NPDC058335. The sequence continues at coordinate 287,695 of NZ_JBHXHX010000004.1, read as the reverse complement.
GATTGGTGGAGGTGAACTCCACATACTGGCCGGGGGAGTTGAGGCGGACCGACTTGCGTCCTGAGGACTCGGTGGCGAAGTTGGTGTGTCCGAAGGTCCGCTTGGCGTCGGCCGTCAGCAGCGTGCCCGAGTAACGGCCGTCCTCCGCCTCGTACGCGGTGTACGGGACGGCGGCGCCGCGCCCGACGACCAGGGACTTGGCGAGCACGTTGTTGTTCTCGTCGGTCTCGGTGACGGCCCCCGTGGCGTCGGCGGTCGCGGTGAGGGTGGCTCCGCCGGCGGTCGCCGTCCAGGTGCCGGTGATCGGCACGTTCACCGTGGCGTTCGCAGCCACCGGGCCGGTGGCGCCGTCGAGGGTGGTGGAGCCCGCCTGGACGCGGGTCACCGAACCGGCGGGCGCCGCGGTGGTCCCGCGGTTGTGCACGGCGACGGTGAAGGAGACGGGTGTGCCGACGGCCGGGTCGGCCGGGCTGGTGCTGATGGAGCGCACCTCCAGGTCCGGCCCGGGGGCCTGGGCGACGACCAGCCGGCTCGTGGCGGCACGGCTGTTGTTGGAGTCGTCCAGCTCGGCGACGGTGCCACGCGGGTCCACGACGGCCGACACGGCGTAACTCCCCGCCGTACGGGCGCCGGTGGCCACGTCGACGGTGGCGGAGGCGCCCGGGTCGAGTGCCGGGACGGCGCCGCTGCCGGCGACCGTGCCCTCGACACTCGCCTCCACGGTGGTGGCGGCGGAGCGCGCGGTGCCGGCGTTGCGGACGGTGGCCCGGACGGTGACCGGGTCCCGTTCGGTGGGCGCGGCGGGCGTCCAGTCCAGGGTCGTGACCGTCAGGTCGGGGGCGGGCGCCGCCGTGCCGACGACCTGGAACTCGGCGACCTGACCGCCGGGCGCGCCGGTGTTGGAGGAGAACCGCAGGCGTACGTCGGCCCAGCGGCCGCTGACCGGGATCGTCACCGTGTTGCCGCCCGCCGGGCTGAAGGCGTAGGTCTTCGTGGCGACGAGGGAGGTGAAACCGCTTGCCGCCTGCTGGCGGCCGAGGACCTGGATGCCCTGGGTGCGGGCGGCCCAGACCGGGTCGGGGTTGAGTCTGACCACCACGGCGCTGAGATCGGCGTCGGCACCCAGCTTCACGGTGAGGTCCGCGGGGTGGCCGGCCGCCTCCCAGTAGGTGGAGGTGGAGTCGTCGGTGGCGTTGGCCGCCACGTAGTTCTGCACGGAGGAGGTGGCCTCGACGGGCTTGTCCCGGGCCAGGTTGGTGCCGGCCGGGGGCGGTTCGGTGCCGCCGTCCTCGCCGTACACCTCCAGTTCGGAGAGCTGGGCGGCGTTCCAGCCGGTGTTGCCGGACACGTCGACGCGGACGTACCGGACGTCGGCGGGGGAGGCCAGGGCGACGGACACGGTGTTGGCCTGCGCAGGGTCGAACACGCGGACCGCCGAGGCGGCGAGGGTGCTGAACCCGGATCCGTCGGTGCTGCCCTGGAGGGACAGGGTCTGCTTGCGGCTCTCCCAGCCCGTGGGGAGTTTGAGCACGACCCGGTCCACGTCGTGGGCCGCGCCGAGGTCGACCTGCACCCACTGCGGGAAGGCGCCCGCGGGGCCTTCCCAGTAGGTGGCCTGGACGCCGTCGGTGGTGCGGGGCGCCGGGTACTCGGCGTGGGAGCCGCCGGCGGTGGCCGGGCGGCCGAGGGCCAGGTTGACGTCAGCGGCGGCCGGTGCGGCCTGGGCGGGGGAGGCGATGGTGAGCGGTAGCAGTCCCGTGGTGATGAGCCCGGCGACGACGACGCCGGTCAGGGGCCGACGGCCTGGTGGTCTCCATCTCATGAGGTCCTCAGTTCGATCGGTGGCACGGCGGAGGGCGCGGCAGACCGGCGGGGAGGTACGGGGGAGGAGCGGAGCGGGACGACCCCGGAGGGGCGGACCGAGAGGGCGAACGCCGGCCCGTGCACACAATTTGAGTCGAACAATCGATTCTTTGCGGAAACTACGGCACAGGTTTCTAGCGAGTCCCAGGTTTGTCAACGGTCCCGGCAGCGGCCGCAGTTGCCCCGCAAACCGCTTGCGTCGCTTGCCCACCGGCTTGCTTTTCCCGACAGCCGCCATGAAAGCCGCTGGCCGAGGCCGTTCACAGGGCGTAACGGGAAGGGCGGACACGGAAGGGGTCTCTGAGCGGAGGGCCACGGTCGGAGCGGACATCACGCTCTGCGGGCCGCGCCCGCACGACATCGCCGTGGACGGTCCGAGGCCCAAGATTCACGCAAGTCGCTTGCGCTGCTTGCGCTAGCCTTGCGCCCATGACGCGACGACTTGCTCAGGTAGCCAAGAAGGTTGGGGTCAGTGAGGCCACGGTCAGCCGGGTCCTCAACGGCAAGCCCGGGGTCTCGGACGCCACCCGGCAGTCCGTGCTGACCGCGCTGGACGTGCTCGGCTACGAGCGCCCCACCCAGCTGCGCGGCGAACGCGCCCGCCTGGTGGGCCTGGTCCTGCCCGAGCTGCAGAACCCGATCTTCCCGCTGTTCGCCGAGGTCATCGGCGCGGCGCTGGCCCAGCAGGGGCTGACTCCGGTGCTGTGCACCCAGACCAAGGGCGGCGTCTCCGAGGCCGACTACGTCGAGCTGCTGCTCCAGCAGCACGTCTCCGGGGTGGTGTTCGCCGGCGGACTGTTCGCCCAGGCCGACGCCCCGCACGACCACTACCACCAGCTCGCCGAACGGAGGATCCCGGTCGTGCTGATCAATGCCGCCATAGCGGAACTGGACTTCCCCTGCGTCTCCTGCGACGACGCCGTCGCCGTCGAACAGGCCTGGCGCCACCTGTCCCTGCTGGGCCACGAGCGCATCGGCCTGGTCCTCGGCCCCGGCGACCACGTCCCCTCGCGGCGCAAGCTCGCCGCCGCCCGCGCCGCCGCCGAGGCGGTCGGCACGACCCTGCCCGACGACCGGGTGGAGCGTTCGATGTTCTCCCTGGAGGGCGGCCAGGCGGCCACCACACGCCTGCTGGAACGCGGTGTCACCGGCATCATCTGCGCCAGCGACCCCCTTGCCCTCGGCGCCATCCGAGCCGCCCGGCGGCGCGGCCTCGCGGTGCCCGGACAGGTGTCCGTCGTCGGCTTCGACGACTCGGCGTTCATGAACTGCATCGAGCCCCCGCTGACGACCGTTCGCCAGCCCATCGAGGCCATGGGCCGGGCCGCCGTGGACCTGTTGTGCGCCCAGATCCGGGGTGGCGAAGTGCCGCCCGGCGAACTGCTGTTCGAGCCGGAACTCGTGGTCCGCGGCTCGACCGCGCAGGCCCCGCGGGACTGAACGGCTCCCACGCCGGAGGCCCGCCGACCGCACGGCATCGCGCCGACCGCGCTCGCTCGGCCCCCACTCGCGCCGCGATGACGGTCACCGAACCAGCCCTCCACGCCTATCTGTCAAACAATTACGAAATCTGCGCGGGATATTGCGGACACTTGTCGACGGTGGTTGAGTGTGCGGCGCCCCACATCGCCTCGGCGAGGGGGCGCCTTCCACGTTCATGCCGAAGGGGGACCACCCATGAGAACAGCTCGGTTCCGCCGCACCCGCCGCGCCGGCGCGGTCACCCTCGTCTCCGCTCTCACGCTGACGGCGCTCGCCGCCTGCGGCACGAGCAGCAGCAACGACGACGACAACGGTTCCGGGAACAGCGCGAATTCGGATCCCGCCGCGCCGCTGGACCCCAAGACCAAGGTGACCATCACCATCGACTGCATGCCCCCGGCGGCGAAGGCGGCCGAGCTGAAGGAGTGGAACGAGGACGTCAAGGAGTTCAACAGGACCTATCCCAACGTCACCGTTCAAGGCCGGTCCACCCCGGGGCAGTGCCTGGAGCCGCCCCGCTTCACCGCGATGCTCAAGGCCAAGTCCCAACCCGACGTGTTCTACACCTACTTCACCGACCTCGCGCAGGTCCTCGACAACGACGGCGCCCAGGACATCACCGCCTACGTCAACGACCGGACCGTCCCGCTGCTCGAGGACATCGACCCCGACGTCCTCGGCTCCCTCAAGCAGGACGGCAAGCTCTACGGCCTGCCCACCAGCAACTACCGGATGGGCCTGCTGATCAACCGCAAACTCTTCGCGGAGGCCGGCCTCGACCCGGACACCCCGCCGGCCACCTGGGCGGACGTCCGCGCCGCGGCCAAGAAGATCGCGGCCCTCGGCGGCGGCGTCGCCGGGTTCGGCGAGTACAGCGCCGCCAACACCGGCGGCTGGCACTTCACCGCGCAGATGTACAGCCTCGGCGGTGACGTCGTGGACACCTCCGGCAAGAAGGCCGCCTTCAACGACGCCATCGGCAAGCAGGTCGCCCGGAACCTGCACGCCATGCGCTGGGAGGACGACTCCATGGGCAGGACCCAGCTGCTGAAGTGGGGCGACCTCCAGAAGCAGATCGCCACCGACAAACTCGGCATGTTCCTCGCCGCGCCCGACGACGTGACCTACATGGTCCAGCAACTCGGCGCCGAGTACGAGAACTTCGGCATGGGTCCGATCCCCGGCGGCAAGAACACCCTCGCCGGAGGCAACAACTACATGATCAAGAAAGGCATTTCGCCCGACAAGGTCAAGGCCGCCGTCGCCTGGCTCAACTTCAAGTTCACCACCGTCGGCAAGGGCCACTACGACTGGCGGCGCGCCAAGGCCGACGGTCTGCCCGTGGGACTCCCGCAGCCCAACCTGTGGCTGAACGACAGCAAGGCCAAGGACGACGCGGCCCGCAAGCAGTACGCGACCATGCCGGTGGAGAACTTCAAGGCGTTCATGGACAACCCGGTCCCGGGCAAGGCCGAACCGCCGAAGGCCCAGGAGATCTACAAGGTCCTCGACAACGTGATGTCCGGCCTCCTCACCAACAAGGACGCCGACATCGACAAGCTCCTGTCGACGGCGGAGTCCCAGGTCAACCAGGTTCTCGCCACCCAGTGACCCCGCCGGGCCGGGCGGCGTCGCACCGCCCGGCCCGCGAGCGCGCCCCGCGCCCGCCCCCTCACGGAGGGGCGAGCCCGACCGCCCACGTCACGTGCCCGGACGTCGCGTCCGGCGGCACCGCAGCACGTCAAGGAGCGCCTCATGTCGGCCCCCACCCTCGCGCAGGACCCGACGGCCAAGGACCGCCGGCCCCGCCGTCCCCGGCGGACCCGCGCCGGCGCCGTACGGCACCCGGACGCGAGCCTCGCCCAGGCCGTACGCCGCAACCTCACCGCTCACGGCTTCCTCATCGGCGCCGTGCTCTGCTTCGCCTTCTTCTCCTGGTACCCGATCGTCCGCGAGTTCCTGCTCGCCTTCCAGAAGACCGAGAACGGACACGTCAGCTGGGCCGGCTGGGAGAACTTCGTCACCGTCTGGAACGACCCCGCCTTCGGACAGGCCTGGCGCAACACCCTGTGGTTCACCGTCCTCGCGCTGGTCCTGGGCTTCGCCGTGCCCTTCCTCACCGCCCTCGTCATCAACGAGTTCCGGCACGGCCAGGGCTATCTGCGGCTGCTGGTCTACCTGCCCGTGATGCTCCCGCCCACCGCGTCCGTCCTGCTGTTCAAGTACCTGTACGACCCCGGGTACGGCATGTTCAACGAGGTCCTCGGCGTCTTCGGCCTCCCCGCCCAGCAGTGGCTCCAGGACCCCGACACGGCGATGCTCTCCGTCGTCGTCGCCTCCACCTGGATGAACATGGGCGGCGCGACCCTCATCTACCTCGCCGCACTCCAGGGCGTCCCCGGCGAGCTGTACGAGGCCGCCGAACTCGACGGGGCCGGCCTGCTGCGCAAGGTGTGGCACGTGACGATCCCGCAGACCAGGCTCGTCCTGCTGCTGATGCTCCTCATGCAGGTCATCGCCACCATGCAGGTCTTCGTCGAACCCTTCCTGCTCACCGGCGGCGCCGGACCCGAGGGCTCCACCACCACGGTCGTCTACCTGATCTACCAGTACGCCTTCAACTTCAACAACTACGGCGCCGCGGCGGCGCTGGGCCTGCTCCTGCTCGTGCTGCTGGCCGGCTTCTCGGCCGTGTACACCAGGCTCAGCCGCGCCGCCGACGAGTAGGACCGGGGGAGACACGCACATGTCCACACGCACCCTCATCCCACCCGCCCGACTGGCCCGCCCGCGCGGCAGACTCGTCTACTGGCTCGCCTTCGCGCTCGTCGTCGCCCTGTTCACGCTCGCCTTCCTCGGCCCCCTGTACTGGATGGTGTCCGGCGGCCTCAAGACCACCCAGGAAGCCGTCCAGACCCCTCCGACCTGGGTGCCCGGCTCCGTCCACCCGGAGAACTACCGGCGGGCCTGGGAGGTGATGGACCTCGCCCGGCTGCTCCTCAACACCCTCTACTACGCCTTCGGAGCGCTCGCCTTCCAACTGGTCCTGGACGTGGCCGCCGCCTACTCGCTGTCCAAGCTGCGGCCCGTCCTCGGCAAGGCCATCCTCGGGATGATGCTCGTCACCCTGATGATCCCGGCGACCGTCCTCGTCGTACCCCAGTACCTGACCGTGCTGGACATGCCGATCATCCAACGCAACCTGCTCAACTCGCCCTGGGCGATCTGGCTGCCGTCGGTCACCAACGCCTTCGCCATCTTCCTGCTGAAGCGCTTCTTCGACTCCATCCCCAGGGAACTCCTCGACGCGGCCTCCATGGACGGCGCCGGCCCGCTGCGCGTCCTGTGGTCCGTCGTGCTGCCGATCTCCCGGCCCATCCTCGGCGTGGTGTCCATCTTCGCCGTCGTCGGCGTCTGGAAGGACTTCCTCTGGCCGATGCTGGTGCTGCCCGACCCCACGGGCCAGACCCTCGCCGTCGGCATCTACTCGCTCGCCACCAGCGTGCCCGAGAACGTGCTGATCGCCTCCCTCACCATCGCGTCCCTGCCCACCCTGCTGCTGTTCCTCCTCTTCCAGCGCAACATCATGAGCGGGCTGACCGCGGGCGGCCTCAAGGGCTGACGCGCCCCTTCCCCCTCGGCACCGGTTCCCGCCGGGCCTCGCGGTGCCGCCCGTCGCCCCTTCCGAATCCTCCGCCGCCGCCCCGTTCTCGACACCCCGCTGTCCGGGGCGGCGGCGGAGACCCACCCCTGCCCCGAAAGGACCGTCACGTGGCAGCCCCTCATCGCGACACGACCCCCGGCCCCCCGGACGACTGGTGGCGTGACGCCGCCATCTACCAGGTCTACCCCCGCAGTTTCGCCGACGGCGACGGCGACGGCACCGGAGACCTCGCGGGCGTACGGGCGAAACTGCCCTACCTCGCCGAACTCGGCGTCGACGCCGTCTGGTTCACCCCCTGGTATCTCTCGCCGCTCGCCGACGGCGGCTACGACGTCGCCGACTACCGCACCATCGACCCCGCCTTCGGCACCCTCGACGAGGCCGAGAAGCTGATCGCCGAAGCACGCTCCCTCGGCATCCGCACCATCGTCGACATCGTCCCCAACCACGTCTCCGACCAGCACCCCTGGTTCCGCGCCGCACTCGCCGCCGGACCGGGCAGCCCCGAACGCAAGCGGTTCCACTTCCGCCCCGGACGCGGCGAGCACGGCGAACTGCCGCCCAACGACTGGCCGTCACAGTTCGCCGGCCCGACCTGGACCCGGGTGGCGGACGGCGAGTGGTACCTGCACCTGTTCACCCCTCAGCAGCCCGACCTCAACTGGGCCCACCCGGCCGTCCGCGAGGAACACGAGAGCGTCCTGCGGTTCTGGTTCGAGCGGGGCGTCGCGGGCGTCCGCATCGACTCGGCCGCCCTGCCCGCCAAGGATCCCGCGCTGCCCGACTTCGTCGAGGGCCGCGATCCCCACCCCTACGTCGACCGCGACGAACTCCACGAGATCTACCGCTCCTGGCGGCGCGTCGCCGACGCCTACGGCGCCGTCTTCGTCGGCGAGGTCTGGCTGCCGGACTCCGAGCGCTTCGCCCGCTACCTGCGCCCCGACGAACTGCACACCGCGTTCAACTTCACCTTCCTCGCCTGCCCTTGGGACGCGGCCCGGCTGCGTACGGCCATCGACGACACCCTCGCCGAGCACGCCCCCGTCGGGGCCCCCGCCACCTGGGTGCTGTGCAACCACGACGTGACCCGCACGGTCACGCGCTACGGCCGTGGAGAAACCGGTTTCGACTTCGCCACCAAGGCCTTCGGCACCCCGACCGACCTGGACCTGGGCACCCGCCGGGCCCGCGCCGCAGCTCTCCTCACCCTCGCCCTGCCCGGCTCCGTCTACCTCTACCAGGGCGAGGAACTGGGCCTGCCCGAGGCGGACATCCCGCGCGACCGCATCCAGGACCCCATGCACTTCCGCTCCGGCGGCACCGACCCCGGCCGCGACGGCTGCCGTGTGCCACTGCCGTGGACCGCCGACGCCCCGTACGCCGGCTTCGGCTGCTCAGGCACCGACCCCTGGCTGCCGCAGCCCGAGGGCTGGTCCGCGTACGCCGCCGACCGCCAGGCCGCCGACCCCGCCTCGATGCTGACCCTCTACCGCACCGCACTCCGGCTGCGCCGCACCGAACCCGGCCTGGGCGACGGCCCGTTGGAGTGGCTGCCCGCCCCCGAAGGCGTCCTCGCCCTGCGCCGCGCATCCGGCCTGGTCTGCGTGGTCAATCTCGCCGACGCCCCCGCCGTCCTGCCGGACCACGAGACCGTCCTCCTCACCAGCGGCCCCCTGGACACCGACGGCCGACTGCCCACCGACACCGCGGCCTGGCTGCGCGGCTGAACCGTGGAGGGCCGTCCCAGGGTGCCCACGCGTCGCGCTTACCTCCCGGGTAATCGACCGCGGCCCTTCGACGGCGCAGGATCGTGGGTGTCGAGAGCCCGACCGGACGGAAGGACACCATGTCTGCCTACGCGATCGCCCACCTGCAGGAAGCGGCACCGCACGCCGAAATCGCCGAGTACATCGAACGCATCACCGCCACCTTGGCACCGTACGGCGGCCGCTTCCTGGTGCACGGCGCGCAGCACGAGGTCATGGAGGGCGCCTGGCCCGGACACGTGGTGGTGATCGGTTTCCCGTCGATCGCCGAGGCGCGGGCCTGGTGGGCCTCCGACGCCTACCGGGAGATCGCGCCCCTGCGCGCCCGGCACATCGAGGGCGACATCATCCTGGTCCCGGGCGTCCCCGAGGGCTACGACGCCACCCACACCGCGAAGACGCTGCGCGAGGCGCTGCCCGCTCGGTAGCGTCCGCTTCCGACGAGCGTCGGACACCGGCCCGTTCAGCTGCGCCCGGCGTCCGCCGCGGGCGGGCGGAAACATGCCGTGATCGTTTTCCCGTGCGGGCAGGGGTGCGCCTCCCAACTGTCGGCCAGGGCGTCGACCAGGAGCATCCCCCGCCCTCCGACACGGTCGGTGCTGGGCTGCCGGGGAGCGGGCAGCTCGCCCGAGTGGTCGTGCACCGCGATGTGGAGACAGCGGCTGTCCCACATCATGACGAGCTGGGCGTTGCTGCGGGCGTGCCGGTGGGCGTTCGTGATCAGCTCGGAGACCGTCAGCAGAACGGCGTCCGCGGTCTCCGGGGCCTCGGCGCTCCAGCCCAGGGTGTCGAGGTGTTCCCGGGCCCAGTCGCGGGCCGCCTTCACCGAGGTGTGCATCGGCAGAGTGCGCGCCCACCCGACCGCTCGCAGCGCCGATTCATCCATCGTGACCCCTTTCGTGGATCCTGCCGCGACGCTTCGGCGTGTACCCCCGGACAGCGATGTGAGGCATGTCGCGCGGCGGACAGCACCGGAAAGCGTGGCAGAAGACGGCGGCAACCTTTTCGCGTCGGGCGGCGACTGCGGTGATGTGAAATCGACCCGCTCTTCCGAACGGACGGACATGAAGGTTACGAGGCACGCCGCGAGCCGCCGCCGGCGCACGAGCAGGCGCGGACCGTGGACGACGGCGACCGCGGCGCTGGCCGCCACGGGCGTTCTCCTCTGCCTGGTGATGGCACTGCGCCCCGACGGCGGCAGCGACCCGGGAAGGACCGTCGCGGCCCCCGCCGCCGACGCCCCGTCAAGCACCGCGCGGCAGAAGCCGTCCCGGTCACCTTCCCCCTCTCCCTCCCCCTCCCCGTCCTCCGCCACGCCCACGGCGACCTCCGGCGCGAGCCCGTCGAAGACCCCCGCCGCGACTCCGGGAGCGCGCGCGTCGGCCTCGGACCCGGCACGGGCGGTCGTCGCGGAGGTGCCGTCCGCGGGCCGGATCCGTCCCGGTGTCACCTATCGCGGACTCGCCACCCACTACGACGCCGGAGACGGCGACGGCGCCTGCCTGTTCGGCCCGAGCGACGGCCTCATGATCGCGGCGATGAACCACACCGACTACGAGACGTCCAAGGCGTGCGGGGCCTACATCCGCGTCCGCGCGGTGAGCGGAGCCTCCGTCACGGTCAAGGTCACCAACGAGTGCCCGCTGCCTTGCGCACCCGGCCAACTCGACCTCAGCAAGCAGGCGTTCGCGAAGCTGGGCGCCCTGTCGGCCGGGGAACTCTCCATCACGTGGAGCCTGTTGAGCCCCAGCACCTCCGACACCGTCGCGGTCCGTTACAAGACCGGTTCCACCCAGTACTGGTGCGGGATCCAGGTCGTCGGCCACCGCAACCCGGTGGCGCGACTGGAGGTCAGGGCCGACGGTGCCTGGCGTCCGCTGCCGCGCGCCGAGTTCAACTACTTCCTCTCCGAACAGGGCACCGGCTGCGGCGGCGCTCTCCGGATCACCGACATCTACGGCGAACAGCTCCAGCTCGACGGCATCCCGGTGCGCGCGGACGTCCTGCAACCGACCGGCGTCCAGTTCCGGCAGCACTGATGGAGTGCAGTCAGGGGAATCTCGACGTCCTCGCCGGTCCGGTCGGCTTCGTCGGCCGGCTGGTCCGGGGGCCGGAAGGGAACGACGCGGCGCCGTCCCTGCGTTCCGGGGAGGCGGCGCCGCCGCGTGCGGCGTGCGGTCGTCGTCAGCCCACTCTGTCGCCGGCGGTGACCGGGTGGACCTCCAGGTCCGCGGTGGCCAGCAGGTCGGCGATCAGCTCGGGGGACCCGCCGACGTACGTGCTCATCAGGTCCACGTCACCGCCCAGGCACCAGGCACGGTCGTCGGGCCACCACAGGTCGGGCAGTTCGGCGAACTCGTCCAGCTCGACCGGGCTGACGGCCTCCGCGAGGGTGCCGGAGAGGAGCACCTCGTCCCGGCCGGGGGTCTCGAACGAGGGGAACCGGTCGAAGTCCCAGCGGCCGTAACCGTTCCACAGCCCGAACCAGCAGTGCTCGGAGGCCCGGGTGTGGCGGGCCAGGACGGGGACGAGGGACAGGGCGACCGCGGGCGGGGTCGGCCCTTCCGCGGGATGCTCGTCCCAGACGCCGGGCAGGCCGTACTCGGAGGCGTCGAGGTGGTCGAGGTCCATGCCGATCACCTCGTGCCAGGCGGTGTCGGGTTCCACGACCCGCCCCAGGGCCGCGGCCACCGCCGCCCACGGCACCGGCCGTTCGTCCAGCGACGCCGGATGCAGCACCCGGGCGTAGGCGGCGAACCCGGGCGCGGCGACAGCCGCCACGGTCCCGAAGCCGCCGTACCCGGGGGCCCGTTCGGTGAGCCACTCGGCGGGGCGGAGGTCGCTGGACCGCACACGGAGGCGTCCGTACCGCTCGGGAGCGGGCTCCCGGTGGACCAGGGGGAAGTCGTCGTCCCCCAGTGGGTCCAGGTGAGGGTGTGCGAGGGGGTTCGGGAGGGGATTGTCGTCCATCCCGCCCATCATGCATGCCGTCGGGCGGCACATCGCACGTTCGCTGTCCTCGGTGCCGGGCTCGGCGGGGGAGAAGTCGACGGAAACGCTTTCGGCGCCGCCGTGCCTCGGCACCGTTGACGCGCGTAGTACGGTGCTCCACGCTGTGCACGGGCCGCTGTCGAGACGGCGGCGGCCGGTCGGTACGGGAGTCGACGGTCGGGAGGCCGGGATGTTCAGACGCGTGTCACGTCTGCTTGTCTCTTTTGTCATGATCATGACTGGTGCGGTGATCGGGGTGGGCGCCACCTCGGGCACCGCGCACGCCGACGAGTGCTACACGTGGAGCCGCACCCTGACCGAGGGGTCCTCCGGAGGCGACGTCACCCAGCTCCAGATCCGCGTCGCGGGCTGGGTGACCTCGGGCGAACGGCTCTCCTACGACGGCCGGTTCGGCGCGCGGACGACCGCCGCCGTCAAGAAGTTCCAGGCCGCGTACGGGCTGACCGCGGACGGCGTCGCGGGAGCGCAGACCTTCAGCAAGATCTACGCCCTCCAGGACGCGGACTGCACACCGGTCCACTTCGGCTACGCAGAACTCAACAGGTGCAACTCCGACTGGTCCGGCGGCGCGGTCTCTGCCGCCACCGCCAAGGCGAACGCCCTGAAGACGATGTGGAAGCTGGAGGCGATGCGGCACGCCCTCGGCGACGTACCCGTCACCGTCTCCAGCGGCTTCCGGTCCTACGCCTGCAACAACGCGGTCGGCGGATCGTCCACCAGCCGCCACCTCTACGGCGACGCCGCCGACCTCACCGGCTCCCCGACCCTGTGCCGACTCGCCCAGCAGGCCAGGACGCACGGCTTCTCGGAGATCCTCGGTCCGGGCTACCCCGGCCACAACGACCACACCCACGTGGCCCTCGACCCGTCGCCGTACTGGTCCGCACCGACCTGCGGCATCTGAGCCGGCGCCGGCCCACCACCCGCGGCGACCGCCCACCGGCCCGGCGGCGGCCGGGCGGCCAGGTCGCGCCCCGCTCTCACCCGCCGACCGCCCCCACGGCCCGTCCGGCACCAGGGCGCCGAGGACCGCTGTCGGTCGCGGCGGCTCGACCCGGTCCGGCAGCGAGCGCGGCTCCGGCCACGCGACCCGGCGGTGCGTGTCCAGGGCTGCCCGCTCGTCGGGGAGGAGACGCGTCCGTACGGGAGGCGGCCCCTCGGCGGTGAACAGCGGGAGGAAGAAGTGCTCCGTCCCGACGTACCGCTCGCCCTTCCCCCACACGTCCCGGTCGACGGCCGTCCACCGGTCGATGACCGCGGCCGGGTCGAGCCCGGTCTCCTGGGCCGGTTCGCGTCGCGGCGCCTCCAGCGGTGTCCCGCCCGGCTCGATGCCGCCACCGGGCGGCTCCGGGAGCCGGGTCCCGTCGAACGGATCACGCCGGCGCAGCACAAGCACGCGATGCGCGCCGTCCAGGCGGACGACCCGGGCAGCGGTGCGGTGTGTCGTGTCCACCGCCCCGCTGGTAGGCGGCGAGGTCTCAGGTGCCCGGCCCCGGGTCGGGACGGACGGGGGCCTCGATCCCGGCGCGTGCCGCCTCCAGCTGGGCGGCGAAGGCGATGCCGAGGAACAGGGCGATCGCGGTCACATTGGCCCACAGGAGCAGTGCGACGAAGGCGGTGAGCGGACCGTACACGGCGCCGAACGAGGCGCTCTTCCCGACGTAGAGCGACAGCAGCCAGGTGGCCCCGACCCACAGGACCAGGTGCACCGCGCTGCCGAAGGCGAGCCAGGTGTAGCCGGGCTGCCTGCGGCGCGGAGACCACCGGAAGATGGCGGCGGAGGCGATCCACGCGAGCGCCAGACCCACGGGGATCCGCAGCGCGTCCCACCAGCGGTGCCCGCCGGAGCCGGTGCCGAGGGTCTCGGCGACGGCGTCGCCGAGCGGCCCGCCGGCCACGAGTGCCACGAACCCGAGCACCAGCGGCATCCCGGCCGCGACGGACAGCAGGAGCGCGCGTCCGTACTTGCGGGGGAAGGGGCGGTCGCGCTCGATGCCGTAGATACGGTTGGCGCCCCGCTCTATCTGGGCCATCGCGGAGGCGAGGTTCAGCATGGCGAACGCCAGGCCGAGCCAGAGCGCGAGGGTGCTCCACAGGTCGCCGTGCGCGCTGCGCCGCGTCCCGGCGAACGCGTCGTCGAGGAGGTCGGTACCGGTACCGGGCACGATGTCACCGAGCGTCTGTTCGATGACCTGGCCCACCGAGTCGGTGTGCACGGACGTCGCCAGGCCCACCAGGGCCAGGGTGAAGGGCAGCAGACCCAGTACGACCTGGAAGGCGAGCGCCCGCGCGTTGGTGAAGCCGTCGGCGTACCGGAACCGGGTGAACGAGTCGAGGAGCAGGGGTACGCCGCCGTAGCGGCGCAGCGCGGTCAGCGCCTCGTCGCCGGACAGTTCCTCCCCGATCATGTCTCTGGTCTGCGGTACGTGGACGGCGGTTCCCATCGCGGACAGGCTCCCTGCGCTCGGCCGGAGCTGCCTCCGGGTCTCTGCCTGTCCGTCTGCCCCGGACAGGCAGAGACCGTACCTGAGCCGGGACCGGCGCATGCTGTCGGTCCCGGCTCAGGAGGGCTTTCCGGAAGGGGCGCCCGAAGGACTCCTAATCGACCTTGGCCCAGTCCAGCGTGCGTTCCACCGCCTTCTTCCAGCCCGCGTAGCCCTCCGCGCGCTGTTCTTCCGACCACTGGGGCTGCCAGCGCTCGGACTCCTGCCAGTGGGTGCGCAGTTCGTCGGTGTCGCGCCAGAAGCCGATCGCCAGACCCGCCGCGTAGGCGGCGCCGAGCGCGGTGGTCTCGGCGACGACCGGGCGGCTGACGGGGACCCCGAGGACGTCGGCCTGGATCTGCATGCACAGGTCGTTGGCCGTGACACCGCCGTCGACCTTGAGGACGTCGAGGTGGACCCCGGAGTCCTGCTCCATGGCCTCGACGACGTCACGGCTCTGGTAGCAGATCGACTCCAGGGTGGCGCGGGCCAGATGACCGTTGTCGTTGTAGCGGGCCAGGCCGACGATCGCGCCGCGGGCGTCGGAGCGCCAGTAGGGAGCGAACAGGCCGGAGAACGCGGGGACGAAGTACATGCCGCCGTTGTCCTCGACCGTGCGGGCCAGCGTCTCGCTCTCGGCGGCACTGCTGATGATCTTCATCTGGTCGCGCAGCCACTGCACCGCGGACCCGGTGACCGCGATGGACCCCTCCAGGGCGTAGATCGCCGGCTCGTCGCCGAACCGGTACGCCACCGTGGTGAGCAGGCCGTGCTGCGAACGCACCAGCTCGGTACCGGTGTTGAGGACCAGGAAGTTGCCGGTGCCGTAGGTGTTCTTGGCTTCGCCGGGGGCGTAGCAGACCTGGCCCACCGTGGCCGCCTGCTGGTCGCCGAGCACCCCGGTGATGGGGATGGCGGCGCGCAGTGGCCGGGAGGTGCGCGTGACGCCGTACGCCTCGCGGTGGGAGGAGGCGTTGATGGTGGGCAGCATGGCCCGGGGGATCCGGAAGAAGCCCAGCAGTTCGTCGTCCCAGTCCAGGGTCTCCAGGTCCATCAGCATGGTCCGGCTGGCGTTGGTGACGTCGGTGGCGTGGATGCCGCCGTCGGGGCCTCCCGTGAGGTTCCACAGGACCCAGCTGTCGGTGTTGCCGAAGAGGGCGTGGCCCTGTTCGGCGGCCTCGCGGACCCCGTCGACGTTCTCCAGGATCCACTGGATCTTGCCGCCGGAGAAGTAGGTCGCCGGGGGCAGGCCCGCCTTGCGGCGGATGACCTCGCCCTTGCCCGAGCGTTCCAGGGCCGCGGCGATGGAGTCGGTGCGGGTGTCCTGCCAGACGATGGCGTTGTAGTACGGGCGTCCGTTGCGCGGATCCCACACCACCGTGGTCTCCCGCTGGTTGGTGATGCCGATCGCGGCCAGGTCGTCCGGGGACAGGTTGCCGTGCCGCAGGGCGTTCTGCATCACGGAGTTGGTGCGTTCCCAGATCTCCACCGGGTCGTGTTCGACCCAGCCGGACCGCGGAAGGATCTGGGCGTGCTCCAACTGGTGCTTCGCCACCTCGTTCCCGGCGTGGTCGAAGATCATGAATCGGGTGCTGGTGGTGCCTTGGTCCACCGCGCCCACGAAGTCAGCCATGGGTTGCCGCCTTTGCTGCGGGTGTCGGCGCTCGAGTTGCGGGTGTCAGCGCGTTTGGTCGGGTGCGGGGACACGGCCCGGAGGCTCCGGCTCCGCCGTCGGCAGGAACCGGCCGATGAACGCCTTGTACAGGCCGGCGCCGAGCAGACCGCCGATCAGGGGGCCCAGGATCGGCACCCAGAAGTAGATGTTCCCGTACTGATCTCGCCACGCTCCGCCGTAGCCGGTGAAGAAGCTGGCCAGCCGGGGACCGAAGTCACGTGCCGGGTTGATCGCGTAACCGGCGTTG
This sequence comes from Streptomyces sp. NPDC058335, assembly GCF_042723915.1. Classification (NCBI taxonomy): domain Bacteria; kingdom Bacillati; phylum Actinomycetota; class Actinomycetes; order Kitasatosporales; family Streptomycetaceae; genus Streptomyces; species Streptomyces sp. NPDC058335. The sequence goes on along the minus strand of NZ_JBHXHX010000004.1, from coordinate 271,503 downwards.
GTGCCCCACGCCATGCCGATGGCCACGACGATCAAACCCACGATGAACGGGGCCAGGTTCGCGGCCGGCGGGTTGTTGAGCAGGTCCGTGACGGCCAGGATCAGCAACAGCAGGAGGGCCGTGCCGATGATCTGGTCGCGGAAGGCGCCCCACTCGTGCACCGGAAGGTTCGTGTTGCCGTTGGCGGGGAGTGTGGAGAACACACCCTGTGTCTTGATCGTGTGACCGGGGTCGGCCTTCGCCAGTGCCTCGGTGTAGTTCCAGCGGACGATGAGGGCCGCCACGAAGGCGCCCGCCGTCTGCGCCACCGCGTACGGCGCGACCTTCCGCCACGGGAACCCCTTGAAAGCCGCCAGCGCGACGGTGACCGCGGGGTTGAGGTGGGCGCCGCTCAGCCGGGCCGCGACGTAGACGCCCAGGGTGACGCCGATGCCCCAGGCCCAGGCGATGCTGTCGTGGTTTCCGAGGCCGCCCGGCGGTGTCGTCAGGGCCCCGCCGGCGACCACTTGGGCGACGACACCGCATCCGAAGAGGATGAGCACCATCGTGCCGGCGAACTCGGCCGACAGTTCGCCGACCAGTCCCGACCTTTTCAATCGCTCAGCCATGGAAGCTCGCTTCCCGCCGGTCGACGGACCGGCCTCTCGACTTACCGAGCCCTCCCGACGTCAGCATAAGTCGATAATTCCGATATCGCCCGAAAGGGGCTGTATGGCCAGCACGTGGCCCTGCACCTCCGGTCAGGGGCGGGTGTGCCGCATGGTGAACCCGGCCGTTCCGGATAGGGTGATTCCATATGAAATGTTGCCTGGTGGTTAGGTCGTGCGGTGGACGCTCACCAGACGGCGGGACCGGTGCCGGAACAGCCCTCCTCGGCTGTCGGGTACGCGGGTGTGCTGCGCGAACTGCTGCCGATCGCACTGTGGCGGGAAGACGCGGACGGACGCATCGCGGAGTGGTCGCTCGCCGCCCAGGACCTGCTCGGCTACCGGCCCGAGGACGTACTCGACCGGCCCGCCTCGGCCCTGCTCGTCCCCGAGGGCAACGGTGAACTCGCCGACCAGCTGACCCGCCGCGTCCACGCCGGGGAAACCGTGGTCGGAACCCTGTGGGTGCGCCACCGCGACGGCCACCAGGTGACGATGGAGATGTGGATCGTCCCCGCCGCCGACGCGCGCGGACGGGCCGGCGCACTGCTGATCGCCGTCGAGACCTCCCAGGTCCTGCGCATGCGGGATTCGCTGGCGGCTCTGGAGAGCCTCTTCAGCCAGTCACCCATCGGCCTGGCCACCCTCGGCACCGATCTGCGCTTCCTGCGGGTCAACGACGCCCTCGCCCGGATGAACGGCCTCTCCGCCGCCGACCACGTGGGCAAACGCCTCACCGAGGTCGTGCCCGACGTCAACGCCGTGGCACTGGAGTCGACGATGAGGAAGGTCCTGGACCGGGGCACCGCCGTCGTCGACGTCCGCCGTACCGGACGCACCGCGTCGGACCCCGACCACGACCGGACCTGGTCCTGCTCCTACGCCCCCCTCGTCGACGGCACCGGCCGGACACTGGGCCTGATCGCCTCCCTCATCGACGTCACCGAGAGCCAGCGCGCCGAGGCCGACGCCGAGCGGGCCAGACGCCGCTTCGCCCTGCTGGCGGAGGCGGGCACCCGGATCGGCACCACCCTGGACCTACGGCAGACCGCCGAGGAGATCGTGCAGATGCTGGTGCCCCAGCTCGCCGACTCCGCCGACGTGCAGCTCCTCGAAGAGGTCATGCAGCCCGACGAGTCCGCCGCCTCCACCCAGGGCGTGGTCCGGCGCATGGCCGCCCACTTCCCCGACCCCTCCGCCCCCACGGCGAAGCTCGTGCCGGGCACGACCTCGCAGATCCCGCACGGCTCCCTGTACGAGCGGGTCATCACCGAGGGGCGGCCCACGAACCTGTACCGCTCCGACGTCCCGGCACTGGTCACCGACCCCCGCTCCGACGATCTGCGCGAGTACCTGATGACCCTCGGCTCCGCCCGGCTGATCCCCCTGGTCGCCCGCGGCAAGGTGCTCGGTGCGGTCGTCGTGACCCGGCTGCGCAGCCGCGAGCCCTTCGACGAGCAGGACTGCGTCCTCATCGACGAACTGGCCGCGCGCGCCGCCCTGAACATCGACAACGCCCTCATGTACACCCGTCAGCGCGCGGCGGCCATCACCTTGCAGCGCAGCCTGACGAACAGCGCGCTGCCCGTCGTCCCCGGCCTCGAACTCACCGGACGGTACCTGCCCGCCAGCGAACACGACGTCGGCGGCGACTGGTACGACGTCATCGCGCTGCCCGAAGGCAGGACCGGACTCGTCATCGGGGACGTCATGGGCCACGGCATCCACGCGGCGGCGGTCATGGGACAGCTCCGCACAGCGGTGCGCACCCTCGCCCGGCACGACATGCATCCGGCCCGCCTGCTCCGCTCGCTGGACGCCGTCGTGGCCGACATGGGCGAGGACGAGATGGCGACCTGCGTCTACGCCGTCCACGATCCCGCGTCCGGCGGATGCCTGGTGGCCCGAGCCGGCCACCCCCCGCCGGCCGTGATGGCACCCGACGGGTCGATCGTCTTCCTCGACGGCCCGCCGGGAACCCCGCTGGGGACGGGAGGGCACGAGTTCCGCACCGAAGAGGTCCCGCTGCCGCCGGGCAGCCTGCTGGTCCTGTACACCGACGGTCTCGTCGAAGCCCGCGACCGGGATCTCGACCAGGGCCTCGACAGGCTCGCCCGAGCCCTGCGGACGCCCGGACGGTCACTCGCGACACTCTGCGACGACGTCCTCGGGCAGATGCTGCCGCACACCGCGCGGGACGACGTCGCCATCCTCATGGCCCGTCCGCAACAGCCGGGTGGCCCCGTCGGGCGCTGACGGGCCGGGGGCGTGCGCCGGAGTCGGCGGGTGTGCGGCGGGGCCGGGCGCGGTGTCGCGCGCGGGCGGTGTGGGTCCGTACATCCGGCGGTGCGGGTTTATCGCCCGGGGCCCGGCGGATCGTCGGACACCGTCCGGTCGGTGACTCTACGTTCGGATATGTGCACTCACAGTTGCTGTTCCTCAAGTCCGGAGAGGTGTCATGTCCGTGAGTCCGATCGAAGTCAGCTCGGGGGACGCGCGTTACGACGCGCTGCGCCGTGGATTCAACCAGCGCTGGATCGCCCACCCCGACTACGTCGTCGTCGCCACGTCCACCGACGACGTGGAGTCGGCACTCGGCAAGTTCCTCGCCGACCCCGCCAACGCCACCCGCCGGATCACCGTGCGCTCGGGCGGCCACTGCTACGAGGACTTCGTGTCCTCGAAGGACGTCGGCGTCATCATCGACGTGAGCCAGATGAACCGCGTCCATTTCGACGCCTCCATGGACGCCTACTGCGTCGAGGCAGGGGCGACGAACTGGCACAGCACCACCCAGCTCTACCGGTCGACCGGCCTCGCCCTGCCCGGCGGGTCCTGCAACTCGGTCGGACTCGGCGGTCACATCTCGGGCGGCGGATACGGTCTGCTGTCCCGCATGCTCGGACTGACCGTGGACTACCTGTACGCCGTCGAGGTGGTCACCGCCGCCGACGGCAGGACACCCCGCCGCACCGTGGCCCGCAAGGACTCCGAGGACCCCGCGCTGCGCGACCTGTGGTGGGCGCACACCGGAGGCGGCGGCGGGAACTTCGGCGTCATCACCAGGTACTGGTTCCGCGGTCTGCAGTCGCCACCGGCCCAGGTACTGCTCCGGTCCGTCGCCTGGACCTGGGACGACTTCCGCGAACGGCCCGACCTGTTCAAGTCCCTCGTACGCCGCTACGGGGAGTTCTTCGAGCACGAACACCACGGCACCGGCCCCGACTTCATCCGCCGCAACGGCTACCGCGACATGTTCACCCTCCTCAAGCTCACCCACATGAGCAACGGCAAGGTGGGTCTGACCGTCCAGCTCGACGGCACGGGCAAGGACGCGCCCGGCCGTCTGAAGGCCTTCCTGGACTGGATCACCGAAGGCTTCACCACCGGCGGCGGGCACCACGTCACCGAGACGGCCCTGGACAAGCAGATCGGTGAACACCCGGCGCAGGACGCCCTGTTCATCCCGACCCTGCTGCCCTGGCTCACCGCCACCCAGAGCCTGAACGACTCCGGCCCCAACCGCTGCGGCAAGTACAAGTCGGCCTACATGACCAAGGGCTTCACCGACCAGCAGATCGACGCGATCCACCGCCACGTGACCGACCCGAACTACAGCAACCCCGACGCCCTGCTCCAGGTCGACTCCTACGGCGGGAGGATCAACGACGTGGCCGCGGGCGACACGGCCGTGCCGCAGCGGTCCTCGGTCCTCAAGCTCCAGTACCAGGCGTACTGGAGCTGGGGCAAGGACGCCGACGGCAACGGGGTGTACGACTACCGGGACGCCGACAGGGACCCGGAGATCGCGGGCCCCCACCTGCGCTGGATCCAGAACTTCTACCGGGACGTCTACAAGTCCACCGGGGGAGTACCCGCGGTGCCCGACCCCGCCCTGCCCGCGTCCCTGTCGTCGAACACCGACGGCTGCTACGTCAACTACCCCGACACCGACCTGGGCGACCCGCTCCTCAACACGTCCGGCCAGCCCTGGCACAAGCTCTACTACAAGGACAACTACCAGCGCCTGCAACGCGCGAAGGCGAGCTGGGACCCCCACGACGTCTTCCGCCACCAGCAGTCCGTCCGCCCGCCGAAGACCACCTAGGCGGGACCGGGGCCGCCGCTCCGCCCGCTCACGCCTGGTACTCGGTGAGGTCGATGGCGTGAATGCCCAGCGGGAAGCCGTGGACCGGGTGGGTGGTCACCCGCTCCGGCACCATGCCGAGCTTGCGGATGACGTTCTCGGAGGCCTCGTCCCCCACCCGGCAGATGCTGATGACACGGTCGAGGCCACGGTCCTGGAGGGCGAACTCCAACGTGGCCTGGGCGGCCTCGGAGGCGTAGCCCTGGCCCCAGAACGGTGAACCGAACCGCCAGCTGATCGCCACTTCGGAGGCCACCTCCGGCAGGTACCCGGGCACGGACAGGCCGGTGAAGCCGGCCAGCTCACCCGAGGCCAGCAACTCGACCGCGAAGAGGCCGAAGCCCTCCTCGTCCCACTCCTCCTCCCACTGCTCGATGGCCTCCGCCGTCCCGTCCGGATCGAGCACCGAGCCGTCGTCGACCCAGCGCATCACGTCGGGGTCGGCGTTGATCTCGGCCATGGGTACCAGGTCGTCGTCGTGCCAGCGACGGAGGATGAGGCGGGGGGTGCGGATCTCGGTCATGGGGCCATCCTGCCGAAGGCACGGCCCGTACCGGTAATCAGCGTTCCGCAAACGGTTTCAGCATGTTGCCCTCTCGATGATCTGCGCCTTCGTGCCGGAGGTCGGCTGCGTCAGGGCGTAGGAGGTGGGCCACAGGGGGCCTTCGTCGAGGTCCGCCCGGTCGCTGAAGCCGAGCGTGGCGTACGCGCCCTCGAAGAAGCAGGCGACCTTGCCGTCGCGGGCGTACGCGGGCATGGCAGTGGGTCTCCTGGAGCCGGCTGCACCGGTACGTCGCACTCCGGGCGGAGGCCACGGTCCTCGCCGGGCACCTTGACGCCCGGGACCGTATCGCCGCCGCCCGGAGCAGGGCCGCCGGCAACCCGGTCGCCACCGCCCGACCGGACCGCGCGCAGGCAGTCGGACGGGCCACCCCACCCACGGCGACGAGGCATGAGCCGAGGCGGCACGCACCCCGAGTCGGCGAAGTCGCGAGCGCGGGCCCGGCTCAGGACCGCCCGGAGGGCGTCCAGCCGGACCTCTCGCCGAGCAGGCGGCCTACGGTGACCACGGCCTGGTCGCGGTCGGCCGGTACCAGGCCGATGCGGGTGCGGCGGTCGAGGAGGTCGGCCTCGTCGAGGGCGCCCTCGTGGTGGACGGCCCACATCAGTTCGGCGCCGGTGACGGGGTGGCCCGCGAGGACGGGCTCGGCGAGGTGCGGGTCGGCGGCGGCGAGGGCCTGGACGTCCGGTGCCTCCGTGCCGTAGCGCTGGACGAGGCGGCGTGGCGCGGCGACGGTCCGCAGCGTTCGCGCGGGTGCCGCGCCGACGAGGGGGAGGCGGGCCGTGCGGCAGCGGGCGGCGGTGAGGCGGCCCGAGGCGACGGCGGCGTCGACGGCGTCCTGGGCCATCCGCCGGTACGTCGTGAGCTTGCCGCCGACCACCGTGACGACGCCGTCGTCCTGACAGATGACCGCGTGCCGTCGGGAGATGTCCGAGGTACGGCCCGTTTCCGCCGAGTCCAGCAGGGGGCGCAGCCCGGCGAAGGCGCCGATCACGTCCGAGCGGTGGACGGGGACGTCGAGCACGCACCCGAGGACGTCGAGGAGGAAGCCGATGTCCGACTCGGGGGCGGCCGGGACGTCGGGCAGGTCGCCGTCGACGGGTTCGTCCGTGAGTCCGACGTAGACGCGGCCGTCGCCTTGCGGGAGGACGAGGACGAAGCGGTTCGTCTCCCCGGGGACCGGGACGTGCAGTCCGGCCGGGAGCGCGCCGAGGTGCTCGGAGCGGAGGACGAGGTGGGTGCCGCGCGAGGGCCGTATCCGGATGCCGTCGACCAGGCGGCCGGCCCAGACGCCGGAGGCGTTGACGACCGTACGGGCCCGGATCTCGCCTTCCTCGCCGGTCAGTTCGTCGCGGACGGTGGCTCCGGAGCCGGTGAGCCGCAGTGCTCTGACGCGGGTGAGGACGCGGGCGCCGTGCGCGGCGGCGGTCCGGGCGAGGGCGGTGACCAGGCGGGCGTCGTCGGTGACCTTGCCGTCCCAGGACAGCAGGCCGCCGCGGAGGCCTTCGGGGCGGACGGCCGGGGCGAGGTGGCGGGCCTCCGTCGCCGAGAGGCGGCGGGGCGCGGGCAGGGTCGCCCGTGCGGTGCGGGCGGCCAGCCGCAGGGCGTCCCCGGCGCGGAACCCGGCCCAGGCCAGGGTGGCCTGGCCGCGCGAGACGAGCGGGGTGAGCGGCAGGACGAAGGGCTCGGCGCGAACCAGATGGGGGGCGGTGTGCTCCATCAGCAGCCCGCGTTCCACCGCGCTCTCGTGGGCGACGTCGAACTGTGCGGAGGCGAGATAGCGCAGGCCGCCGTGGATGAGCTTGGAACTCCAGCGCGAGGTGCCGAAGGCGAGGTCGTGGGCGTCGACGGCGGCGACCGTCAGTCCCCGTGCGGCCGCGTCGAGGGCGGCACCGGCACCGGTGGCGCCCAGACCGACGACCAGGACGTCCACCGCGGGCCCGCCCACGGTCGCGGCGAGTTCCCGCGAGCGGCGGGCGGCCGACAGTGAGGAGGTGTTCCGGGGCGGGGTGGGGCTGCTGGTGCGGCTCATGGCGTGAGGGTCCTCTCCAGAAGGGTCCGCAACTCGCCGAGGAAGGCCGCGGAGTCGAGGTCCGGGTCGTCCTCGTCGGTCATGGTCCGCAGCGACAGGGTGAACGACTGGACGACGAGCAGCAGGGAGCGCGCCTGCCGTTCCGGATGGCCGGGCCGCACCGAGCCGTCGGCGTGGCCCTCCCGCAGGCCGTCGGCGAGCAGTTTCAGCAGTGCTTCCTGACTCGCCCCGCGCCGGTCGAGGACGTAGGGGAGGAGGAGTTCGGGGTCCACGTCGACGATCTTGCGGAACAGCGGGTGGTCGCGGAAGGCGGCCACCCCTGCCACCAGGCCGTCGACGAGGAGCGTCCGGGCGTCGGTGCCCGCGCGCCGCTCGGGCATGGCGCCGGTGGCCACGCCGACCCATTCCCGGGTCATGAGGTCGCCGACCAGCGAGCGGACGTCGGGCCAGCGCCGGTAGAGGGTCATGCGGGAGACCCCCGCCCGGCGGGCCACGTCGGTGAGCGTCGTACGGCGGACTCCGACGGCCAGGACGCAGTCGCGCACCGCGTCGAGCACCGCGTCCCCGTCCGACTGGTTGTGACGAATAGGCGTCATGTGTCACAGTGTAACGCCTCGCGGGGGCCGTTCCGAGACGGCGTCCCGTACCGCCGACCGGGAGGACGACACCGATGGACATGCTGTGGAGCGGCTGGGGCGACCCCGCCGCGGCGACGCCGCTGCCCGACACGGTGGTCGGGCTGCTGCACGACCTGCTCGGCGTGAAGCCCCGCGCCGCCGCCCCGGTGACGCTCGACCAGATCACCGTCCCCGCCGCACCGCTCGACGCCGCCACGCACGACGCCCTGCTGGCCGCCGTCGGCGGGCACCCGGAACACGTCCGTACCGACGCCGAAACCCGCATCCGGCACACCCGCGGCAAGTCCACCCCCGACCTGCTGCGCATCCGCGACGGCGAGGTCGACGACCTCCCGGCCGCCGTGGTCCTGCCCGCCGGACACGACGAGGTCCTCGCCGTGCTGCGAGCCTGCGCCGCCCATGGGCAGGCCGTCGTGCCCTTCGGCGGCGGCACCTCGGTCGTCGGCGGCCTCGCCCCCGCACGGCGCGGCGCCTTCGTCGCCCTCGACCTGCGCCGCATGGACGGCCTGCTGGCCGTCGACCCCGTCTCGCGGACCGCCACCCTCCAGGCCGGCCTGCGCGCCCCGCACGCCGAGGCACTGCTCGCCGGACACGGCTTCACCCTCGGCCACTTCCCCCAGTCCTACGAGTGGGCCACCATCGGCGGATTCGCCGCCACCCGCTCCAGCGGACAGGCCTCCGCCGGATACGGCCGCTTCGACGACATGGTCCTCGGCCTCACCCTCGCCACCCCCCAGGGCACCGTCGAGACCGGCCGCGCCCCACGCTCGGCGGCCGGCCCCGACCTGCGCCAGCTCCTGCTCGGCTCGGAAGGCGCGTTCGGCGTGATCACCTCGGTCACCGTGCGCGTTCGTCCCGTTCCCCGCGCCCGCCTCTACGACGGCTGGCGCTTCCCGACCTTCCGGCAGGGCGCCGACGCCCTGCGGCGACTGGCCCAGGACGGGCCCCGCCCGACGGTGCTGCGCCTCTCCGACGAGACCGAGACCCTGGTCGGCCTGGCTCAGCCCGACGCCATCGGCTCCGGCGCCGCGCAGCAGAACGCCGGCTGCCTGGCCGTCGTGGGCTTCGAGGGCACCGAGGAGGACACCTCCCACCGCCGCGAGACGGCGACCGCGGTGCTGCGCGAGGCCGGCGGAGAGCCGCTGGGCGAGGAGCCGGGCCGCCGCTGGGCGCACGGCCGCTACTCCGCCCCCTATCTCAGGGACGCGCTGCTCGACGCGGGAGCCTTCGTCGAGACCCTGGAGACCGCCGCGTTCTGGTCCCGCCTGCCGGAGCTGTACGCCGCCGTCCGCGACGCCCTGACCGCGACACTCGCCGACGCGGGCACCCCGCCCCTGGTCATGTGCCACGTCTCGCACGTCTACGAGAACGGCGCCTCCCTCTACTTCACCGTCGTCAGCGCCCAGGGCGATGACCCCCTCGCCCACTGGACCCGCGCCAAGCACGCCGCCAACGACGCGATCCTCGCCGCCGGCGGCACCATCACCCACCACCACGGAGTGGGCACCGACCACCGCGACTGGTACGTACGCGAGGCGGGCGACCTCGCCGTCGACGCCCTGCTGGCCGTCAAACGACGCCTCGACCCGGCCGGAGTCCTCAACCCGGGCGTCCTGCTTCCCGCAGACTGAACCAGCCCGCGCCCCTTCCCGCCCGCCGATCCGCCGACCGCCCGGAGGCCCACCCGATGCGACAGTTCACGGCCGTCGTCAACCCCACCGCAGGCGCCGCCACGGGCGCGGCGGCCCTCCTCGGGGTGGCCCGGCTGCTGCGCGAGGCCGGCGCCGACCTCGAAACCGTTTACAGCAACAGCCTGAAGCACGCTCAGGAACTCGCCCGGACCGCCGGGGAACGCGGGCGGATCGTGCTGGCGGTCGGCGGGGACGGCATCACCGGCGCCGTCGGCGGAGCCCTCAGCGGCACCGACACGGTTCTCGGCCTGATACCGGCAGGGCGCGGCAACGACTTCGCACGGGCACTGAAACTGCCCACCGAAGCGGACGCCCTGGCCCGTGTGCTGCTGGAGGCCGAGCCGCGCCCCGTCGACACCATCGAGGTGCGCTCCGCGGTCCACGACCGCACCGTCGTCCTCGGCAGCGTCTACGCGGGAGTCGACGCGGTCGCCAACCGCCACGCCAACCACGCCGGACTGCTGCGGGGCGCCGCCGCCTACTACGTCGGAGGCCTCCGCGCGGTGGCCGGCTGGCGTCCGGCCCGGTACCGCGTCACGGTCGACGGGGCCGAGCACACACACCGCGGCTACACCGTCGTCGCGGCCAACTCCGGCTTCTACGGCTCCGGCCGCATCATCGCCCCCGACGCCAGGATCGACGACGGCCTCCTGGAGATCGTGCTGATCCGGCACGCACCGCGGCACCTGTTCTTCGCCCTGATGAACGAACTCAAGACCGGCACCCACATCCGCCGCCCCGAGGTGCGCGTCCTGCGCGGCACCCAGGTCCGCATCGAAGCCGACCGCGACATCCCCTACGGCGCCGACGGCGAGGTCGAGGCCGAACTGCCCGTCACAGCCACGGTCCTGCCCGGCGCGTTGCGGGCACTGTACTGAGCCCTGCCTCCGGTCGTCTCCGTGCGGTACGTCGGCGGGAAGCGGGAGGCGGGCCCTGGGCCGTCGAAGCGCGCGCACGGCACGGCGGAACCGCGCGCGTACCGCGCCGTGAAGATCGGCGGCCCCGACGCCCGCTACGCCCCCGACGTGAGTCGGATCAACAGAACCCCGGGTGTGCGCGGCAGTGACACCCGCAGTCCGCTGCCGTCCCACCGCGCCGACCCGGCGACGGAAGCGGACGGATGCAACACCTCCGCACGGACCTCCCGACCCGCCAAATGACCCACGGGAAGTTGGAGTTCGGCGTCCCCGCCACGGCGCCAGACCGAGACGTACGACGCGCGGTCGCCCGGCACCCGCATCCCCAGGGCCAGCCAGTCGTCCGTCCACCCGGGCAGACCGAGCGGCCAGAACGGCACCGCCTGCGCCAGGTCCGCGCGAAGCGTCTTGTACACGGCCACCGCGTCCCGCACGAGGCCGAGTTGACGCTGCGTCATGCGGTTCAGATGGCCGGAGAGATGGATGCGGCCGAGCAGCGCCCCGCCCAGGGTGAAGCTGATCAGGTCGTCGTCGAACCCGGGCTGCGGGTAGGCCCAGACGGCGCCCTGCTCGGGCGGGACCGCGGTCGGCGCGGCGGCGGCGATCGGCGGCAGGCGCAGCGGGTCCTGCTGATCGCTGGTCGACTGGAGCTGGCTGACGGCCAGCGTCGCCCCGTCCATCCGCATCCCGCCCGAGGCGCAGTTCTCGATCACCAGGCCGGGGTGCCGGTCCAGCACCTCGGACAGCCAGTCCAGGTAGGCCTGGGTGTGGCCGAGCAGTCCGGCTCCCGGCGCGATGTCCCCGGGCGCGCAGGTCCCGGGGTCGACCACGATGTTGTAGTCCAGCTTGAGGTAGCCCACGCCCCAGTCGCCGACGATCCGGTCCACGGCCTTGTCGAGGTGCGCACGGGCGGCGGGATGGCGCAGATCCAGCTGGTGGCGCCCCTGCTCGGTCACGCGCAGGCCGTCGCGCTGGAAGAAGGCGTCCGGCGGCAGCGCGTCCGCGACGGGACTGCGCACGCCCACGACCTCCGGCTCCAGCCACAGCCCGGGGACCATGCCGCGTTCCGCGATCCGGTCCAGGACGGCCTGGAGTCCGCCGTCGGGGAAGCGGCGGGTCGAGGGCAGCCACTCGCCGACGCTGTCCCACCAGCTCTCGGCGCTGTCGTCGTACCAGCCGGCGTCGATGCAGAAGTACTCCGCCCCGGCCTCGGCGGCGGCGTCGATCAACGGCAGCAGCTTCTCCGTCGTCGGGTCGCCCATCAGCGTGTTCATGTAGTCGTTGAAGACGACGGGCAGCGCGCGGTGGTCCGGGTGCGGACGGCGCACGGCCCGGCGGTACGAGGTCAGGGCGGCGAACGCGTCGTCCAGCCCGGAGCCGAGGGCCAGGACAGCGGGCACGGTGGTGAACTCGGCGCCCGGCGCGAGCCGGACCCGCCACTGGTGCTCCGCGTCCGTGGGACCGTTCAGCGCCACGTACGTGCCGTCGGCGCGTTCGCCCAGGTCCCAACGCCAGCCCGCCGGGGACTCGACCTGCCAGAGCCAGGCCCGGCCACCGCCGCGCTCGGTGACTGCGCCCATCGGGAGGTGCCCGTCGGTGGGCCAGCTGCCGCGTCCGGCCAGGGACACCGCGGCCCGGCTGTCGTGCTGATGGGCGGCCGCGTGGATGTCGGCGACGGTGTCGCGCAGCGGCTCGCTGTACCAACGGCACTCGGCGAGCCAGTCGTTGCGGGCACGGTGGACGTCGAGGGCGTCGGGGGAGGGGAGAGCGCCGACCAGCAGACTGCTGACGGACTGGACGACGAGGGGTTCGTCCCCCTCGTTGCGGAGGCGGACGCGGGAGCGCAGCACCGGCAGCCCGACGGGCGAGGAGAGTTCGACGAAAGCGGTCAACCCCGTTCCAGGGTCGTGCAGTTGGGCCGTGAGGTACGTCCAGCCGTCGTGTTCCCGGGTGGTGTGGCCGCGGTGGCGCAGCCGGGCACCGAGGGCCGTACCGGTGAAGCGCGGCCCCGACCAGCCGCTGCCGTGCCCGAGCGCGGTCAGCTCCACGAGGGGGAGGGGCGCCTCCGCGGCGGACTCGGAGGCGGAGGACTCGCATGTGGCCTCCGATGTGGCCTCCGATGTGGCCTCGGCCTCGGATTCGGTCGCCGGCTCGTCGGTGAAGGCTCCTGCGCCGGGCGGTACTTGAGCGTGCGGCCGGGCCAGCCGGACCATCCGCAGGACCCCGTCGTGTCCGGTGGCGAACCCGGCCTCCAGCGCACCGTGCCCCCAGGTGAACTGCCGCCCACTGGCTCCGGGGGCCGTGCCCGCCGTCTCCGACGTGTCCGACGTGTCCGACGTAACGGTCAACGTCTTCCCCTCCCGATGGCCGCCACTGCCGGCGGCCTTGCGTCTGTTGCGTGAATCCATCGTTACGTTCTCTTGACGGCCTCTGTGTGACCGGTCACAATCCTGGCATGAATGTGACCGGTCACACAAGGCGCTCGGTGAGTATCAGGGATGTCGCGACCGCGGCCGGGGTCTCCTACCAGACCGTCTCCCGCGTGATCAACGACCATCCCAGCGTCAAGCCCTCCACCCGGGAACGGGTGCTCGCCGCCATCGACGAACTGGGCTTCCGGCGCAACGCCACCGCACTCGCCCTTGCCAGCGGACGCAGCAGAGCCGTGACCGTCCTCACCGCCAACACCACCCACTACGGCTACGCCTCGATCCTCCAGGGCATCGAGGAGGCGGCCCGCGCCGAGTCCTACGCGGTCGGGATCGGTGTCCTCGAATCAGCCGACGAGGCCGCCGTCGCCACCGAGGTGCGGCGGGCGGCGGACGCGAGCGGTGGACTGATCGTGATCGCCTACGATCCGCCCGGCGTGAAGGCACTGGCCGCCGTACCCGCCGACCTGCCGGTCGTCGGTGTGGTCGAGACCCCCACCAGTCCGCCCGGCGGCGACCGCCCCTGGGTCTGGACCGACGACCGCGAGGCCGCCTACGAAGCGACCCGCCATCTCCTGTCCCTCGGCCACGAGACCGTGCACTACGTCGCCATCCCGTCCAGCACCCGGCGCACCAGCGCCCGCACCACCGGCTGGCGACAGGCGCTGAAGGAGGCCGGAGCCCTCGAACCCCGTCCGCTCCAGGGCCGTTGGGGCCCGGCCGGCGGCCATGCGGCGGGCCTGAAACTCGCCCGGGATCCCCAGGTCACCGCGATCCTGTGCGGCAACGACGACCTCGCGCTCGGGGTGATCCGCGCCCTCCACGAGACGGGCCGGGCCGTCCCCGGCGACGTGAGCGTGGCCGGGTTCGACGACGCCCCGCACTCCGCCTATCTCACCCCGTCGCTGACGACCGTACGCATGGACTTCACCGGCCTCGGCCGGTCCGCGTTCGCCCTGCTGCACGGGGTGCTCGAAGAGTCCGCGCCGATCGCCCCGCATCCCGTCTCCGTACCGGAACTGGTGGTGCGGGAGAGTTCCGGCCGCCGCCGACCTGCCGGTGAACGCCCTGCTGGTGAACGCTCTGCCGGTGAAGGTTCCGCCGGTGAACGTTCCGTCTGAGCATCGCCGTTGTGTAACCGCTTGCCGCAAGGCAGCCGCTCTGACCGAGTGCCGCCGTTGCGTAACCGCTTCCTGAAAGGCCTCGGGGCGGCGCCCGAGTAGCCGTTGTGTAACCGCTTGCCGCCAGCCGACCGACCCCACCGAGCGCCGCCCGTTGTGTAACCGTTTGCCGCCCACCACCGGCCAGACCGAGCACTGCCCGCTGTGTAACCGCTTGCCGCCCACTGCCCCCCCACCACTGCCCCCCCACCACTGCCCCCCACCACCCGGACCGCCCCCCCCGCAGTTGCGAACCCGCTTCCCGGCCGACAACGCAGAGAAGCACCACCCCGACGTCGCCAGACCGCCAGACCGCTAGAGGCCGCCAGACCGCCAGACCGCCACAGACCGCCACAGGCCGCGAAACCGCCCCACGCCGCAGACCGCAGACCGCCCCACCCGCCCCGCCCGCCCCGCCCCCACGCCGCAGACCGCCGCACCCACCCCGCCCCACCCCGTTTCTCGAAAGGCCCGAGATGAAGAGAAGAGTTCTCCCCGCGCTGGCCCTCATATGCGCAGTCGGCCTGGCCGGCACCGCGTGCAGTGACCCCTCCGTCGACAACTCCGGGGACTCCGGCACGGACGCGAAGCAGACGGCGGTCGACCCCACCGCCCGGCTCGACGGTGTGACGCTGACGATGTGGACCGCGCAGAACACCCTCAACGCGCCCAAGCAGGTCGTCGACGCCTTCGAGAAGGCCACCGGCGCCCAGGTCGAGACGCAGGCGATCCCGGACCCGTACGAGCAGAACGTGCCGACCAAGCTTGCTTCCGGGGACAAGCCGGACCTGATGTTCTGGCAGCCGTCCATCTCCACGCTGCCCTTCATCCAGCCGCGGCAGAACCTCCTCGCCCTCGACGGTGAGCCGTGGGTCTCGAAGCTCGGTGACACGGAGCAGTCCCTGGGCGTCATCGACGGCAAGCGGTACGCGGCGATCGTCACCAGTCCCGCCATGCTCGGCGTCTACTACAACAAGGACGTCTTCAAGGCGGCCGGGCTCACCGAAAGCAACTTCCCGAAGTCGTACGACGAGTTGCTGGCCCTCGGCCGTACCGTCACGGACCGCACCGACGCGGCGGGCTTCTACGAGGCCGGCGGCGACAAGTGGCCCCTTCAGTGGCAGATGCAGGTCCAGCTCACCGACCTCGATGAGCAGTGGTGGGCCGGCCTCAACCAGAACAAGGAGAAGTGGACCGACCCGGTCGTCGTCGGAGCGATCAAGAAGTACAAGGAGAAGCTGCTCGACGCCGGGCTCGCGCAGAAGAACTACAGGACCGGCACCTTCACCGGGCAGGCGGACGCCCTCTGGAAGGGCGAGGCCGGCATGGTCCTCAACGTCACGTCCTTCCAGAGCCAGTTGCAGGCCAAGTACTCCACGGCCGAGATCGACAAGAGGATCGGCTGGTTCCCGATCGCCAACTCCTCGGCCACCGGCATGTATTCGCCCGACCAGACCAACGGCGTCGTGGCGTTCAGGACGGGTGACGAGAAGCGGCAGAACGCGGCCCGTCAGTTCCTCGCCTTCTGGCTCGGCCCGGACTACGCCGACTACATCAAGGCGATGAAGATCCCCTCCGTCCAGCCGTCCGTGCCGACGCCCGCCGGCCTTCCGCAGGCCTCCACAGCCCAGGTCGGGGCGCTGCCCAAGGCCATCGGCGTCTTCCAGGCCAAGGCGATCGTCGCCCCCGACACGCACCTCTACCTCGCCGACATGATCTTCGGCAAGAAGACTCCGCAGCAGGTCGCGCAGGCGATCCAGGACCAGTTCGCGCAGGTGGCCAAGGCCCAGGGCGCCACCGGCTTCTAGACCGACCAGACCCCCCACGGGCAAGGACTTACCGATGGCGGACACGGCCATACACACGCGCAAGCAGAAACCGGCGCCCGCCAAGGGCCGGGAGAAAGAGGTGGGACGGCTGCCCCGCGCCGCCGTGCACCACCCCTGGTGGTTCGCGCTCCCCGCGATCGCCGTCTTCGCGGTCTTCTTCCTGGTGCCGAACCTGCTCAACTTCTACTACCCGTTCACCGACTGGTCCTCGTACCACCCGGACATCGCCTTCACCGGCCTGGACAACTTCCGGAGCATCGCCGCCGACGGCTCGCTGCTGCGGGCGATCCGCACCACTTTGCTGTACGCCCTGCTGGCGGCCGTCTTCCAGAACGCGTTCGGGCTGGGGCTGGCACTGCTGCTGGAGGCGGACTCCCGCTTCAACCGGTTCTTCCGCGCCGTCTTCTTCCTGCCGGTGCTCATCTCGGCGCTCGCCACCGGTTACGTCTTCCAGGCGCTGCTGAACCAGGACGGCGCCGTCAACGGCCTCCTCGGCACGGACATCCCCTGGCTCGGCTCGACGACGTGGACGCTGGTCCTGGTCACCGTCATCCACGGCTGGAAGTGGATGGGCCTGTCCATGCTGATCTACCTGGCCGGCCTCAAGGGCATCCCCGGCGAGATGCTGGAGGCCGCGAAGTGCGACGGCGCCGGGCCGTGGCGGACCTTCCGGTCGGTGCGCTGGCCGATGCTGGCGCCGGCTCTCACCTTCAACGTCACCACGGCACTGATCGGCTCGATGAACACCTTCGACATCGTGCAGGCCACGACCGGCGGCGGGCCCGCGGCCTCCACGGAGGTCTTCAACATCTACATGTTCCGGATCTTCGGACAGGGCCTGTACGCCCAGGCCTCCGCGATGAGCCTCGTCCTCTTCCTGGTCGTGGTCGCCGTCGCGGTGCCCCTCGTCATCGGACTGCGCCGAAGGGAGCAACTGCTGTGAGCACCGCCGTGCATCCGGGCTGGCGTTACGGCCGTCCGGCGCTCGTCCTGCTGATCGCCGGGGTCGCCGTCGGCGTACCGCTGTGGCTGGTCGCCGTCACCTCCGCCAAGCCGCAGGCCGAAGCGATCACACCGAACCTGAACCTCCCCCGGCACTGGCAGCCGGGGAGCAACTACGAAGACGCCGTCGGCCAGGGCGAGATGCTGCGCGGCTTTCTCAACTCCCTGCTGGTCGTGGTGCCGTCGGTCGCCCTGGTGCTGATCCTGGGCGCGGGCGCCGCCTGGGTCTTCGCCCGCCGCACATCGAAGCTGGTGTCGGCCGCGTACGCGCTCTGCATCAGCGGGCTGCTGCTGCCGCCCGCCGTCATCACCATCGTGATGGAGCTGCGCCAGCTCGGTCTGGCCGGCACCCGGCCCGGCATGATCGCCGTCTACACCGGGATGTATCTCTCCACGTCGATCTTCTTCATGACCGGCTTCATCCGGGCCATCCCCCTGGAGCTGGAGGAGGCCGCGCGGATGGACGGCGCGACGCCGCTGCGGATCTTCCGGCAGATCATCCTGCCCCTGCTCAGGCCGGTCATCGCCACCGCGACGATCATGGTGATGCTCTACGCCTGGAGCGATGTCTTCTACGCCTTCTTCGTCCTCGGCGGCGGAGACAGGGCGACCCTGCCTCTGAACCTCTACCAGGTCGCCAGCGCCCAGCTCTACCTCAACAACTGGCATCTCGTCTTCGCGTACGTCGTGGTGATGAGCCTGCCCATGGTCGCCATCTTCCTGGTGGCACAGCGAAAGATCGTGTCCGGAATCACCAGTGGAGCCGTCAAATGACCGGAGGTCCCTCAGCGTGAGAACCCCCACCCCCACCCCCGTCCGAGCGAGCCGCATGCGCTCTCGTCCCCGAACCGCCTTTGTCACCGCCGTACTTGGAGCAGCCGTCATGGCAGGCACTCTCCCCGCGGCGGGACCCGCGGCCGCTGCCGACCCGCAGCGCGTCACCGTCGACCTCGCCGCGTCCGAAGGCCCGGTGATGCACGGCGCCAACGGCACGCTGTACGGGCTCAGCGACGACGGCGTGCCCAGCGACGCCGCGCTCGCACCCCTGAAGATCACCAGCATCTCGCAGAAGCCGGAGGGCGGTGCCCAGCACCCCAACGGCGACGCGCTCACCGTCTCCAAGTCGTTCTTCCGCAACGGCGGCGGCGAGATCAACGTGATGATGCAGGACATCTACGCGAAGTGGCCGTACGAGGATCTCGGCATCGACGACTACCTCCCCAAGGTCGACAGGATCGTCAAGGAGGTGGCGGCCGACCCGAACAGTGACAGGTTCGTCTACATCCCCTTCAACGAGCCCGACCAGATCTGGTACAACCTCGGCACCTCCGACCAGGCGCAGTACGCGGCCAACCGGGACCGGTTCCTCAAGGACTGGAAGACGGTGTACCAGCGCATCCGGGCGATCGACCCCGACGCCAGGATCGCCGGCCCCAACGAATCCGCTTACCACACACGCCTGTTGACGGACTTCCTCACCTTCGCCAAGCGCGAGAACGTCCTGCCGCAGATCATGACCTGGCACGAGCTGGACTCCAGCTCTCTGCGGAACTTCCAGGGGAACTACGACAACTACCGCTCGATCGAGAAGAACCTCGGCATCGCCCCGCTGAAGATCAACATCGACGAGTACGCCAACCGCCGCGACCTGTCCGTACCGGGCCAACTCGTGCAGTGGGTCTCGATGTTCGAGCGCAACAAGGTGTACGCCAACCAGGCCTACTGGGACGCCGCCGGCAACCTCGACGGCAATGTCGTGCGCACCAACATCCCCAACGGCGGCTGGTGGTTCTTCCGTTGGTACGCCGGGATGACCGGGAACACCGTCAAGGTGACCCCGCCGCGGGCCGACACGATCGACACCCTCCAGGGTCTCGCCTCGCTGGACACCGCGCGCCGTCAGGCGCAGGTTCTGGTCGGCGGCGCGGCCGGTGACTCCGACGTCGTCGTGCGCAACGTCTCCCGGTCCGTGTTCGGCCGTACGGTCACCGCGACCGTCGCCGAGTCCGCCTGGTCCGGCTACGAGGGACAGCACGCGACGCCGCGCGTCCTCGCGCGCACCAAGGTCCAGGTGGCGGCCGACGGCTCGGTGACCGTCCCGCTGCGCGGCCTGCGGAAGATGTCCGCGTACCGCATCGTCCTCACCCCGGGCGGCGCCGGCACCCCGTCCGCCGCCTCCGTGCCCTGGACCGCCTCCTACGAGGCCGAGGACGCCGCCATCACCGGCGGCCAGGTCTACACCCAGGGCACGGTCAGCAACGCCAACGGTTACGCGGCCTCCGGCACCAAGGACGTCGGTTCCCTCAACCAGCCCTCCAGCAAGGTCGACTTCACGGTGACGGTCCCCGCCGCCGGGACGTACGACCTGGCCATCCTGTACGGCAACCAGGCCGGGACCCCCGCCACCCAGAAGCTGTCGGTCGACGGCGGCGACCCGGTCACCGTCACCTACCCGTCCACCGAGAACTGGACCTACCGCGCCAAGAAGGACGTCACCGTCCAGCTCCAGGCCGGCACCCACGTCCTGTCCCTGGCCAAGGGCGACGCCGAGGTCACCCTCGACCGCATCGACCTCACCGCGGGCACCGGCGAGCCCTCCGCGTCGTACGAGGCCACGCTCGCCGACATCAGCGGAAAGCCGTCGTACGACTACTCCTCGTCGGCCGGGACCGGTACCGGCGCGCTCGTCCTTCGCTCCGGCGACCAGGCGGTCTTCGACGTCTACGCCCCGCGCGACGGTTACTACACGGTTGTCCCGAGAGCCTCGGCGGCGGTGCGGCTGGAGCTGCACGGCGAGAAGGTCACGGCGGCACCCGGCAAGGCACTGAGGCTGTACCTCGTGGCGGGCAACAACCGCGTCACCATGACGGCCGGGCACGCCACCGTCCGCTCCCTCGACGTCTCGGGCGCCGGATCGACCGCCGGCACCCTCTCCTACGAGGGCGCCTCGGCCACCCTCGCGGGCGGTGCCCAGCTCGTCACCTCCGCCCACGCCTCCGCCGGCTCCTACATCGGCTGGCTCGGCAACAGTCCCACCATCACAGCCGAGTTCACGGTGGACGCCCCCAAGGCCGGCCGCTACCTCCTCGTCGTCCACTACGGCCACAACGAGCGACGCGACAACGGCCACTCGTACAACACGGACATCATGTCCCGTACGGCGGACGTCACGGTGGGCACGGCCGCGCCCCGCGAGGTCACCTTCAAGAACACCTGGAGCTGGGACGACTACTGGACGCTGGGCGTCCCCGTCGACCTGAAGGAAGGTTCCAACAAGGTGACGTTCGGCAACGCGAGCGCCTGGGCACCGAACATCGACCGCATCGAACTGGGCCGCGTCATCGGCTGACCCCGCCCACGGACCGTACCGCCCCCCTCAAGACCGGTGCCCCGGCGCGCGCGAGCGCACCGGGGCACCGGGTTGCGGCCCTGCGTCCCTCTCGGGTCGCTCAGCCGCGCCGGACCGTGAACGAGCACCAGGCCGTCCACGCCGATTCGGTGGCACCGTCCTTGACCCGCACCCGCCAGCGGTAGGCGCCGTCGGTCAGGGTGCCCTCGGGCAGCTGGTAGGCGGCGTCATGGCTGGTGTCACTGGTGAGCTGCTTGTGCGAAACCGGTTCCCCGGCAGCCGTGTCGACCTCGAAGGTCACCTTGCGACGCGGCCCCGGCTGGGTGGGCTCGACCGTTCCGGGCGGAGCCACGGACTCCAGAGTGGCGGCCAGGGTGGGCGAGCCGGAGGTCACCAGCGGATCACCCGCCGGGTCGCCGCAGAGCTGGAAGCCCGCGTACGGCCCGTTGGAGATCCGGGGCGTTTCCGGGGTGGGCAGCAGCAGGTCGCCCGGTCCACCGTCCGCCGAGGACGCGGCGGCGGGCTGCGACGAGGCGCCGGCCATGGCGAAGGGGGCCGCGACGGCACCGATCGCGCAGGCCGTGACCAGGGCGAACACCACGCGCCCCGGGCGCTTGCGAAACGTTTTCCGCACACGCATGACTGTCTCTTCTCTCCTCATCGGGCGACTACTTGACGTAGAGCGTGTGGTCGGGCCCCGGCGCCTGGACCTGGGTGCACTGGTACGACGTCCAGCGGTGCTCGGCCAGGAGCCGCTTGCCGACCTCCTCGCAGCCCGCGAGGTTGTGCAGGTCCTCGTACTTCGTCCAGGAGGCCGCCGTGTTGGGCTTCAACCGGTTGGCCACGGTGTAGGCGGCCGCGTTGCCGCCGGCGGTGACGCCGTCGGTGCCGTCCCACCGGTAGTGCACGCCCAGCCAGACGCGGCCGACAGCGTTCTCCGTCGCGGCGGCGGAGATGCTGGAGAACGTCCTGGTCACCCCGATGGCGTTGGGGTCCTCCGTGGTGGCCGTCCAGGAGATCCGGTCGGTCCCGAACCAGTCGCGGGTGGCCCTCGCCCAGGCGCCCGCAAAGGTCGCGTGGCCCGAGATGTAGGCAGGGAAGGCGGGGCTGAAGTGGTTGCCGTTGGCGTCCTGGGACAGCGGCTGCCAGTTGGCGTCGGCGGTCGTGCCGGCGTTGCCGTCGCCGTCCAGGCGGATCGCGGACTCCGGGCGCCACAGGTCGATGTCCGTCTGGTACTTCATGTCCCAGGCGACGACGGCCGCGTCCGCCATGGAGAAGGCGGTGAGGGCGAACAGCTTGGCGTTGCCCGAGACGGCCATCCCCTGCTGACGGGAGAGGATCTGGGTGTGTTCGAACAACTGGCCCGGCGGCTTGTACGTGGTGTCGAGGTCGTTCGCCCAGAACAGGGCCGCCTGCGTCTGGTCGGCGGTACGGGTGGTGGAGTCCGCGCCGCCGAGGCCCTTCACGTCGTTGACCTGGTCGGCGTACGCCTGGCTCGGCAGCAGCGTGCTCATCTGCGTGTGCCCGCCGGGCCCGGCCGGGCGGAACTGGGTGCTGGACGCCATGCCGAACGGCTTGACCTTGCCCCAGTCCGGAGTGGCGCCGTCACCGGTGCCGGTCGGCCTCCAGTAGCCGGGCTGGGTGCTGCCGGTGTACGGCGCGGCGGGCGCCGAGCCGTCGTTCTGCCGGGCCGCGATCATGGCCGCGGCGGCCTTCTGGCCGACCTCGCTGCCGGCCGCGCGCTGCTCCGCGGTGACCGCGGCCGGGATGGTGGAACGGGCGGCGGCTATCTCGTCGTCGAAGTTGTAGCCCGGATACACCGACCTCAGGACGTCGAAGGCGGCGTGGTCGATGGCGCTGTTCACATCCGGCAGGGCGCCGTTGGAAGCCGTGGCCTTCACCAGGTAGGCGGCGCCGAGACACTTGGTCGCGCCTTCGGCACAGCGCGCTGAGTTGGCGGCGTCGTAGATCGCGCCGTGCATCATCGCCCCGGCGCGGGCGAGCGGGCCGGGAGCCCCGCCGACCTGTCGGAAGGTCGCCTGGAGCACGTCGTTCCAGTAGACGACGTGGTCCTTCACCGGGTCCGCCGGGGTCTCGTACGTGACCAGGACCGACGGCGCCACCTGCGGCGAATCGGCGGAGGCGAAGATCTTGAACGCCTTGTGGTCCGCCTCGTCGGTCGCCCGCAGACCGACGGTGTCCACCGTGCGCTCCGTCTGGGACCACTGCTTCACGAGCCCGGTGATGTCCTCCGTGATCCACCGGGGACCGCAGTCGGTGTACCCGTGCGTCTGGGTGGACGTGGTCACCTTGGCACGCCAGGCGGGCTGGCTGCTCCAGCGGGTCGCGGCCGACGCGTTGCCGGTGTCCCAGATCTCCCAGGACCGTGGCTCACAGGAGTCCGACCAGGTGGCGTACAGGTTCAGCTCGGCGTTGAGGATGTCCTGGCCGGTCACCGCGGTGCTGCGCGGGAAGTTGATGAACGAGCGGGCCTCGGTCTTCTGCCACTCGCGGCCGATGTTGAGGCCGACGCCCGCGGAGAGGTCCGCGGTCTCGCCGTTGCGGACGGTGGTGTCGAAGTTGGTGCCGAAGTACACGGCGGGGTCGATCGTGACCGGGTACTTCGTGGCCTTGTCGGCCAGGAAGCCCTTGTCGGCCCGGACCGTGAGGTCGAATCCGTCCGACTGCCGGACCACGTCGAGGTCGACGCGGGCCCTGCGCGCGCCGACGGCGCCGTCGCGACCCGCGGAGGCGTCCCACATGAAGGGCGTCGGCGCGTGGCCGACCTTCTCGCCGGTGCGGGCGTCGGTCAGCACCAGCGTCTCGTCGGCCTTCTGGCTCACCTCGAGTCCCTTGGTGCGCACGGGGAGGGTGAAGGTCGCGGCACGCTGCGCCGCCTGGCGGTCCGCCACCACGAGGTACTGCTCGAAACCGGTCCGGGTCGCCTCGACGACGAGATCCGTCCCTGGTGCGACGTCCTCGTAGGTGGCCTTCGGGCCGTCCAGCCGGGGCGCGGGCAGCGCGCCCTGCCAGCCGAGGGCGATCTCCCGGTCGCCGCTGCCCAGGGTGACCAGGTCACCCCCGGAAGCCCCGGTACGCCCGGCGAGACGCAGGCCGCGCGGGTGCGCCTCGGCCCGTACCGAGCCGTCCGGGTTCTGGACGAGGTCGACATCGACGTCGACCCAGCGGCCGTGGTCCCGGAACCGCACGGGTCCGGCGAAGGATTCCTGGGACATGGTGCCGTCGGGGTTCGCCCACAGGGTGGTGCGCTCGGTGCGGGCGCCGATCACTTCGATGCGCCGCCCCTGCGCCTGGGCGGTGAGTCGCGCGTTCGCCTCTTCGCGTGCCGTGGCTGAGGCCGGTGCGGCAGGTGCGGTGGTCCCGGTCCGGGAGGAGGCCACCGGCTCGGCGGCGTGGGCGACGGCGGAGAGGCTCAGCGCGACGCCGGCTTCCGCGAGGAGGGCCAGTGCCAGAGAAACGGCGAGACCGAATGTTCGGCCCCGCCGAGCCGGTCCGCGGGACCGGCTGGTGGTTCTGTGCACGCCGTACTCCTTCGATCAAAAGGGAACAGACGTGCGACATGCTGCCAATGGCCGGGTTGCCATGTCCATGCTTCGTCTCGGAACCGGCACGTGATCATGCCAACGCCGGAATGCGGAACTCCGTAGTCGGTCGAATACGTATCGTCGCCGCTCGGCCGAACCAAGGTTTGACGCAGCGAGCACCTCTCACGGAGGCTCCAGAGGGAGTGCCGGCTTTCGGCCACTCGTCCGGCCCGCGGGAAATCGCGCCGGCGCGGCCAGGGCGCGCCGCCTCGGGCCCTCCGCGTCGAGCCGGTCCTCGATACGGACGATGTCGTCGGCCTCCAGCAGCCTCCGGCCGGAGAGCGCAGACCCGTTCCGCCTGCCGGGCGACCCGGTGGCGCTCGACGACACGGCATGCGCGCGACGCCGTACAGCCAGGCCGTCTCGCTACCGAGGCGCGGCCGGTAGGCGTGGGCCACCGAGTCGAGGACGGCGAAGAAGATCTCGGCCGTCAGACCGGCGGCGGTGCGGATCGTCGACACGCCGGGCCACGCAACGCAGCACCGCGTCCACGTGACGCCCATAGAACTCCCCGCAGAGTCGTGGGTCAGATACCGGCGCGGCGGACCCATGTCGCCGGTGTTCTCCCAAGGGACTTGACCTGCTTCTTGGACCGGGCGCGAAAGGCGTTACAGAACTAGCCGGGGGACGTGGTGGAAACCTGGCGGACGAAGCCGCCCGTCGGACCCTCCCGAGTGGCTGCGCCGCCGCATCGCCCAGATCATCGGTAGGGGGCCCCGGGCCCCACCTCGAGAGGCGGGCGTGGAGCGCCGCGAGTGTCGCGGCTGCCGCCGGTGGCCGGGATGCGGCACCCGGTCCGGCCGCACCCCGTGAGGCCATGCGCAGCGAGACGCGGGAGGACCGCACCGATGGACACGCACCGGACCCGGACGACGTCACGACGAAGGCACCCGGCGGGCGGACGGCGGCCCGCCCTGGCGACCGCGGCGCTGGCGCTCGTCCCCGTCGTCGGCATGACGGCGCTCGCCGCATGCGGCTCGGACGACGACGGCGACACGAGTCCGTCCGCGAACGTACGGACCTCGGCGCCCGCCACCGCCTCCTTCACCGGCACGGCGCCGTCCGCCCTGGAATCGCTCGCGGCGTCCGCGAAGGCGTCGGTCTCTGCCGCCGCGTCCTCCGCCTCGGCCCGTGCCTCGGAGTTCGAGGCCTCGGTGTCCGCCGACGTCTCCCTCACCGGTAAGCCGCGAGCGGAGACCGGCGGACTGCTCGCCGTCGTCGTGCACATCACCAACCGTTCCGACGACACCGCTTCCTACGCCGTCCAGGTCGACTTCCGCGACCCCGACGGCAAAGTCGTCGAAACCCGTTACGCCGGCGCCGAAGACCTCGCACCGGGTGAGCGGGCACAGCCCCTGGCCATCAGCCGTAAGCCCCCCGAGCCGCAACTGACGGCGGAGATCGCCAAGGCCCAGCGGTACTGAGCTGCTGCCCGACCGGTGCTCCGCTTGCGGGGCCCGTCCTTCCCGTCAGCCCGAGGTAACGCCCGTCGACTCGTTGTCCAGGGAGCGGACGTGGATGTTGGTGATGCAGCCGCCGTACAGGCGCAGGCAGGCCCACCAGTCGGTGACGTACGGCGACACGTCGACCCGTCGGCCCTGCTTCTGGCAGCCGAACGAGATCCAGGGGACCTCAGACGTACGAGGGCGGGGCGGCCGTCGGCCGGTGGGCCTACCCGGCGGTGAGGCATGCGCGCCTACTACTGTCCGTCGCATGACCGAAAACACCTTGCGCTCCGTCACCGTCGAGCGGACCGGCACCGGACACTTCACGGCCACGAATCCGCGCGGCGGCACGATCAGTTTCGGAACCGGTTCCGAAGGCGGGGGCGAAACCGACTTCACGCCGGTCGAACTGCTGCTCGCCGCGCTCGGGGGCTGCACGGCCGTGGACGTCGACGTCGCTACCGCCCGCCACACCGAGCCCACCGAATTCACCGTCACCGTGACCGGCAACAAGGTCGGCGACGAACTCGGCAACCGGCTGACCGACCTCGCCGTCACCTTCTCCGTCGCCTTCCCGGACGACGAAGCCGGTGCCCGCGCCCGCGCGATCCTCCCCCGAGCGGTCAAGGTCTCCCACGACAAGCTCTGCACGGTCAGCCGGACCGTGGAGATCGGCACACCCGTCACCGCGACGGTCAAAGACGCCTGACCGGCCCTTCTTCGTGCTTGCCCTGGCTCCGGAAGCCCAAGGTGAGGACGGAACCCCTGGTGAGAGTCGCCGAGAGCCTGCTCGGGCACCCGCGGATGTCAGGCGGCCCCCGCGTCGGCACCGGCGTCCGGGCGGGTCTCGCGGCCTCCCGGATGCCGATGGCGCCAGGTCCAGAACACCCCGCAGGACACCACGGCCCACCCAGCCAACACCAGGAAGGGGAAAGCGTGTTGATGCCCGGCGAAGTACACCGCCGTGTGCTGGGCATTGACCGAGGCCCCCGGCGGAAGCCAGCGGCCGATCAGGCCCAGCGGGGAGGGCAGCAGGGGCCAGGACACCGCGCCGCCCGACGACGGATTGCCCAGCAGGACCATCAGCCCCCAGGTCGGCAGCATCGCCCAGCGGCCCACGAGAGTGTTGAACATCGTGAAGACCATGCCGCTCGTGAACATCGTGAGCGCCAGGATCAGCCACGACTCGACGAACGGCAGATCGAGCGCGCCCAGCAGCCAGTCCACCGTCGCGGCGATGGCCAGCCCGCCCAGCAGCGCGTACAGGGCGGTGCAGGCGATGCGCTCGACCGGCGTGAGGGCCCGCGCGTGCACGCTGAGCTGGATCGCGCCGACGAACCCGATGATCACGGCGGCGAGCGAGATGTAGAAGATGGCCAGCCCTCGCGGATCGCCCTCCTGGAGGGGCTTGATGTCCCGGACGGTGACGGCTACGCCCGTCTGCCGGCCCACGCCGGGCGCCGCCTCGGCCAGCACCTCCGCGACCGAGGCCCCGGACGCGGAGGAGAGGTCCAGCACGACGGCCCGTTCCCCCTTCCGCACGTCGACGATCGCGAAGACCCGCTGCTCATCGACCGCCGTCCGGGCTTCGGCCGCGGTGTCGTAGGGATGGATCTTCACCGCGGTGTTGAGGGCCCTCTCCATGCCGTCGAGGAATCGTCGGCCCTCGGGCTGCGCGGGTGAACCGACCAACGCGGTGGGGATGGAGCGTGGTGTCGGGTCGGCCATCGTGTAGGTGTAGGACCCCGCGAACAGGGCCGCCGCCGCCGTGAGGATCAGCACGAGCACGACCGCGGGCAGGAAGGGAGACTCCTTGAACCTGTCCCACCCTCGGGTCGGAGGGGAGGACTCACCACCGGCATCTTGTGGCAATTCGGGCATGCGGGCCACGTTAGCCGCCCGGACCCCGGTGCCTGCCGAGCCACGGCGCCTTGGAATGTCCGCGAAACGACAGCGCCCACCCGCTGAGACGCCGGTGCCCGTGCGGTGCGGAACATCGGCGGAGCCCGGCGACCGGAGCCCTCGGACATGTGCGGCGGGCAGGCAGTCGGGGGGCAGGCAGTCGGGAGCCGGCGTGCCGCGCGCCGGCCCGGGTACCCGGCCGCCCACTGGAGGGAGGCCGCATGAGTGACCAGACGCCGTCCCGGGCGGAGCGTGAGACCACGGACGACCGGGGCCAGGACCGGGACCCGGGCCAGGACCGGGACCGGGACCGGGACCGGGGCCAGGAAACGGGCGCGCAGACGGAGGAGGAGAGGAGCGAGGAATGGGAGAGCGGCTGGTCCGGTCCGTGAGAGGTCTCGGCTCGTCGCACGACGACATCGGCGGCCGCGGGGGACCACGCACCGCACCGTGGCCACGGCCGCCCATGAGGGTCGTCGAGGCCGTCTTCCGGGTGCTGGCCAGGCTGCGTGGCGCCCCGGCGCTGCATCCTCGCGGACTGATGTGCACGGCAGAGCTGGACGTCGTGGCCGACGAGCGCGAGCCGTGGGGGGTGAAGTGGCTGGATGCACCACGGCTGGACGCCCCACGGCGGTACGCCGCGACGGCACGCCTCTCCAGAGCGGCCGGCCTGCCCCGGCGCCTGCCCGACGGTCTCGGGCTGGCCGTACGGTTGGAACAGGCCGCCGGACCGGGCCGGCCGCTCGACCTGCTGCTCACGAGCAGTGGCCGGGGCCGGATCACCTGCCGTCTGCCACGGTTGCGTGCCGACGCGCTGGGCGGCCCGTACTCCAGCCTCCTGTCCTACCGTGTCGGCGGACACCCCTGTGTGCTTGCCGCCTTCCCGCGCCGCTCCGGTCGGGCACCGGTACACGGCGATCCGGTGAGTCTGCGCGCGGCCCTGGCCGCCGGACCACTCGTCTTCGACCTCTGCGCCGGAACCGCCGACGGGGCATGGCGTGCGTTCGCCGTGCTGACCGTACGAAGTCCGCTGCCCCTCGGGCAGGAGGAGAGCGCGGACTTCGACATCTACCGGCACAGCGCCGAGGGATTCAGCCCCGGCAGGACGCTGGCCGCGACTCGTCGCGCGGCCTACCGGGGCTCCCGCGCGGGTCGCCGGGGTCTGGGTCGGGGCCGGACAGGCTGACGCCGCGTTCCGGCGGGTGTCTGCGTCCCTCGTTCGGCTGAGAAGGGGACGCTGCCGGGCGTGGTGCCGAAACGGCGGGCGTGGTTTCCGCTGGGCTGGTTGCACACTGCCTCACCCGACCTCCGGCTCGACGAAGGAACAGGACTGGGACGCAACTCCCAGTGCGTCCGTGTCGACCGGGACCATCCACTGCCGACCGAGGAATCTGATGGCGACCCATACCGAGCCCGTTGCTCCCGTGCCCGCGGTGGAGCGCCGCGGCCGGGGCCACGTGATCGTCACCTGGCTGACCACGACCGATCACAAGAAGATCGGTCACCTCTACCTGATCACGTCGTTCGGCTTCTTCCTGCTCGGCGGAGCACTGGCTCTGGCGATCAGGGCGGAGCTGGCCAGGCCAGGACTGCAACTGCTGTCGAACGAGCAGTACAACCAGGCGTTCACGATGCACGGCACGGTCATGCTGCTGCTGTTCGCCACACCGACGTTCGCCGGGTTCGCGAACGCGATCATGCCGTTGCAGATCGGCTCCCCGGATGTCGCCTTCCCGCGGCTGAACATGCTCTCGTACTGGCTGTTCCTCTTCGGCGGCCTGATCGTGATCAGCAGTCTGATGGTCCCCGAGGGTGCCGCGGACTTCGGCTGGACCGCCTACACGCCCCTCAGCGGCGGCGAGCGCACCACTCAGCTGGGCGGTGACCTGTGGGTCATGGGGCTCGCGCTGAGCGGGTTCGGGACGATCCTCGGCGCGGTCAACTTCATCACCACGATCATCTGCATGCGCGCACCGGGCATGACCATGTTCCGGATGCCGATCTTCACCTGGAACGTGCTGCTCACCTCGGTGCTGGTCCTGCTCGCCTTCCCCGTCCTGGCGGCCGCTCTCCTTGCCCTGGAGGCGGACCGCAAGTTCGGCGCGCACATCTTCGACCCGGAGAACGGCGGGGCCCTCCTGTGGCAGCACCTGTTCTGGTTCTTCGGCCACCCCGAGGTGTACATCCTGGCCCTGCCGTTCTTCGGTGTGATCACCGAGATCCTCCCGGTGTTCTCCCGCAAACCGATCTTCGGCTACATGGGACTGGTCGGCGCCACCATCGCCATCACCGGTCTGTCCGTGACCGTATGGGCTCACCACATGTTCGCCACGCAGGCCGTGCTGCTGCCGTTCTTCTCGTTCATGAGCTTCCTGATCGCCGTGCCGACCGGAGTGAAGTTCTTCAACTGGATCGGCACGATGTGGAAGGGCTCGATCTCCTTCGAACCACCGATGCTGTGGGCGGCCGGCTTCCTCGTCACGTTCCTCTTCGGCGGACTGACCGGCGTCCTCCTCGCCTCGCCGCCGATGGACTTCCACGTCACGGACAGCTACTTCGTCGTCGCCCACTTCCATTACGTCCTGTTCGGCACGATCGTCTTCGCGATGTTCGGCGGATTCAGCTTCTGGTGGCCGAAGATGACCGGCACCATGCTGGACCACCGCCTGGAGAAGATCCACTTCTGGACCCTGTTCGTCGGCTTCCACACCACGTTCCTGATCCAGCACTGGCTCGGCGCCGAGGGCATGCCCCGCCGCTACGCCGACTACCTCGCCGCCGACGGCTTCACCGCCCTCAACACCATCTCCTCCATCGGCGCCTTCCTCCTGGGCCTGTCCACCCTCCCCTTCCTCTACAACGTCTGGAAGACCGCACAGAAGGGGGAGCGGGTCGAGGTCGACGACCCCTGGGGCTATGGCCGCTCCCTGGAATGGGCCACTTCCTGCCCGCCGCCGCGCCACAACTTCGTCACCCTGCCGCGCATCCGCTCCGAATCACCCGCCTTCGACCTGCACCACCCCGAACTCGCCCAGATCGAACAGGAGGCGAACGCCGGCCAGCGAGACGCCATCGACGCCGAAGGCCACAAGGGAGAACCGCGGTGAAGCACGGGTGGCACCCCGCACCCGACGGGCGGGACGGCGTCCTGGCCGCCGAAGCCGAGGGCTACCTTCTCGCCCGTGCCCACCGTGAACAGGCCCACCGCGAGGCCGAAGACCTCTGCGCCCGCCTGCCCTGGCTGACCACCGCCCAGGCCGACGACCTCGCCCACCACTACATCCGGCAGCGCAACCACCTCACCCGCCTGATGTTCCAGGAAACGCTCCGCCGAGCCGCCGAGCTCCGGCAGGAGTACGAGAGCCGGTACGCCGTCCTACGGCGCGACCTGCTCAGACGCCACGCCGCGTTCGCCTGCGCCCTCCTCACCTGCGCCGCCGGAGTGAGCACGGCGGCCGGCCTCTTCGCCCGCTAGACCGCTCAGGCCGGTACCCCGGGATGCCACGGACGGTGGGCATCCTCGAGCGCCGACGGTGGGACATCACCCGTCGGACCTCGCGACCGCTCCCGCCGCGAGGTCCTCGCCCCGTCCCCGGCCGGAGCGGCGGGCGTGGGCGCGCCCGGTGGCGCCGTACCACTGGACGGCGATTGTGACGGCCAGTGCGATCTCGATGAGGTCACCGCCGTAGTACATCAACTGGGCGCCGGTGCGCAGGTCGCCGGTGGCGAAGGCGGTGCCGGGCGGCGGTGCCCCGTACAGCCCTTTGGCGAGCACCGCATGGGCGGCGCCGACGGTCAGTACGGCGGTGCCGCGCGCCGCGAGGCTCCAGCGACGGCGGACCGGATCCAGTTGGCAGACCGAGAACGTGAAGATCAGTCCGGCGGCCAGTACGTGCGTGTGCGTGACGACGTGCAGCACGGGGTGCTCGTGCGTGGCGGCGAGGAGTCCGGTCCGGTAGAGCAGCCACAGCCCGGCGACGTCCGCCAGCGCCGCCACTGGAGGGGAGAGCAGTACGGCGACGGGTCCCGAGTGCGCTGCCCGCAGCAGGCCGCGCCGCACCTTCCCCGGAGCCAGGCCGCGCAGAGCCAGCGTGAGGGGCCTGGCGAGGACCAGCAGCAGTGGGGCGACCATGCCGACGATCAGGTGTTGTGCCATGTGCCTGGTGAACGGCCCGCCCGGTGGTTCCGCCGACATGGCCCAGGTCATGGCGCCGCAGCCGGAGATGAAGGCAGCGTCCCGCGCCCACGGCCAGGTGTCCCCGCGGCGGCGCAGCCGCCGGGCGGTCACGAGATACACCACGGCCGCTGCCAACGCGGCGACAGCGGCGCTGAGTTCGACGGTTGCGCCCCACTGGGTGACGGCGGCTCCGGGGTGGACGTGGACCTGTCTCACGCCGTCGGCCCTGTCCCGTTGCGGCGGGCCGCGCGGACGGTCAGGGCACAGCCGACGAGGAGCAGGACCAGGCCACCCAGATTCCATGCCCAGTCGTACGGGGTGACGTCCACGCCGTACCGGATCTGGTGCACCCGCAGCACTTTGTGGTCCACGATCCCGTCGAACAGTTGGAACAGACCCAGGCCCAGGAAGATGCCCGCCCGCAGATGGGCGGCGGCCATGACCCCACGGCGGCGCAGGTCGGCGGAGAGAAAGAAGCCGGCGACGAGGGCGAGGAGTTCGGCGGTGTGCAGCAGGCCGTCGGAGAGCAGGCCGACACCGGTGGTGGACCGGTCGTAGAAGTGGTGCCAGCCCAGGAGTTGGTGGAAGACGATCTCATCCGCCGCGGCCATGACGGCCATGCCGATCAGGAGACCTGCCCCCAGGGACCTCCGGTGCTCGGGACGCGGGCCGTGGCCGGTGGGCGAGGACGTCATCGACTGTCCCCGCCCCCGGCCGGGTGCCCCGCGGCACCGTGATGAGGTTCCGCGCTCCTGGGCGGCACTCGGATGGGTCCCGGCACCGCTACCGGGCCTACATGCCGGGGTCGCGTCGAGGCGACCGCCTCTCCCGTGCGACGGCGCTCGCGGCCAGCGCCAGCAGGAGGCCGAGGACTCCGACGATGACATTGTTCACGACGGTCCGGGTGGTGCTGACGTCCCCGGACACCGCCCAGGGGGCGATGATCGTCCAAAGGCTCAGCGCGCAGGCGGCCCACGCCATGCTGTGCGTGCGTTCGTAGGCGCGACCGAAGCCGCCGCTCATCAGCAGCGCATAGCCGATACCGACGATCAGGTTGTTGACCGCCAGTGCGGACAGCCCGCTGAAACCGGCGATCCACGGGGAAGCCGCCAGATACACACCGGTGAGGAAGGCGAGGGCCTCGACGGCCTGCGCCATGGGGGTACTGGTGGCTCGTTCCGCCATTTCGTGTCGGGCACGCATGTCGACGATGTCGGGATGGGTCTCCATCGACGACCTGGGAGAAGTGGTCACTGCGCTCACCTCCGGAGCGTCCGGTCTGTCTTTCGATGTCCACGGGTACCCCCGCTGTCCGTCGCTTCAACCAATCGCTGTCCGTCGCTTCAACCCATGCGGAGGAGGCGGCTTCCCGCCGCCCGGGATCGCGGTCGGAGGAACACAGGGGGACGCCCTCGCGCGATCTTGCTTCGCGCCGGTCGCCGGTCCGGACGTTGCTCGTCAACGCGTACGACCCTGTGGTCCGCAGTGATCATCCGGCGCGGGCCGGAGAGGGCAGTGGACGAGGCGAGCCGGTCATGCCGGAGCGGTCGGTGGGCGTCGTGCCCGATCCGGTGGGGCCGAAGAAAATCTGTCGTGGCGGCGGTAGACATTGAGATGTACGGGAGCTAGCGTTGTTCTCGTACTCAGCAAGTCGAACACAGGCGGCAGGACGAGCTGCCGCACAGAAGACGCAGAAGCCGTAAGTACCGAAACCGCGCAACCGAATGAGGTGAGGAGCAGACGCCATCAGGATCGCCCGGGTGAGGACGAACAACCGCCCGGGTGCCGCAGGCCCCAGATCGGAAGGTGGTCCACGGTCACGCATTTGCGATCCCCGCAGTCCCGCCCCCGTGGGCGGGCAGGCGGAACAAGAAAGCCGGAGCAGTCAGCCGGTAGATGGTGTTGAAACCTCGGGGCCCGGGCGCCAGCGCTCGGGCCCCCCGACGCGTCCTTGGAAAGAAGAGGTCTATGCCGCCTGCCGGCCCCCGCACCCCCGACCCGCTCGATGACGACGACTATCCCGCCTACACCATCGGCCGGGCCGCAGACATGCTCGGCACCACTCCCGCGTTCCTCCGCGCCCTGGGGGAAAACCGCTTGATCGCGCCCCTGCGATCCGAGGGCGGCCACCGCCGCTACTCCCGCTACCAGCTGCGCATCGCGGCCCGTGCCCGGGAACTCGTCGACGCCGGCACCCCCATCGAGGCCGCCTGCCGGATCATCATCCTCGAGGACCAGCTCGAAGAGGCCAGGCGCATCAACGAGGAGCTGCGCACCCAGGCGGAACGGCGCAAGACCTCCGCCTGACCCGCGGCAGAAAGTCCTGACCGAGCGCGGGGGCCGTCCGTTCCTCGTCAGCGGCCCTTGCGCACCCGGGCCGCCGCACGGGCCTCCGCCGTCCTGCGGGCCTCGGCGGTCTTGCGGGACTCCTTGGCGGCTCCGGCCGGACGGGTGCCGAGGCCACGGAAGGGCGCGTTGCCGCCGGTGCCCTTCGTCCCGGCCGGCGGGCGCTTGGCTCCGGTGATGGCGGTCAGCGCCGCCTCACCGGAGCGGACCTGCGTGACCGTGGGCCGGATCCCGGCCTCGGACATCATCCGGTTCACCTCGCGCCGCTCGTTGGGCGTGACCAGCGTGACCACGCTGCCGGACTCCCCGGCGCGCGCCGTACGCCCGCCACGGTGCAGGTAGTCCTTGGCATCGGCCGGCGGGTCGACGTTGACGACGAGGTCGAGGGCCTCGATGTGGATGCCCCGCGCGGCGACATTGGTGGCCACCAGCACGGTGACCTCGCCGTTCTTGAACTGGGCCAGCGTGTGCGTCCGCTGCGGCTGTGACTTGCCGCTGTGCAGGGCCGAAGCCCGTACGCCACTGGCCCGCAGGTGGCGGGTGAACTGGTCCACGGCGGCCTTGGTGTCCAGGAACATCAGCACCCGGCCGTCCCGCGCGGCGATCTCCGTCGCGGTCGCGTACTTGTCGGCGGCGTGGATGTTCAGGACGTGGTGTTCCATCGTGGCGACCGAGCCGGCCAGCTGGTCGACCGACGCGAGAACCGGGTCGTGCAGGTGGTCCCGCACGAGCTGGTCGACGTTGCGGTCGAGCGTGGCCGAGAACAGCAGCCGCTGCCCGTCGGCGGGGATCTGGTCGAGGATGGCCGAGACCTGCGGCAGGAATCCGAGGTCGCACATCTGGTCCGCCTCGTCCAGCACCGTGATCCGCACGTGGTTCAGATGGCAGTCCCGGCGCGACAGCAGGTCGGTGAGCCGTCCCGGCGTCGCGATGACGACGTCGACGCCGTCCCGCAGCAGCGCCGTCTGCTTGTTGATCGACAGGCCTCCGACCACCGTCGCGAGTCGCACGCCCAGCGTCCGGGCGTACGGCTCCAACGCCTCGCCCACCTGCTGGGCGAGCTCCCGGGTCGGCACCAGGATCAGCGCCCGCGGACGCTTCGACTCCGCCCGACGGCCCGCCGTACGGACCAGGAGAGCGAGGCCGAAGGCCAGCGTCTTGCCGGAGCCGGTCCGCGCGCGGCCGAGGACATCGCGGCCGGCCAGGGCGTTGGGCAGGGTCGCCGCCTGGATCGGGAACGGCTCCGTCACCCCGAGGCCGGTCATCGCCGTCAACAGCTCCGGCGGCAGGCCGAGCGCGTCGAAGGACGCGGCCGCCGGCAGGCCGGGGGCGACGGGCTGCGGTGTGGAGAGGTCACCCTGCGGCGCCGTCGCCGACCGGTGCTTTCCGGCACGCGGGTGTCCGGGGGCCGGCGACTTACCGTTCATGGGAAACCTTCCTCGGTGTGAACGCCCGGAACGCGCCGGGGTCCGTACCCGTTGGTACGGACCCCGGCGGTGTCGAAGCGTTCCCCCATTTTACCAGCGGCCGAGCGGCGGGCGTGGTGACGGAGGTGGCGCGGGGCAGGGGGACGCACGAACAAGCCGCACAAGGCTGGAACCACGACGAGGCCTCCCTGCGTTGAGCAGTAGACAGGCGAGGAGTGCGTCCTGGCGAGTGGCGCGTTGTCGCCAGGACGCGAGGGCACCGGAGGGGGCTGCTGTGGTGTACGGATCCGACTTCGGTACCGGACCCGGGAACGGACCGTACGGCGCGACGCGTCCCGCACCGGAATCGCGGCGGGCGCGGGCGCGGGCACGGGACGCGGCCGTGCTGGTCGCGGCGTGGGTCGCCCTGCTGTGGGTCCTGGAGGTCATCGACGCGATCAGCGGGCATGCCCTGGACACCTACGGCATCACGCCACGGGAGTTCGGCGAGCTGCGCGACGTCGTGCCCGCCGCCTTCCTGCACTTCGGCTTCGACCACCTCGCGGCGAACAGCCTGCCGCTGCTGGTCATGGGTTTCCTGGCCGCACTGTCCGGCATCCGCCGCTTCCTCTCCGTCGTCGCCGTGATCACCCTGGTGAGCGGCCTCGGCGTCTGGCTCACGGCGCCGGCGTACTCCACGACCGCGGGCGCCTCCGGTGTCGTCTTCGGCCTCTTCGGCTATCTGGTCCTCCGCGGCTTCGTCGACCGCCGCATCGGTGACGTGCTCGTGGGCCTCCTCGTCGGTGCCGTCTACGGGTCGATCCTCTGGGGAGTCCTGCCGACGGCGACCGGAGTCAGCTGGCAGGGGCATCTCTTCGGCCTGATAGGCGGCGTCGCGGCGGCGGTGGCGTTCCGGCGGACCACCGACCGTCAGGCGTGAGCCGTTGCCCGTCCTCGCTCTCGGCCGGGCCCGCCCTCGCGGCGGACGCACAGCCTCCCCCATGCCGGAGCGATGCCGGGGACCGTTGGAGGGCGCGTCGCGGGGTACCCGGGCCGGCATGACACCGAAGAACGATCACACTGAATCCGTTCGCGCCGTACGGCAGTTGCGGCACATCCGTCCCGTCTACGCGGGAGGTGCCGCTCTGTGGGCCGCCTCGGCCGTCTGGACGGGGTGGGAGGACCCGGGGAGCCGGCAGATGTGGGTGTCGGTGTTCTTCCTGGCGGTCTTCACCGGCCTGCTGTCCGTGACGTCCCTGTGGCTGTGGCGTCAGCAGCCGGCCGGCGCGGGCAGGCCGGTGCACCATGCCGCACCACGGAGGACGGCCGTGCGCCGACAGGCGAACGCCTGAGCACGGGAGTGTGGCTCCTGTGGTACAGCGCCAGGCCGCCCGCCGCTGCCGTTCCGTGCGGTGCCGCGCTCGGGCCTCGGCGATCCAGCTGCCGTGGAAGCCGAGCGGGACCCGGCCGGGCAGATGGACGCGGGCCAGGGGACGACCGGTGAAGTCCTGCGCGGCGAGGATCACCAGGCCGTGCTCGCCCCCGGCCGGGATCGTGCACGCAGGCAGGTGTGGACCGAGACAGCCGTCGTCCTCGCCCCGGGGGCCCTGCCGTCGGACGAACACCGGCTCGCTCACCCGCGGCGTCGCGCGGGAAGCGGTGAACCCGGGTACTGCCGCGCAGCATGTCGTGGGGACGGTTGGTGCCGGCACCACCCTTGCGGCGGCGAGGCGTCGCCGTCCGGACCGGAGGGGGGCGGGCGAGGTCCTGGTCAGGAGCGGGGACGGGCGCCGGGCCCCAGCCGGGCGGTGACGTCCCCGGGGGTGAGGGCCGAGTGCTCCGCGGAGCACTCGACGACGACGCGGACCGGAGCGTCGCAGTCGGTGTGGCGGACGTCCAGCAGTGGGCCGTCGGCGCCGAGGGCGTAGGTCTCGCCCCACTGGCTCAGCGCCATGAGAACGGGCCACAGGTCCCAGCCCTTGCGAGTCAGGCGGTACTCGTTGCGGGAGCGGTTGCCCGGCTCCCGGTACGGGACGGTCCTCAGGACGCCGGCCGCGATCAGCTTCCGGAGACGGTCGCTGAGGACGGCCTCCGACAGGCCGATGTGGCGGTGGAAGTCGTCGAAGCGCCGGACTCCGTTGACGGCGTCACGAAGGATCAGCAACGTCCATTTCTCTCCCACCACGTCGAGCGTGCGCTGGACGGGGCAGTTCTCCGTGCTCGCCTCAAGCCACTCCATTCCGCCATGGTAGAGGGCTGGCTTCGTCGTTGACAGTCAGGTGAGCCGAGAGCTAGCTTCATTTGCAACAGTCAGATGGGAAGGCCTCGACTCGTGGGACGAACGCGTACGTATCAGTGGGACGACCCCGCGATCCTGGCGGAAGCCGCCGGCCGAATGGCGGGCATCGACTTCCTGCGGGAGCTGCGGGCGGGGCGACTGCCGGGGCCGCCCGTCGGTCACACCGTCGACTTCACATTGGACGAGGTCGAGCCCGGCAGGGCGGTCTTCTCCCTGACGCCGGGCGAGGAGCACTACAACCCGATCGGCAGCGTGCACGGCGGCATCTTCGCGACCCTGCTCGACTCGGCGGCCGGTTGTGCCGTCCAGTCGACCCTTCCGCAGGGCATGGCGTACACCTCGCTCGACCTCACGGTGAAGTTCCTGCGGCGGATCACCGTGGACACCGGAACGGTGCGTGCCATCGGCACAGTTGTCAACAAGGGCCGCCAAACCGCGCTCGCGCAGGCGCAGATGGTCGACTCGACGGGTCGTCTGCTCGCCCACGCCACCAGCAGCTGCATGCTCTTCCCGATACCGCCCACGCCGTAGCCGATCAC
Source organism: Streptomyces sp. NPDC058335 (assembly GCF_042723915.1). NCBI lineage: Bacteria > Bacillati > Actinomycetota > Actinomycetes > Kitasatosporales > Streptomycetaceae > Streptomyces > Streptomyces sp. NPDC058335. Next base: position 233,381 of record NZ_JBHXHX010000004.1, on the reverse strand, counting down.
GGAACTCGGGTTCCTCGGGTCGCGGCAGGGCGCCCCGGACACGTTCACCACGTGTCCGGGGCGCCGCGCTTCGCGGAACCAACAGTCCGCCGGACCGAGCACCGCGCCCGTCGGCACGTCTATGCCCGCCGCCCTCGTCGGACGGTCTCCTGGACGGCGTCCGGCGATCCGCGTCGCGGAGAACCGCATCGCCCGGCCGCGCTACGTCCGCAACCCGGCGAAGCCGAACCAGATCGCGTCCGACACCCGCTGACCTGCGCTGAACACCGTGTCCACGACCCCGCTGACCCGAGCGGTGAACGCCGCATCCGAGGCGATTCCGGCCCCACCAGGGATGCGCCGGCCGGTCGTGTGGCAGCGTGGTTCCAGCTCCTGGCCCGTCACTTCCACCCCCGTGGTGACGGTCCAGGGTTTTCTGTATGCGGTCACCCGAGGGCGACCGCGGCACCGGCCGACACGTTTCACGTCCTGCCGGCGAAACCCTGGTACGGGAGGGTCTCCCGGTTGGCCCGGCTCGGCTTGCCGGTGATCGTGAGCTTCGCGCGCCCTTGACGGCGAGTCGATGTCGTCACCGGTCGCGATCCAGGGCGGGACGGCCGTCGTGGTGGCCGTGCACACCGACGTGGCGGAGGTCTTCTTCCCGCACGTCGTGCCCGCCCGGTCGAAGAAGCCGGTGAGCGACGGCGATGCCGCCGGCCGGACCTCGAAACGGGTTTCCGTGGGCGGGCCGACCTCCCTCACACTGGCCCTGTGAAGAGGTGGACCAGAGAACTGCTGCCAGGTGGTGGGCTGGTGCTGGCCGTTGCGGGGCGCCCCGGCCCGGCGTCCTTGCGCTTCGAGACGGCGGACGACGGCAGGCTGCTGCTGAGTCAGGGCGAACGGCCGGTGCTGCTCGGCCGCTCGCGGGAGACCACGGGCTGCTGCCGGGACCTCTACCTGCATCGCCTCACCGGCTACCGCTCGCCGCTGCCGCCGTTGCGGTCGGTGCAGATGCGTTCCGGGGTCGACTGGGCGCATCGGTACGCACGTTGGATGGAGGAGAGCAGCCAGGAAGTGCCGCTGCACGACGGCCGTTGGGAGTTCACGAAGAAGGCCGCCTTCCAGCCGGGCATCTGGAGCGAGGACTTCGTCGGGGAGTGGCCGGGCGGATGCCTCGGTCTGTACTGCGGGGGTGGCTGGCACGGTGTTCTGCCGCTGCGCAGGCTGTCCCGACCCGATGCTCCGCGCGTGAAGGCGTACCGCAGGCATGCGAGGGAGGGCACCCTGGCGCCCGTACTGCTGTGGTGGGTGTCGTTCCTCGACGGCTGGCTGATCCTGGACGGCCACGACCGGGCCGTGGCCGCGCTGGCCGAGGGCGGCGTGCCGGTCTGCACGCAGGTGACGAGGGTCCCGGACGACGAGCACTGGAGGTCGGCGACCGCCGACATGACGGAGGCGTACGAACGGCACATGGAGGGCTTGGCATCCTGCCCGGAAGGCCCCGGGACCGAAGACCGTCGGGCTGCCGTCCAGCGGGGCTACGGCGACGCGCTGGCGTCGCTGCCGTACGAGGGGGCCGGCACCCGCAGTTGGCCCCTTGCGGGCGGGGCCGCCGCCTGGGACAGGCTCGCCGGCCGTGTGAGGTTCGCGTCCCCGCGTGACTGACCGCGACCTGCTCCCGCCGGTCCGGCGGGCGGCGGTGACCGCATGAGCCGCCCGGCGCAGGGCGCGCTGCATCAGGTCGAGTTGTGGGTGCCGGACCCCAACCGGCCGATCTCGGCCGGGCCCGGCCTAGCTGGTCATCGAGCAGCCTCGGCCCTCACCGCCGTACCGTACGACCGTCGTCGTACGGGTCCGAACCATCCGGCCCTCGGGTCGAAGTCGGCGCCGGGGCCGAGGAGTTGGCTGCCGACGAAGACTTCGAGGTCGGACTCGTCGCGATCAGGTCGCCCGGGGGAAACCGAGATCAACCGCTTTCGGCGGTCGCGCAGGACTGGTTCACCGTGTCTCCTATGCTTCTCCCCGGTCGCCCGCACGGGTGCGCGAAGAGGAGAGGCGTGGCGATGTGGGACGGGATCGAGCTGTGGCTGCGCAGGGCCGGGTGGCCTCTGCTGATGGGCGTGGCCATGATGGGTGTCGCCTCCGTCCGGGAGGGTTGGTGGCTTCCCCTGCGCGTGTTGCTCTTCCTCGCGGGCGTGACTGCGGTGGCGGAGTGCGGAGTCGAGACGTGGAAGCTGATCCGCAGCAAGGAATCGACCAGCGCGGCGTTGGATCGCCTGGAGGCGGGTGAGCGGGCGCGGCACGAGTCATGAAGGTCGCCGGCAGCGGCAGGTGTCCGGCCGGTGCCCAAGGGTCTGACCGGCGGATCGTTGCCCCTGGCGGGTGAGTCCTTGCCGTCGCCGAGCCCGTCCTGTGCCCGCGTGAGCGCGGTCGGCACGGTCACCGCATCGTCCGCAGGGCCTGCGGGTACTCAGGGGTGCGGCAGGCGCTGCCCACCCCGTGCACGCGCCCGCCCCGAGCCACCAGGGAGCGGAACATGGGACGACGCGAAGGGCCGGGGACAGCGGACGACCGGGCGAAGCGCCTGAGCCGGATCGCCGCGGACGTGTTCGGCTGGGAGAGACTCCTGCCCGAGCAGCTCACGGCCATGGAATGGGTGCTGGAAGGTGAGGACACCCTCGTCGTCATGCCGACCGGGTCCGGCAAGTCCGCCGTGTACCAGGTCCCCGCCCTGATGCTGTCCGGACCGGTCGTCGTGGTGTCGCCGCTGCTGGCCCTCCAGCGTGACCAGATCGCCGGTCTGCCGGACGGCGACCGCGTGCCCGGCGCCGTCGCGGTCAATTCCGACCTCGGTGCTGCGGGCACGGCGGCCGCCTGGGAGGCGGTGCGCCGGGGCGAGGCCCGTTTTCTGTACCTGTCTCCGGAACAACTGGCCAAGAACGAGGTGGTGGAACGGCTGGCCGAGGCGCGCCCCGCTCTGTTCGTGGTGGACGAGGCCCAGTGCGTGTCCTCGTGGGGGCACGACTTCCGCCCCGACTACCTCCGGCTGGCACAGGCCGTACGGCGTGTGGGCGGCCCACCGGTGCTGGCCCTGACCGCGACCGCCGCCCCGCCGGTGCGCAAGGAGATCGCCGAACGGCTGGGCATGCGCCGACCGCGGGTGATGGTGACCGGCTTCGACCGGCCGAACATCAGGCTCGAGGTCCGCCGTTTCCTGGACGAGGCCGACCGGCGCCGGGCCGTGGTCGAGCGGGCCGCGGCCGAGCCGAAGCCGGGCATCGTGTACGCCGCGACCCGCAAGGACAGCGAGTACTACGCCACGGAACTGGCCTCTCTGGGACTGGCCGCCGAGAGCTACCACGCCGGGCTGCGGGCCTCCGAACGCGCCCGGATCCATGACGCCTTCCTCTCCGGCACGGCGGACGTCGTGGTGGCGACCTCGGCGTTCGGCATGGGCATCGACAAGGAGGACGTACGGTTCGTCCTGCACGCGTCGCTGCCGGGCTCCCTGGACGCCTACTACCAGGAGATCGGCCGCTGTGGCAGAGACCGACGTCCGGCTCTCGCCGTCCTGCACTACCGGCCCGACGACACCGGCATGCAGTCCTACTTCGCCGGCCGCAGTCCGGGCCGGGGCGCCCTGTCCGACGTGGTCGAGGCCGTCCACGGTCACCGCGCGGACCCCGCCGACCTGGATGGACTGCGTCGGGAGACCGGCCTGTCGAGGAACCGGGTCACCGCGGCGGTGAACCTGCTGGAGGAGGCCGACGCCGTCGCGACGGGGGAGGAGGGCGAGGTACGTCCCGCGCCGGGCGTGTCCCGCCGCCGGGCCACCGAGCAGGCGGAGAAGGCCGCGGAGGGGCATCGCCGGACCGACCGGTCGCGGGTCGAGATGGCACGGGCGTACGCCGAGACCACCGGTTGCAGACGGTACTTCCTGCTCGGCTACTTCGGTGAGGCCTACGCAGCGCCGTGCGGGAACTGCGACGGGTGCGACGAGGAGGTACCCGAGGACGGTAGGGAGGAGCGGACCGCTCACCCCTCGGCGGCCGCCTACCCCGTCGGCACCGAAGTGCGGCACGAGCGATGGGGGGAGGGCACCGTGCTCAGTGAGGACCTGGACCGCATCACGGTGCTGTTCGACCAGGCCGGATACCGCACGCTGTCCCTGGAGGCGGTGGCCGGGCAGGAGGACCTGCTCACGGTGGTGCGCCGGCCCGGTGCGGACCCGGCCGCCTGATGCGCGGTCGCTGTTTCCCGCGTCCGCCGCAGGGAACCCGGCCCAGCCGAACGCCGCTGGGAGGTAGCCATGACCGGCCAGAAGGATCACCGCGGGGACCGCTACGACCGGGCGCGCAGCCAGGAGGAGCCGGGGGCCCACTCGGGTGCGGAGAGCCCGCCGCAGGAGCGGTCCGTACCGGGCACCGCCAGTGCCAAGGAGGGTTACCAGGCGGATAGGGGCACGGCGGCGGGCAATCCCTTGGAAGGTGTCGAGACCGAGGAGCGCGCCGATCGGGAGCCGGACACCGACGACGGATCGTCCCACCGCCGCTGACAGCGCGTGTTCGACTCGAGACAGTCCGAACCGCGTTCCCCGGGAGGGCCCGCCTCAGTGCGGCGGGGCCCTCCGTCAGGTGGGCTGCCGTAACGGCGAACATGTCGCCGTCGGCCGGACGCACTAGGTCAGTCGCGGCCCATGGCCGTGCGGACGGCGTCGCGGGTGCGGTCCATCAGAGCGGCGACCGGGCCGAGCGCCACGTTGGCCGTCGCGGACTCCACGCCCGGATGGGGCCGGGTGGGTGCCATGGCTTCGGCCGCCTTGACGCCTCTGGCCAGAGACGCGAGGGCCGCCGTGTCGGCACTGCGCCGGATGTGGATGAACTCGTAGCGTTCCTCCGCGCGGGCATGCTCCTGGACCTCGCTGCGCAGCGCCAGCAGCCGCGGCATGAACTTCGGGTCGCCCGTGTCCATCTCGTCCAGGTCGCTCAGCGTCTCCTTGGCCGACCGCTCCTCCGCGAGACGGGCCTCGACCACCTCATCGCCGCCTGCGACATTGCGGCGAACGAACGGGTGTACGACCTCCTCCTCGGCCGTCTCGTGGACGGCGAGGAGCCGTACCAGGCGGCGGAAGGCCTCCTGCCGGGCGTCTCCCGTCGTGGCCTCGACCTCGTCGAAGAGGTTGCGGATGTCTCCGTGCTGCCGCATCAGCAGGGCCACCACGTCGACGTCGGGGGCGGCGTCGTCGCCGGCCTGCGGGGTGTGAAGCTCGGACATGACCGGTCCCCTCACTTCTCGCGCAGGGCGGGATCGGGATGCTCGCCCTCGGTTTCGATGCGGTACTCGCGCCCGAACATCTCGTCGTGCTGCGTCATCACCCGCTCGCTGGGCGGCTCCTCGCCGCCGTGGATCTGCTCCTGCATCTTCTCGAAGCGCTCGTGTGCGTCGCGGACGTACCCGGCACCGAGCGTTGTCAGGTCGATCTGCGTGTCGAGCAGCTCCCGCAGATACGCCTTGTTCGGCTCGAAGGTCAGGACGTCGGGCAGCTGCGGTGCCAGCACCGACTCCGGGTCCCGCCCGTCGTGACGGCGCATCAGGTCACAGGCGATGTGCAGGTGCTCCAGCTCCTGGTTGAGGTGCAGCTCCCAGATCGCCTTCACCTTCGGGTCGCTCTCCTGCTCCATGAAGGAGTAGTAGAGGTAGCACTCGTTGTACTCGTGGTTGACGAGCTGCTCCCACCACGTCTCGCCAGGGTCGACCAGCGACTCGTAGTGCGTGACGTGCTCCTCCTCGATGAGGCCGATCTCCTGGTAGAGCTGGCGGGCGATCGGCTCCATGTAGGTGGGGCCGGTGTTCATGTAGAAGTTCATGGTCTGCTGTTCCGCGGACATGATCGTCAGCGCGTGCAGCTTCGACAGCGGGTTGGTCTCGTCCTTGGCGTACGGGTCCCGGACGTTGTCGGCCGGGTGGCGGTGGTGGAACTTCGTCGGCCGGCCCGGCATGACCTCGGTCAGGCCCTCGACGATCGACTCGGCCTTGCGGTGCTCGATCATCTCGTACAGGTTCGCGTACCGGTACAGGTGGTCGAAGTCCTCCAGGACGCCGAACTGGTACGCCTGCTTCAGATACGGGTCCGGCTCCATGCGGGCGACCCAGGCGGTGAGGTCCACTGCCACCTGCTCGTAGGCGATCGTCGTCTCCAGCACCGACGACACGCCGGGCAACAACCAGTTGACCGCTTTCTGCTGCTGCGCCTCGATGTACCGCGTCTGAGCCAGCTGGCGTTTCACCTCGGGATCGACGGTGTTCCGAGCCAGCTGGTGGCTGAACATGATCGCCTCGACCTCGATGCCGTTCATCGTGATGATGCGGCAGCGGGTGTACGGGTCGCAGTGGTCGGGATCGATGGGGGCGACGTTCAGTTCGCGCCAGTTCCTGATCTGCCGGTCCAGCGGGATACCGCGCTGTTCCAGGGGATTGAAGGTCACTCGTGCCTCCAAGGCGGTCGATGGTGGGTAGGCGTGTCCCCCCTGGCGAGGAGATCACTCTCCGGTAGGGGAGGACGTGAGCCTCAGCCCAGCCTGACGTCGCCGGCACCGGAGCACGGCGCCCGCGCCGCACCGGCCCGGAGGTAGTCACCCGACCGGCGGGCACCACCGTGGGCATGCAACGCGCTGCCGGGGTACTCGCCGCGCACCGGCGCTCATCGATGCGCCGCCGGAGGAAGGCACAGCCGCGATGGGACGTGACGCCGATGACTTCCAGGAAATCACTGTGGGCGGCCGCTGCCGCGCTCGCCGCCGGGGCCGTCGTCGTACGGCGCTCGACGGCGCGTCCGGCGGATCCGGCCGCCACCGACCGCTGGCTGACGGTGACGATCAACCGTGGGCCCAGTGACATCCAGCCCGACAAGCTGCCGGCACCGCTCCAGGAGTACGGCGACCGGATCGAGACGCGGATCCACCCCGCACCCGGTGGCCGGGGCACGGAGCTGGCCGTACGCCTCAGGGAAACACAGCCGGGCACCTCGGGCTCGGTGCCCGCACGGCTCGCCGGTCAGGACCCGCGCCAGAATCTGCGCCGCGCCCTGCGTGAGGCGAAGGCGCTGCTGGAGGCGGGCGAGGTGCTGCGGCCCGACGTGCCACCCACCACGCACGACACCCCCGGCGGGAGACTCGTCGGGCTGCTGACCAGGCGCGCGGGCGGGGAGGGTGTGCTGTGAAGGCTCTGTGCTGGGAAGGCGTCAACAAGCTCGCCGTGGAGGAGGTGCCCGATCCGGTCCTGCGCAACGACCAGGACGTGATCGTACGACTGATCGCGGGAACCACCTGCGGCTCGGATCTGCATCTCATCGGTGGATACATCCCCTTCATGCGGTCCGGGGACGTCATCGGTCACGAGTTCCTCGGCGAGGTCGTCGAGGTCGGTGCCGCAGTGCGGCGCCACAAGGTGGGCGACCGGGTGGTCGTCTGCTCGTTCGTCGGCTGCGGCCGTTGCTGGTACTGCGCCAACGACCTGTGGTCGCTGTGCGACAACACCAACACCAACCCCGGCATCGGACAGGCCCTCTTCGGCGCCGACACCGGCGGAATCTTCGGCTACTCGCATGCCATGGGCGGGCTGCGCGGCAGTCACGCCGAGTATGTGCGCGTGCCGTTCGCGGACTACGGAGCCTTCCCCGTCCCGGAGGGCGTCGACGACACCAGCGCGCTGTTCGTGTCGGACTCGGTCCCCACGGGATGGATGGGCGCCGACCTCGCGGGCGTGAAACCCGGGGACGTCGTCGCCGTGTGGGGCTGCGGGGCCGTGGGGCAGATGGCGGCGCGCGCCGCCATCCTGCTGGGCGCGGAGCGGGTGATCTCCATCGACCGGATTCCCGAGCGGCTGGAGATGACCGAGCGGTACGTCGGCAGCGAGGTCATCGACTACACGGCCACCGACGTCGGGGCCGAACTGCGCGAACGCACCGGTGGCCGGGGACCGGACGTGTGCATCGAAGCGGTCGGCATGGAGGCCCACAGCGACAGCCCGGTGCACCTGTACGACCAGGTCAAGCAGCAGTTGCGGCTCCAGACGGACCGTCCCACCGCCGTTCGGCAGGCCATCCACGCCTGCCGCAAGGCGGGGACGGTATTCATCCTGGGCGTCTTCGCCGGTGCCGTGGACAAGTTCCCCCTCGGCGCGGTGATCAACAAGGGCCTGACCGTACGCGGCGCCCAGATGCACGGCCAGCGCTACATCCCGATGCTGCTCGAACGCGTGGCGGCGGGAGAAATGAGCACATCGCACCTGGCGACCCACACCGTCACGCTGGACGAGGCACCGAGGGCGTACGACATGTTCAAGCACAAGTCCGACGGCTGCGTACGTGCGGTCATCCGGCCGGGCGGCTGAGAGCGAGGACGCACCACCACCCGCCCCCCGGACGGCTCGGTTTGCCGGACGCCCTGGTGGGGACCTGGATGCCGACAGCCGCATCCACCACGACCGGCGTCCGGCCCCCGGACGAGTCGAACCGGAACGGCGAGGGCGCACGAACAACGGCGGGACCGACCGGCGAACGAACGGCACAGGAACGGGCACTCATGATGGGCACAGGAGCTGACAGCCGCCTCGCAAGACGCCTGGAGAGCCTCCTCCTAGGTGCAAAACGCGACTATTCGGCAGGGCACGAACGGCCGTTGGGCGGCTATCTGGCGGCCATGGCGGGATTCGGCACGTACACGGCCGCCTGGGCGACAGCGGTGCGGCTCCGCGGGCGTCCGCTGCCCGACCGGCCGGAGCCCTGGGACGTGGTCCTGGCCGCCGTGGCCACCTTCCGGCTGAGCCGACTGCTCAGCAAGGCATCGGTGACCAGTCCGCTGCGGGCTCCCTTCACGCGGTACGTCGGTCCGCAGGGCCCGGCCGAACTGCACGAGGAGTCACGCGCCGACGACGGCCAGGACGCCGTCGGCGAGTTGCTGACCTGCCCGTTCTGCATGAGCGTCTGGGTTGCCGCGACCCTGACCGGGGGCCAGCTGCTCTGGCCCCGCGCCACACGGACAGCCATGGGGGCGCTCACCGCGCTGGCCGGGGCGGACGCGCTCCAACTGGCCTACGGAGCCTTGGTGGACAAGGCCACCGGGGGCGAGTAGAGCCCTCTTCTGGGCCTTTTCGACCACATCCGGATCGGCGCCGTACGGCGCACCGGCTCGCCCGCCACATCAGCGGCCCGGCCTTGGCCTCCTCGCCTCATCGCTTGCGAACGAGACCGTCGCCGGACGGCCGCCCCTGGGCAACAGCCGGAAGGCGGTACGGCGCAGTCGGTGAAGGAGGGTAGCCGCAGGGACCCTTTCTGAGGAGACCGTCAAGCGCGATGGTCCCGGCCCGTCAGTCGGGCAACTGCCGCACCAGTTCCTGGACGAACGTCCGGGCGGCCGGTGACGTCCACCGTCTGCGATGCCGGGCCAGCCGCACCGGAGCATCGGCGAAGGGCGGTCCCGCGAGCCGTACCAGCCGTCCGTCGCGGAGGTGATCCCGCACGGTCGTCAGGGGCAGCAGCGTCACTCCCAGTCCGGCGGCTACGCAAGAGCGTGCCGCGTCCACGCTCCCGAACCGGGTCAGGCGCGGCCGGGCGCCGGGCACAGCCAGCAGGCGCCGTTCCAGCTCATCACTGTAGGAACAGCCTTGCTCCAGCAGGAAGATGCTCTCGGCAGCGAGTTCCGCCCAGGCCGGCGCGTCGGCCCGTGCGGCGAGCGGATGGCCGGGAGCGCAGACGAAGGCGAGGGGCTCGCGGGCGATCGCCTCGGTCGTCACATCGGGGAAATCGGTTTCGTCCTCCAGTAGCAGGGCCACGTCCAGGCGCCCGGACCGCAGTCCCTCGACGCACTGCGCGGTGCCGCCGGCATACAGCCGGACATCCACCTCGGGGTGGCTCGTGCGCAGGGTGGCGACCACCCCCGGCAGCCGAGTGGTGCACAGCGACTCGGGCGTGCCTACGACGACTCGTCCCCCTGGGGCCCCGGCACCGTCGCCCTCTCCCCGCAGCCGCGCCACGGCGTCGAGTACGTCCTCGGCTCTCTCCAGCAGCCGCCGACCGGTCTCGGTGAGCAGCGCACCTGTGGGCAGCCGGTCGAACAGCCGGGCGTCGAGTTCCCGTTCCAGGGCGCGGATGTGGACGGTGACCGTGGACTGGGCCAGATGCAGCTCGGCGGCGGCGGCCGTGAAGCTGCCCGTCCGGGCGAGTGCCGTGAAGGTGTGCAGCAGGCGGGTGTCCACGGGCTCAGGCTATCCGGAGCTATTCGGTATGGCGATGGATGGGAACGAAATCAATCGTTGGACTCGATCGACAGAGGATGGCAGCGTAGAGGCATGAGCACCGACGCCGATGGGACGATCCCCGTCAACGACGCCCAGCCGCCCGTGGAGATCCTGCGCTATACGGCCTTCACGCACGATCCGACGGGAGGCAATCCCGCCGGTGTCGTGCTCGACGCCGGCGGCCTCGACGACGCGACGATGCTCGCCATCGCCGCCCAGGTCGGCTACTCCGAGACGGCGTTCGTCACCAGCCGCGACGAATCGAACCGACGGTTCGGCGTCCGCTACTTCAGCCCGCTGGCCGAGGTCGCCTTCTGCGGGCACGCGACCGTCGCCCTGGCCGTCGCCCTCGCCGAGCGGACGGGCCCCGGCGAGATCGTCCTCGACACCCCGGCGGGCGAGATCCCGGTGGCCACCGCGTCGGAGGACGGCGCCGTGCTGGCCACCCTCACCAGCGTCGCCACCCGCTCCCGCCCCGCCGAGAGCACCGAACTGGACGCGGCACTGAAGGCCCTGGGGTGGGAGGCCGACGACCTGGACCCGACGCTGCCCCCGCACGTCGCGTTCGGCGGCAACGACCACCTGGTCCTGGCCGCCGCCACCCGGACGCGCCTGGCGTCCCTGGACTACGACTTCGACGGCCTTGCCGAGGTGATGCGCCGTCACGACTGGACGACCCTCCAACTGGTGTGGCGCGAGTCGCCGGAACGCTTCCACGCCCGCAACCCGTTCCCGGTCGGTGGCGTGGTGGAGGACCCGGCCACCGGAGCCGCCGCCGCGGCGTTCGGCGGATACCTCCGCGCACTCGGCCTCGTCACCGCCCCGACCAGGATCGCCATCCGGCAAGGAGAGGACATGGGCCGCCCCAGCGACCTGCTGATCGACGTCGACCCCCGGAGCACGCGCACACGCGTGACGGGACAGGCCGTTCCGATCGGCTAGGGGTGCCGCGAACCCGGAGGCGGGGGGCTCGCCGGCCTGCGGTCAGGACGCGGGGACGCGCCGTACCACCCTGCCCTGGGCGTCGGTCTCCAGCGAGGCGGTGCCGTCCGGGCCGGTCGCACTGACCCTGATGGTGAGCGCGCCGGTGAGGCGGTCGGCGGTGAGCTGCCAGGACTGCGGTGAGCCGACGCCGAGGCCGGTGGCCTCCTCGACCAGGGCGGGGAAACGCTCGTAGGGCAGGGAACGCGGGGCGAAGTTGGGGGCCGCACCGGCGCCGGTGGGGGTGAACACCACCGACAACAGGCGTTCCTGTACGACGACCGTGAGTGCCGTGCGCTGCACGTCGTCCTTGGTCAGGGAGTCGATGGCACGGCGTAGTTCGCCCTTGTCGAGCATCGACCGGCCGGGGCCGATGGTGACCGTGCCGGTCGCCGACGAGGTGACTGTCGTGGACGACGTCTGGGTCACGGAGGGTCTGTCGGAAGAGGGAGGCTTCGCCGCGTCCTCCTGGTCGAACAGGTCGGTCCGGAACAGCAGGATCACGGCGGCGGCGCCGAGCAGCAGGCCGAGGAGGGCGACGAAGCCGAACGCGTAGCCCTCGGGGGGCTCGCTCACCATGGCAGGCCCGGCCGCGGAGTCGAGACGGGCGCCGGCCGCCCGGCTCCGCCATTCCGCTGTCGGCCGTTCCACGATCTCGACTTTCCACGGCCGGTCCGGCGGGTACCGGACCACGACGATGCCACGCGGCCGGTAGTCGGGGAGGTCGACGAGATTGATGTGCTGCGTGGTCTCGACGCGGTACGCCGACGCGTCGTCAGGAGCGACCGTCAGCTCGAACCGGACCGGTATGTCGCCCGTTTCGCCCCCGATGGCCTTGAGGTCCTCGATCATCGCGAGTGCCGTGCTGGGTGTGACGGCCGCCTCCCTGGCGCGCCGCGGGACACCGGCCAGGTGGAGGAGCAGGCCGTAGACCGCGGGCAGGACCAGTCCGCCGACGAACAGCGGCACACGCTCGATGACGGTGCCGACGACGAGAGCGGCCAGCGACGCTCCGCTGACCCCACCTGTCAGAAACCCTCGTGCGAGGGCGACCGGGTGGCTGTGCGTGGGCCGCGCGCTCTCGATGATCGCCATGCGGTGATTCTGCCGTGCCCGGGTGGCGACCGGAAGATGTCCGGTCGGCTGTTCACGGCTCCACGTCCGGCCTGTTCACGCGGTGTTTCGCCGTTGCCCGGGAGTGGCGGGGGAGAGGCGGCGGCCGGGCGGCCCGGGAGATCAGGAATCGGAGACGGCGAAGGCGTGGACCCCGCTCACCGCTGACCGCCTCACCGAACCGGAAACCCCGGTGCGGGACTTCACCGCGATGTGGCCGATGCTCGCCCATGCACCGGTGGTGCCGGGTGACGCCTGTGGCGTCGGGGGCCCGGAACGGAGCGAAGGCCGGCAGCAGGGCGACGGCGGCGCCGAGGGACCCGTCGGCGACCAGCGTGCTCGCGACGAGTGAGCCGCAGGACCACCAGCGATATCGGCACCAGCCAAGCGCGCGTCGTGAAGACACGGGTTCACGGTGGCGTGACCCCGGAGGACAGCGGCTGATCACGGCTCCGGCCCGGCGGGCATCGGTCACGGGTCACCGGTCCCGGGACAGTCGTAGCAGGTCGGCGAAGGTCCCGTCGCCGTGGACGAGGTCGTCGTAGGTGCCCTGTTCGGTGAGGCGGCCCTCGTCCATGACGATGATGCGGTCGGCGATCCTGGTGTTCTCCAGGCGGTGGGTGACGACGATGGTGATCCGGTCGGCGGAGATGGCCTTGATCTTCTCGAAGATGCCGTGTTCGCCGCGCGGGTCCATCTGCGAGGTGGGTTCGTCGAGGATCAGCAGGGGCGGGCGCCGGTACAGGGCGCGGGAGCAGGCGAGGCGTTGCCACTGGCCGCCGGAGAGTTCGGCGCCGCCGAAGATCTCGCGGGCGAGGAGCGTGTCGAGTCCGGCGGGCAGGTCCTCGATCGCCTCGCGCATGCCGACGGCGTCGACCGCGTCCCACACCTCGCCGTCGTCGTGGCTCCTGGGCCGGCCGAGGGTGACGTTCTCCCGCGCCCGCAGGGGCCACTGGGCGAAGATCTGCGGTACGAGGCCGGTGCGGTTCCACACGGTGGCCGGGTCGGCGTGGGCCAGATCGGTGCCGTTCCAGGTGACGCGGCCCTTGTCCGCCAGGTAGATGCCGGTGATCAGACGGGTCAGGGTGCTCTTGCCGGAACCGTTCACGCCGACGATGGCGAGGATCTCCCCGCGGCGGAGGGTGAGGGAGACAGCGTCGACGGCGGGCCTGTCCTTCCCGGGGTACCGGTAGGTGACCTGCTCGAGGCGGATCTCCTCGACCGGTGTGCCCACGGTCGCCGGGCCGCGCCGGGGAGCCCGCCGGGCGGCGTCGTCGAAGAACGCCTGTGTGTCGCTGAGGTAGAGACTGGTGTGGAAGACGGCGGCCCCGTTGATGACGACCTGCGACAGCGCCGCCAGCGTCGTCTGCACGGCGACGACCGCGGTGGCGGCGACGGCCGGTGCGATCCGTCCGGTGACGGCGAGCCAGGCCAGCACGCCCCAGGTGGCGGCGAGGAACGCTCCGCCGACGAGGGAGGACAGCAGGGCGATGCGCAGAGTGCGGGGAGCGGCTGCGAGGGAACGCCGGTCGACCCGCTCCGACAGGGCCCGGTACCAGTACAGGAGGTAGTCGGTCATGCCGTTGGCGCGGACCTCGTCCCCGTACTTCGGTGTGGTCGCCCACCAGCGCATCATGCCGCGGACGTTGCGGTCGGCGACGTTGGCGTAGTGGATCTCGTAGTCGACCCGGGCGGTCAGGACCGCTCCCACGCCCGCCGGGGCCACGGCCAGCAGGAGCAGCGGCAGCATCAGCGGGTTGAGCACGGACAGCACGCCGCCGGCCGTGACCATCCTGATCAGGGCGGACATGAACCGCTGGGCGTCCATGACCATCACGTGCGTGCGTGTCACGCCCATCTCGGCCGCCTCCTGCCGGTCGGAGAAGCCGTCGCCCGCGTACGCCGCCGCCTCGACCCGGCAGACCGCCTCGACCAGCGAGGAGTCGGTCTCGGTCGTCAGCCGGGGGGTGATGCGCCGCTCGGCATAGGCGGCCACGGCCAGCGAGATTCTGGCGGCGGCTGCGGCGGACGCGACGGTGACGAGCGCCGGAAGCGCCTCGTGCAGGCGGTCGGAGACGGGACCGGCGCCGAGGAGGGGTCGCATGGCCCGCGCGGTGGCCGCCAGCAGCACGGCGGCGGACACGCCGGTGATCAGCTGGCAGGCGACCAGCAGCCGTACGGCCCGGTGGTCGATGCGCCAGGCCATGGCGGCGATCCGCCCCAGAACCGCGGGGAGTTGGGTGCACAAGGCCCGGAAGCCGACCTGGCCGAGGGGGTTGACGGAGTACTGCCCGGAATAGGTGATCTCGGCGGGTGGCGGCGGTGTGACGGCGGCACCGTCCTGGGCTGCGGTGGGGGTCAACGGTACGTCTCCCTGTGCGGTCGATGGCGCTGAAGGCGGCGGCACCGGGGTCAACGAGACGGGCGTCGATATCGAACACACGTGTTTCGGACGAAGCGGGTTCCCTGGGAGGCGGGGACGCGGGACGCGCCCGCCCTGGGGCGGCGGGAGCGAGCAGGCTCGACAGCGTGGCCGAAACGCCGCGGCCGATACGCAGGTGACCGGTGAGGTTCGCCGCGGTCTACGCCCGTGTGGTCCGTCCAGGGCTCAACGCAGGACGAGCAGCACGGCCAGCGCGACGAGCAGGGAGTCGATCCGGTCGAGGAGACCGCCGGAGCCGGGCAGCCAGCGGCCGGTGTCCTTTGCCCGGGCACCCCTCTTGATCATGGATTCGAGGAGGTCTCCGGCCGGGCCGCCGACCGCGACCGCCACCGCCATGGGCCAGCTGAACGCGGACAGCACGACGAGCGCGCCGAGCCCGGCCGCCGCCCCCGCCAGGGTCCCGCTCCACCGCTTGGCAGGCGACAGCGGCGACAGCCGGGGCCCGCCGAGCCTGCGTCCGGCGAAGTACGCCACGATGTCGGCGACCGAGACCGCCACGAACAGCGCGAGCGCGCTCGCCCCGAGCGGCACCAGCGCGGCCAGCGCACTCAACCAGGCGAGTCCCAGCAGGCCCGCCCCGAGCCGGTGCAGGCCACGATCGGCGTCCCCGGCCAGCAGCGGCACCGCGGCCACCGCGAGCGCGCCGATCGCGGCCACCCGGAGCACCTGTCCGGGCGCCAGCCACACGGCCAGTACGACCCCTGCCACCGCCGCGGCCAGCACCAACCGGTCCGCGCGGCCCAGCCGCATCAGCCCGCCGTACTCCAGCACGGCGATCACCGCGACGGCGATGGCGATGGCCGCCGTTCCCGGGCGGCCCAGCCAGAACGCACCGGTGACCAGCGGCACCCCGACGGCCCAGGCACACCACCGGATCCGCAGCTCGCGGCGCCGGGAGGCCGCCACGGCGACGCCGCTGAGCGCCAGTGCCCCACCGAGGTAGGGCGCCAGCGAAGCAACCGTGATCACCGGGCGTGACCGGCTGCGGAAACGCCCTCGGACACCGAGACCCGGGTGGCCGGACGCGGCGGCGGCAGCAGATCCAGCGCGGCCCGGAACGCGGCCACGATGCGTGCGTTCTCGGCGGTGTCCTTGACCGCGATGCGCACGGTGCGCCCCTGGTAGAGCGACGACAGCGGCGACAGGTCGCGCAGGTACACGTCGTGGCGGCGGCACTCGCTGACGAGTCGAGCGGCGCTCGGCCCGCCGGCCGGCAGGGTCACGCCGAGGAAGTTCGCCACCGACTCCTCGACCACCACCGTCTCGTTCAACTCTGCCAGTTCGGCCGCCAGTTGGCTTCGCAGCGTGTGCGTGCGAAGCCAACAACCGCTGTAGTAGACCGGGTCGCGCAGGGCTGCCACAGCGGCCAGCTGCGCGGGGAGGCTGACCGGCCAGGGCGGCGTCCAACGGCGTAGCTGAGCGGCGGTGTCGGGCTCGGCCACCAGGTACGCGGCCCGCATGCCGGACAGTGCGTACATCTTCGACAGAGAGGTGCAGACCACCACCCGTGGGTCCGTCGCGGCGAGGCCGGCGAGCGACTCGGCCGGGTCGACGTATCCCAGGTACGCCTCGTCGATCCACCAGCGGGTCCGGGCCGGTGCGGCGGCGATCAGGGCGCGTAGGTCCGCGGCCGGCGCGTGGCGGCCGGTCGGGTTGTTCGGGTTGACGACCACGACGAGGTCGTAGCGGCCGGAGCCGACGGCGGCGGACAGCCGGGCCGGATCGATCCGCCAGCCGTCCTCGCGGCGCAACCGGAACCGGTCCACCCGGCAGCCGATCACCCTCTCCGTGACGTGGGCGTACTCGCCGTAGCCCGGGTCCATCAGAAGCACCCTGCTCTGCGGGGTCAGCCACCGGCCGAACGCCCTGAAGATCAGGTCGGACGATCCGGCGCCGACCGCGAGCGTCTCGGCCGGCAGCCCCCGGGCCGCGGCGATCTCCGCCAGCAGGCCCTCGGCGCCGGTCGGCGGCGACGTCCGGGCCGCCCAGGCCGGATCCTCCGCGAGCGCCGCCCGCACGCCGGGGGCCGGCGGGAACCAGGCGTCCAGTACGTCGGCCGCGACGACCTCATGGCGGCGGTGCAGGCTACGGAAGTCCGTGCCGATGGCGGTGAACGAGGCGCCGCCGTGCTCGCAGCCGTCGGTCCCGGGCGCGAACGGCACATCCAGCCGCCAGTCCACCGCGGACCGCAGCCGCTCCACCAAGGTGCGGTAACGGTCCATCGTGACCCTCGTCAGCTCGCTCACGTCGCCGGTCAGCACCTCGAACGTCAACGCACCACTGCGCACGGTACGGCCGACCGGGCGCAGGCCCGCGGCCAGATACATGTCGAGCAGCTCGGTACGCCCCATCGCCACCAGCCTGCGACCACCCCGGGCGGCGATCCAGCGCAGCGCCGCGTACATCAGCAGCGGGGCCGCCGCGCCGGCCCGCCGGCGCGGCTCGACGGTGAGGATGCGCACCTCGAACACGTCGTCCTCGGTCAGCAGCGGCAACTCGTCGCGGGTCAGGTACTTGTCCAGCGCGTACCGGCCCGACCATGGAGGAGTGACGCTGATGAAGCCGATGCGGGCCGCACCCCGCGCCGCGACCAGATAGACGTTGTCACCGTCCAGCCCGTCGCGAAGCCGCCCGGCCGGATTCGGCGCATGCTGACCCAACTCCTGTGCGTACACCCGGTGGCGCAGTTCGTGGATCCACTCGAGATCCTCCGCGGTGGCAGCGCGCAGCTGTAGGTCATGGCCCATGAGTACCTCTTTCGACGCGGGGTGGGGCCATGTCATCGTGGCGGACGAAGATCGGCCGCGACTGAGCCGAGCGACACGATCCGCCTAGGTACGCGTACTCAGGCGCGGACGCCCGAGGCGTGCGGGTGTGCGGCGTCCACGGAGATCGGGTACCGAGGATTTTCCGCCTCGCCCAGACCCCTGCCCACTGCTCGGTCGTCCAGCAGACGCTGACGCCACCACCCGCACGCACCCGACGGGCTGGCCAGTACGAGGTGAGGGCTGAGGGGAACGGTCCGGCGGTCACTCCCTGATCGGTTTCGTCAACGTCGCCTGGGACGGTGGGGTTCACGCCTTCGTTCTGGACACGGTGGTCGCACCGCGTTGCCGAGCGCGAGGAATCGGTGCCGCGCTCGTCGCCACGGCAGCCGAGGAAGCCCGTGCCGCACAGTGCGAATGGCTGCACGTCGACTTCGAGGAGCACCTGGGTGCGTTCTACTTCGGCGCCTGCGGCTTCAGGGGGACGACAGCCGGTCTGATGGCTCTGTGACGCCGTGGGCCAAGCCCTGTGCTGTCAGGGCCGGGGCCGCAGTTCGGGGCTGGTCGGGGGGCTGCCCGTCAGGTTGGTGATCAGTTCGGCGCAGAGGTCGCGGAGTCTGATGTTGCGGTGCTGGGAGGCCGTGCGCAGGATGTCGAAGGCCTCGTGGGCGGTGCAGCGGCGTTGGCCCATGACCACGCCGAGGGCTTGGTCGATGACGCTGCGGGACCGCATGGCGGTCTTCAGCTGCTCCGCGAATTCCTGGGTGTCGCTGATGCGTTGGGCCAGGGCGATGCCGCCGGTGGCCTGCGCGGCCAGGGACCGCAGAGCGGCGAGGTCGGTCCGCTGGAACGCACGGGGCGGACCGGCGTAGAGGTTCAGCGCACCGGCGGTGTGGGTGTGGGCGGCGATCGGCAGGGAGAAGGAGGAGCGGATCCCGCAGGACACGGCGTAGGCGGGGTAGTCGCCCCAGCGGTCCTCGTCGAGCATGTCGGGGACGGAGACCTCCGCGTCGGTACGCAGGGCCTGGAGGCAGGGGCCGTCGTCCTGCCCGTACTGCTTCTCGTCCAGTTTGGCTGCCACGGGTCCTGCGCTGACCACGGTGACGGGCCGGCCGTCGCGCTCCAGGGTGACTCCGGCACCCTCGGCGCCGGACAGCTCCAGGGCGGCGTCGGCCAGAGTCTGGAGAAAGTCTTCGAGGGAGTCGGTTTCCAGCAGCCACTGGGTGATACGGCTGCCGTCGTACGCGTCATCGGCGTTCATCGCGTGTTCCTTCGCAAGGCCCCGGGCCCCGTTGGTCGGCATCTGTCGTGCCACCGGGGTCGACGGAGTCCAAGGTCCGCAGGAACAACCTCCAGTGCGTCCACTCCTGGCGCCGGCCAACAGTCGGCGTGGCGTGGCCTGTGCTCCTCACGCTACTCCTGCGTCGGCGCCGGGCCCCCTTTCCTGGATCGCGCGGGGGTCGGCGCCCGCACCCGGCCGCCGCTCATGTGCGACAGCGACACCACAAAGGTGCACCGCCAAGGCTTATTTATGCATTTGTCGGGAACTCGTCGTGGGCAGTGGTCGCCGCGGGTCTCCGACCGGGCGGGCGATCGTCCGGTGCGGATGAGGGAGAGCCGTGGCCGTTCGGATAGGGGTAGAGGAAGAATTCCATGTGCTGGACATCGAGAGCGGGCTGTTGGTACCACGCGCCGACGCGGTCCTCGGCCGCCTGCGCCTCAGGTCCGATTTCACCGCCGAGCTACAGCGGTCCGCCGTGGAGTGGAACAGCCGGGTGCACGCCTCGCTGGACTCCCTGCACGCCGACGTGGTCAGGGCACGGCTGAGGCTCGACGCGGCGGCCTCCGGTCTCGGTCTGGCCGTCGTGGCGGCGGGGACCGTGCCTCTCGCGCGAGTGGCCTCGGGCGGTGCCACCCCCGACCCCCGCTACCGGCACATGGCCGACGAATACCGGCAGGTCGCCGACGAACACCTCGTGTGCAGCGCCCAGGTGCACGTCGACGTGACCGATCGGGACACGGCCGTACGGATCATGTGCGCGGTCTCGCCGTGGCTGCCCCCGCTGCTGGCCCTGTCCGCCAGCTCACCGTTCTGGCTCGGCACGGACACCGGATACGCCAGCTGGCGCGCGATGCTGTGGCAGCGGTGGCCCACCTCCGGACCGACCGGCTGCTTCGCCGGAGCCGACGCGTACGACGCCACCGTCACGGACCTGGTCCGCTCCGGGGTGATCAGTGATCCGGGGATGATCTATTACGACGTACGGCCGTCCGATCACCAGCGGACGCTGGAGCTGCGGATCTGCGACGCCTGCCCGCGCGCCGAGACGGTCGTACTCATCGCCGGGCTGTTCCGGGCCCTGGTCGAGGACGCGCGGGCCCGGCTGGAGGAGCCCGCCGACCGGGGCGTCCACTGCGACGGACGGCACGAGTGGCTCCGGGCCGCGGACTGGCGGGCGGCCCGCGCGGGTCTGGAGGGCGACCTCGTCAACCCCGCCACCCGGCTCGCCGAGCCCGCACCCGCGGTCCTCCGCGACATGGTCCGCCGGCTGCGTCCGGCCCTGGAGGCGGCCGGGGACTGGGACACCGTACGCGCCCTCATGGACGAAGCCCTGGCCCGCGGAAGCGCCGCGCACCGTCTGCGCGGGGTCGTCGAGGAGGAGGGACTGCTCGCGGGCGTCGGGACACTGGTCGCGGAGACCCGTGGCCGGCGCGGACCCGACCTCGCACCAGCGGTCGTACGCCGGCCCGTCGCGACGACCGGTGCCGCTCCGGCAGGGGTCGTGGCACCGGGCTGGGGGGAAGCCGTGGGCGGCTGACAGCCGCGCGGCCATGCGGAACACGTCAGGTGCCGACCCGTCGCTCCCGCGACGGCCGGCGGCCGCAGCGATGACGCCGGCGATGCGCCGCCGTCGTGCGGCGCCCACCGATGAAGGAGAGCAGTTCACCATGCCCAGCAGCAGTACCACCCCGCACCGGATCCGTTCGTGCGCGTACTCGTGCTCGCGAGGGGGTGCGGTCTGATGTGCGGCCTGTGCGGAGAGGTTCGTTTCGACGGCGGACGGCCCGACCTGGCGGCGGTCGAGCGCATGACCGACCGGCTCGCCGCCAGGGGACCGGACGGCAGGGGTCTGTGGTCGCAGGGCGCTGCCGCACTGGGGCACCGCCGCTTGAAGATCATCGACCTGTCGGAGTGCGGGGCCCAGCCGATGGCCGACCCCGCCGGGCGGATCACCGGTGTCTTCAACGGTTGCATCTACAACTACCAGGAGTTGCGTGAGGAACTGCGGGGTCTCGGCCACAGCTTCTTCTCCGCCTCCGACACCGAGGTGGTGCTCAAGGCGTACCAGCAGTGGGGCACCGCCTGCGTCGACCGCCTGTACGGCATGTTCGCCTTCGTCATCGTCGAACAGGCCACAGGTCGCACGGTCCTGGCCCGTGACCGGCTGGGCGTCAAGCCGCTCTATCTCGCGCAGGCACCGGGGCGACTTCGTTTCGCGTCCTCGCTGCCCGCGCTCCTCGCGGGTGGCGGCGTCGACACCTCGCTCGATCCGGTCGCACTGCACCAGTACATGAGCTGGCAGGCCACGGTGGCCCCGCCCCGCACCGTCCTGGCCGGTGTGCGCAAGCTGCCCCCGGCCACCGTGCGCATCGTGGAGCCGGACGGCCGCCACCGAGACATCCGCTACTGGCAGCCGTCGTACACCCGCAGGGACGAGTACGCGCACCTGGGCGCCGACGACTGGCGGGACGCCGTGCTCGACGCGCTCCGCACCGCGGTACGGCGCCGTATGGTCGCCGACGTGCCCGTGGGCGTCCTCCTGTCCGGCGGCCTCGACTCCAGCCTGATCGTGGCGCTGCTGGCCGACGAAGGACAGCGCGACCTCGCGACGTTCAGCGTGGGCTTCGAGTCGGAGGGCGGCGAGGAGGGCGACGAGTTCCATTACTCGGATCTGGTCGCCCGGCACTTCGGGACGGACCACCACCAGCTGATGGTCCCCTCGGATCGTGTGTCGACGGCGCTGGACGCGGCGATCGAGGCGATGAGCGAGCCGATGACCAGCCATGACGTGGTGGCCTTCCACCTGCTGTCGGAGCAGGTGGCGAAGGAGATGAAGGTCGTCCAGAGCGGTCAGGGCGCGGACGAGGTCTTCGCCGGCTACCACTGGTACCCGGACCTGGCCGCCGTCCCGAGGCAGCGCGAGCCCGAGGCGTACGCCGAGACGTACTTCGACCGGCCGCACACCGACCTCACCGGGATCCTTCAGCCCCACGTGCTGCCCGATCACGACGTTTCCGGCCGCTTCGTACGGGAGCACATGGCGCATCCGGGCGCCGAGACGGCCCTCGACGCGGCGCTGCGTCTCGACACCCACGTGATGCTCGTCGACGATCCGGTCAAGCGCGTCGACAACATGACCATGGACTGGGGGCTGGAGGCCCGGGTCCCCTTCCTCGACCACGAGCTGGTGGAACTCGCCGCCGCCTGCCCGCCGGAACTGAAACTCGCCGACGGCGGCAAGGGAGTCCTCAAGGCGGCCGGCCGCGAGGTCCTGCCGGCGGAGGTCGTCGACCGGCCCAAGGGCTACTTCCCGGTCCCGGCCGTCAAGCACATGGCGGGCCCCGTACTGGAGCGCGTCCGCGAGGCGCTGTCGGCTCCCGAGGCCAGGTCACGGGGCGTCTTCCAGGACGCCTACGTGGACAGGCTTCTGTCGGCGCCCGACGATCACCGGACCAGGCGTGGGGCGAACGCACTGTGGCAGGTAGCGTTGCTGGAGATATGGCTTCAGACGCACGGGATCAGGTGACCGGGGCGCAGGGGCCGCACGGCCCGCACCGGGTGACGGGAGCCCGGCCGCACCTGCTCGGAGTCCCTCCTCTCGGCCTCGCCCCCGGCAGGGATCACGCCGAGGGGGTGCCGAGGCGGTCCTGGGGCGACGCCGCCCCCGTGATGACGGCGGCTGCGTCCGACGGCCGCGCGGACGCGGGCTCCGCTCCGGTACCGGCCTCCACGGGGCCGGTGCCGGTGCCACTCCCCGACACGGCAGGGCCACGGGACACCCCGCAACGGCTCACCTCCCACGGCTGCTGGTATCCGTCCGTGGACCCGAGCGGCAGGTTCGTCGCGTTCATCTGCGACCGCGGCGGCGTGCCGCAACTGTGGACCGGACCGGTCGACGGACACGAGGTGCACCTGCTCGACTCCGACCCGCACCCGGTCAAGGAGGTGGCCTGGTCGCCGGACGGCCGCTGGATCGCCTACACCACAGCCCCAGGAGGCGGCGAACACACCCAGGTGCTGTGCGTACGCCCGGACGGAACCGGGCGGCGCGTCCTCGCCGGTGCCGAGCCGGGCAGCTCGGCGCACCTGGGCTGCTGGCAGCACGACGGTTCGGCGCTGGCCGTCACCGTCGCCGAGCCGGTCTTCGCGCGGGGAGCGGGCGACCCGGCAACGGGGCTCGCCCAGGAGGAACCGGGCCTCGCCGATCCCGGCACCTACACCACCCCACGCGCGGCCGGCTGGGCCTCCCGGGACGGCCGGGCCGTGCTGCTGGGCAGTCCGCACCGGGGAGACGCCAGTCCCGCCGCCCACTCCTGGGAAAGGGAAAGCGGCGCCACCGCCCGCGGGCCGCTGCGGCAGGACGCCCCGCGTGCCGCAGCCGCGCGCGCCCTGGACGCCGTACGCGCCGGATTCGCCCGCACCGGCGACGGGTACGGCGGCGTCGAGGCGGGCCATGGCGCGGGAGCGCCGTATGCGCACGGTGAGGGCGGGTCGGACGGGACGGCCGGCGGGGGACTGGCCGCTTACCTCGTCGACCCCGAGGGCGCGGCGGCACCCGCCCTGCTGGCGGTCGAGCGCGCCGCCGCCACCCTGCGGGTGTGCGACCTCAGCCAGGACGGGCAGCTGGCACTGGTCCGCCGGGGTCCCCGCGGCCGACGCGAGGCCCTCGTGGTCCGCACCGCCGACCTGCGGACCACCTACGCGCTGCCCGTCGCCGACGGTGATCCGTGGGTCGGCCGTTTCTCGCCGGACGGCAGGACGCTGTGGCTGCGCAGCGACGCGGCACGCGAGTTCGCCGCGCTGTTCGCCGTCCGCCTCTCGCCCGAGGGAGAGAGGCTGGGGCTGACCGTCGTCGCGGAGCGTGAGGACTGCGGACTGGAACTGCTGGCCTTCGGCCGCGACGGCCGCACCGCGGCCCTGGCCTGGAACGTCCGCGGCGCCAGTGAGCTGGAAGTCGCCGCCGTCACACCGCACTCCCGTGCCGGGGACGCCCTGGCGGGCCCGCCGCGGGAAGTGCCGTTGCCGCACGAGGTGGTGACGCGCATCGCGCAGGCCGACAGCCGGACGGGACTGGTACTGGCACTGTCCGGGTCACAGCGCCGCCCCGGCGTGTGGTGGCTCTCCGACGGTGCCGGGCTGCGCACTCCGTGGTCGTCCCGGGACGAGGACGCCGTCCCACCGGACCGACCCCCCGTCCGTCCCGTGCCGCTTCGGCTGACGGCGCGCGACGGACTGCCGCTGAGCGGCTGGTACTACCGCGCGCCGGGCAGGGGGAGCGGAGAGCCGGCGCCCTGCGTGATCCATCTCCACGGTGGACCGGAGGAGCAGGAAAGGCCCGTGTTCAGCCCGCTGTACCACGAGTTGCTGGGCCGGGGCCTGGACGTCTTCGCTCCGGACGTGCGCGGCTCATCCGGCCACGGCCGGTCGTTCGTCGACGCCGACCTCGGCGCGGGACGGTTCGCGGCGATCCAGGACGTCGCCGACTGCGCCGCCCACGCCGTCGTGGCCCGGCTCGCCGATCCGCGGCGGCTGGCCGTCATGGGCCGCTCGTACGGCGGCTACCTGGTGATGGCCTCCCTGGTCTGGCACCCGGACCTCTTCCGCACCGGCGTCGCGGCCTGCGGCATGTCCGACTTCGCGACCTTCTACGCCGGCACCGAGCCGTGGATCGCGGAATCGGCCGCGCACAAGTACGGCCATCCGGAGCGTGATCGCGAACTGCTCCACGCGCTGTCCCCGATGACCCGCATCGACGCGCTCCGGGTGCCGCTTCTCGCCGTCCACGGCGAGCACGACACCAATGTGCCGCCCGGCGAATCCGAACAGTTCGTACACGCCGCCCGCGAGCGTGGCCTGGGGGCCGAACTGTTGGTGCTGCGCAACGAGGGCCATGACTTCCTGCGCGCGGACAGCCGGCGGATCTTCCGCCGGGCGGCGGCCGACTGGATCCAGCGTCACGTCGAGAAGTGACCGGGGCACCGGCTCCAGCGGGCGACACGACCACGGGCCCGGGGGGTGCCGCGGGGTCGGGAGCCCCCGGCCCCGGGCGGGCCCCCCCCCGGCGCCCCAGGCCCCGGCGAACCGGGGGGGGGGACCACACCCCCAGCG
>NZ_JBHXHX010000004.1:159676-208404 GCF_042723915.1 Streptomyces sp. NPDC058335 | reverse complement strand
TCCGTCTGCTACGGAAGCGACGGGCCCGGAGCGGCACCGCCGCGTACGCCGATGCCGCGGTCATCCGGTGACTTCGTCCTACGCCTCCTGCGGGTCATCGGTGGCGCCGTCGGACGGGTCCGGCTCGGGGCGTCCTTCCTCCTCCGGAGGAACGTCCCGTTCACCGGTCTCCCGCTCCAAGGGAGAATCCGGCTCGTGTTCGGTTCCGGGACTGCTCATGGTCACTCCTTTCACGGGCCCGACCCCCCCTGCACAGGCCTGCCGACTTCCCGAGGACCGAGAGGCGAAACTCCGCGGATGCACGACCGGAATCCTCCGCAACCGGAATCGTCCGTAGCCGTGCCCCCGGACGAGAATCGGCGAGGTCGCGGGCGAGCCACCACGGGATGCCGGGCCGGGCCGGGGTACCCGCTCCACCTGGAAGCACCCCACCGCCCTCTCGGACCGGGTCCGGACGGCCGCCCGCCCTGCCGCTCGTACCGTGGGGAGAGTTCCCGTGACTCCACTCGCCGACGAACCGCTCCACATCCACTTCATCGGCAACGCGACGGTCCTGCTGCGGTACGGCGACCTCACCGTCCTGACGGATCCGAACTTCCTTCACCGCGGTCAGTACGCGTATCTCGGCTACGGCCTCGTCAGCCGCCGCCTCACCGAACCGGCTCTCGATGTACGCGCGGTGCCGGACCTGGACGCCGTGATCCTTTCGCACCTGCACGGGGACCACTGGGACCGCGTCGCCCGCCGTCATCTGAGCCGCGCGCTGCCGATCATCACCACCCCGCACGCTTCACGTCGGCTGCAAGGACTCCACGGCTTCCACCGTGCCCTCGGCCTGCGAACCTGGCAGGACCACGTCCTGCGCGGCCGGACCACCGAGGTCAAAGTCACCGCCATGCCCGGCCGTCATGCCGGGAACGGGCTGTTGCGCCGCATGCTGCCACCCGTGATGGGCAGCATGCTGGAGTTCGGTGCCGTCCACGGACCCGTCCGGATGCGCCTGTACATATCGGGTGACACGCTGCTGTTCGACGGCCTCGACGAGATCGGCCGACGCTACCCGGACGTGGACCTGGCCGTTCTGCATCTGGGCGGCACCCTCCTTCCCGGCGGCATCCTGTTGACGATGGACGGCGCCCAGGGAGCGGAGTTGGCGGACCGCATGCGCCCCGGCGCGATCCTGCCCGTGCACTACGGCGACTACACGGTGATGCGTTCGCCCCTCGAAGCGTTCCTCCACGAGGCCGAGCAGCGGGGACTGGCCGATCGGCTCGTCCACTGCCGCCACGGACAGCACGCGACCCTCAGGGCGGACGGTGGCCCACCCGTGGTCGCCTGACCCCTGAAGTGGGGTCACAGGATCCGCCGGACGATCGCGCTCCCATGCCGCACGCCGCGTCGCGGCAGGCCATCTCTCCGCCCGCGAGTGACATGATCGCGATTCTGCACTTCGCGCCCGTGAATGTGGCGGGTTTGTGATGAAGCGATTGCGGCACTCGGAGGCAGCCCCACGGCATGCGTCCCGCCAGGCGATGGACGCCGCCAGACGGGCTCGGGTACATCGTGAGCCGGTTCACGGCAGCGACCTGAACAGAGGGCGGTCGATGACCACGATCGGCGTGGAAGAGGAGTACCTGCTGGTTGACCCCATCGTGGGCCTTCCGGTGCCGCAGGCGGAGAAAGTGCGTCTGGCGGCGGACCTGGCGAACATCGTGGGCGGCGAGGAGGTGCAGTCCGAGCTGCTGCAGGTCCAGGTCGAGGTGGCGACTCCGGTGTGCGGCACGCTCGAGGAGGTCGGTGGGCACCTGCTGCGACTGCGGCACGCCGTCGGCTCGGCCGCCGAGGAGCACGGTTGCCGGATGGCGGCCGCCGCGACGCCGCCGCTGCGTGACGGCCGGCCCGTGGGCGTCACCGACGAGGCGCGGTACCGGGCCATGGTGGTGCAGGCGCCTCAGCTGGTGGCCGAGCAACTGGTCAACGGCATGCATGTGCATGTCGCCGTGCCCAGCCGGGAGGCGGGTGTGCAGGTACTGAACCGGATACGGGTGTGGCTGCCGGTGCTGACGGCGATGTCGGCGAACTCCCCCCTGTGGGACGGCCACGACACCGGGTTCGCCAGCTGGCGCACGGTGATCTTCAACCGTTGGCCGGTCGCCGGCGTCCCCCCGAGCTTCCGCGATGCGGCGGACTACGACCGGCGGGTGCAGCGCTTGCTGGAGAGCGGCCTGATCTCGGACACCGGCCAGGTGTACTGGCAGGCCCGTCTTTCGGAGCGGTATCCCACCATCGAGGTGCGCTGCCTGGACGTCCAGCTGCGCGCGGACGATGCCGTCATGCTCGCCGGCATCGTCCGGTCTTTGGTGGAGACAGCCCTGGATGAGGCAACCACCGGCCGGGTCCCCTCCCCGGACTGGGCGCCGGAACTGCTGCAGGCGGCCATGTGGCACGCCACCCGTCACGGGCTCAGCGACACCCTGATCGACCCGAGCGGCGGTCGACGCCGCGCCGGCGACGTGCTGTGCGGGCTGCTGAGCCATGTCGCCCCCGCCCTCGACGCGTCCGGCGACACCCGGCAGGTCACAGCCCTCGCCCACCGACTCTTGCAGAACGGGACCGGCGCCGACCGGCAACGGGCGGCCCTCGCGGAAGGTGGAATGCGCGCGGTCGTCGACCTGATCACCAGGGAAAGCACCGCGCCGTGATCTCGGCGGACCCGTGCGGTACCTCCCGCACCTGTCTCCGACGCGGTGTGGGAGACCCGCCCGCCATGCCCGGCACCCCGTCAGGCGCAGCCCGTCGCCGTACGGCATCGACATCGACATCGCGGAGTACCGCGCTCCCGACGGCATCCGTCGGGTCCAGGTCCTCGTCGGGCCTCAGCGGTGACGCGGCATGATGGAGCCATGATCACGATTCATCTGAAGTACGAGATCGACGCCGACAAGCTCGAGGACTTCGAGGAGTACGGCCGCCGGTGGGTCGGGCTCGTCAACCGCTTCGGCGGGACGCACCACGGCTACTTCCTGCCGAGTGAGGGCGACAGCGACATCGCCTACGCCCTCTTCTCGTTTTCCAGCCTCGCCGCGTACGAGCAGTACCGCACGGACAGCATGCAGGACCCGGAGTGCCAGGCGGCGTTCGAGCTGGCTCGCAGCACCCGCTGCATCAAGCGGTACGAGCGACGGTTCCTCCGGCCGCTGGACGGCTTGTCGTAGCCGTAGCCGTGGCCGTGGCCGTGGGCAAGGCCGGGGGAGCCCTGAGCAAGGACGCTCAGGCAGGCGGAATGAGGAACTCGAACTCGGGGCGCTCCCAGCCCACGGCGGGTGGGTTCGCGGGCGCGGTCCCGGTGCGCACCGCACCCACCCTGCGGTAGAACCCCTCGGCCGGAGGGTGCGACACCACCCGGACACGGTCGAGCCCCGCGGCGCGCGCCTCGGACTCCATGTGCGCGACGAGCAGCCGCCCGATCCCACGCCCTTGTGCCTCGTCGGCGACGAACAGCAGGTCCAGCTCCTGCGAGGCGACGAGCAACGAGTAGAAACCGATCACACGGCTTTCGTGCTCGTCGTCGGTGGCGGCCACGAAAACGCGGTGGGCCTCGATGTGGTCGGGCCCGACCCGGTAGTCCGCGACCATGCCCGCGTACTGCCCTTCGTAGGCGCGCGAGCCACGCACGAGCCGCGTGAGCCGTCTGGCGTCCCGCGCGACGGCCCGCCGTACGGTGATCGGCCCGTTCCTCGGCGTAATGCTCGACTTCATACGGAGAGTATTACGCACTGCTGCCTCCGCCAGAGGCGCCCTGGCGCGGGCGTGATCCTCTCCTCTCGCTCACGTCACGACGGAGCGCCGTCCGCGGCCGTCCGCCGGGCACGCCGGATGGGGAAGAACGTCGGGACGGGATCGTTCGCGAGGTACTCGAGGATGAGGCGGTTGACCTGCTCCGGCTTCTCCATGGGCAGCGCGTGCGAGGTCCCCGGGACGACGGCCAGCTCGGCATCGGGGACGGCGCGGTACAGGGCGATCGTGTGCTCGAGCGTCACCAGATCGTCGTCCCCCACGACCACGAGTGTGGGTGCGCTGATACGTCCCAGGTCGTCCTTGGAGATGGTCGGCTGTGTGCGGATCATGTCGACGACCTTCTCCGCCACGATCGGCCAGTGTCCGGCGCCATCGGGTGACGTGGCCTCGTACATGTCACGGAACATGGCCATGTCCGGCGCATCGGGTCGCATGTGATCGAACATCTCCGGCGCGGCCGAACTCTGCGGTCCTGGGAGGAAGTTGGCTCCCATGACCACGATCTTCCGGGTCAGCTCCGGGCGGGCCACGGCGACGAGCAGTGCCACGATCCCGCCGTCGCTCCACCCGACGAGATGGGCGGCACCGCCGACGACCGACTCGATGAAGTCGATGGTGTCGTCGGCCATGGCCCGATAGGAGAGGGGTCCGTCGATGTCGGGCGTGTGGCCGTGCCCGCGGCGCTCTGGAAGGAACAGTTGGTACCGCTGCGCGAACGCGGCTCGCTGGGCACCCCATGTGTCGTTCGTGCAGAGACCGCCGTGCAGCAGGAGCAACGGATCGCCGGCGCCTTCCGACTCGTACCAGGTCCGCACACCGGGGAGCTGCACATATGTGCCCATGGATCCTGGCCTCCCTCGACTGCCGCCGATACCCGTCAGTCTCCTCGGCCGACCGGATGGCCCGCAACACGAGGATTTGATCCGGGGACCGGGGCCGCGTGGTCGTATCCGGCGCCACCTCGGGTACTCGATGCCAGGGCCCGCCGGGCCCTGGCATCGACGCAAGTGAGAACGGAGCGCACAGATGAGCACGGTCAAGGAAACGGTCGAGGTCGCCGTTCCCGTCCACACCGCCTACAACCAGTGGACGCAGTTCGAGGAGTTCCCGCGGTTCATGGAGGGAGTCGAAGAGGTCAGGCAGGTGGACGACCGCCACAACCACTGGACGACCAAGATCGGTGGAACCCGGCGTGAGTTCGACACCGAGATCGTCGACCAGCTCGCCGACGAACGCATCACGTGGCGCACCACCAGCGGAGACACCAAGCAGAAGGGCACGGTCCGCTTCGAGCGCCTGGACGACACGCATACGCGGGTTGAGCTGGTGATGGACGTCGAGCCCAGCGGGGTCGCGGACAAGGCCGCGGACGCGCTCGGCACGATCGACCGGCGCGTCAAGGGAGACATGAAGCGCTTCAAGCAGTACATCGAGGAGCGCGGAAGCGAGTCCGGAGCGTGGCGCGGACGCATCAAGCCGGGCGACACCGGCTCCTCCTTCTGACCCGACGGCCCCGTCCCTCGGCCGCGGCACCAGGGTGGGGTGCGGGGATGCTCCCGCCCCCTCCCGGTTCCCGGGCGCCGAACCCGCGGTGAAGCGAGCCGAATGCGCTCCGCCCCAAGCTGCCTGGCATGACAACGACATCGACCCCACTCGACATCGCGGCCGGCCGCCGGTGCCGCGTCGTCGTACGTGATCGCCTCCGCAGGACTCGCCGAGGCGGGCACGGTGACCGTACGACGCCGGACGAGCTCCTCGCCACCCTGCACCGGGTCGGCCGCATGTCTGCCATTTCTCCGGCGAGGGCTGTCGTCGCGGGCCGCTGACCTCTGTGTGGAACCGATGTA
Organism: Streptomyces sp. NPDC058335; assembly: GCF_042723915.1. NCBI lineage: Bacteria > Bacillati > Actinomycetota > Actinomycetes > Kitasatosporales > Streptomycetaceae > Streptomyces > Streptomyces sp. NPDC058335. Next base: position 202,759 of record NZ_JBHXHX010000004.1, on the reverse strand, counting down.
CGGCGGCGTGCGTGATGTCCATCGTGACGCCGATCCACTCGTCGTCCGGCTCCCCCCCCCCCGCGTGCCCCGCGTCGTCGCCGCGGCGCCTCGCGTGTGACGTCGATTTTCCCGTGCGGGGATGGGTAAAGGTCTCTCCATAAGAGAGCGCGAAGCAGGTGCTCGGGTGGCGGTGTGGCGGGAGGTCCGTCAGTGTGCCTCGCGCGTGCCTCCGTCGGTGACGGATGCGCCGTACCGTTGACCACGGACGGTGTGATTCCTTCGCGTGCTCGCGTCCTCGGGAGGGGGCACCTATGGATCCGTGGCTGGTCTGGTTGGTCGTTGCGGGGATCTTTGCGGTGGCGGAGATCTTCACGCTCACCGCCGCGCTGGGCATGCTCGGCGCGGCCGCGTTGGTCACGGCCGGGACTGCCGCCCTCGGGTTGCCGGCGCCCCTCCAATTCCTGGTGTTCACCGTCGTCGCCACTCTCAGCGTGATGTTTGTGCGCCCCATTGCGCTGCGACACGTGTTGCAGCCTCAAACGGAGCGATTCGGCATAGACGCCTTGGTCGGCAAACCCGCCTATGTCGTCTCGGAAGTGACCGGCCTCGGTGGCAGAGTCCGCATAGAGGGAGAGGAATGGACGGCGCGCGCCTATGACGAGACGTTGGTGATTCCCCCTGGAACGGCCGTGGACGTCATGGAGATCAGCGGCACCACCGCACTCGTCTACCCCCGGGAGTGAACCATGGAAGCTTCGGCGTTCCTCATCGCCGGCCTGATCGTCGCGCTGATCGCGGTCTTCACCGTGGTGCGGGCAGTGCGCATCGTGCCCCAGGCGCGTGCTCGCAACGTCGAACGGCTCGGCCGTTACCATCGGACACTGAAACCCGGCCTCAGCCTCGTGATCCCTTTCATCGACCGCGTATATCCGGTGATCGACCTCCGGGAACAGGTCGTCTCCTTCAAACCGCAGCCGGTGATCACCGAGGACAATCTGGTCGTCGAGATCGACACCGTGCTGTATTTCCAGGTCACCGATCCGCGAGCGGCTTTCTACGAGATCGCCAGCTTCCTCCAGGCGGTCGAACAGCTCACCGTCACCACTTTGCGCAACGTGGTGGGATCCATGGATCTGGAAAAGACGCTCACCTCACGCGACACCATCAACAGCCAGCTCCGTGGCGTGCTCGACGAGGCCACGGGCAAATGGGGTCTCCGGGTCAACCGGGTGGAGATCAAGGCCATCGACCCGCCCCAGTCCATCAAGGACGCGATGCAGAAGCAGATGCGGGCCGAGCGGGACAAGCGGGCCGCGATCCTCGGGGCCGAAGGGCAACGTCAGTCGCAGATCCTCACCGCCGAAGGCGACAAGCAGGCCGCTGTCCTGCGCGCTGAGGGCAACCGGACGGCCGCGATCCTCCAGGCCGAAGGGCAGTCCCGGGCCATCGACGAGGTGTTCCAGGCCGTGCACCGCAACGATCCCGACCCCAAGCTGCTCGCCTACCAGTACCTTCAGGCGCTGCCCCAGCTCGCGCAGGGGCCGGGCAACAACTTCTGGGTGATCCCGAGCGAGATCACCTCCGCACTCGCGGATGTGTCACGGGCGTTCAGCGAGGTGCTGCCGCAGTCGCCGGCCACGCGCGAGAAGCCCTCGGACGACGGGGCGGCCCAGGCCGCCAGCGACGCCGCGCAGGCCGCGGAAGCGGCTGCCGAGGCCCTCGCCGACGCGGCCAAGGCCGACGCCGTCACCCCGAGGGCGCTTCCGGACGACCGAGGCTCCGGAAGCGGGTGATCGACCGCCCCACGCGCGTGGGGCCACGCGCGTGGGGCGGCCGGTACGTGTTGCCGGGCCGACTGTGCGGTGGTGGGGTGGACGTGCTCGCGCGTCGGACCGCGCGAGGAGACCGCCGGGCGAACAGCGCTTGCCCGCCACCCAACCGGCGATTCCAGGGCGGTAGTTGAGACGCAGGGGCCCGTCCCCGCCTTCTTCGCGGCCGGGTCACGTGCGACTGGCCGTGGAGCCCTGCGGCTCCGACGGAAACGGGCTGAACCGCTAGAGAGTGCCGCTCAGAACCGGGCACCGACGTCCGCGCCGTTGCCGGGGCGCAGGAATGTGGAGGAGGGGATGGCGCCGGCGGCTGTCCTGGCGCCGGTGATCGTGCTCGGATTCGTACTGGTGAGTGACCACGTGCCCCCGAGATCCCAGGAGTTGCCGCTGCCGGTGGAGGTGGAGCCCAGTGAGGCTTCGGTGCCGTTGGCCACCGCGAGGTTCTTCGTCAGGGTGCTGGAGGACCGGTTGAAGGTGAACCCGGTCTTCCCGTTGTCCCACGCGGTGCAGCGTTCGATCTTCATCGCGCCCGGGTTGTTGTTGTCGACGAAGCCGCCGGCGGAGTTGTCCCAGGCCATGCTGTTGCGCACGGTGTGGTTGGCGGCCACGCCGTTGCCGCCCATCTTGAAGCCGTTGCCGTCTCCCTGGTAGTCGGGCAGGCTCCAGCGGTTGAACCCGTTGCCCCAGGCGAGGGTGCTCTCCACGAGAATGGGCGAGTTGTCGAACATCCAGAAGTCCAGGCCGTCGTCCGCGTTGTTCCACAGCCGGGCGCCGCGCAGCACGTTGCCGCTGCCCGAGCCTTCCTTGATGGCCAGACCGTCGGCGCTCTCACCGTTCTTGCGCGGATCACGGTTGCCGTAACTGTCCAGGTTGAGGATCTGGTTGTTGCCGGAGGCGCCCTGGAGGTGGAAACCGGACTCATAGTTGTCACGGGTGACGAGACGGTCGAAGACGTTGGAGCTGGTGTCCACGCCGAACACGCCGTAGGGGCCGTGGATGATCTCCAGGCCGGTCAACCGCCAGTGCTCCCCCTCGATGTGGACGGCGCCGCGTCCGGAGCGGGGAATGCTCGAGCCGACCGCCCCCGGCGTGTACGGCATGTTCTCGCCGTCGATGACGACGCGCTCGTTGTTGTAGTTGCGCAGGGTGATGGGCTGGTCGGCCGTGCCGCTCTTGAGGAGCTGGATGTTGGTGCTCGGCGCGTAGGTTCCGCCACGGATCTGGATCGTGGTGCCCGCCTGCGCCAGGTCGACCGCGCGCTGGATCGTCTTCAACGGGGCGGTGAGTGTCCCTGGGTTGCTGTCGTTGCCGGTGGCCGCCACGTACAGGTCGGCCGCCAGGAGTTGACCGCTGCCCGCGACCGGGTGCGGCGGCGGCGCCGGTGCGGCGTGCGCGCCGCCCGCAGAGGGCAGGAGCAGGAAGCCGGCCAGGAGGCCGGAGAGGCCGGTCGACAGGGTGACGCGTTTCGGGCGCATGGTACGTCTCCAGGATGCGGCTCTGCACGGGCGACGGGAAAGCGCTTTCCGGGTGACGGTAGGAGTCGCGCTACGTGCGCGTCAATAGATGTGTACGTGATCCACGTTCGCCTACATGAACTCCGGAGAGTGGTCGCGGCCTCGGTATGACCTTGCCGGGGTGGTGCCGAGCCAGGGATGCCGGGTGGTGCCAAGGCGGCGAAAAAAGGAGACGACGGCGGCGGGACGCCGCTCGGCGGGTAGGCGCCCGCACCGCTCCTGGTGCGGGCCACTGGAAGGTGGCGTTCGATACCCCGGACAGCGTCAACGGCCGCTGGATGGTGGTCAGTTCGGTCGGCGTAGGCCTGCGACGAGGACGTCGACCAGTCGGCGTGCGTCGTAGCGGGAATCGCTTTCCGCGCCGATGCAGAGGTTTCCGACGCCGCGCATCAGTTCGTAGGCCTCCAGGTCCGAGCGGATCTCGCCGGCGACGGCCGCGGCTTCGAGCAGTTGTCCGCACACGGGTACGAGGCGGTCGAGGAAGTAGGCGTGCAGCGTGTCGAAGCCGGTGTTGTCGGACTGGAGCACGGCGGCGAGTCCGTGCTTGGTGACCAGGAAATCGACGAAGAGGTTGATCCACTGCCCGAGAGCGGCATGAGGGGTCGGGCCGGCCGCCAGCAGGGCCGGTCCGGCCTCGGCGCAGGCGTCGACCTGGTGCCGGTAGACGGCGATGATGAGGTCCGCTCGCGTCGGGAAGTGGCGGTAGATCGTGCCCAGTCCGACGCCGGCTCGGGCCGCGATGTCGCGGACCGGCGCTTCCACGCCTGACGTGACGAAGACGGCGGCGGCCGCGTCGAGAAGGCTTTCCTTGTTGCGCCGCGCGTCCTTCCGCTTGGACTGGGCCGTTTCTCCTGCGCTTGCGCGCTCGTCGCTGTCACTCACCGCGCGGCTCCTTCCGCTACCGACCTTGCAAAGCGGAACATCGTTCCGTATCGTCTGTTCCGGAACGAGGTTCCGTTTACTCATGATGTCAGAGCCGGGACCGGCCACCAAGCCACGCATCGCCCCACGCTTCACCCGTCCATGGAGGAGACACGGTCATGCAGTACCGCACCCTGGGCCGCACCGGTGTACAGGTCAGCTCCCTCGCGCTCGGCGCGATGAACTTCGGCACCATCGGACGCACCACCCAGGACGAGGCCACCGCCATCGTCGAAGCCGCCCTCGATGCCGGGATCAACCTCATCGACACCGCCGACATGTACAGCGACGGCGAGTCCGAGGAAATGGTCGGCAAGGCCATCGCCGGCCGCCGCGAGGACATCGTGCTGGCGACGAAGGCCACCATGCCGATGGGCGACGAGCGTAACCATCAAGGCAGTTCGCGCCGCTGGCTGGTCACCGCGCTGGACGACAGCCTGCGCCGTCTCGGAGTCGAGCACGTCGATCTCTACCAGATGCACCGCTGGGACCCGAGCACCGGCGACGAGGAGACCCTGTCGGCGTTGACCGACCTCCAGCGTGCGGGAAAGATCCGCTATTTCGGTTCCTCGACGTTTCCGGCCTACCGCATCGTGCAGGCGCAGTGGGCCTCCCGCGAGCATCACCTGGGCCGTTACGTCACCGAACAGCCCAGCTACTCCATCCTCCAACGCGGGATCGAGACCCACGTTCTGCCCGTGACCGAGCAGTACGGGCTCGGCGTGCTGGTGTGGAGCCCGCTGGCCTCGGGCTGGCTGTCGGGCGCGGTCCGTGCGGACCGGGAGATCAGCACCAGCCGCTCGACGTTCATGCCGCAACGCTTCGACATCACCGTCCCCGCCAACCGGGCCAGGCTCGACGCCGTCGAACAGCTGGCACAGGTCGCCGACGAGGCCGGCCTGACCATGATCCAGCTCGCGCTCGGCTTCGTGACCGCGCATCCCGCCGTGACCAGCGCCCTCATCGGTCCCCGCACGATGGACCACCTGCACGCACAACTGGCCGCCGCCGACACCGTGCTCTCCGCGGACGTTCTCGACGCGATCGATGCCGTCGTCGCTCCCGGCACCGACCTGGCGGCTCACGAGAAGTTCGACACCCCTCCCGCGCTGCTCGATCCGGCTCTGCGGCGCCGCTGATCCCCGAAGCCGCAGCGGCCGCCTCCGCACCTCTCCGCAAGCGTTTTCCTCCTGATTCTCGGCAGCACACCTCGAGCCGGTGCCACCCGCGTCGAAAGGACCGATCACTCCATGCCGCACACACCCCGGCCCAGTTTCGGGATCATGACCGCGCCTTCGCAGGTCGACTACCACGACGTCCTTCGGGTCTGGCGCGAGGCGGACGCGATCCCGGAGATCGAGCACGCCTGGCTGTTCGACCACCTCATGCCGATCGGCGGCGACCCGTACGGACCGGCCTACGAGGGCTGGACGCTGCTCTCCGCCCTTGCCGCCCACACCCGACGACTGCGGCTCGGCGTGCTGGTGACCAGTAACCGGTTCCGGCCGCCCGCGATGCTGGCCAAGATCGCCACGACCGTCGACATCGTCTCCGGCGGACGGCTCGAGTTCGGCATCGGTGCCGGCTCACGACCCGGCCACCCCCTCGCCCGGCGCGAGTACGACGCACACGGTCTGCCCTTCCACGACGCCGCGCACGCCGTGGCAAGCCTCGACGAAGCGTGCACGGTGATCCGGCGGCTGTGGACCGAGGAGAAACCTTTCGACTTCCACGGCACCCACCACCAGCTCACCGGAGCGTTCGGCAACCCCAAACCGGTCCAGCGCCCGCACCCACCGATCCTCATCGGCGGACGCTCGTCCGCGACGCTGCGCGTGGCCGCCGCACACGCCGACGTGTGGAACATTCCCGGCGGCGACATCGACGACGTCGTCCGCCGCAGCGCACTGCTGGACCGCTACTGCACCGAGATGGGACGCGACCCCGCCTCGGTCACCCGCTCGATCCATCTCCCCGTCTCCTACGACCGGCCCGGCGTCACCCGGGGCGCCGTCGGCGAGGCGATCGACGCGGGCTTCCGGCACATCGTCCTCGGGCTGCCGGCGCCGTATCCCGCCGACGTGGCCCGGTGGGTGACGGACGAGCTGATCAGCACGTGGGCCTAGGGTCTCGCGTCGGATCGGGCCGGGTCACCGCCAGGGCGGTACGAGCAGGTTGTGCACGTCCTGGCCGGCGAAGATCACGGCGTCGGGGTGGCCGAGGTCGATGGCGAGCGCCAGTTCCTCGTCGGTGGGCCAGTTGGCTGCCAGCAGGCCTAGCTGCACCTGATGGCCGAGGCGTACGTCGGGGAGCGTCTGGAGCATGCGCTCCACCGACGTGAAGACGGGAACCGTATGGGGTTGCGGGGGATCGTCGATGACCGGGAGGGTCAGCCGGCCGTCCTCCGGGGAATGGCGGGCGACGAACTCGACCGGCTCAGGAACCAGAATGTCGCAGGCGACCAGCGTGTCCAGCACGGCCCGGTTGTCGGGCGTGCGGTTGAGGTCGCGCAGTGCTTCCTGGGCGGCCGCCACGAGCAGTTCGTCGGGGATGCTGTCGTCGCGCATCGCTTCACCCCATCGTGGCCCCAGCCGGGCTGCCCGGACCGCCCGGTGCCGGATGCGCCAGGCGGCGCGTGCCATCACCTTTCCGGTACCCGTGGCTGGATCCGCCCATGCGGCGTCCCCGTACACGACGGAAATCGGCTGGTGCCGAGGGCGGACGGACTCCGTCAGGGGCTCCGACGGCTGATCTCCGTCTCGCCGTCGGTGGGCGCGGGGCAAGGGTTCCCGGTCAACGAGGCGGGCCGTCGCCGCGGCCGTACGGCGGTTGACGCCATCGGGCACGGGTACGCGGGCGCGCATGAAGTGGCAGCAGGGGCAGGACTCTCCGGCGGCGGTCCACGTGGTGGTCCTGGATCCGGACGAGGAGGCTGTCGCCGAACTCACCGGATTCGCCCGCGCCCAGTCCCCGGGGGTGTCCCAGGCAACCGCTGTCGGCGCGTTCCCGCAGGCCACCGTGGGCTGGTTCGACCGTGCCGCGAAGGACTACCGGCGGACAGTGGCCGACGAGCGGTGCGAGGTGCTGTCGCTGCTGGGGGACGGCGCCGTCGGCGAGGACGTGCGGGACGGTCCGGCGGCACTGGCGAAGATCCACCGTCCCGAGCTCGGACTGGCACTGATCAACCTGCCGCACGGAGCGGCACCGGGGAGCGACTCATGACGTACACGGAATTCCTGGCCGCCGTGCGGGAGCAGGGCGGGTACGCCGACAACGCCGAGGCGGCACGCGTCAGCGAGGCTGTGCTGAGCACGCTCGGGGACCGTCTGCAACCCGCCGTGGCCGATCATCTGGCGGGCCAACTGCCCCTGCGGATCGGCCGGTTCGTCACCCGGGTGGGGCACACCGGACGGAGCTGGGGCGTGCACGAGTTCGTCCACCAGGTGGCGCGCGCCGCCGCCGACGACGAGGAGACCGCCCACCGGCACGCCGAAGTGGTGCTGACCACCCTCGCCGACACGGTGTCGGGCGGCGAGCTGAACAGGCTGCTCAGCCAGCTGCCGGTCGGTTACGCGGCGCTCCTCGGCCACACGGAACTCACCTGACGGCTCATGCGCTGAGGAGATGACTCGGAACGTACGAGCCGCGCGACGCCACCACGGGGCACCCCGGACGTGACGGGGGTCTGCCGGTCGCTGCGTCAACGGTTCGGGGCGGCCTCGCTGACGCCCGTCAGGGCCGCGTGCGGGTCCTCGGTGACGGCGAGGTCGCCGAGACTGACGATGCCGACCGGGCAGCCGCCGTGTTCGACGACCGGGAGGCGGCGCACCGCGTGCCGCCGCATCAGTTCGATCGCTTGATCCGTGGTGTCGTCCGGGGCCAGGGTCACCACCGGCGGGCGGGTGCACACCGTGCCGACGGTCGTCTCGGCCGGGTCGAGGCCCTCGGCGACGGCTCGGACCACGATGTCCCGGTCGGTGAGTACGCCGAACAGATCGCAGTCGTACGTCACCAGGACATCGCCGATGTCCTGCTCGCGCATGAGGCGGGCGGCGCGTGCCACCGTGGTCATCGGCTCGACGGCGGCCGTGCCGGGCGACATCACGTCGCGTACCTGCCTGGTCATGAGAACCTCCGGGTTCTGCGTCGGCGGCGCATGGCACCGCCCGCGTAACCCGCACCGGCGGCGGCAAACCGGCGGGAGGGGCCGCAGTGGCGGTCCGGTCACGCCGCGGAGTGCCGATCGCGTAGGCCGCCCTTGTCCAGGAAGCGTCGCAGCCGGGTGTACGGCCAGGTGTTGATCACGTCCTCCTTGGTGAGCCAGCCGCGCTGCGCCGTACCCACGCCGTACCGCATGTGGGCCAGGTGGAGGATGGAGTGGGCGTCGCTGTCGACGGCGAACTTCACGCCGTGCCGCCTGGCCCGCAGGATGTCCTCGTCGCGCAGGTCGAGCCGGTCCGGGTGGGCGTTGACCTCCAGGGCGGTGCCGGTGCGGGCACAGGCGGCGAAGATCTCGTCGAGGTCGGCGTCGATGCCCGGCCGCTTGCCGAGGACGCGTGTGGTGGGGTGGCCGATGACGTTCACGTACGGGTTCTCGCAGGCCCGGACGATGCGCCGGGTCAGCGCCTCGCGGCCCTGGTCGAAGTGCGAGTGCACCGAGGCCACGCACAGGTCGAAGCCGGCCAGGAAGTCGCCGGGCCAGTCCACGCCGCCGTCGGGGGCGATGTTCAGCTCCGCGCCGTGCAGCAACCGCATGCCGCCCCGCTTGCCGAACTTCCGGTCCAGCGACCGCACTTGGTCGCGCTGCGCCAGCATGCGCTCGTCGGTCATGCGCTGCATGTACAGGTCCGGTCCGTGGTCGGTGATGGCGTAGTAGGCGTAGCCGCGCTCCGCCGCCGCCCGCACCATGTCCTCCAGCGGGGCGAGGCCGTCGGTGAGGTCGCTGTGGGTGTGCAGGTCGCCCCGGACGTCGGACTCCGTGACCAGGTCGGGCAGTTCATCGCGCTGCCCGGCCTCGATCTCGCCGCGGTCCTCGCGCAGCGTGGGCTCGATCCACGGCAGGCCGAGCCGGGCGTACACGTCATCCTCCGTGGCGGAGACGATCTTCTCGCCGCTCTCGGCGTCGAACAGCCCGTACTCGGAGAGCTTCAGTCCCTGGTGCACGGCGATCTCGCGGACACGGATGTTGTGCGCCTTGGAGCCGGTGAAGTACAGCAGGGCGGCACCCCACGAGTCCGGCGGCACCACCCGCAGATCGATCGACGGCCCCCTGTCGGTGCGTACCGACGTCTTCTTCTTTCCGTGGGCGATGACCTCCGTGACGTACGGCAGCTCGGTGAACGCGCGCATGAGGGGCGTCGGCGTGTCCGCCGCGACCAGGACGTCGATGTCACCGATCGTCTCCCGGAAGCGGCGCAGCGACCCGGCGTGCGCGCACCGTCGGCAGCCGGTCACCTTGGACAGTGCGGCGACGGTGTCCTCGGCGAGATCGAGGGCCACGTCGAGCAGGACGCGGTCCCCGGAGGACTGCAGGAGTTCGATGCCGTGGAGGATGTTCTCCTCCGTCCTCGGCCCGAAGCCCTTGAGATCGCGCAGCCGCTCCGCGTGGATGGCGTCGGCCAGCTCCTCGACGGAGGAGATCCCCAGCTCCTCGTGGAGCACCAGCGCCTTCTTCGGGCCCAGCGTGGGGATGGCGGTCAGCTGCCGGACACCGGCCGGGATCTTCGCCCGCAGCTCCTCCACAGCGGACACGCTGCCCTCGCGGAAGTACTCGACGACCTTCTCGGCGATCGACTTCCCGACGCCCGCGATCTCCTGGAGGCCCTTCGCGTCGAGCTTGTCGACAGCGGCGTGGTGACCGCCGATCGCGCGGGCGGCCTTCTCGTGGACGCGCGCCTTGAACGCGTCCCCGCCGGTGATCGAGATCAGGTCCGCGTACTCCTGGAACAGCGCGGCGACCTCGTCGTTGGACCGAGCCACACCTCCAGGGTAGGCAGCCAACCGGCGGTCAAACCCCGGCCGGGCCGATGCGCCCCGCCGTCTCGCGGTCCCGTCGCCGTGCCCGTGACCGCGCAGACTGCCTGGGTACCCGGGTCCAGGGCCGTCAGCAGAGCCCGTGCCGGGCACGGTACGGAGAAGCGAGGTGACCATGAAGCGCGACGCATTCCTCGCCCGGGTGCGCGAGCGCGGCGAGTACCACAGCCAGGACGAAGCCCGGCAGATCACCGAGCAGGTCCTGGACGTTCTGTCGGAACGGATCAGCCCCGGGGAGGTGAAGGATCTCGCCTCACAGCTGCCGGCCCCGTTCGGGCAGGCACTGACCGCCGTGGAGCGTGAGCAGGCGGAGAACTTCGGCATCGAGGAGTTCTACCGCCGGGTGGCCGAGCGGACCGGAGCCCGGCCCCGTACCGCCCAGTGGGACGCCAGCGCCGTGCTGAGCACCGTGGCCGACGCGGTCTCCGGCGGAGAACTCAACCAGGTCATCAGCCAGCTCCCCTCCAGCTACGCCCTCCTGTTCGGCAAGCCAGACCTCGCGGACTGACCCACGCCCGGCCCGCCCCGCCGGGCGCGGGTCGGGCCGGGCCGGAGGCCACCCACGGTCGTCGCCGGTGATCTCAACGCCGCGCCGGACACGGGGGCGCGGACAGAGAGCGGGTGTCGTCTCAGGGGGCCGTGACAACACCCGACGTGCGCTGCTTCACCTCCGCCCAAGTCGTAGGCCGCGTGCCGCCCAGGCGGGTGCGGCAGTCGGGCCGGACACGCGCTGGCGCAGCCAGGTCGAAAACTGATGCACGGGCTTCTCCGCCCCAGCTGCCCGTGACGGGTCCGCCGCAGGTCCTCGCGCGCCGGACGTTGCAACCAGTACCCAGGTACAGGTCTACCGTCGGAAGTGTCCCCGGCCGGGGGCATGACGACGGGAGTGAGCGCGATGAACGATCCAGGCTGGGCGCCACGGTCCTGCACGCTGCCCACCAGGGAGCGGCCCCTGCGGGTCGCCGAGTGGGACGCACTGTTCGCCGAGCGGCTGACCTCGCTGTCCCGGCCGCGGCCGCTCGGTCTGCGTCTCGGCCTGGCCGGCGGCGCGGGCGTGGAGGACAGGGTCCGGGACCTGGCGGAGCGCGAGGGCGGATGCTGCTCGTTCTTCACTTTCACGACCACCGTCACCGGCGACGGCCTGGTCCGTCTGGACGTCTCGGTGGACCTGGCGCACGAGGCGGTCCTGGACGCCCTGGCCGCGCGGGCGGCTGACCCGGGGGAGCAGCGGTGAGTGCGGGCCTGCGCAGCGGGCAGGTCGCGGAAGCGGCCGGGGTGAACATCCAGACCCTTCGCTACTACGAGCGGCGTGGCCTGCTCGCCGAGCCGGAGCGCAGCAACGGCGGTCACCGCCTCTACGGGGAGGGCGCGATCACCGCGCTGCGAGTGATCAAGGCCGCGCAGCGGCTCGGGTTCACGCTGGAGGAGGTGGCCGAGCTGCTGGAGGCCGGCCGTCACCGCCACGGCCGCCCCGTGGCAGGGCTCCAGGCGCGTGCCGAGGCCAAACTCGCCGAGGTCGACGCGAAGATCGCCGACCTGACCACCATCCGCACCGCTCTGACCGCCGCCGTCGAAGCCGGGTGCGACGACCTCACCGTCTGCGCGTCCAGCTCCCGCTGCCCCATCCCCTTCACCGACCTCGCCGAGGGGAACCGCCATGCCGGACCCTCCCGCTGAACCCCGCTGCGGACCTGACCCCAAGGCCCTCGGGAGCCTGGCCGCGCCCGCCTGCGTGGCGTGGTGTGCGCTGCCCCTCCTGATCACGGCGGGCGTGGCATGGTCGGCACCGGCGCCGGGGCGGTGGCGGGCCGGCCGCCCGCCCTCGCTGTCGTTCTGGCCGTGCTCGCCGCCGGAACCTGGTGGTTCGGCCGCCGCCGCTGCTCCCGCTCACCGAAGATCGCGCATGGGGACGGGTGCCGCTGCGCGGCGTCCGCCGTGCCGCCGGAGATCAGCGGCGCGAGCGGCGGGCAGGGTGCGCCGTCCTGACCGTTGTTCCTTCCGTTGCCCTGTGTTCGTCGCGGCGGCCATGAAGCCGCCGGAGAACTGCTCGCCCTCGTCGAGGCGATCGCGGTTACCTTGAGTCCTCTCAGAAACGGGCCCTTGCCCGAGCGATGACCCCGTGTGCCGTGACGTCGAGAGGAATCGGACCTGTGGGTGAAGTCGAGGCTCTCGAGCGGTTCCGGCGGCGTATCGGGGTGCCCGGACTCATCGACGTACACACGCACTTCATGCCGGAACGGGTCCTGCGCAAGGTATGGGCGTACTTCGACGCGGTCGGCCCGATGACCGGCATCGAGTGGGGCATCACCTATCGGCACGAGGAGGACGAACGGGTCGCGCTGCTACGGCAGTTCGGGGTGCGCGCGTTCACCGCCATGCTCTATCCGCACAAGGCCGGCATGGCGCCCTGGCTGAACGAATGGGCCGCCGACTTCGCGGCACGCACGCCCGACTGTCTGCACACGGCCACGCTCTATCCCGAGGAGGGCGTGGCCGAGTATGTGCGGGTGGCGGTCGAGGCGGGGGCCCGGGTGTTCAAGGCCCATGTGCAGGTGGGGGCGTACGACCCGACGCACGAACTGCTCGATCCGGTGTGGGGGATGCTGGCCGAGGCGAGGGTGCCCGTGGTCATGCACTGCGGTTCTGGCCCCGCGCCGGGCAAACACACCGGGCCGGAGCCGGTGGGGCGGCTCCTCGCCCGGCATCCGCGCCTGCCCCTGGTCGTGGCGCACATGGGGATGCCGGAGTACACCGACTTCCTGGACCTGGCCGAGCGCTACGACGAGGTGCGCCTCGACACGACCATGGTGTTCACGGATTTCAGCGAGCGCCTCAGCCCTTTCCCGGCGACGGAACTCGGCCGGCTCGCCGACCTGGGCGATCGCATTCTGCTCGGGTCCGACTTCCCCAACATCCCCTATCCCTACGTCCATCAGCTCGAAGCCCTTGAGCGGCTAGGGCTGGGTGATGAGTGGTTGCGCGGTGTCTGTCACGAGAACGGGGCGCGGCTCTTCGGGCTGTAGGCGGCGGCGCGACGACGTGTGGGGTGCTGCTCCTGGGGGATCGGTTCCCGGCAGGGCGGGAGGACGGGCGCGGCGGGAGGCGGGACGGGTGCCGGGAGGGAAGGGGAGGAGGCCGCGCCCAGGTGGTCAGGCCAGGCCGCCGTTGGCGTACAGGACCTGTCCGTTGATCCAGCGCGCGGGGCCCGCGAGGAACGCGACGGTCTCGGCGATGTCCTCGGGCGTGCCCAGGCGCTCGAGCGGTGCCGCCTTGGACAGGTTGTCGATGGTGGCCTGGTCCTTGCCTTCCAGGAACAGGGACGTGGCGGTGGGGCCGGGGGCCACGGCGTTGACGGTGATGTCCTTGCCGCGCAGTTCGCGGGCCAGGACGAGGGTCATGGCCTCGACCGCGGCCTTGCTCGCCGCGTAGGCGCCGTAGGCCGGGAACCGCAGGCGGGTGACCGAGGTCGAGAAGTTGATGACGGCACCGCCGGCGCGGATCCGCCGGGCCGCCTGCTGGGAGACCACGAAGGTGCCGCGGATGTTGGTCCGGTGCATCCTGTCCAGGTCGTCCAGGTCCAGGGTGGCGATCGGCGAGAGCAGCATGATGCCCGCCGTGTTGACGACGACGTCGATGCCGCCGAACTCGCGCTCCACGGCGTCGAACGCCTCCGCCACGGCGTTCTCGTCGGCGACGTCACCGCCGACCGCGATCGCCCGGCCGCCTGCCGCGGTGATCGCGTCGACCGTGTCGTCGGCGCGGGTCTTGTTGCCCGCGTAGTGGACGCCGACGGCGATGCCGTCCTTGGCGAGGCGCTCGGCGACGGCGCGGCCGATGCCGCCGGAGCCGCCGGTGACCAGGGCGACGCGGGTGGTGGAGTTGTCGGTCATGGTGATCCGTCCCTCGGGAGGTGTTCCGGCCCAGATGGCTCGGGGCACTCGATGTCGGGTCGCGCGGCGAGGTTGCTGCATCGCCGCTAACCGTGCTGACACATCAACGCTAACACATCAGCGATGTGGTGCAAGTGTTAGCATCGATGCATGGCGACGGTCGAGACGATGACAACCCATCCCCGCGAGCGGATCCTGCGGGCCGCGACGGTCCTGCTGGCCGAGGGCGGACGAGACGCGGTGTCCACGCGCGCCGTCAGCGCGGCCGCCGGTGTGCAGGCGCAGACCATCTACCGCCACTTCGGCGACATGCAGGGACTGCTCGACGAGGTGGCCCGGCGGGGATACGCGACCTATCTGGCCGCCAAGCAGTCCCAGGGCGAGGACGGCGACCCCGTGGCGCAGCTGCGGAACGGCTGGGACATGCATGTGGCGTTCGGACTGGCCAATCCCGCGCTCTACAGGCTGCTGTACACCGAACCGCGGCCCGGCCAGCAGTTCGCCGTCACCGGTGACGCCCACCATGTGCTGCTGGGCATCGTCGAGCGGGTGGCCAAGGCCGGTCGGCTGCGGACGGGCGTCGAGTCGGCGGCCACGATGATCCACTCCGCGGGCATGGGGGTGACGCTCACCCTCATCGCCGCGCAGGCCGACGGCCGGCTCTCACACTACGAAGGTCTCTCCGGGAACGTCCGGGAAGCCGTCCTGGACTCGGTGCTCGCCCCCGACGACGACGTCGTCGCCCGGACCGGCACCGGAGCCCACCCCGCGACCGTGCACGCCGTCGCCCTCAAGTCCCTGATCGGCGACGGAATACGGTCCCTGACCGCCGGCGAACGCACATTGCTCGGCGAGTGGCTGGAGCGCATCGCCGCCGAGGACGGTGCGGAGTCCGACGCCGGTCCGGCCGAGGGTGCCGGAGCCGACGCCGGTACCGCCGAGCCCGGCGCGGGGTCCGTGTAGCGTCCCGGCCATCGGCGAGCCATGGGCCGTCAGGGCGACCCACGGGCCTCGTCAGCGCGGCAGTCGGGCGTTGAGCCGGGCGGCCTGGCGTGTCAGGTGGCCGCGTTCGGCGAGGTTGGGGGCCTTTCGGGCCGCCTCGGCGTACAGCCGTGCCGCCGTCGCCAGGTCGCCTTCGCGCTCGTGGAGGTATGCCGCCACCGCGGTGTGGCGGGGCAGCGAGTCGTCCAGCGCCGCCAGCGCCGCCAGCCCGGCGCGTGGTCCGTCGGCCTCGCCGACGGCCACCGCGCGGTTGAGGCGGACGACCGGGCTGTCGGTCAGGCGCGCCAGCTCGTCGTACCACTCGACGATCTGCACCCAGTCGGTCTCCTCGGCGGTCGGCGCGTCGGCATGCAGTGCCGCGACGGCGGCCTGGGCCTGGAACTCGCCCAGCCGGTCGCGGGCGAGGGCCGCCTGGAGGATCTCGACGCCCTCGGCGATCGCCCCGGTGTCCCACCGGCCGCGGTCCTGCTCGGCGAGCGGCACCAGGCTGCCGTCGGGCGCGGTCCGGGCGGCCCGCCGGGCGTGGTGCAGCAGCATGAGGGCGAGCAGCCCCGCCACCTCGGGGTGGTCGATCGAGGCCGCGAGCTGCCGGGTGAGCCGGATGGCCTCGGCGGCGAGATCGACGTCGCCGGAGTAGCCCTCGTTGAAGACCAGGTAGAGGACGCGCAGCACGGTGGCGACATCGCCGGGCTGGTCGAACCGGACGCCGGAGACGGTGCGCTTGGCCCGGCTGATCCGCTGCGCCATGGTCGCCTCGGGCACCAGGTAGGCCTGGGCGATCTGGCGGGTGGTGAGCCCGCCGACGGCGCGCAGCGTGAGCGCGACCGCGGACGACGGCGTCAGCGACGGGTGGGCGCACAGGAAGTAGAGCTGGAGCGTGTCGTCCACCGCGGGAGCCGGCCCGGGGGCCGGCTCCTCGTCGACGCGGTCCTCACGCCGGCGCCGGGCGGCGTCCGCCCTGGTCGCGTCGAGGAACCGGCGCCAGGCGACGGTGACCAGCCAGCCCTTCGGGTCCCGCGGCGGGTCGGCCGGCCAGACGCGGACCGCCTCGACCAGCGCGTCCTGTACGGCGTCCCCGGCCGCCGCGAAGTCGGCTCCGCGGCGGACGAGGATCCCGAGCACGCTCGGCGTGAGGCTCCGGAGGAGGACTTCGTTCACTGCCGGCACCTCTGGATCACTCCGTGATGGTGGGCGACACGCCGTAGAACGGGCGCAGCTCCAGCCACTCGTGGATCGGCTTCCCGCCCGCGCCGGGGGCGGCCGACAGCTCCCCGGCCAGCTCGACGGCGCGCTCGTAGCTGTCGACGTCGATGACCATCCAGCCCGCGATGAGGTCCTTGGTCTCGGCGAACGGGCCGTCGGTGACCGGCGGGCGGCCCTCGCCGTCGTACCGGACGAACGTCCCCTCGGGGGCGAGCGCCTGGCCGTCGACGAACTCCCCGGTCCCCTCGAGCCGTGCCGCGAAGTCCTGCATGTACTGCATGTGGGCCGAGATCTCCTCCGGCGTCCACTGGTCCATGGGGACGTCGTTGACCGCAGCCGGGGCGCCGCGGTAGTGCTTGAGCAGCAGGTACTTGGCCATCGTGGTTCTCCTCGATATTCGTGCGACCCATTGTGGTCGCGTTCACCACGGGGACGGAGCCGGCCACGCGTTCTCGACATCGCCGCGCGAAGTTTTTTCTGACGCCCCCGTCACCGCCGGGCTTCGCCCTGTTCCTGGCCGCGCCGTTGCCCGCCGCCTGGGCGCTGTCCGCGCCGCGGCTCACCGCCGACACCCCCGGAGCCGAGAGCACGATCCTCGGCCTCCTCACCCTCGCCGCCACCCGCGCCCAGTACGAGGGCGGCACCGCCGACGCCACTCTGGTCGCCCCGGAGGGCTGGCTGCTCGACCAGCACTTCCTGGACCAGCCGGGCCGCAAGCAGGCCCAACTCGCCTTCGCTACGACTACAGGAGCAACCTCGCCGCCTGCCCCGACTGGCAGGCCCGGCTGCGCGAGCACCGTCCGCCCACGCCGATCACCTGGGGCACGGGCGACCCCTTGTTCACCGAACCCGGCGCCCGCGCGTACCTGCGCGACGTACCCGAGCCGAACTCCACCTCTTCCCCACCGGCCACTTCGCCCTGGAGGACCACCTTCCCGAAATCGCCCCGCTGATCGCCGACTTCCTCGACCGGCTCCGGGCCTGACCGGCCCCCACCGGCTTCGGCAGTCGTGGGTGGCCCCGCTCGTGAGGGTGGTTCCGATCCACTGGTGACCTCGAGGGCGGGACAGGCGGTGTGACGGGGGCCGCCGGGTAGCAAGGGCCGGAGCTTGTCAGCGGGCCCTGCCAGGATGATCCATGGAACCGTTGAGGGTCGTTCTTGACGGTCCGGGGAGGGAGAGCGTTGACGGACAGGAGTACTGGACGGAGCTGGGGTCGGACCCGTCGCCGGAGTGGCGGGCCGCGTATGTGCAGCGCACGTGACCATGTGCCGTCGCCGAGGACCCATGGAGCCACTTCCTGAGCGCACGGACCACCCACGTCCCTCACCGTCGAGGTCGCGGAGGCGCCGATAAATGCCGTGCCCGAACATCGGCATTGGTGGAGACTCGCTCCATGGCGGACATGCGGGCGTTCCGGGACGAGGTGATCCACTGGGCGGCCGGCGGTCCGGGCGAGGTGGCGAGTGACCTGGCCGCGCGACTAGGGGTCAGCACGGCGGTGCTGCTGGAAGGGCCGAGCGACCTGGCCGCCGTCGAGACGCTGGCCGCACGGCGTGGCCGGGACCTGGCCGCCGAGGGAGTGTGCGTCGTGCCGATGGGCGGGGCGATGAGCGTCGGCCGCTATGCCGGCCTCCTCGGGCCGCCCGGCCTCGGCCTGCGCCTGACCGGACTCTGTGACGAGCGTGAGCAGCCCTTCTACGACCGCGGCCTGGAGCGGGCGGGGGCGCCGCGCCGGGACTTCTACGTGTGCGTGAGCGACCTCGAGGACGAACTCATCCGCGCGCTGGGCACGGCAAAGGTCGAGGAGGTCGTCCGGGACGAGGGCGACATCCGTGCCTGGCAGACCTTCCTGCACCAGCCCGCACAGCACGGGCGGCCCCGGCAGCAGCAGCTGCGGCGCTTCCTCGGCACGAAGAAGGGCCGCAAGATCCGCTACGGCCATCTCCTGGTGGAGGCCCTCGACCCCGAGCAGGTACCGGCCCCGCTCGACGACCTCCTCACCAGCCTCTGACTCGGTGGAGGAGGACGGTTGTCATGACGACGGTGGCGTTAATGAGTTGACCGGGTCACGCCGCCTGGGCAGGGTCGGCAGCGTCCGCCCACGACCTGAACGAAAAGCCTTCTCGCTGCTGAACTGCGCTGCCCGTCCGAACGGGTGGGGAGACAGCGGGCCGGCAGATCGGAGATGCCCGAACATGACCTCTCGCCTTCACGCGCTCACCTTCGACGCGAACGACCCATCCCGCCTCGCGCGCTTCTGGGCCGGCTTCCTCGGGTGGGAGACGACCCACGACCCCTATGACGCCATCGCGCTTCTGCCGAACGACGACACCGGGTTCCGGATGCGGTTCCTGCCGACCCGGGAACAGAAGACAGGCCCGAACCAGACGCACTTCGATCTGACGAGCAGGTCCCTTCAGGACCAGCAGCAGGTCGTGGCCAAGGCACTCGAACTAGGCGCCCGGCACATCGACATCGGCCAACTCCCGGAGGAGGGGCACGTAGTGCTCGCCGACCCGGAAGGCAACGAGTTCTGCGTCGTCGCGCCGGGCAACGACTTCCTCGCGGACTGCGGATTCATCGGTGCGCTCGCGTGCGACGGGTCGCAGGAGGAAGGGTACTTCTGGAGCCGAGCGCTGGACTGGCCGCTGGTCTGGGACCAGGACCAGGAGACCGCGATCCGCTCGCCGCACGGCGGTCCCAAGGTCACATGGGGCGGTCCGCCGCTCATGACGAAGACCGGGAAGAACCGGCTGCACTTCGACATCGCTCCGCCCGCCGACGGAGATCAGCAGACGGAGGTCGACCGTCTCGTCTCCCTCGGGGCGAAGCGGATCGACATCGGCCAGGGCGAGGTCGGTTGGGTGGTGATGGCCGACCCCGACGGCCACGAGTTCTGCGTGCTGCCTCCCGGACTCTGACTCGGACGGGCGAGGAGTGGCACCGTCCGCCGGTGTCGAACCTCGCGATCACTTCCATGGTCGCGTCGTGCATCGCGGGACTGCCCGTGATCTTTTACCCGGCCCGGCACCAGCGTGTACGTTCGTACGTACTCAGCGCGGGGCGGTGTTCGCCCTGCCGCGTTCGCGGGAAAAGAACATCTCATCAATGGACCTGGCCACCCGCCGCCGTCGAGCGGCACTGTTCCTCCTCTTCCTGATACCCGGTCTGTCGATCTCCTCCTGGGTGACCCGGACGCCGGACATCAGAGACCAACTCGGCGCATCGACCGCGCAGATGGGGATCATCCTGTTCGGGCTGTCGGTCGGCTCGATGATCGGCATTCTCAGTTCCGGAGCGCTGGTGGCCAGGTTCGGCACCCGGCCCGTCATGGGTGCCGGGACGCTGCTGGTCATCCTCAGCATCGCGGTCGTCGGTGGCGGGTCGATGCTCGCCTCCGCGCCCGTTGTGACAGCCGGACTGTTCCTCTTCGGTGCGGGAATGGGCGGGGGAGAGGTCGCGGTCAACGTCGACGGGGCCGAGGTCGAACAGATCACAGGGCGAACGGTCCTGCCCACGCTCCACGGCTTCTTCAGCCTGGGCACCGTCGTGGGAGCCGCATTCGGCATCCTGTGCACCGCGGCCGACGTCCCGGTGCAGTGGCATCTGGCCGCCGTCGTCGCCGTCACGGCCGCCATGCTGGCCCACGCCTTCCGCGCCATCCCCGGTGCCGTGGGAAAGAACCGGGACAAGGGCCGGCCGCCCGCGGGCGGCACCGCGCCGATCCGGGTGAGGGTGTGGAAGGACCGACGGCTGCTGCTGATCGGTGGTGTCATCCTGGCCATGGCCCTGGCCGAGGGCGCCGCGAACGACTGGCTGCCCCTGCTCATGGTCGACGGTCACGACGTGGACCCCGCCCTGGGGTCCGCCGTCTACGCCGGCTTCGCCGCCGCCATGACGATCGGCCGCTTCGGCGGCGGCTTCCTCATCGACCGTCTGGGCCGCACGCCCGTCGTCCGGGCCAGCGCCATCTCCGCGACCCTCGGCATCGCCGTTGTCGTCTTCGCCGACTCCGCCGTCCTGGCGGCCGTCGCGGTGCTGTTCTGGGGCGTGGGAGCCTCGCTGGGTTTCCCCGTCGCTCTCTCGGCGGCCGGTGACTCCGGTCCCGACGCAGCGGCCCGCGTCAGCCTTGTGGCCATGATCGGCTATGTCGCGTTCCTCGTCGGACCTCCCGGCCTCGGCTTCCTCGGCGATCACTACGGCCTTCGCGCCGCCATGATCGTCGTCCTCGCCTTCACCGCCGTAGCCATCGCCCTCGCCCCTGCCGTCGGCACACGCTCCGCCCCGCCCTCACGCGCCCCTGACACCGCGGTGCGACCCTGAGGACGACGCGGTTCATCGATGGTCCTCCGACCCCCACCTGCCGCATCTTCGTCGAGCCGGCCGGCACCGCACCGTCGGTGGAGTCCGGGCATGCACCCGGTCAAGGGTTCCGGCGCACGCCTGGAACTCCGCGAACTCACCATCGACGACGTGGACTCGGTGCTGGCCGTGTACGGCAGCCCGCAAGCCACGGAACACCTGTCGTTCGAACCACGCACCCGTGACCAGGTCATGCACCTCGTGACCCGGTCCGTCGCCGCTGCCACAGCGACGCCCCGCACCGAGAGTGCGTGCTGGCCGTCGTCGCACGGGCCGCCGACGACCTGATCGGGTTCGGCCGCCTCGCCACCGACCCCCACCAGCAGCGCGCGGCCACCATGGGCTTCGCGCTCCGCCCGGACAGGTCGGGAGCGGGCTACGGAGCTGAGACGGTGCGGCTTCTGCTCGGCCTCGGGTTCGACGACCTGAACCTGCACCGCGTCTGGGGAGCCCGGTCACCCCTCAACGAAGCCTCCGCCAGGACGATGAGGGCCGTCGGCCTGGTGGAGGAGGGCGTGATCCGCGAACACGTGCTGAGGGCCGGCGCCTGGCGCGACAGCGTCGTGCACGCGATCCTCGAACGCGAGTGGCGGCCGGCGGCGCGGCCGTAGTCCTCCTGACCGCGTCGGCTCAGCCGAGGTGGTCGCGGCGCGTCGAGTGAGCGATGAACTCGCCGATGAGTACGGCGATCACGGCCGGACCGCGCGGCGGGACGGTCGGAAGGACCGAGGTGTCGGCGACCCGCGGTCCGGCCACACCGTGCACCCTGCCGTAGGGGTGACAGCGGCGTCGGGGTCGTCTTCCGAGCCCATTGGAACGGTTCCGCAGGTGTGTTGGGCCGTCCTCAGGTGGTCACGGATCAATCCACGTGTCGAGGAGCCGGTCGTCATCGCGCGTCTCCGGCGGTCGGTTCCAGGAGCCCGGCCCAGTCGCCTCCCGGAAGGCGACTGGGCAGACCACGGCCGACGCCATGCGGACGGCTTCCCGCAAACCGGGACTGCCGCAGGGGACGGTCCCGGCCTGGAGCGGCAGGATGCGGTCGGGGTTCTCCATCAGCCTCGCAACCGGCGCCGCGCCGCCGGCTGAAGCCCTTGTCCTGCGGTCCACGCTCCTGACCGGGGCCAAGGACCTGCGGCTGACCGGGACCGAGACGGTCGAGGGCACCGGGACGACGCAGTACCGGGGGACGGCCGATGCCGACGGACTGATACCCGAGCGCCCGCGACCACCTCGTAGGGCTCGAACTCACCGATCCCCCCGCCGTGGACCTGTGGATCGGCGGCGACGACCGCACGAAACGGTTCCGCATCCGGGTGAGCACACGAACCTGCTCAGCGGCACCGTCGACGGGCCGGCCGACGACGATCGAAGCCCTCCCGCCGAGGACGTCGTCGTTCTCGGGGACGACGCGCAGGAAGGCCGAGCGTCACCCGCCAGCCCGAGGCCCCCGAGCCGGGACCCGAGCCACGCCCGGACTCATGGCTGCCACACCTCCGGCCCGCCCCCACGCCACTCGATCTCCGCCATGCCCGCCACGTCGATGTCGTCGATGCCTTCCAGGCCGGCGAGGCGCAAGAACTCGGCGACGTCGAGGAGGCCGTACGCCATGCCGAGGAACTGGTTGCCCGCGCGGACGCGCCGGCCGCCGTCCTCGGCGGGCGGGTAGACGACGACGGGCATCGCGGTAGCCATGAGTCCAGAGTGGAACGGGAGAGGTCGCCGCGCACGCGGGCCGCGGCGGCCGAGTGCGGTGGCGCGAGCGCGGAGTGGGGGAGCCGGCGGCCCTCGTGCCATGCCGACGGTTTCGTTCCGCGGCAGGGGCTGGCTGCCGTCGCGTCAATGACCCCGCCAGTCGGCGTACGAAACTCTTTCGGAAACATGCCGGTGACACAGCGCTGTCGTGTCCCCATACTGTCCTGCATCCGGCTCATGCCCCATTGGGCCATCCACCTCCCCGACCGACCGGCGCCGACGGTCGCGCATTCGGCGAGCCACTGTGCAACGGGCGATGCGCGTTGTGCAGACACGCCAAGCAATGCTTGGGGGTCTCAGCGTCGGCTGCGGGCTTCCTGCGCCCACTTCTCGACGACGGGTACGCACGCGTCGGCCAAGGAGGCCACCACCCGGTCCCGGCACGAGCTGCGCGTGGGCGCCGGTTCCGGACATCCCGCTCCGGGCGGCAGCCCTACGGCCCTACTCCGTCACCGCCGCCCGGATACGCGTGCCACCAGCGCCTGCTCCTCCCGGTTTGACATGGTTCGGGCTGATGCCATGGTGGTAGGCGGGGATGACGTTGGGAGGCATGGCATGGCATCGGATTCGGTGTGGGGTCGCGCGGCGCGGCAACTCCCGCTCAGGCTCACGGTCGGTGCGTTCTTCCTCAACTCGGGGCTGGCGAAACACGAGGCGGACCAGGCCACCGCTGAACAGGTCCATCAGTTCGCCACCACCACATATCCCTTCCTGGGCACGCTCGGCGCTCAGAAGTTCACCAGGCTGCTGTCCGCAGGGGAGATCGCCGTCGCCGCCGCCCTGCTCCTGCCGGCCGTTCCCGCGGCGGTCGCGGGGGCCGCGCTCACCGGATTCTCGTGCGGCACCCTGGGCCTCTACCTGCGTACGCCGGGCATGCGCCAGGAAGGCAGTCTGCGCCCCACGGAGCAGGGAATCCCGCTGGCCAAGGATGTCTGGATGCTGGGCGTCGGCGTGTCTCTCCTCGCCGATGGCCTGACCGGACGCCGAGGGCCCGCGACCATCGCCCTCGGCGCCTGCCGC
This sequence comes from Streptomyces sp. NPDC058335, assembly GCF_042723915.1. NCBI lineage: Bacteria > Bacillati > Actinomycetota > Actinomycetes > Kitasatosporales > Streptomycetaceae > Streptomyces > Streptomyces sp. NPDC058335. The sequence continues at coordinate 179,249 of NZ_JBHXHX010000004.1, read as the reverse complement.
CGCATGCTGCGACACTGATCGGTGCGGGCGCGACGCCCGTCCGCGCAGCGCCGGTTCGCGGCGGTCGGTCTTCCCCTCCTCGGCGGTGGCTGCCGACGGGGTGTCCAGCCGGTCAGAACGTCCAGCGCGTGTGCGTGTAGACGCCGTTGTCCCGGCCGAAGCCGTACGCCACGGTCGGGGCGACCGCGAACACCACGGCGTCCCCCTTCCGGAACGAGTCCCCGATCCCGTGGAAGGTGCCTTCGGGCGAGGTGATGTGCGGCCCGTACTTCGTCTCGTGCGCCGCGATCACCTCCTCCAGTACCGCGGGGTCGGTGACCGGTTCGGCCTCGCCCTCGATCACGAGGTCGAGTCCCTGGGTGAGTGAGTTCCCGCCGGTGGTGAGAGCGCAGTGCGCATCATGCGCGAGGTTTGTCGCCTTCTGCTCTCCGGGGCCGGTGGAGAAGTACAGCACCCCGTCGTGCCAGGCGGCGATCACGGGGGTGACGTGCAGCCGGCCGTCCGGCCGTACGGTGGACACCCAGAAGATCTCGGCGGCCTCGAGCTGCCGCCGGGCCTCGGCCCACTCGGTGGGGGTGACGTCCGCGGCACCCGGGCGGGGATTGAGCGCGGAACTGTAGCGGGCGTCGAGCTGAGCGGTGGGCTGCTGTGCGGATCCTTGTGTCGGCATGGTGGATCTCCTTCCTCGTCCCCCTCCTAACGACCGGCAGCCGGCGCCGACATGATGCGGATGGGCGTATGGCGGTCGGTGATCTTCCGGCCGAGGCGTTTCTTCCCTGTATGTGCTCGGCGGCAGGGCTCCGCGGCAGGCCGGTTGAGGGCGGTCCGCGAAGCCCCGGGCCGTTCACCTGCCGGTGGGCTGCCCGGTCACTCACAAGGCCTACCGCGACGCAGCAGACCCCTTCCGGCTCGTGCTGCCGTTCACGGCGGTGACGGGCGCCCACGCATCACCCGCGGGTGACTCTTCGAGGTTGTGAGGAGTCTGGGTGCGGTAGGAGTGGCCGAGTTCCGGGCCGAGCCCGAAGTAGTGGCGGAAGTTGTAGACGAGAGGGCTCCAGGCCGCGGGGTCGATGTGGTCGGTGCCGGGAACGACGATGCGTGGGTCGGCGTGGACCTTGCGCACGAGGGCCTCGACGATGACGAAGTCGCCGGAGACGTCCGCCCGCACCCGCTCGGCGCGGGCCTCCAGCTGGATCGGGCATTCGGCGACCCGAGGCGGCCGGACCAGGACGGACGGTTCGCCGGTCAGACCTGCCGCGGCGAACTTGTCCGGCTCGAAGCGGCAGCCTTCGGCCTTGGTCGGGGGCACTGGGTTCTGGCCGGTCAGGGGCGCCAGCCGCTCCACCGCCGGCCACTGGGCGGGGGCAGGCAGGCTGATCACCAGGTCAGGTCGGCTGTCGAGGTTGTGCGCGGTCTGCCCGTCGCGGCCCAGTCCCATCACTACCGTGTGCCCGAGTGCCCACGCGGAGGACATCGGGGCGAGATTGAACGAGCCGTCCTGATTCTCCGTCGACAGGAGCACCACCGGAGTTCCGAAGTACAGGATGCTCGGTTCGATCTCCAGATGGGCGGCGAAGGGCTGCGCGCGCAAGGTGCGGGGAGGGGCTGTGTGCATGCCGGGCAGCGTAGAAGCCGGTCGCTTCGGCGGGGGCCGAAGTGTCATGGGTGAGACGAGCCCGTCAGCGGTGCGGCTCCTGGCACTCGATCAAGGGCTGCCGGGGCCTCCCGCTGGGCAGCCGGGAGACCGCCGGTCGCCGTCACCGTACGGCCGTGCTTCACGGGAGCCTCTCGTCACCGCTCGGCGGCTCGTGTCCGGGCGGCGGCGGGTGCCCCCGTGCGGTGTGCCGCCGTCCGTGGTGATCGAGGAGCCAGCGGCCGAACAGAGCCCCGCCGTAGACGACGAACCCCACACCGATCAGCCAGGACTCGACCACGAGGACGACTCCGACGGTGCCGTAGCTGATCGCGTTGTTCACGATCAGCGGTGTGAAGACGAAGAAGGAGAAGCCCCGCAGGCCGATCAGGCCGAGCATGGTGGCGACCGCCCCCGGCAGCAGGTCCCGCCAGCGGACCTGGCCGCCGAGCAGGAAGCGCTGGCCCCACCAGAAGAACAGGATGCCGGTCACCGACGAGAGCAGGATGCGCTCCGGTCCGTGCATCGCACTGCGTGTCTGTGCCTCCTGGTAGAGGTACGCGGTCAGCAGGCACAGCCAGGTCGCCTGACGCCAGACCCGGTGCCACGGTCCGGGAGGCAGGTTCCACACCCGCTCGTAGCCGTTCTGGACGCTCGCTCCGAGGGCGACACCGAACACGGCGAGCGCCAGCCCGCCCCAGACGCTGGTGGTGCCGACCACCGCGCGCGGTGGACTGATGATCTCCGTGAGTACGCGAGAGGACCGTCCGGACAGCCCCATGCCGTCCGCCAGCCATGCCGCGAAGCCGCCGCGCCCGAGCGGATCGGCGGCGGCGACCACGATGAGCAGCGGAGCCAGCGTGACCAGGGCCAGGGTGGCGAATCCCATGGCCCGGTGCATCAGCTCCAGGTCACGGCCGCGCCGTACCAGGGTGTGGGCGCCCAGCCGTTCCCATCCGTGCCGGATCGCACGCGCGAATCGACTCACGGCGCGCTCGTTCGTCGGCTCGCGCACACGCGGCAGATTAACCCGCGGCGGGTCGGACGAAACATGACGAGCCCTCGCGGCGGGCCGGGAATGCCCGGCGGGTTCGGCTGGCTGTGCAGGGCGTGGTCGTGAAGGGGACAGTGTCCCCGGGCCTCACCCATTGCCTGCGGGGACGATCGTTCGGCTGAAGCCCCGCAGTGCCTTTCGCCGCGTAGGCGACCGCCCTTCACGACCACATGCCTGGTCCGCAGCCCTCGCCCGACGTTCTCGTCGGGCGAGGGCTGCGGGCGTTGTACGGCGATGTAGGAGCAGGGTCGGTGTCGAGTGCGCGTCACGCCTCGTCGTCGGACTCGGTCTCGGTGCGGGACTTGGCCGCCCGCCGGAGCCGGTAGCGGCGCGTCCGGCTCTGCTCCGTGACGGCGTCGCCGACCATCGTCCGCACGATGTTCTGGAGCCCGTGCATCGCGTGCTGCCGCGACGGCCCGCGCCCGGGTCCATCCGCAGCTCCTTCAGCAGCGCCCAGCACAGGAACAGCATGACGACGACGAAGGGAAGGGCCACCAGGATCGTCGCCGTCTCGAGCGAGTTCAGCCCGCCCACCACCAGCAGCACCACCGCGACCGCAGCCATCGGAGCACCCCACGCCACGACGAGCCACGTAGGCGGGTGCAGTGCGCCGCGGCTGGTCGGCGACCCCAGCACCAGCGATGCCGAGTCGGCGCTCGTGATGAAGTAGGTCATGGGAAGGTACGACACCGACGCCGAATCCACGAGGAAGCGCCCGCCATGCCTGTGCCTGCCGACCCGACGGTGCTCCACCCGATGCCTGAACAGCCCCGCGTGGTGCTGCTCAGGCCGCTGGTCACATCCCCTTTGATCGAGGTCGGGGAGTACTCCTACTACGACGACCCGGACGATCCGAGCGCGTTCGAGACGCGCAACGTGCTCTACCACTACGGGCCGGAGAAACTGATCATCGGCAGGTTCTGTGCTCTGGGCACGGGGGTCCGGTTCATCATGAACGGCGCCAACCACCGCATGGACGGCCCCTCGACCTTCCCCTTCCCCACCATGGGCGGCTCGTGGTCGGAGCATGTCGATCTGCTCACCGGCCTGCCGAACCGGGGTGACACCGTCGTCGGCAACGACGTCTGGTTCGGCTACGGGGCAACGGTGATGCCCGGCGTACGGATCGGGCACGGCGCGATCATCGGTGCCGGCGCCGTGGTCACCGCGGACGTGCCCCACTACGGGATCGTCGGCGGCAACCCTGCCCGCCTCCTCCGCGCCCGCCACAGCGACGAGGACGTCGCCCGACTGCTGGCGGTGGCCTGGTGGGACTGGCCCGCCGAACACATCACCGAGCACGTGCGGACGATCATGTCGGGCAGCATCGCCGACCTGGAGGCCGCAGCCCGGGACATGCCCCGCAGCTGACCATCCGGCGGCTTGTGCGCGCCTGGAACGCGGCGGTGAACAGGTCGCAGGTCAGGTCGTCCGTGGTGTGGACCGTGGTCAGGATGTCGCGGGTGACGGCTCCCAGGCACTCGGCGTCCAGCTCGGCGAGCAGGGCCGCGTTGAAGTCGGCGGGGTCGAGCGGCTCCGGCAGGATGTAGAACGCCGAAGCCGAAGCCGAAGCCGAAGCCGAAGCCGAAGCCGAAGCCGAAGCCGAAGCCGAAGCCGAAGCCGAAGCCGAAGCCGAAGCCGAAGCCGAAGCCCAGGCTGAGGCCGAGCCGAGTCAGACCTCGGCTCCGCCGTCACCGCCCGCGCAGCCGCGGTGTGTCACTTGGTCGCGCCCTGTGAGAAGCCGTTGTAGATGTAGCGCTGGAGGAAGAGGAACACGAGCAGGGTCGGGACGATCACCAGGACGGTGCCGGCCGAGATGTTCTCCCAGTGCGCGCCGAAGGGGCCTTTGAAGCGGAACAGCGCGGTGGAGATGGTGCCGAGGTCCTCCGAGGGCATGTAGAGGAAGGGGATGTAGAAGTCGTTGTAGACGGTGATCCCCTTGATGATCACGACCGTGGCGATGGCGGGCTTCAGCAGCGGCAGGATGATCTTCCAGTAGATGGTGAGGGAGTTCGCCCCGTCCAGCCGCGCGGCCTCGTCGAGGGAGACCGGGATGCCCCGGATGAACTGAAGGAAGATGTAGATCGAGACGATGTCCGTCCCCATGTACAGCAGGATCGGCGCCCACAGACTGTTGAACAGGCCGAAGCTGTTGACCACTTGGAAGGTGGCGACCTGGGTGGTGACCCCGGGGACCAGGGTGGCGATCAGGAACAGGGCCATGATCGGCTTCTTCGCGCGGAACGCGAAACGGTCGATGGCGTACGCCGTCATCGATCCGATGAGGACCGTACCGGTGATCGAGAAGAGCAGGATGAACGCGGTGTTCCCGAAGGCGGACAGCATCTTGCCGTCGGTGAAGGCCGTCGCGTAGTTGCCGAGGTTGAGCCAGTTGCCCGGCAGCGTCAGCGCGCCGCCGTCGGCGACCTCCTCGGACGTCTTGAGCGAGGTCAGGAAGACGACGACGAGCGGGACCAGCACGATCAGGGACGCGACGATCAACGACAGGTAGGTCAGGGCCGGTGCGATCCGGCGACGGCGTGCGGTGGGCGGCGGCGTGGTCATACGAGGTCCACCTTCTCGTCGGGCACGAGGCGGCGCTGGATCCAGGTGACCAGCAGGATGATGAGGAGCAGGACGACCGCGGCGGCGGATGCCAGGCCCGTCTTGTTGAACTGGAAGGCGAGCTTGACCGTCTGGATGACGAAGGTCGAGGTGCCGGTCGCGCCTCCGGTCATGATGTACGGGATCTCGAAGACGGACAGCGACCCCGAGATCGCCAGGATGACGCTGAGGCTGACGACCGGTCGGATGCTCGGGGCGATGATGTGGCGGAACTGCTGCCACCGGGTCGCCCCGTCCAGCTGGGCCGCCTCGTACAGTTCGGCCGGGATCGACTGGATCGCGCCCAGGAACAGCACGAAGTTGAGCCCGGTGAAGCGCCAGACGGACACGCCGGCCAGCGAGGTGTTCGCCGACGTGGGGTCGCCGAGCCACGCGTGGTCGGACCCGGCGCCGAACCAGGACAGCACCGAGTCCAGCGTGCCGCCGTCCTGGAAGAAGTAGAGGAAGACGAAACCGATGGCCACGCCGTTGACGAGGTAGGGGAAGAACAGGATGCCCTTGAAGAAGTTACGGAAGCGCAGGTCGAAACTGAGGACGGTCGCGAAGTACAGGGCGATCACGATCTGCACGGCGGAAGCCGCGAGGTAGTAGAAGCTGACGAAGAACACCCGGAACAGTTCGGGCCGGGTGAAGATCTGCCGGTAGTTGTCGAAGCCCGTGAGGTTCCGGTCCGGGCTGACACCGTCCCAGTCGGTGAAGCTGTAGAAGATCATGTTCGCCACGGGCACGTAGGTGAACGTGACCAGCAGGGCCAGCGGGGCGGCGAGGAAGAACCACGGGGTCAGGCGGCGCAGCAGCGAAGGGCCGCGTCGCCGGGGCGACGGGCGGCGTGTCGTCCTGGGGGGCCGGGTGGCGGCGCGCGGCACCTTCGCGGGTGCCGTCTCGGTCGTCTCGGGCATGTCGGGCCTTTCGTCGTCCGCTGATCTGCGGCGGGCGGTCGGCCCCGTCCGTCGGTCCGGGCGGGGCCGGTTGCGGCTGGGGGAGCGGGAGGGCGGGTCGGGAGTCAGGAGCCGACGGTCCCGGCAGCCTGGTTCCACCTCTTGTCGAGGTCCGCGAAGAAGTCCTCCAGGCTGCCCTTCTGCGCGCCGCGAGCCGTGTCGACCAGCTTCTGCCGGTAGTCCGGCTTGTTGAGGCCGATCTCGGCCGCGTTGTCGATGGCGTTCACCTCGCCGGTCTCCGCCTCCGAGCGCTCCATGAAGGTGACATCGTTGTCAACAAAGTCCTTGAGGGTGCTGGGCATCGCGGCGGACTTCAGCGCGGAGACGGCACCCTCCTCGGCCGGGAAGCCGGACTTCTCCGAGAACCAGTCGACCCAGGCCCGTGCGGCGACCTTGTGGTCCGAGTGCGCGTTGACCGCCTGCTGGTAGTCGGAGGCGAGCAGGGCGCAGTACTTGCCGTCCTTCTGCGCCGGGAACGGCATGAAACCGATGTCGTCCGGGTCGGTACCGGCCTGCTCGGCGGCGGCCCGCATCTGGGTGATGGCCCAGGAGCCCAGCTGCATGGTGGCGACCTCGCCCTTGGCGATCAACCCCTTGGACGCCTCCCAGTTGGTGGTGTTGGGGTCCTTCTCCGACAGGCCGGAATCGACGATCTCGTGGAGAAGCGAGTCGATCGTGTGCAGCTCGCCGCCCTTCTTCCACGGGGACACCGGGCCGGCGAGCTTGTCGTTGGCCCGAGCGTCGCAGGTGACGGAGCCGATGTTGTTGCTCCACGCGGTCAGCGGCCAGCCGTCCTTGAAGTTCGTGTAGTACGGCACCGAGTCCGTCCTGGACTTGATCGCCTTCAGGCCGCTGACGAATTCTCCGGGTGTGGTGGGCCAGGTGGTGATGCCGGCCTTCTTCCAGACCGCCTTGTTGTAGAGGAAGCCGTTGGCGGTGCCGAAGGTGGCGATGCCGTAGATCTTGCCGCCGACCTCGGTCTTGTCGCTGAAGCGGTACTTGCCGCCCAGTTCGGCGCTGCTGCCCAGTGGGGCGAAGAACTTCGGGTAGTCGTTCTTGGCGACGACGCCCGGGATCATCAGGACATCACCGTAGTCCTCGGTGTTCATCCGGATCTTGACCTCCCCCTCGTAGTCGGTGAGGGCCTCGAACTTCACCTTCACCTTGGGGTAGATCTTGTTGAACTCGGCGGCGTACTTGTCCATCGTCCCGTTCTGGACGAGGTCGGTGCGGTGCGTCAGGACCTTGATGGTGCCCGAGGCGTCGGCGGGATCGGCGGGTGCCTCCGCCGTCTCTCCGGAGGCCGTGCCCTGACCACTGCAGCCCGCGACGGTCAGCATCGCGACGGCCAGAAACGCTCCCGTAAGCGTCTTCTTCTTCCCCATGTGCCCAGCTCCTTCAGGATTGCGGCTCAGCTCTGCGGGTGGGATGTGGGCACTATGGCAGCCAGGGGTTAACCGGTAAAGCTAGGATTTCCAGCACGATACTCAATCGTTACCGGGGTCGTCAGCTGCCAGGCGTTGACGTGCGCGAACTGGTGCACTGGGGCAGTGCTGGTTACTAGACCGGTTTATGGACAGCGGCTGATCAGCGGGTTAGGTTGTCGGCCGTTGTCCATCCACGGGCCTGAGTCAGGCGATTGGAGCCGCACCATGAAGGACGTCACCCAGCTCGGCGAGGGCTGGAGCCTGCGTCATGGACAGGAACTGCTGGAGGCCGCGGTGCCCGGCTGCGTGCACACCGATCTGCTGACCGCCGGGGTCATCCCCGACCCGTTCATCGGACTCAACGAGACCGAGGTCGCCTGGGTGGGCCGTCGTGCCTGGACCTATGTCCGCGAACTCGGCCACGACAGCGCGCACGAGCGCACCGATCTGGTCTTCGACGGACTCGACACGGCCGCGTACATCACCCTGGGCGGCCGCCCGGTCGGTACCACCCGCAACATGCACCGCCGCCACCGGTTCGACGTCACCGGCCGCACCGGGCGACTGGAGGTCCGCTTCGCCTCGGCCTACGACGAGGCCGCGGCCGTCCGTGCCGTCACGGGGGAGCGGCCCAACGTCTACCCGGAGCCGTCGCAGTACATCCGCAAGATGGCCTGCAGCTTCGGCTGGGACTGGGGGCCGACGCTGGTGACCGCCGGCATCTGGCGGCCCGTGCGTCTGGAGCACTGGTCCACCGCCCGCATCGCCCACGTACGCCCGCTGGTGACCGTGGACGAGGGGACCGGCCGGGTGGAGGTACGGCTGGAGGTCGAACGTACCGCGCAGGGGCGGGGGCGCACGCTGCGCGCCGAGGCCAGGATGGCCGGCGTCCGCGCCGAGGCCGTCCTCGCCGGTGACGAGGCGGTCCTCCGCCTGGAGGTGCCCGGCCCGCGCCTGTGGTGGCCCCGCGGCTACGGCGAACAGCCCCTCTACGACCTCCACCTCACCCTGAGCGACGACGAGGGCGGTCCGCTGGACACCTGGCACCGCCGGGTCGGCTTCCGCACGGTCGACCTCGACCGCTCGGCCGACGAACACGGCACCGGCTTCACCCTCGTCGTCAACGGCGTACGGATCTTCGCCCGCGGCGTCAACTGGATCCCCGACGACGCCTTCCCCTCCCGGATCACCCCCGAGCGCTACCGGACCCGGCTCACCCAGGCCGCCGAGGCCAACATCGACCTGGTGCGGGTGTGGGGCGGCGGCATCTACGAGGACGACGCCTTCTACGACGCCTGCGACGAACTCGGCCTGATGGTCTGGCAGGACTTCCTCTTCGCCTGTTCCGCCTACCCGGAGGAACAGCCGCTGCGCGGCGAGGTGGAGGCCGAGGCGAGGGACAACGTCATCCGGCTGATGCCCCACCCCTCCCTGGTCCTGTGGAACGGCAACAACGAGAACCTGTGGGGCTTCCGCGACTGGGACTGGGAGCCCGCCCTCGCCGGCGACTCCTGGGGCGAGGGCTACTATCTCGGCCTGCTGCCACGCATCGTCGCCGAACTCGACCCCACCCGCCCGTACGCCGCCGGCAGCCCCTGGTCCGGCTCCTGGGACCACCACCCCAACGACCCCGCGCACGGCACCCATCACTCCTGGGAGGTGTGGAACCGCCAGGACTACGCCGAATACCGCGCGAGCGTCCCCCGGTTCGTCGCCGAGTTCGGCTGGCAGGCGCCGCCCGCCCAGGCCACCCTGCGGCGCGCCCTGCCCGGTGAGGAACTCGCCCCAGACTCCCCGGGCATGCTCCACCACCAGAAGGCCGAGGACGGCAACGGCAAACTCGACCGCGGCGTCGCACGCCACTTCCCGCTGCCCGAGGGCGACTTCGACCGCTGGCACTATCTGACCCAGCTCGTGCAGGCCCGAGCGGTCGCGGCCGGCATCGAGCACTGGCGCTCGTACTGGCCCGTCTGCGCCGGCACGATCGTCTGGCAGCTCAACGACTGCTGGCCCGTCACCTCCTGGGCCGCCATCGACGGCGACGGCCGCCCGAAGCCCCTCCACCACGAGCTGCGCCGCGTCTACGCCGACCGGCTCCTGACCTTGCAGCCCGCCACCGACGGCCTGGTCCTGGCCGCGGTCAACCAGGCCGCCGAACCCTGGCGGACCGCGGTGACGCTGCGCCGGTGGGGAGCGGACGGAACCCTGATCCACGAGAGCGTCCTCGATGTCGCCGCCGAGCCGCGCTCGGTCGTCCGGCTCCCGGTGCCCCGCGACCTCCTGCCGGACGGCCGGTCCGCGAAGGAGTTCCTGGTCGCCGACGCCGACGGACTGCGCGCCCTGCACTTCCCGGTCGCCGACAAGGACTTCGCCCACCCGCGTCCCGTCTACGACGTCAGCGTGGAGCCCGTGGCCGGACAGCGGGATAGAGTCGACGTCGTGGTGAGCGCCCGTACCCTTGTCCGAGACCTTCTGCTCCAGGCCGACCGGCTCGGCCCGGCCGCCGTCGGTGACCGCGGCCTTCAGACCCTGCTGCCCGGCGAGCAGGTGCGCATCCGGGTCACCGGCTGCGCCACCGTCGACGTGGAGGACGTCAGGGCAGCCCTGTACTGCGTGGACACGGCGTGAGCAGCTCGACGGAACGGGTCACCATCAAGGACGTCGCCGCTCGGGCCGGGGTGTCCAAGGGCGCGGTGTCGCTGGCGTTCAACCACAAGCCCGGCGTTTCGGCGGCCACCCGCGAGCGGATCTTCGAGGCGGCCCGGGAACTCGGCTGGGCCCCCAGCGCCACCGCGCGCAGCCTGTCGAACCAGCGGGTCGACGTCGTCGGCCTCGCCCTCTGTCGGCCCGCCCGGCTGCTCGGCCTCGAACCGTTCTACATGGAGTTCATCTCCGGCATCGAGAGCGTCCTGGCGGAGCGGTCGTGCTCGCTGCTGCTGCGGCTGGTACGCGACCTCGACGAGGAGATCGCCGTCTGCAAGGCGTGGTGGGGCGGGCGGATGATCGCCGGGGCGATCCTGGTGGACTTCCGCGAGGACGACCCCCGGCTGCCCGCCCTGGAGAGCGTCGGGTTGCCCGCCGTAGCCGTCGGCCACCCCTCCCTCACCGGCCCCTTCCCTGCGGTGTGGACCGACGACGCCTCCGCGGTCGGGGAGGCCGTCCGCTATCTGGCGGCCCTCGGACACCGCAGGATCGCCCGCGTCGGCGGCCCGGCCGACCTCGGCCACAGCGTCATCCGGACGCGCGCGTTCGCGTCCACCATGCGCGAACTCGGGCTGGAGGAGGCCCGGCAGATCGCCACGGGCTTCGACGAGAAGGAGGGGGCCCGCGCCACCCGCTCGCTGCTGCTCGCCGCCGACCGGCCCACCGCCATTGTTTACGACAACGACATCATGGCGGTCGCGGGCGCGGGCGTCGCCGCCGAGATGGGCTTCACCGTCCCCGACGACCTGTCGCTGGTGGCCTGGGACGACTCCCAGCTGTGCCGCATCACCCACCCGACGCTGTCGGCGATGAGCCACGACGTGCACCACTTCGGAGCCGAGGTGGCACGTGTCCTGTTCGATGTGATCAACGGGACGCACAGCGGTCCGCACCGGGCGCCGACGCCCACGCTGACACCGCGGGGTTCCACCGCCCGAGCGCCGAAGGCCGGCGTGTAGTTCCGTGGACGGGCGCAGGGCCGCACCGCTGGGGGCCGCGACCCTGCACCTGACGCCGGTCGTCAACTCACGGTGCAACTACCGCCGTTGAGGACGAAGGACGCGGGGACCCCATTGGTTCCCGCGGACGAACCGTTGAAGCCGAAGCTCACCGTGCCGCCGGCCGGAATCGTCTCCGTCCAGGACTCGTTGGCGGCCCGCACCTGGCTGCCCTGCTGGGTGGCCCGCGCGTTCCAGGCCTGGTTGATTCGCTGCTCGCCGGGGAAGGCGAAGTCGAGCCGCCAGCCCTTCACGGCCGTGGTGCCGGTGTTGCGGATGGTCACGTCCGCGTTGAACCAGTTGCCCCAGTCGCTGAGCCGGTAGGTGACCGCACAGCTTCCTCCGGTGGAACCGTCGCCCGGGACGGAACCGAAGACGCTCGCCTCGCGTGCGGTCTGCTCGATGCCGTCGGGCCCGTCGAAGATGCGCCGGCCCCAGGCGGTGAGCCGGGAGACGTCGAAGTCGGTGGCCATGTCGAGGTATTCGACACCCCCGCCGTTGCCGCTCCAGGACCAGCCCAGGTAACCGATACCGAGCTGTTGTGCGGCGGCCATGATGGCGTCCTCGTCCGGGTTGCCGTCCGAGTGGTCGTTGCCGAACTCACCCACCACAATGGGCAGCCGCTGAGAGGTGAACCGGTTCAGGTAATCGTTCACCTCGGCCGCGGTGTCGAACACGCCGTACATGTGGACCGAGAACACCGTGTTGCGGTCCGGGTCGGCCGCGAACACCTTCCCGGCGTTGTCCCGCATGGTGAAGGCCCAGTCCTGGCCCCAGTTGGGCGCGTCGACCATCAGGGTGTGGTCGAATCCGGCGTCACGCATGCGCGCGATGGCGTTCTGCGTGTCCGAAGTCCACGTCTGGTAACCGACGTTGCCGTACGGCTCGTTTCCCAGGTTGACGACGACGTACTTCTCCTGCCCCTGCAGTACGTCCTTGAGGCTCAGCCAGTAGTCCACGGCGCGGGCGAGGGACGCCGCCCCGGCCTGCTCGCCGTATCCGGTGGTGTCGTGCGCCTCCAGGACGCAGACCAGGCGGTTCCGCTTGCACTCGGTGACGATCGCTGCCACATCGGCGGCCTCGGTCCTGGTCCAGCGGTCGCCCGTGGCGAGGACCACACGCACCGAGTTGGCGCCCAGTGCCTTGATGTCCTTCAGTGCCTGAGGGGTTCGGGTGGGGTACCAGGCGTGGGCGTGGTTCACGCCGCGCAGGACGAAGTCCTTGCCGTTCGCGTCCAGCAGGCGGCCGTCGGTGACATGGAAACCGGGTGCCGCCCGTGTTTCCGCCTGCGCGGGGGACGGGGTGGCCAGGAGTGAGGCCGCGATGGCCAGCAGCGCTCCCGCCGCGGTGGCCAGTCTTCTTCTCATTGCTGCTCCCGAGGTTGTCGTGGGCGCGGCACGCGTACTCACCGTTCCCGGCCGTGAACGGGCCGGCAGGGGGAGGTTGCGTGCTTGCCGGGAATCCCGCTGCCCGGGTCCTGGCGTGCGGCTCGCACCGGGCAGCGGGACGTCGGTCCGCCGAGGAGGACCACCGCTGATTTCCCGTGGTCAGGAGAGAAACGGGCGGTTGTCGAATTCCTCCGATCGGCGGTTGGGAGTGAGGCTAGAAGGAGACTTCTCCGCAGACAACCATTCGAACGAAACCGGTTAAGTTTAGTAGTGGTTCAGTTCCCGAAGAGGGATACGCCATCTCGTCTTCGTCGCTCATCACCCGGCACCCTGCCCGACCGGGCCCCGGCCTGCCAGGCGACTGTGGCGAGGGCCTGTTGCAACGGGGGCGTGGTCTGGGCGCGGTGCGAGCGCTCGAGGACCCGCAGGGGGTCGCCGTGTCCGTGTACGACGGCATCCGTCGGGACTGGCGATGGGACGGGACCGATGACCGGTCCCTGTGCCTGGCGAGGCCGGTCCAGGACCTGGAGCTGTCCCCTGCGCCGGTCGTGGACCAACTGCCGGCGGACGAGGACACCTGCCTGCGGGCCTGCGACGTACTGCAGTTGCCGGCTCTGGCCGGATCGGACGGGGCACGCGAGGGCCTTTCGGCCTACGTCCGGCAAGGCGAGCACTGGGCCGGCGCCCTGGAGTCGATATCAGCGAGCCGGCCGCCGAAGTGGTGGGAAGACCTCCGTGACGTCGCACGCGATCGGATCGGCGGAGAGGCGGAGTTTCCGTGGCGCTGCGGGCCGTGGACGCGGTTCGGGACCGAGGTACAGAGCCGCCCGTTCGTTCCGCGGCCGTCACCGGCCGGGCTCAGTACCGACGAACTGCTGACCCTGCTCGCCGACGACCGTACGGAGGACGACACGAAGTTCGACGCACTCCGTGGGCTGAACGGTCGGGAGCCCGTTGCCGAACTGATCCCGCTGCTCCCCTCGTTGGGCACCTCGGACGGTCGCCGGCCCTGAGTGAGAGGCTGTCGCCGTGAGGGAACCGATCACCTTCCGGACGCATCTGCGGCAGGCCGCCACCGGCATCCTGGAGCGCGTCCCCGAGCAACTGAGGGCGGACATATATGTCCTGGCCTTCAACATCTGGCGCATCGACTCCGACGACCGCCACCCGTACGTGGACATCGGCCACAACACGGAAAGCCGGTACGAGGAGGAGATGCGCCAGGGCAACTCCCCACCTGGGGAGGTGCGCTGGAACTACGCCTTCTGGATCCTCGAGGGCTTCGACAAGCTCGGCAACGTCCCCGACGACCCTGTCGGCGGCCCCCTCCACGAGGAGGAGGTCAGGCACCTCGGGATCTGGTACGACGGAGAGTTCGATCTCGATCGGGTCGTGGACGACGACGAGCGCGGCGCCCAGTCCGACCTCCTCCGACTCCACTTCTACGACGCCGTCATCGACCTCGCCCGTCACCTCCACGCAAGCGGCACCACCGAGAGGATCTTCGGCCGCCCGCTGCCCGTGGTGGTGTTCGACATGGACTGTCCGGGCTGGGAGGAGGAGGCCACCAGGGCCGCCAACCCGCCCGACCTGATCGAGGACTTCCTGGCGTCGTACGCGTAGACGGCGCAGCCCCCGTCGCCTCCCCGGCCGGCGTCATCGGCTCGTAGGGTCCCCGTCCGCCGTCCGGGCGTAGCGTGGAGGAAGCCGTACTCCCTGAAGGAGGGGTCATGGCGAACCCCACAACCGATCGAGTGGCACCGGACCCCGCGCAGCAGGAGGCGTTCGCCGGGCGCTTGCTCGAGGTCCTCAACGGAGCCTCGCTGGCTCTGCTCACCAGCGTCGGTCATCAGACCGGCTTGTTCGACACCCTGAGCACGCTGCCCCCGGCGACCAGCGACGACGTCGCGAAAGCAGCGGGCCTGGACTCACGCTACGTACGGGAATGGCTCGGCGGAATGGTCGTGGGCGGGTTCGTCGACTACGCGCCCGACACGGCCACGTACACCCTGCCGCCCGAGCACGCCGCCTCGCTCACCAGGGCGGCGGGCCCGGACAACCTGGCCCCGCTCATGGTGTCCCTGGGCCTCATGGCGAGCGTGGACGAGCAGGTCGTCGACGCGTTCCGGAACGGCGGCGGCGTCCCGTACTCGGCGTATCCGCGGTTCCAGGCGCTCCAGGCGCAGGAGACCGCGGCCGTGTACGACTCCGCTCTGGTCGACGTCATCGTGCCGCTGGTGCCCGGCCTCACCGAACGGCTCCGCGAGGGTGTCGACGTCCTGGACGTGGGCACCGGACAGGGCCATGCGCCCGTCGTCCTCGCCCAGGCGTTCCCGCACAGCCGCTTCCATGGGCTCGACCGGTCCGAGGAGGGAATCACCGCAGGACGCGCCGAGGCGGACCGGTTCGGGCTGGGCAACGTCCGCTTCACCGTCGGCGACTCCAGCGAGATCACCGGGGCGTACGACGTGATCACCGCCTTCGACGTCATCCACGACCTGGCCCGGCCCGCCGAGACGCTGTCGGCGATCGCCGGTGCCCTCAAGGACGGCGGAACGTTCCTGATGGGTGACATCGCGGCGTCCAGCAACCTGGAGGAGAACATCGGCCACCCCTTCGGACCCGCGCTCTACGCCTTCTCCGTCTTCTACTGCATGACCACTTCCCTCAGCGCCGGAGGCGCCGGACTCGGCACCGTCTGGGGCGAGCAGACCGCCCGCCGCATGCTGACCGGGGCGGGCTTCGAGAAGGTCGAGACGCACGCGGTCGAGGGAGACCCCATCAACCTGTACTACGTCGCCGCACGTTCGTGAAGCGGTACACAGTTCGCCCCTGAATCGCTGGCCACACCTCACACGAGGCGGCGGCACCTTGCCGGCCGACCCTTGACGGACCGGCCGATTCCGAGCGTGCCGCTCAGTGGGTACCCGGCGCTCAGGCCACGTCGCGTCGGTCTTCGGGGGGCCCGAGATCTTCAGCGATAGTTGGCCGCGGTTTCGTGCGGCGCGCGCGGAGCCGACGGGTCGAGCGGCGGAAGGACAGGCACAGCGCAGTGACGATCGCCGATGCGATGTTCGCGGGGTTGGGAGTGGGAGCGCTGCTCGCGGCCGTGCTCCCCCGGGTGGTGGCCGGACGACCGCTGTCGCTGCCCCTGGTGTTCCTGGTCGGTGGCATCTGTGTGTATCTGCTGCCGCTGCCGCTGCCTGTGATCGATCCGGTGGACGACCGGCTGCTGACGGAGCACATCACCGAGATCGGTGTGATCATCGCGCTGATGGGTGCCGGACTGGCGCTCAACCGGCCCGTCGGCCGGCGTCGCTGGGCCACGACGTGGCGGCTGCTGGGCGTCACGATGCCGCTGACCGTCGTGGCCACCGCCCTCTTCGCATGGTGGCTGCTGGACTGGCCGCCGGCTGCCGCGCTGCTGCTGGCCGCCGTCCTCGCGCCGACCGATCCGGTGCTCGCCTCGGAGGTGCGGGTGGGGGAGCCCACCGAGGACGAGCACGACGAGGACGAGGTGCGGTTCGCCCTCACCAGTGAGGCGGGCCTCAACGACGGGCTCGCCTTCCCCCTGACGTATGCGGCCCTGGCCCTGGCCGCAGCCGCGGGCAGCGGCTGGTCGGCCGACTGGGTCGGCGCCTGGGTGGTGGAGGACCTCGCGTTCAAGTGCACGGTGGGTGTGCTGTGTGGGTTGCTGGTCGGCCGTCTGCTGGGCTGGCTGTTCTTCATGGCCCGCTCGCCGGTGCTGCGGCTGTCCGAGCACCGGGAGGGCTTTGTCGCACTGGGCGCCACCTTCCTGTCGTACGGGGTGACCGAGCTGGTGGGGGGCTACGGCTTCCTCGCCGTGTTCGCCACCGCGTGCACGATCCGGGCGGCCGAGCGCGCCCACGGGTTCCACAACGTCCTGCACGACTTCGTGGAGCAGATCGAACGGCTGTTCACGGCGACGGTGCTGTTTCTGCTGGGCGCGTTCATCGCGCTGGGCGGCCTCGCCCCTCTGACCTGGCAGGGTGCGGTCACCGCGCTGGTGCTCCTGGTGGTGATCCGGCCGCTGTCCGGATGGGTGGGGCTGCTGGGCGGCCGCCCACGGCGTCAGGAACGCTGGGTGATCGCGGGCTACGGCATTCGCGGCATCGGGTCGTTGTACTACCTCGCCTACGCCCTGGGACAGCGCCACCTACCGGTGTCGGAGCGGGAGCTGTGGGCCGTGGTGACGTTCACCGTGCTCGCCTCGGTGGTGCTGCACGGGGTCACGGCGGGTCCGGTGGTCGCCCGGCTCGACCGGCTGCGCACTGCCAAGCCCCCACGCCAGGAGGGCGCGGAAGGAGACGGAGGAGCGGGTCGGCCCGCAGGGTGATGCAGCCCTTGCATCAGCCGTTGTCGGTGCCGTCTTCCTGCACCGCCCTCTCGCCGAGCGGGGGCCGGTCGTCCTGGGGCGCGGTCACATTCACCACACGGGGCGTCTCGGCCAGGTGGGGCGGCAGCGGTACGACGCCGGCAGTGGTCCCAGCGCCGACCCGGTCGCGCGGATCGCCGCCCTCCGCCTGCCCCGCCCCGGCCGGGTCGTGATCGCCGGTGAGGTGTCGATCAGGTCGTGCAGCATCACACGATCGGGATTCACGAGCAGGACTCTGTCCCACGCCTCTGCAGTACGCCTCTGCCGGACCGGTGTGTGCCGGTGCTGTCCGAGTACCGGCACCGGGACGAGCGTCACCGGCGGCGGTCGAGGCACGCCCCCGTGGCCGGGTGGAGACGGCCACGGGGACGTTGTGCCTCCGTTGGAGGAACGGCCGACGAGCGACCGGGCGGGATCAGCGGGCGCGCTGGACGGAACGGGAAGCGCGCAGGATGAGGTCGGTGACGGGCCCGGGATCACTCACGGCGACGGCGTGCGGCGCGCGAACGCTGACGGTGTGCGCACGGGCGCGTTCGGCCATCCACCGCTCGGCGGCCGGTGGGATGTTGCGGTCCTCGGTGGCCACCAGACACCAGCTGGGAATCTTCTTCCACGCGGCGGCGGTGGCCCGCTCCTGGAGCGCCGCCAGGGTGATCGGACGCTGTCCCGCGGCCATGACCTGGGCGGTTCGGACGGGAACACCGGCCGCGAACTGCTTGCGGAACAGGTCCTTCCTGATGACCAGTTCCTCCCCCTGCCCACCGTCGGACAGCGGGTAGTACTGGGTGGCGGTGGCCTGCCCCAGAGTGCTGCCGGGGAACTTGCCGGTGAGCTGGAGCGCGCTCTCCCCGACCTCGGGGACGAAGGCGGCGATGTACACCAGGGCCTTGACCTGCGGGGTGTCGGCCGCGGCCTGGCTGATGACCGCGCCGCCGTAGGAGTGCCCCACCAGCACGATGGGCCCGGCGACGCTGTCCAGCACACTGCGGATGTAGGCGGCGTCGCTCGCCAGCCCGCGCAGCGGAAGGGCCGGGGCCAGCACGCGGTGGCCGTGTCGCTGAAGACGCTCGATCACGGAGCTCCAGCTGGAGGCGTCGGCGAACGCGCCATGGATCAGGACGACGGTCGGCGTGTCCGAGCCGTCGTGCGGTGCACCGGGGCGGACAGCCGCCGCTGCCGGCGCGGCGGACGCCCCTGCGGTGGTCAGCGCGGCGGCGCCGGCCAGGAGGGACACGGTCATGGTTCGACGCGAGATCGGTGGGTTCATCTTGGCTCTCTGTGAAGCTCTCTGCGAGGGGGAGGACGGTGTGCGGCCGTGAGCGGGTCAGCCGGAGACGGCCCGGACGGCTTCCTCGATCAGCTCCACGACGCGATCGGGGTGGGAGAGCATCACCAGGTGGGAGGAGTCGACCTCGACGGTGGTCATGCCGGCCCGCTGGTAGCCGTAGCGCTCCACGTCGGGGTTGATGGTGTGGTCGGACGAGGAGACCAGGCCCCACGAGGGCTTCGTCTTCCAGGCGGCGGCCGGGGCCGCGTCGGCGAACGCCTGCGCGGCGAGCGGACGTTGGGACACGGCGAGGACGGACGCGAGACGGGCGTCGACGTCGGCGGCGAAGATGGCCGGGAACTTGGCGGTGTCGACCGACACATCGGTACCGGTCTCGGCCGAGCCCTCGATCGGGAAGGGGGTGTACACCAGCGCGGCGGCAAGGTCGGAGTCCGGGAAACGGCCCTGCAGTTCGCCGAGGCTCTCGCCCTTGTCCAAGGCGTAACCGGCCAGGTAGACGAGCGCCTTGACGTTGTCCTCGGTGCCGGCGACCGTGATGACGGCACCGCCGTAGGAGTGGCCCACCAGGACCACGGGTCCGGGTATCTGCCGGACCACCGAGGCGACGTACGCCGCGTCACCGATCAGGCTGCGGTTGGGCACGGCCGGGGCGACCACATCCAGACCGCGGTCGAGCAGCCGGGGGATGACCTGCGCGTAGCTGGAGGCGTCGGCGAAGGCGCCGTGGACGAGGACGACGGTCGGCTTCTCGGAACGGGACATGGGAGTACCTCTTCGTGAATGGGTGATCGGTTGTCGCACGACCGGACGGCCGCTGCCCTGACCGGTGGCCGTCGACCCGGTCGGTCGGGTCTCCTCCGGGGCCCGCGCGGGGGAGTGTCGAGCGGAAGACCACCGGCTCGTACGAAACCGTAGAAGCCGACGGAGGGTGTGTTTGTCTCTCTGTGCCCTGGATGTGGCCTCTGGGTGCACACCCGGTCGGGGCCGAACGTGCCGCGGGGGGCGTGGCCCGGACACGACGGTGGGCCGGGACCGACCTCGGTCCCGGCCCACCACACGCGGGGCCGCGGCCGCCGCTCGGCTAGCTCCGGGCGGAGAAGTGGCGGGGTGAGTTCGGCTCGAA
>NZ_JBHXHX010000004.1:0-159666 GCF_042723915.1 Streptomyces sp. NPDC058335 | reverse complement strand
GGGTTGGTGCCGGGGTTTGGCCCCCGGGGGGGGGGCCTTAGGGGGGGGGGGGGGGGGCCGCTGCACCGCGCGTGGGGCCCCCCCCCCCCCCCGCCCCCCCCCCACCACTCGCGGGCCCGCGTCCGCCGCTCGGCTAGCTCAGGCCGTAGAAGTGCAGGGGTGAGTTCGGCTCGAAGCCGATACGCGGGTACACGGGAGCGCCCGCGACGGTCGCGTGCAAGGTGGCGCGCGTCAGGCCGGTGGCACGGGCACCCTCATGGAGGGCCTTGCGCGTCACGGCTTCGCCATAGCCCCTGCGTTCCCACGCGGGGTCTGTCGCGACGAGTACGACGAAGAGGCGGCCGTCGGCCTCCACCGCCCCGGCGCACGTCACCGGGACACCGTCCCGCAAACCGAGGTAAGCGTGTACTTCCCGCTTCCAGAGCGCGGAACCGGCGAGTCCGTCGCGACCGTGTTCCAGGGGGAAGCCGTACGCGCGGGAGTTGAGGTCCGCGTAGGCACGGAGCTGTTCGTCGGTGCCGACACGGACGAACGTGAGGTCCGGATGGGTCGGCTCGGGGAGGGGCAGCAGGTCCCCCGCCATGCCGGTGCCGGAGAAGGCGTAGGTGAGACCCGCTCGCTCGGCCGCCGCCGTGACGCCGGCGCGAGCCTCGGCGTCGACGAGGTCCTCGAAGACCCACAGAAACCCCGGGTGCTTCTTCGCGCGCATGATGTCCGCCGCCTCGGCCAGGCGCCGTTCCAGGAGCGCCGCGTCCGCTCCCACATCGGTCAAGGTGACGCAGTTCCAGAAGGCGAAGTGGCAGTCGGCCCATCGAACGGCGATTCCCGGCAGGTCGCGCACATCGGCATCCTCGTTCCGGTCGAGCACCATGTGCCGCCAGACCGTGGCGAGTTGCTCCATCGACTCGACAGAGGCCGCAAGAGATGTCACCTTGACTCCTTCGATCGTCGGGCGTTCCGCACGCCGTAACAGTGACAACGATCGCAGCCCGTCCGCCGGAGGGTTCGGGCATTCCGGCGGGTTCACGCCTGTGCACGGTCCGCCGACGGCAGGGGGCCGCGGCCTTCCTCGGAGGATCGGGATTTCCCGCCGTGGCCGTCCCAGGCGCGGGGCAGGCGCGTGCCTGCCGGGCCCCGGGTTGCCGGTGGCTTCGTGAAGTCGGGCAGAAATTCGAGGCGTTGTGACATAGATGCCTGGGCCGCCCGCCGTCTGAGACGTGTAGCCGATCACCGATCGGACGGATCACCGGAGGAACCATGAAGACGAAGAGGCTTGTCGTGGCGGGAGTTGCCGCGATGGCTCTGGCGGGCGGGGCCGGCACGGCTCTCGCCGCGGGCGGCCTGACGCCGCCGGCGGCGGCCGACGCCACGGACACCGGAAACGGGCGGGAAAGGCCGGGCAAGGAGGCGGCAGGCGTCCACATGCCGGGGCGAGCCGCTGCCGATGCCGTCGGTCCGCGCGTCGTTCGGCCGTACGAGCCGGTGGAGATAGGCCAGGGCGCGAAGATGGGGCTCCTGCCCGAGGGAAGGCAGAACTACGTGGTGGCCTGGGACGACTACGAGGAGGCCGTCGAGCAGGCCAAGAGTCTCGCCGGCGACAGCATCCGGCCCAACAGCATCAGTGGCGGGATGGGGGTCGACGGTGATGACGTGCTGTTCACCGGTGCCTTCCGCACGGACACCGTGCCGGCCCGCATCACCCTGCGCATCGGCACGGGCGTCGAGGTGGAGGCGGACATGCTGAGGCTGCCCGGTACGCCGGGCTGGGGGACGTACTACCACGACGCCGCCGGAGCGGGCCGTCCGCAGGAAACGGTCGAGGTCACCGCGTACGACGCGGACGGCTCGGTGCTCGCCGACCTGGCGTACGAGCCCTCGCCCGCAAGCCGCTGACGACCGTTCCGCCCACCCGGTTCGACGTCCCGTTGTCGTGTCCCTCGCAGGTGAGGGGCACGGCAGCGGGACACGAACCGTGGGGCGGCAGAACACGAGGACTCGATTGAAGACGAGCACGGAGGCGGACTTCCGGGCGTTCATGGTCAGCCGCTGGCCCCGCATGCTCCGCACCGCCCACCTCCTGACAGGGCATCACCAGGACGCTGAGGACCTCGTCCAGGCTGCCCTGGCCAAGGCCTACGTGAAGTGGGAACGCGTACGGCGTACGGACGACCCGGACGCCTACGTATGGCGCATCATGATCAACACCAACGCGGACCGGCTGCGGCGGATGAAGGTCCGCGAATGGCTGACCACCCGTTTCCCGGAGCCTGCGGCTCCGGACCGCAACGAGGCGTTCGCCGAGCGGAGCGCACTGCTCGACGCGCTCGCCCGGCTGCCGGCGAAACAACGAGCGGTCGTCGTGCTGCGGTACCTGGAGGACCGCAGCGAGAGCGAGGTGGCACGCCTGCTCGGCACCGGCGTCGGTACGGTACGCAGTCACACGGCCCGCGCCCTGAAGAAACTCCGCGAACAAGCGGTTACGTCCGAAGCGGCCACGCTCGGGGCGGACCGCGGCACACAAGGGGGACAGCGGCCGTGACCGACGACCTGCGACTCGGTGACCTTCTCCGCCACGAGGCGGACGGCTTCCCCACCGGCCCGGCTCCCGTGGACGAAGTGCTGCGCAGAGGCCGCGTCGCGCGCCGCCGCCGCACAGCCCTCGCCGCCGGCGTGATCACCGCGGTGATCGGCCTGGTGGCGACCCTCGGTCTGACGGACCTGGCCCGGACCTCGGCCACGTCCCCACCGGCCACGTCACCACCGTCCACGGCTCTGCCCGGCCCCGTGCCGTCCAGCGAACACCAAGGCCCCCGGACCGTGTCGCCCTACGAAGCCGTGGGTATCGGCCACGGCCACAGGACGGCCCTGCTCCCGGACGGCCGGCAGAACTACGTCGTGGGCACGGGCGACATCGGTGCGGCGGTCGAGCGGGCCAAGGAGTCCCTCGGCGACAACATCCGCCCCGACAGCTTCAGTTCGGGCAGAAGCGCCGACGGAGAGAACATCCTGTACTTCGGAGCGTTCCGCGCGAGAACGCTCCCGTCCAGGATCCAGCTCCGCTTCGACGACGGACGCGGCGAGAGCGCCACGGTTCTGACCCTGCCGGGCTATCCGCAATGGGGTACGTACTACGTCTTCTGTGACGCCTCCACGGCGGACACCGACTACACGATCACCGCGTACACGCAGGACGGTGAGGTGCTGCTCGAACAGCACTTCACCGACGTCGCCGCCCCCTAGCCGGCCGGGCACGAGCCGCTCCTGGCGAGCCGTCCGCGGACGGCTCGATGCCGTGGCGAGGAGTCGGGTATCGGGGCGGGCGGTCAGTCGTCGAGCATGACGCGGATGCGGGCGATGTCGCCGCGCATGACGATCTCGGCCTCACCCTCGGCCTCGACGTACTTGCCGGTTCCGCCGGTGACGGCCGAGAGCCCGCCGTGCGGAAGGGGGCCGAAGCGGTCGATGGCGTCGCTCAGGCTGATGCTGCCGTCGTCGGTGCGCAGGACGCGGTGGCACAGGGCGACGTACCCGTGGGGTGTCACGTCGACGGCGCTGCAGTGCGCCGAGGCGTCGCCGATCTTCTTACCGGGCCGGCCCTTGTCGTTGGTGTACAGGTGGGAGTGGACGGTCCAGTCGGCGCCGACGCGCACATACTCCGGCCTGCGGTCCGACTGCTCGACCGCCAGCCAGTCGAGCACCGTCGCGCTCTTCTTCGGTGTGTCCTCGGGGACGGGCAGGGGAGCCGCTTGGGCGGTGAAGGCCAGGACGGTGCCGGCGAGCGTCGCGGAAGCGACGGTGAGCACGCCGACGCCGAGCAGCCGGGCGCGCGCATGGGTGCGTGGCAAGGAGACCTCCGACGAGTGAGGGGGAAACCGGTCCTCTCAGCTTGATGTGTCAGCCCTGCCAGGTGGTGACCGACACGGGTACGGGCTGACGCTTCGTCCGACACGGTGACATGACGCTCTGCCGGCCACGTTCAGGCGGCCGCCACCCGGCGACGACTTCCACCGCCTCTCCGTGTCCTCGCCCCACAGACCGGCACCGTGCCGCCTGCTTCTTCAGGAGCGCGTGGCCCGGTCTGCCGCTTCTCGGGTGATGTCGGAGTAGAGGCGGAAGAGGACCGGGCGGGCTTCGCCGTCGTCCCGTTCGTGCAGGGCGGCCCAGCATCGGGCGATGAGTTCCCGGGCCTGGGTGCCGGGCCAGGGCTGGGGCAGGAGCTGCGGTGGCAGCAGCGGGTCGGGCTCCATGGCGCGGGTGAGTTCCGCGGCCAGCTCGACCGCGATGGTGAGGAGCGCGGACGGGGAGAGTCCGGCACGATCGGTGAGCCGGGCGAGGCGGGGCCGGGCGAGGCGACCGAGGCGGTGGTAGCGGTCGGCGATCTCGTCCAACGGCCACAGTCGGCGGGCGAGTTCGGCGGGCTCGTCGATGTCGCCCCTGCTCAGGTCCGTCGTGGTGAGGAGGGTGAGCGAGCCGTGGACGCCGAGATGGCGGGCGGCCTCTTCGACGTACGGTTCCCACCGGTTGGCGCAGACGTACAGCCCGCTCTGGAGCGGACCGCCGCCGAGGCGGACGAGCGTCTCGCGCAGCGAGTCCCGGGCGGTGCGTGCCGATTCGGGCATCGCGAACGCGGCCAGGTGCCAGACACCGTCCCAGGGCGCGAGCCCGGCGTCCTGCCGGAACGCGTGCCGGAGGAAGTCCGCGTTGGGGGCGAGGGCGCGCGTGGTGTCGGCGCTCGCGTGCAGCTCTGCCTTGCGGCCTCGGCCCTCGTGGCTGAACCGGCCCTCGGCCACGAGGCGTTTGATGCACAGGCGTACCTGTTGGTCGCTCATGCCGAGCGTGTTGGCGACGGTGTACAGCTCGTCCGCGCGCACGGTGCCGTCCTCACGGATCAGTGCGTGGACGAGCATGCGGGTGGGCACCTCGACGTGGTCCGGATGGGCGCTCACAGGTCCTTGGATCCTCTCGTTCCGACGGGCCGGTGCATGGTGGTCACCGCTCCGAAGCCCAGCAGCGCGCGCAGGTAGGGGGTCTGCTCCGTGCGTACGGCCTCGAAGCCGCGCCGTTCGTACAGGGCCCTGGCGCGCGGGTTGGTGTCGATCACGTCCAGTCTGACCTCCCGGCACTCCTGCTCCGCCGCGACGGCGGCCACTTCCTCGATGAGCAGGCTCCCGACGCCGCGGCCACGGACACCGGGGTCCACGGCGATGCCGTCCATGACGAGCTGCCCGGGGGCCGGGCGGCGTTCGAACAGGGCGAGGAGCAGGAGTCGGTGCAGTCCGCGCAGATGCCCGTACGTTCGCAGCACGGCGCCGGCCGACCCGCCGGTGAGGGCCGAGCCGCCGAGCTGGTAGCCGGCGAGGCCGACGAGCTGCCCGTCGAGGAGCGCGCACACCGCTCGATCGGCGTTCAGGTGGTCGGCGATGAAGGGCACCGCCTTCTCCGGCGGGTTCAGCGCGGGGCCGAGCTTGCGGGCGAAGGCGTCCCAGTACAGCTCCGCCGCCCGTCGCTCGGCTCCGGCGGGAATGCCCCGCCGGACAGTCACCTGTCCGGTGCCGGTGCCGGTGCCGGTCGCGTCCAGTGCCATGTCTGTGCCCCCTTCATCGATGCCACGTCGACTCGCGTCCCGCGCGTCGACTCGACGCAAAACTATCACTCTCTCGACGGTCGTATCTGAAATGATAGTTTCAGTCCCCGCACAGAACCGGAACAGAGGTGGTCAGGTCCCATGTGTGCCAAGAACCGAAGCCGACGGCGCGGGCTCCGCATCGCCGTGTGGTCGCTCGTAGGCCTCCTTGTCGTGGCCACCGGCGCCGTTGGCGTGATGCTGTGGCAGAACACCTACGACATGGACGAGCAGCGGGTCGTGATCCGCCACGGCGGCCGCACTCTCCACGGCGTACTGGCCACGCCCAAGGACGGCCGCAGGAAGCACGGCCTGGTCGTGTACCTCCATGGCGACGGTCCCGTCGACGCCACCCATGACGGCGGTTACCGGCCCATGTGGGAGGCGAACGCCAAGGCCGGCTACGCCTCCCTGTCCTGGGACAAGCCCGGCGTCGCCGGCGCACCCGGTGACTGGCTCGACCAGTCCATGGACGACCGCGCCGACGAGGCGGCCGCCGCCATCGGCTGGGCGCGGGCCCGGCCGGGCATCGACGGCGACCGGATCGGGCTCTGGGGCGCGAGCCAGGCGGGCTGGGTCCTGCCGAAGGTCGCCGCCAGGACACCGGTGAGCTTCGTCATCGCTGTCTCGCCCGCCGTCAACTGGCTCCGGCAGGGCCGCTACAACCTCCTCGCCCAGCTGCGGGCCGAGGGGGCATCGGCGGCCCGCACCAAGGCCGAGACCGCCAGGAGCGACACCGTCCGACGGTTGCTGAGGCGCCACGCCTCGTTCGGGGAGTACGTCAAGGCCGTGGGCGGCGACACGGGCGGCATGAGCGCTGACCGCTGGGGCTTCGTCTCGAAGAACTACACCGCGGACGCCACACAGGACCTCCGCTCCCTGCGCGGCGTACCGGTGCTGCTGACCCTCGCGGGCCATGACATGAACGTGGACACCGCCGACACCGAGCGGGTCTACCGCGAGGTGCTGGACGCAGGCGGCGCACTGACGGTCAGACGCTACCCGGACGCCGCCCATTCGCTGGTCAAGCACTCCATCGAGCGGTCCGACCTCCGGATCACGCTCACCGCGGTCTTCTCTCCCCGCTCGCTCTTCGCGGCCGGATTCCTGAACGACCAACGGCGGTTCCTCCAGCCCTAGCCGGCCGAAGGGCGCGTCGTCGCCCTCTCCCGCACGAGGACGGAGGGGCCGCCGCGAACTGTGACAGTCGGGGGGCCGGGCAGGAACTTCCGGCACAGACGGTCCGCGGGCCGTCGTACAGGGCTCCGGCGGCGGCCCGTTCCCTTTCCGGTCCATGGAAACGAGGCTTCGATGACCAGGTACCGGCGCGTCTCCCGAAGCGAGGCCTCCCGCCGTCCCCCCTCCCCGCCGCCCGCGCGGCCTCGTTCCATACGACGGTCGACGGGGGGCGAGGCTCGGTCCGCCGCCGTGCGGAGGGGGCGACCGTCGCCGAGGTCGGACGACGCCCGACTCGCGCGCCAGGACTCCTGCCACGAGCACCTGGCGCCAACGCCGTCCACGGCCCCGACGCCGACGACGTCGTCAGGCCGAGCCGCCCGCAGAAGCTGCCTCCGCCGCCCACGACAGCGAGGCGCGCAGCCGCCCGCGTTGATCCGGCCACGGTGCGCGGTCTCCTGGGCGTGCCGCGCAGCGCTTATCGAACGTCACCCCCGAGATTCACACGCGCCGTGAGCACATCCCCGTCAAGGACGAGGTGCACACCGATACGGGCCATGAGCGCCTGCACTGCGAGGTTGTGCGGCGTCGTGCTCACATACACGGATGTGAACCCCTCCGCGCGAGCTCGGTCCGCAAGCAACTCCAGTACGGCACCGCCCACGCCGACGCCTCGGTGAGACCGTCCGATCCAGACCCCGGCTTCCGCCGTCCCGGCCTGCTTCTCCACAGGGCACAGCCGTGCTGCTCCGACGACCCGCCCTGAAGCGGCGATGGCGAAGGTGGTCTCCATCCGGTCCGCCGCCAACGACCGCGACTCGTGAAACCTGACGAATGCCGACCGGCGCTCCGGCGTCCATCCACCCGGCCCCTCCACGGGCGGCATCACCTCGAGCGGGTCGGCATCCTCGACCGCAGCAAGCAGCAAATCCGTGAGGAGGGTCCGGTCAAGAGGGCGGAGTGTGACATCGGATCGCATGGCTGCATGCTGGCACGGCGTCGGGACCGCCTCCAACGAGTTCTCGTCCGTGTTCCAATGTGAGCCGTTCTTGATCTGATCGCACGTGGCGTAGCCGTGGCGGCAGTGGAAGTGTGGGGCAGAGGGCAGGCCCATGAGCGAGGGGGAACGTCGATGACGGGTCGGGACCGTTGGATACGGGAGTTGCGGCGGGTCGGACAGCCCGCCGCTCATGTGGTGTTCTGTCCGCACGCCGGTGGTGCCGCCAGCTTCTTCGCGCCGTTCACCCGGCATTTCCCTGCCGGATTCGACGTCTCCGCCGTCCAGTACCCCGGACGGCAAGAGCGCCTGGGCGAGCCCCTCGTGCCCACTGTCGAGGGCCTCGTCGACCACCTCGTGCCGATTCTGCGGCAGTTCACGACCACTGCGGCACCCCTTGTGCTGTTCGGCCACAGCATGGGAGCGAGCGTGGCCTTCGAGGCGGCGCTGCGACTGGCCGCCGAGGAGCCCGTGGCAGCATGCCGTCTGGTCGTCTCCGGGCGTCCCGCCCCATCGGTGCCCCGCACCCACGTGTACGCGGCGACGGACCAGGAGATCCTCGACGACCTGGTGAAACTCGGTGGGACCCAGGTGGAGTTCGTGCGCGACCCGGAACTCCGGGACATGTTCCTGCCCGCGCTCCGCAACGACTACGGCGCGGTCGCCCGGTACCGTCCGACCGCCGAAGCGGTGCTGGACGCGCCCCTGTTGTGCCTCACCGGCGAGCGGGACCCGCGGGTGTCACCGGAGGCGGCGGCCGCCTGGAAGAATCACACCTCGGCGGAGTTCCGGCTGGAGTCCTTCCCCGGCGGCCACTTCTTCCTGGCGGATCACCGAGAGGGTGTCGCACGAGTGGTCGCGGACTGGGCCGAATCCTTGCGCGGCGGCCCACCCCCGGTCGCCGGCACGTGACGCCGGCCAGGCGTTCCTGACCGCGGACTCGCACGTCGCAAGCTTCGCAGGAGGCCGTCAGCAGGCGTCGTACTTCCAACCGCCGTCCTCCAGCGCCCACGGCTGCGCCCGCTGGTCGAACTCGGGCAGGCCCTGGACCTTGTAGCTGACGCGGCCGAGCCTGCCGGACACCTCGGCCCGCACGTCGGTGGCCGGGTGCTCGGGTCCGTGGTCGGCCTTCGCCTTCTCGACGACGGCGGCGTAGGCGTCGTGGCCGATCTCCTCCCGGCAGCGTGCGGAGAGCATGCCGTACGCGGTGTCGGTGTCGGCCGCGAAGTAGGCCGAGGTGTAGACGGCCGCGGCCGCCTCCAGGTCGTCGCCCTCGTGCGCCTCCGGGACGGCGATGGTCTGCTCGGCGTCGGCCGGACCGGAGTCGCTCGCGGACGCGCCGCCGTCCCCGCCGGAGGAGCAGGCGGTGAGCGCGAGCAGCGCTGCGGCGACGATGATCGAGGTGCGAGTGCGCATGATGTCCCCCCACGGTGTGGCTGAGGGGAAATCGTGCCATACGACCCAGGGGCTGGAGCCGGCCGTCGCGGACGCCCGCCGCCGGCCGGCCTCAGGTCGTCGCTCGGCCGGTGCCGCACACCGGCAGCGTCGGGCGCGGTTCGTCGTCGAGGGCGTCGAGGGCTCGCAGTTGGTCGTCCAGCCGGTCGGGTGCGACGAGGAAGTGCAGGACCGTCTGGTGGAAGGCGTTGCGCAGGGCCGGCGGCATGGTGTCCGAGGCGTCCCAGCACAGGTGGCGCTCGGACCCGCGCAGGATCGAGCCGATCTTCCGCTTCAGCGGGTCCTGGTGAACGTCCGGTGCCTCGGCTTTCTTGTTGGCCGAGAAGTCCGGCAGCCCGGTGTCCGGATCGGCCAGGAAGCGGATCAGCTGCCGGGCCTCGTCGGTCGCGTTCAGCATGGCCGCGAGGTCGCCGGAGACCTCCCAGTGCCCGGAGTCCGCCCGAGCCCCGGGGATCACTTCGGCGGAGTGGACGAAGTCGCCTGCGACAGGCTTCCAGTGGGCGTCCCGGAACGCCCCCTGGTGCTCCAGACGCTGTCGGGGGCAGCCCTGGGCGAAGTTGTCCCTGAGCAGGTGATCGACGCGGGTCCTGTCGCCCGCGCCCACCATGTCGCCCCACGTCCGCCAGGCCTTCCGCACCCGGGCGTCCGTCCACGGGATGCCCCCGGTCGCCCACTGCTCGTACACCCCTGGGCCGGCCTGCTGGAGCAGTACGTCCTCCACCCAGTCGGTGCCCGGCCAGCCGGAGGTCGCGCCGGACTCCATGGCCAGGCACCAGCCGTCGGGCCCACCGGCGACCCGGGTGATCTCGTCACCCGACAGGCCGCCCGCGTGCCAGACCATGCTTTTCAGGCCGGTCTTGACCGGCAGCCAGTAGGTGCGTTCCCGGCCGTCCTCGCCCGCCACCTTCGGCATCCACACACGGTCGTAGGAGCCGGCCTCGAACAGGCCGTCCAGCGGCTCCAGCCGGCCCTCGGCCGCGTAGGCCATCAGTTCGCCGGGGCCGGGCAGCACGGCCACGTCGGGTTGCGTACCGGCCGCCAGGTCGGCGGCCAGTACCTGGCTCAGGGCGGAGCTGCCCTGGTAGACGACGTCGATGCGGTACTCGTCCTCGAACCGCTGCATGGCCCGCTCGAACTGGTCCCTCTCGCCGCCGCTCCAGTTGGCGAGCACGGTCACCGATCCCGTCCACCCCCGCGCCCAGCGCACGCCCGCGGTCACCCCCGCCGCGAGCAGGAGCAGACAGACGCAGACGATGCCGAGCGTCCGCCCTCGCGGGCGGGTCATCGCGGCACCCTGAACCGGTACTCGGCGATGCGCGGCCACAGCCCCACCCATGTCAGAGCCATCAGCAACGCCCCTCCCACGAGGATCCATTCGGACAGCGACGCCCAGAGACCGGCGTCCGCCATGTACCGCTCCACGTCCGCACCGGCTTCGGGGATCTCGTCCGCGGACCGCGTCGCGCCCAGCTCGGCGAGCGAGTCACGCATCGCCGTGTGCGCCCGTACGGTGAACCAGCCGAGGGCCGCCACCCCGCTCGCGCACAGCACGGTGGCGGCGAGCAGAGGCGGGTGCACGGAACTGCGGAAGCGGTGCCGTGCGAATCGCTGCGCCTCCACCAGCCCCGCGCACAGGACCAGGCACAACACCAGGACCGCTGCCCAGCCCAGCCACAGCGGCCAGGGGAACGACGCCTGCTCCCGGGCGACCCGCACCTGTTCGGCGCGCAGGTCGTCGAGCCGGTCGACGATGTCGTTGCGGCCTTGTTCCGCGTAGTGCAGATAGGCCCCGCGCAGAGACGTGTCCGTCTCCTGACCGGCTCGCTCCACCCAGGCCGAGTAGACGGTGATCAACCCGGTGACGGTCTGCAGGGTGTGCCGGTCCGCCGGGCCGGTGACGTTCTCCGACGCCGCGACGGCGATGCTCTGGTGGGCGACCGACAACTGCGTGTGGAACTCACCGGTCGTGTCACCCGCCTCCCCGCTCCCGTCGACGGCCGTGTGAGCCCGTAGCAGCGCGCTCTTCGCGGTGTCCACGGCCAGGATCCCCGGGGTGCTCGACGAGGCCAGCGGCACCGTGTCGTCGTGCACGCCCCGGTAGGCGGCGAACAGAGCGAGGGTGGTGACGGCCCCGAGGACGAGGAGCAGCCGGAGCCTGCGGGTCAGGTCCCGCCCGGTGGTGCTCACGGCCGCCCCGGGAGCCCGTGACCGCACAGCGGGCAGAAGCGTGCCGTCGCCGGCACCCTCCCCTCGCAGGCGGGGCACCGCACCGTGGCCGCGCCCGGCCCGCCGGCGACCAGGGCGTCGACGTCCACGGCGTCGGCGGAACCCGACGCGGGGCCGTACGTGCTGTGGCTGCTGGCGGTGATCAGATGCTCGAAGTCGACGGCCGCCACACCGGGACGGAGCCGGACCCGCCCCGACGCGGGGTCGTCGATCTCCACGAGCTGTTCCAGCCGGCCGAGCGACTGGTCGGCGCCGATGGCGTGGGCGAGCTGCACGGCCGTACCCAGGTGGCGCTGCGCCAGGTCACGCTGACCGTTGCGGTGGGCGTCGGTGGCGGCCGCGACGGCCTCGCCGAGCCGCTGATGCTGCTCGAAGTGCTCGACGTGGATGTCGCTGTGCCCGGACAGCGCCTCGTCGTCGGTCCAGTGCACCAGGCACGGCAGGGGCGGTGTCAGCTCCACCGCGTCGCCGCCGGGCACGTCGAGGGAGACGACCGCGAGTTGGAGATCCTCCCCGCGGGGCCGCCCGGCGGGGTCGGCGGACAGACACAGCTGGTAGCGGCGGGTCTCGTCGCCCCACGCGCGCGTGACGAACCGTCGCGTCGCTTCGCCGCCCGTGTCGACGGGATCGAGTTCCACCTCGGTCGGGAAGACCTGCTTGAGGTAGCGCACCCCGGCCCCGGCCATGGGGGTCACCGAGATCACCAGCTCGGGAATGCTCTTGGCGAGCAGGCGGTGCATCAGCTGCTCGTACTCGCGCGCGAGCGCCGCCTCCTCCTGCACGGAGGAGGCCCGACCGTGCAGACGGCTGGTGACGCGCAGCAGTTCCCGGCCGTCCCAGCCGTCGCCGATGCCCCAGGCGTCGCACACGAAGCGCCCCGCGCAGGCCTCCAGGACGTCGGACAGCGGCATCAGCTCGTCGTGCTCGTTCTTGCCGTCGGTCAGCAGCAGGACGTGTCCGATGGGCGCGTCCGCCTCCGCCAGCAGCCGGCGCGACAGGTCGAGCCAGCTGCCGATGCAGGTGCCGCCTCCCGCTATCAGGCGGTGCACGGCCCGCTCCGCCTCCGCGCGGTGCCGGGCGTCCGCCCGGACCATGGTCTCCGTCGCCGGATAGACCACGCTCGCCGACTGGGCGCCCCGGACCACGGCGAAGGGCGTGCCGTCGGGGAGCAACCGCAGCGCTGCCACGGCGGCCTGGTGTGCCGCACGCAGCTTCTCCTGCGGATAGGCCATCGAACTGGAGCAGTCCACCGCCAGTACCTGTGCCAGCACCGGGCCCGCGGCGCCGCCGCTCTCGGTACCGTCCGCCCGGACGGTCACGATGGCGTGCATCTGCGGTTCACGTGCCTCGCCGGACAGGTACTTCCACTGGCTGATGTCGAGGCCGACCGAGGCGCTCCTCGCCGCCCCGTCGCCCGCCGCGGGCATGGCCTGCGCGTCTCTGTTCGCGGGTGCGCCTGTGTTCACGGTGTCCGTGCTCCTCGCCGTCGTCGGCGGGCCGTCGGCCCGTTCCCGGCCCGTCGGCACGCCGCCCCCGGGCCCTGTCCCTTCATGCCGTCCGCCGCCACCCGTGCAGCAGCTCCCGCAGACCGGCGGCCTGCGGGAGAACCGCGTACGCCCGGTCGAGCAGGTCACCGCGCTCGGCGGCGTCACCCGCCTGGTCCGCGAGTCGCTTCAGCGAGCGGGACAGCAGCGCGCTCGCATCCCGCGGTGTGTCCGCCCGCCCGAAGCGCTCACCGGCCGGGAAGCGCGGCCCCCACCCGTCGGGCGGACGGCAGGCGAAGGCGTTCTCGCGGACCTCGGCGACCAGCCGGTCCCATGTCCCGCCGCCGGACAGGTGCTCCTCGAGCAGGGTCAGCCGCCGGTCCGCGTCGGCCAGCTCGTCCACCGTGGGCCCGGTGGCGTCCAGCCGGCCGGCGAGCACGCGGATCGCCGCGACGCGCGCGGCGTCGTAGTGCCGTGAGGTCGTCGGCACTTCGTCGAGGACCGCGACGGCCCGTGCCCGGTCCCCGTGGCGCAGATGGAGCCGGGCGAGCCCGAAGGCCGCGCTGCCCTGGGTCCGGTCCCGCCGCCACACGGCCTCGTAGTACGCCTCGGTCTGGCGTTCCGCGGCGGAGAGGTGCTCCGCGCAGAAACCGAGCGCGAGCTTCGGCGCCGACTCCCCGGGCAGCGAGGCGTAGACGGCGGCGAACTCGCCCTCGGCCTCCTGGACCTGGCCGCCCGTCAGCCACCGCAGGCCCCGGTGCCAGTAGATCCGCCAGTCGTAGGCACCGCTCTGCCGGCCGGCCCTGTCGAGCCACCGCCCGGCCCGGTCCGTGTCCCCCGTGTCGAGGTAGGCGCGGCAGAGCCACAACGAGGTCTCGACCGTGTCGAGTTGCGGGTCCCGTTCGGCCCGTTCCGCGATGCGCTCGGGGCTGCCGGACACGAGACCGCCGAGCAGTACGGCGGCCGCGTCGTGCGGGTCGGGGATCGGCACGGGCAGGGCCCGCGCGGTGTCCCCGGGATCCGGCGCCCCGACCGGTAGCTCCGGCACCCCGGGGCCCGACCGCCCGGTCCAGTGCTCCAGCGACGGCACCGTGCCGAGCGTCGCGCCGAAGAGGGCCGCCGTCGGCTCGAACCGGGTGGAGCGCTCCGGGTACGGCTCGTGCCCGCTGAGCGCCTGGTGCTCGCGCAGCACCTCCCACAGCTGGCGGGACATCTCGGCCGCGGAGGTGAACCGGGCCGCCCATTCGGCGTGGGTGGCGCGTCTGATCAGCGCGTCGAACGAGCGGGCGGCGAGCCCGGCGGGCGGCTCGGCGCGGGCGGCGAGGGTCTCCAGGGTCTTGCCGACGGTGTACAGGTCGGTGTCGATGTGGAAACCGCGTTCGTCGCGTTCCGACTTCGCCGGCGCGTAACCCGACGTGTAGACGAGGCTGGAGGTGCGGTCGTCGGTCCGCCGGATGGCTCCGAGGTCGATCACCTTGATGTCGCGCCCGTAGTGGATGACGTTGTCGGGCTTCATGTCGCAGTACAGCAGCCCCTGGGCGTGCAGGTACTCCAGGGCACCGAGGATCTTGCAGCCGTAGGTGATCACATGGCCGATGCCGAAGGAGCCGCCGAACAGGTGGGCCAGTTCCTCGTCGGAGGCGCGCCGGATCCAGTCGAGCGAGCGGCCGCCCACGTACTCCATGACGATGTACCCGGTGGGTTCCGCCTCGCCGGGCTCCTGGTGCTGGACGTACGTCACGATGCGCACGATGTCCCGGTGGTGGAGCGTGGTGAGCGAGCGGCGCTCCTCGACGGCCGACCGCCGGGCGACGGCGTCACCGGTGTTGATCAGCCCTTTGAGGACGACGTGCAGGTCAGGCACCCTGGTGTCCTCCGCCAGGTAGACCCAGCCGATGCCGCCCACCGCGAGGTAGCCGAGTACCCGGTAGTGCCCGCCGACGCGGTCGCCGGGGTTCAGCCGAGGCTCGAAGGAGTACTCCCGGCCGCACTGGGGGCAGTAGCCGTGGGTGAGGGCGGGGCCGCCGGCGTAGGTGACGCCGATGGTGCCGGCGCAGTTGTCGACGCCGCAGCGTCGGCCCCCGGTGGGTGGGCTGGCGGTGGTGGGCGCGGCCTCGCTCGGGTCGGGGGAGGGGATGTACGGCAGGATCAGCAGGCCGTCGTTGTCGAGTGCGTCGGCGACCGGCCCGGCGGGCCGGCGCGCGGGCGCCTCGGGTACGGCGGCGGGCCGCGCCGGGGCCACGCGGGCCCTCTCGGGTGGCCGGCGGTGACAGGTGTCGCAGAAGCCGGTCACCATGATGGCGCCGCCCGTGCAGTCGGGTCTCGGGCACGGCGCCGACGGGGATGTCATGACGCGGAGGCACCTCCCTGTCCCTGCCGAGGAGGGGCCCCGCGGTCCACGTGGCGGGTGTAGGCCTCCACGGCGGCCTCGGCGGCCTTCACGTCGCACGGCCTGGCCTGCAACAGTTCGTGCGCGCGGAGCCGGAGAGCGTCCAGAGCCAGGTCCTCCTCCTTGCCGTGTACGGCGTCGAGGTGCAGGACGTGGTAGCCGCGCAGCCTGCCGTCGAGTTCCTCCCGCCGCTCGAGGAGCCGGTCGAGTGTGCCGATGGCCGTGGTCATGCGTGCGGCCACCCGGTCGGCGAGCCGCTCGTAGCGGACCAGGTCCGGGCTCGGGCCGCCGCCGTCCTGCGCGAGTCTGAGCGTCGCCAGTGCGGCATGGGCTCTCACCAGGTCCGCGTCGGCGGGCCGGACGCCTTCGGCCCGTACGGCCGCCAGCCGCCGGTGCAGGGTCTGCGCGAGGGGTCCGGTGATCTGTTCCAGCCGCTCGACGAGGCGTGCGCGACGTTCCCGTTCGGGCTCGACGACCAGTTCGTGCCGGGCCCGGTGGTAGGTGGCGTCGGCGGTGCGGAAGACCAGCAGCAGGCGGTTGCCCTTGGCCCGCAGGGTCTTGAGGAGTTCCAGGAGAGCCGGCGGGTCGGCTGCCTCGTCCACCCCGACGACGACCACGGTGAGGGTGAC
The DNA here is from genome assembly GCF_042723915.1 of Streptomyces sp. NPDC058335. NCBI lineage: Bacteria > Bacillati > Actinomycetota > Actinomycetes > Kitasatosporales > Streptomycetaceae > Streptomyces > Streptomyces sp. NPDC058335. Next base: position 143,687 of record NZ_JBHXHX010000004.1, on the reverse strand, counting down.
GTCCGCGGCCCTGATCCGTTCGGCCACCGGGTCGGCCGGATGCTGCCACAGCCCCATGCGCTCGGCGATCCGCTCCCCGATCCGGGCGGAGGTGAGCCCCGCCGCGTCCACGGCCAGGTCGTGACCGCCGGCCGAGGGGACGGTGCCGGGCGGATCGAGGGAAGCCCGGTTCACGGAGGCCGCGGTGCGTAACTCCCGGTCGGCCAGGGTGATGGCGCGCCGCAGGGTGGCGGCCCGCACCGTGTCGCCGACGGGCACGAGGCTGATCTTCACCTGCTGTCCGTCGTCCTGGAGCCAGTCGGTGAGGCGCTGGGCGAACGGCTCGTCGAGCAGGGCCTCGGCCGCGTCCTTCCGTGTGGACCGGAGCCGGTCGTCGACGGCTGTCCTTCCCCGCGTCCACCGGTCGACCTCGGGGAGGTGCCGGACGATGGTCTCGGCCGGGCTCATGAAGGAGAACAGGTTCCCGTGCCGGTCCCCGATCCCGCTGAGGACCATCCCGATGACCTTCCCGGTCAACGTGTCCATCACGCCCGAGCCGCTGCATCCCGCGCTGGCGAGTTCGCCGGGGCTCGTCGGGCTCAACTGGACCTGCCCGTCGCGACCGCAGCCACCGACGATGACGGCCCGGAACCAGATGCCGCCGTTGTGGTCGTAGGGGAAGCCGTACATCTGCACCGCGCGGTCGGTCGCGGAGAGCCGGTGCAGCAGTGTCGTTTCACCGGGGGGCCTCGGACGCTCGAGCCGCAGCAGTGCCACATCACCGCTCGGATCTCCGTCGGCGTCCCGGGTGTTCGGCACGTAGGCGTCCCCGTCGACCCACGCCGTCACCGAGGGCACCGCGAGACCGGGCGCTGCTCCGACGAACTCCGCGGTGAACCGCGCGTCCCTGTCCGCGACCACGTGCGCACAGGTGAGAACCCGGTCCGGGCTCAGCAGAATGCCGGCGCCCGCGATCTTCCCGTCCGCCCGCCGGATGCGCACAGCCCAGCAAGGCGTCCCCAGTGACGAACCATCATCGACACCCCCGTCGGCCGCCATACCAGAACTATACGAGCGCTTGGTCCTGCCGCATACTGTGGCGACAGGAGATCAACGAGCTTACGGGGGATGCGAGTTGACGGACGGACCGGGGTTCGTGGGGCTGACCGAGGTGATCCGTCAGATCCGGGGCGAACTGGAGCGGGCCCGTGACGAGGCGCAGGGCCGAGCCCTGGGATTCACCGTGGAGAAGGTGAGCCTGACGTTCACGGTGCAGGTCCACCAGTCCGGAACAGCCCGCGGCGGAGTGCGCATCGGCGTGGTGACGGCCGAACTGGGCGGATCCGTAGACCGCCAGACGACCCATCAGGTACAGGTCGAACTGAAGCCGGAGACGAGCACGGGAGGACGGGTCTCGGTCAGCCGGAACGAGGACCATGCGTCCCCGGAGCCGGACGACGGGAGCAGCCGCTAGGACCGTGTCCTGTGTGGTGACGCCGCTGCTGGTGAGGGCGTGGGTGGGGCGCGGAGACTTCAGGGCGGCGCGTTCCTGCGGTCAGCCGTTCCGCCCTGCCTGCGCGATCCCGCCCAGCGACTGCCGGCACCTGGTGGAGGGAGCCCAGGGCGCCGACACCGCGGCAGCACGAGCAGGCGGCACCCGGGCGGGGTGACGACGTCTGGGTTTCCGACTTGCGTCACCGGCGTCTGTGCCTGCCCCGGCGTGTGACGCCGCGTCGGTCCCCGCCTGGGGCGAGGGCGCGCACAGGCGGCCGCCTGGCCCCGCCGCGGGCTCAGATCCACGTGTCGAGCCACATCCTGGCGCGCCAGTCGCCCTGCGGGATCGTCTGCCCGGTGTAGAGCGGGAAGAAATGGGTGAAGTTCCAGGCGTTGAGCAGGACAAGCACCCCCGCTGCCACCGCACCACGTATGCGGCGCTCGTCAGCCGCCCCCGGCGGACCCAGCAGCGCTCCGAGCATCATGGTCACGGCCGGGCTCAGGTACGGCACGAAGACGACCGCGTAGAAGGAGAAGACCGTCCCGGTCCTGGTACAGGAACCAAGGCGGATGACCGGCACCCACCGCACACAGGATGGCGCCGGCGCGCCAGTCGCGGCGCAGCGCCCATCGGTGGAGCAGGTACACGAGTGCGCAGCATGCCGACCACCACGGCAGCGGTGTCCCCAGGGCGAGGATCGCCTGCGAACAGTCGGCGGTCGCATGGCAGCCGTCCGTGCCGGGTTTCGGCGACTCGTAACGGAACAACACCGGGCGGCCGAGGAATGGCCAACACCAGGGACTGGACTCGTACGTGTGGGGCGCACCGCGCGGCCTGTCCCAGGGGAGAGACCTCAGACCCGCTCGAGGGGCCGGTGCGGCCCGCTGGGAAGCTCCGCCTCGACGGCGTCGCCCGGACGCACCACGCCGCCCTCCTTCACGATGCTCATGATTCCGGCCTTGCGCACGATGTTCCCGGCCTCGTCGCGGCCGACGACCTGCTTCAGCAGCCTTCCTGGAAGTTGTCGATCTGCAGGCAGGGATTGCGCAGCCCGGTCACCTCCAGCTCTGCCTCGCCGATGCGCAGCAGCGTGCCGACCGGCAGGCCGAGCAAATCGATGCCGCGGGTGGTGATGTTCTCGCCGAGGTCACCGGGCGCCACCGCGAATCCGGCCGCACCGACCTCGGCGAAGAGTTCCTCCTGGACGAGGTGGACCTGGCGCAGGTTCGGCTGGGTGGGGTCCTGAGCGATCCGCGAGCGGTGCTTGACGGTCACTCCGGCATGGACGTCACCCTCCACACCGAGCCCGGCGAGCAGCGTGATGCTCTCCCGGTTCGGCTTGGTGAACGCATACGCGCCGTTGCTGCTGACCGCCGTAACCATCCCGCTCATCCTCGGAGCTCCCCTCGATTGACGATGATCAGTCACGACCCTAACCGTTCGACACGGCCGGCGTTCAGGTCCACGTGCCTGCCGGTGAAGCGGTGACGCATGCGGCGGTCGTGGGTGACGACGACGACCGCGCCTCGGTAGGCGGCCAGGGCTCCTTCCAGTTCCTCGACCAGAGCGGGGGAGAGATGGTTGGTGGGTTCGTCCAGCAGCAGCAGGTCGACGGGTTCGCCGACCAGGCGGGCCAGCTCGATCCGGCGCCGTTGCCCGTAGGACAGCTCGCTCACTTTCAGTCGCAGGTCGGCGGGGCTGAACAGGCCGAGGGACAGGAGTTGGTCGGTGTGCTCGTCCAGGTCGCCCCCGCGGCCGTGGGCGAACGCTTGCGGGACCGACAGACCGGGCGGCCAGGGTGTCTCCTCCTGCCTCAGGTGCCCGACTCGGCCTCGCGTGCGTACTGTCCCCCCGTCGGGCGGCAGTTCACCCGCCAGCACCCGCATCAGCGTCGTCTTGCCCGCCCCGTTGGGCCCGGTGACCAACAGCCGCTCCTCGCCGCCGATCCGCAGCGACGGCACGTACAGCCGGTCACCGACACGTATGCCGGTGAGTTCCGCCGCGGCCTGCGACGTGTCACCGTCGCCGGTGGCCAGCCGAGGGGCGAACACCAGCGGATCGGGCGGCGGCGCGACAGGATGGTCCGTCAGCCGTTCGACACGCTCCTTCGCGTTGCGGATACGGCCTGCCGCCCCGTGACCACGGCTGCGGGTACGGAAGCCGCCGTGGCCGAAGACGGCGATCGGCAGCTTGCGCGGGATCGCCTCCAGCCGGGCCACGTTCGTGACGGCCAGCCTCTGATTGCGTGCCAGCTCGGTGCACCAGTCCGTGTACTCCTGCATACGGCGCCGCCGCCCAGCGGCCTTGGCGGCGAGGTAGCCGTCGTAGCCGTCGCCGTAACGCGCGACCTTGCCCTCGCCGACCTCCAGGATCGTGGTGGTGACCCGTTCCAGGAACACCCGGTCGTGGGTGACCGCGAGCACCGTGCCGCGATGCGCCCGCAGGTGTGCTTCCAGCCATCCCACCGCCTGGTCGTCGAGATCGTTGGTCGGCTCGTCCAGCAGGAGCAACTCCGGCCGGGACGCCAGGGTCGCGGCCAGCGCCAGCCGTGACCGCTCACCGCCCGACAGCGTGCCCAGGATCCTGTCCCGCGCCAGGCCCGGCAGGCCGAGTCCGTGCAGGGCGATGTCCACTCGGGCGTCGGCTTCATAGCCGGCGCGCGCCTCGTACCGGGCGACCAGTCGGGCGTACGAGTCCAACGCGGCTGTGAGCCGCGCCCCCGACGAGCCCACGAGTCCGGCTTCGGCCTGACGCATCCGCGCTTCGAGATCACGCAGACCGGCAAGGGCCGCATCCACCGCGTCCTGGACGGTGGCCTCGGGCGGCAGGGCCAACGACTGGGCGAGATAGCCCAGTCCGCCCGGCGCGCTCACGGTCAGCTCGCCGTTGTCGGGCCGGTCCTGCCCGGCGATCAGCCGCAGCAGGGTGGACTTTCCGGCTCCGTTGTCACCGATGATGCCGGCCCGCTCGCCGGGCTTGATGCTGAAGGACACCTCGTCCAGCACGACGTGGTCGTCGTAGCGGCGGGTGACGTTCTGAAGAGTTAGCTGTGCAGCAGGCACGGGGTCCCCTGTTCTCGGCCGGGCCGATCGGCACGGGTGGACGGACGCATCCGCGCACGCCGGAAACACTCCGCGGCACGTCGGAAGGCCGACATCGCGAGAGGAGCGGAAGCACGGATGAGAACGCGCGACTACGGAGCCGAACTCAACGCAGTCGCACGGGGACTGTCACAGGGAACCCATGCGCAGCACCGTAGAGGGCATCGACGCACACCGGCAAGCGATTTCCCCGGGGAGGCGGCAAGGGGTCCGTCCCAAGAGGTTCGGCGGGGGCGCTGCGACCAGTAGGCCGTCGAGCCGGTCAGCGCGGTGTCGTCGTCGGGCCAGTGAACGTCCGACCAGCAGTCGAGGGTGTCCCAGCCGTGGAAGCGGGCGTTGGCGTACGGGGCGAAGCTCTCGTCCAGCCACGGTGAGGAGTACCCGTCGTCGCCGACGATGGCGTACCACCACTGGTTGTGCCACCTCGTGGACGACGGCGCTGCCCTCCTCGGTGGTGCCGAGGAGAACGAGACCGGGGTACTCCGTGCCGCCGCCGAACCCGCTGGTCATCACGAGGTCGACCCCGCGTACGGATAGCGGCCGAACCCCCGGCCGAACCGGTCGATCGCGGTGACGGCGTCCGTGCGGTGAGGCGCACGCCCGCGGCAGGGGTGCCGGGCGTCCAGTACGACGTCACGCGCACGCCCCCGGGTGTGGTGTCCGTCGCCGTGCGGAAAGGTCCCGCGGCCCAGGCGGAGTCCCGCGTCGGCGAGGAAACTCCTGTGCGCCGACTCGCACACCTCTGCGATCATCCCCGAATGGCGCACAGTCTCGAATCGCTGGTCATCCGGCACACCCACCGCCTCTCCACCCCCAAGGGCTCCGCCGGGGAAGGGGCCACCGCCGCGCGGCAGTTCGACGCGGCGCTGACCTCCGTGGGATTCAAACTCTCGGCGGAACTGCTGGAGCGGCTGTCGGGGCTGTCCGAGGCCGCGGTCGTGCACACCGCCAGGCGGACGCTGCGCACCGTGAGCGAAATGGTGGGCGACCACGTCCGGCACAACGCGTACTTCATCGACTTTCCGGCGAACGTGCCGGACACCGAAGAGTTCTGGATGCGGTGTGTGACGAAGGCGCTCGGCGACGACGCGTCGCGTGAGAACGTGCTGACGCAGCTGGCACACGGAGTGCTGGACCTGCTCAGCCTCCCCACGTACGGCCGCTACCAGCACACCTACGAGGAGATGCTCGCGGCGCAGGACGAGCTGATCGCCTCGGCGGGCGACCGGGTGACCGTCCTGCACCTCGGACGGGACCTGGACGACGAACTCACCGACCTCTACCTGGCTTTGGCGGGCAGCACGACGCCGCTGGGCGAGGAGCACCTGCGCGATCTCAAGACCCTCGCCGAGCGGTGCGCGTCCGGCCCCCAGCCGGAGTCGATCCCGGTCCGGGAGAACCGGGCGGTCGTCAACGAAGCCCGCCTCGCGGCGGGCGCGGACCTCCTGCTGGACACCGTCACCGATGTGCTGCGGCTGGCCTGCGCGCTGTCGGGCGGCGACGTGACGCTGCAGGAACCGACCCGGTTCCGGGCACTCTCGCGGCCGGCCCGCCGCGCACTGCTCGCGGGCCTCGACACCGTGGTCGCGGCGAACCCCGCCAAGCTGGCCGACGTACACGCGCACCGCGAACCGTTCAAGCGCCTCGGTGAGCGTCTGCATCCGCACGAGTACCCGCGCTGGCCGCACGCCGCCGACGTGTTCGCCGTAGCGCGGGGCGAGAAGGAGGCCCGGTCCTTCGACAGCCGGGTGGAGAAGCTGCTCGACGAGTACGACGTCCTCGGCGCGGTGCGGCTGCTGGCGTCCGCTCCCGGCAAGCTGTTCCGAGCCCTGGACCTCCTGCTGCGTATCGCCGCCGACCAGGACGAACGCGACGCGGTGGTGGCCGCCGCGGTACGCGTCGCTCCCGAGGTCTCCGGCCGGGTCGTCCTGTCGGTCCGCGAGCATTTCCAGAACCGGGAACGGGCGACCGCCGAACCCCGGATCTTCGTCAACCGCCGGGGCCGCGGCTGGGTCACCCCGGACGCCCGGCCGCCCGTCCCCGCCGCCGACCGCGATCGTCTGATCGCCGCCCTCGACACCGAACTGCGCCGCAGGCTCCCCGTACCGGACCGGCTGCTGCTCGGCCCCGACGTCCTCGACGTGGCGCTCCCGCTCAGCGGCCGGGCGACCGCGGCCGGGCTCGGCGTGCTGCCGCGGGGTTCGGTCTCGGCCGTCGACGGCGAACAACTGCGCTTCTTCGTGTACTGGAAGGAGACGGAGGACCGGACCGACTACGACCTCTCGGCGCTGCTTCTCCACGCCGACTACAGCACCGACTCCTGGCTCTCCTACACCTCCCTCAAAGCTGTCGGAGGCACGCACTCGGGCGATGTCACCGAGGCTCCCGACGGAGCCTCGGAATTCATCAACCTGTCCCTGGACCGCGTACGCAGCACCTTCATCGTTCCGCAGGTCAACATCTTCGCCGGCGAGGGCTTCGAGGAGGTCGAGGAGTCGTTCTTCGGCTTCATGCTGCGCGACGGTGAGCAGAAGGGCCGGCCGTTCGAGCCGCGCACGGTGCGGATGAAGTCGGAGCTTCGCGGGGCGGGCCGAGTGGCCCTGCCGCTGGTGTTCCGGCGCGAGGACGACGGCCGGTGGCGCGCGAAGTGGCTGCACCTGTATCTGAAGGGCATCTCGTCGGCCAACCGGGTCGAGGAGAACCAGGTGTCGGTGTCCAAGGTGGTGCGCGCCCTCGTCGAGCGCGAGCATCTGACGGTGCGGTACCTGATCGACCTGATGTCCGGCGACACCACGGCCGTGGATCTGTGGGACGGCGGGCCGGTCCCGGACGAGCCCGTGACGTACATCGGTCTCGAACGACCCGAGGGACTGCACCCGGACTCCCGGGTCATCACCCTCGAAAATCTGCGCGACTTGATCCCCGGCTGAGTGCTAGCGTGGTCCGCGGCGAGGCCATGAAGGGGCTTCCTTCTCAACTCCTTTCCTGAAACAAGTTCCTTCGCTTTCCTCGCCAACGACATCGCTCCGGGCGGTGCCCGCGCTCACCGCGCGAGCACCGCCCGAGCCGTTTTCGGTGGCCTGTCCGCGTGGCCCGCCCCGGCCGAAGCGCCCGGCGTGCCCCAGTGGCTGGTGGCTCAGACGGCTGGGTGGACGCGCACGGGCAGGGATGCCCAGGAGCGCAGGGTGTTGTTGGGGTGGCGGCGCGGTGTGCCGGTGAGTTCGATCCGGTCGACGCGGTGGGCCAGGGCGGTCAGCAGGGCCTCGGCCTCCAGACGGGCGACGTGCTGGCCGACGCACTGGTGGATGCCCATACCGAAGCCGACGTGGCCGGAGGGGTCGCGGGTGAGGTCGAAGCGGTCCGGGTCGTTCCAGCGGGCGGGGTCACGATTGGCGGCCCCGAGGAGCATCAGAATTTTCGTGCCTTCGGGGATGACGGTGCCGGCGATCGTCACATCGGTGGTGGTGGTCCGGAAGAAGGTCTGCACCGGTGACTGCCAGCGCACCGCCTCGTCGAAGGCGGCCCGCGCCGACTCGGGCCGCTCCCGCAGCCGTTGCCACTGCTCGGGGTGGGTGGCGAACGCGTACAGGCAGGCGGCCAGTCCGTGCACCGTGGTGTCGACGCCGGCCGTGAGGAGGGAGCGGACCACGAGCGGTGCCTGCGCGTGTGTGAGGTCACCGCGGTCGGCGGCGGCCCAGATCCGCGCCCCGAATCCGTCCTCGGCCAGTGCCTCGCGGACGCACTGGGCGTTCACCCACGCCGACAGGCCTGCCACCCGGTGGGCATCGGCCTTCACCAGCTCGTTGACAGGTCCGAAGGCGTTGAAGGCCATGTTGCCGTACGGCAGGAGGTTCTCCCGGCCGTCTGGGCCGAGGCCCACGGCGTCGGGGAAGACCCGCAACGGGAAGGCACTCGCCAGCGCGGTGAAGGCGTCGAACTCCGTTCCACTGCTGAGGACGCTGTCGACCGTCTCCTCCGCCGCCGCGTGCCACGTCTCGCGCAGGCGGCGCAGCGCGGGCGGGGCGAGGATCTCCCGCAGCACCCGGCGCGGGGCGTCGTGCCGGGGCGGATCGGCCTCCAGCAACAAGCTCGGCGGACGCCACGGTTCTTCGTGCCGGAAGTCGGCCAACCCCACCCCGGCCCCGGACTCGAAGCGCTGCCAGTCCACCAGCACGGCGTGCACCTCCTCGTAGCGGGCCAGGGCGTGGACGTCGTAGCGGGAGAGGTACACCACGGGCCCGGCGGTCCGCAGCATGTGGTGGAGTTCCTCCGGCTGCTCGAGGACGGGGGGTGAGAAGGGGTCGGCGTCGCAGACGGGCACTGCCGCGGCTTGCTCGGCGGTTGCGGACATGGCGGCTCCTGGGCACGGCTCGAGTACGGGGGTGGATCAGACGTCTCAAGGGACGGACGGCGCGGAGGGTCCGGAGATCTCAGAGGTCGAGGACCAGGCGGTCGCCGCACGAGCGGGACACGCACAGGAACATGCAGTCGTTTGCCGCCCTTTGGTGACCGGTGAGGATCGAGTCGCGGTGGTCCGGCAGGCCCTGAAGGACCGGGGTGAGGCAGGTGCCGCAGGTGCCCTGCTCGCAGGAGGAGAGCACCTGCGCCCCCGCTCGGCGTACCGCATCGAGTACCGAGACGTCCGGGGTGACCGTGACGGTGCGACCCGTGCGCCGCAGGTCGACCTCGAAGGGGGTGTCACGCACCGGTGCGGCCTGGTCGGCCGCGGTGAACCGCTCGGTGCGCAGCGAGTACCGCGGCCAGCCGGAGCAGTCGGCCTCCACAGCGGCGAGGAGCGGAGCGGGACCGCAGCAGTAGACCCTGGTGCCCGGCCGGGGCGTTCCGAGCCAGGAGGCGAGGTCGAGCGGTCCGTACTCGTCCTGCGGCACGATGCGCACCCGCTCGCCGTAGGCGGCCGACAGTTCCTCGTGGAAGGCCATGGCCGCCCGGCTCCGCCCGCCGTACAGCAACTGCCATTCCAAGCCGAGGAGGTCGGCCTGATGCATCATCGGCAGCAGCGGTGTGATGCCGATACCGCCCGCGATGAACAGGTACCTCTCCGACGGCACCAGCGGGAAGTGGTTGCGCGGCCCGCCGACCCCGACCCGGTCGCCCGCGCGCAGGACGTCGTGCACGTAGGCGGAGCCACCGTGCCCCTGCGGCTCACGCAGCACAGCGATCCGGTACGTGTACGCGTCCCATCGGTTCCCGCACAGCGAGTAGTGCCGGACCGTCCCCTCGGGCAGTACAAGTTCGACGTGGGAGCCGGGTGTCCAGTCCGCCAGCCGCGCACCCGTCGGATGGACGAGGGTCAACGCGACCACTCCCTCGGCCACGTCCTCCTTGGCGGAGACCTCCAACGTCACGACCACTGTGTCGCCTCCCGTCACTGGGTTGCAGGAAGGATGCGCGCGGGCATCCGCGAGGCGCCACGGCACTCTCATTCAGTGAGAGACAAAGTGGCGAGCCTTCAGCCGGGCAGGCCGCGGGCCCCCCGAGCCGCGAGGGCCCGGGAGATGCCGCGGGCGGCGGTCCGCACCACCGGTACGACGGAAACGGCCCCGGCGTCGTTGGGCACGATCACCGACAGGGCGGCCACCACGTCACCCCGGACATCGCGCACCGGGGCCGCGATGCCGAGGGCGTCCTCGTGGAAGTATCCGGGGCAGTAGGCGTACCCCTGCTGCCGGACGGCGGCAAGGGTGGACCGCAGTACGGTGGCCGTGGTGATGGTGTGGCGCGTGTGGGCGGGAAGCGGCCCGGCGAGGATGCGTTCCTGCAACTCGGCGGGTCCATGGGCGAGCAGCACCAGGCCGCTGGAGGACACGTGCAGCGGTAGCCGGCCCGCGATGCGGGTGTAGTTGATGATGGCTCCCGGTTCCGTGAGCCGTTCCAGGAACAGCACCTCGTCGCCCTCCGGCACACCGATCTGGACGTGGTGCCCCACCACGTCGTGCACGCCCTCCATGAACGGCATCGCCGCATCCCGCAGCGACAGGGTGGGCGAGGCCCGCGTCCCCAACTCCCACAGTCGTACGCCGATCCGCACCCGGCGGTCCGCGTCCCGCGCGAGGAACCCGTGCGAGACCAACTCGGTCACCAGCCGCGAAGCGGTCGCCAGGTGCAGCCCCGTACGCCGAGAGATCTGCGAGACGGTCAGAGCCGGCTCCTCCGGCGTGAACGCCTCGAAGATCCGCACCGCCCGTGACAGGACGGATTCACCTGTACGTGTCCTCACAACGACATGATCGGCCCACTGACAGCGCAGGTCGAGCGTCGGGACCGGAGCACCGACCGAGCCGGCCGTGCAGACGGCGGCGGTCGACCGCCGGCCTTCGACGGGACCGCCCACCAGGACGGAACGTCGTCGAACGGTGCCGTGGCCTTTCCCAACGTGACCGCACGGCGTCGGTCGTCTCGATCGGCTGCCGTGATCCGGTCCTGGGCCATCGACGGCGCGGTGCTGTAGCGCTCGGTGACCTGCGCGGTGGCCGAGCCGGGCTCGCCCGAGGACTCCGGTCGAGCGAAGCGCCCACGGCGTGAATCCCGAGGTGGGCCGCAACGAGGAACACTACGGTTGCCCGGGTGACGACGCACAGCCCGAACGCCCAGGTGCTCATCGCCGACATTCCTGGCCTTGCTCCATTCGCCCGTAAGGCCACACTGCTGCGCCCGACCGCAGGCGCCCCCGGGCTGCACGACAGCTCGGTGGCGGGTCCGATGTTGTGGCCCGCTGCCGAGGCGTGGCCGATGTGCCGGGGGCCACACCTGGCCGAGGGGCGAGACCGGCTCACCGACACCGACCGGGAGACGATGCAGCGGATCGATCGCGACATGCGCGCCCGCCGCGCCGGGAAGTCGCCTGCGGCATGGGAGATCACCGAGGAAGAGGCCGACATCCAGTCCCGGATCATGGACGGCGCCGGCGCACTGGACATGATCACGTGGGAGCGGGTCCGTCGCGTGCCGGTCTCCTCCGTCGACGGGGTGCCGATGGTGGCCGTGCTGCAACTCCACGCTCGGGACGTACCGGCGGCCGTGTGGCCAGAGGGGATGGATGTCCTGCAGGTGCTGTGGTGTCCGAAGGACCACAGCGGCCTTCCGGGGCAGCCGCACTATGGGGGGCCCGCGGTTGAGATGCGCCACCGCTCGGCCGCGACGGTGACGGCTGTGCTGGTTCCGCCCGTGTCCGACGACGCCGACACGCGCTACGTTCCCCGGCCCTGTGTACTCGGCCCGGTAGAGGTGACCGATCTTCCGGACCGCGACGAACTGCCCGAGGATCTCGTCGACGCACAGGACGCCTGGGCGGATCGGCAGGGGATCGAGTTGCATCGAAGCCCTGCCTGCCATGAAGGATGGAAGGTCGGGGGCTGGCCGAGCTGGCATTCCACGGACCTGGTGCCGGTCGACTGTTCCTGTGGTGCGACGGCACGGCTGTTCCTCACGGTGGACAGCGGTGGCGACGCGGGCGTGAACGTTGGCCGGTTCGGCGAACTCCGGGTCTTCACCTGCCCAGTGGATGCGACGCACCCCCTCCGCCTGAACATCCAGTAGCCAGTAGCCAGTAGCCAGTAGCCAGTAGCCAGTAGCCGGAGGGCGCCACACCATGGTCCGAAGCGGGTGCGCGCGGGCGCTGACTCTCGACGACGCGTTCGACCCGGTGCACCACGACAGTCGCCCGTACGCCTACGACCGGCCGCCGCACCTGGTGGGTCATCGTCGCTTCGGAGGGGGGCGCGGCAAAGGGCCAGGTGAAGGGGCGCACGCGTGTGTCGCTGACAGTTGTGTCCCGTAACCTCGTGCATGCAGACGTCAGTTGCCGTAGGTATCCACACTCAGGAGGCGATGGTGTTCGGAAAGGGTACGCCGTTGCTCGCGGGCGCCGTGATCGTTGCCTGCGTGGTGCTCGTCGGCCCCAGTGCACCGGGCGATGCCCTCTTCGTCAGGTCGCTGCCCGCCGATGCCGTGAGCGAGGTCGTACCGAACCGGGTCATGACGTGGAACATCTGCAACCCCTGCGAGACGAGCAACGTTGACCGGGCAGCGGAGATCGCCAGGTACGCGCCCCAGGTCGTCGGCCTGCAGGAAGCCTGCGTGCGCGACGTCGAGAGGATCCGGGATCATCTGGAGAGCCTCTACGGGCTGGCTTACCACGTCGAGTACGGGAGCGTACTTCGGAACTGGGGCCGTTGCGGGGGAGCGCCGTGGAGTCCGGGTGCCTACGGCCAGGCCGTACTCTCGGCAGCGCCGATGACAGACCGCGTCACCGTGGAATACCCCGACGGCGGATCCGAGGACCGTGGGTACATGGCAGTCACCACGATGGTGGGCGGCCGGTCCGTCCGGGTGTTCAACACCCACCTCGCCGAACGACGTCAGGAAGCGGTCCGGGCGGAGCAGACCGGCGTACTCGCCGCAGAAGTCGCCCGGCACGACCGCGCCATCGTTCTCGGCGACTTCAACGCGGTGCCGGACGCCGCCGAACTCGCTCCGATGTGGGCACTGGCCGCGGATGCAGACCCCCAGTGCCATCCGGCGCCCGCCGGAACCTGCAAGACGACCACCGATTGGCAGAGCAAGTTCGACTACGTCTTCCTGCGAGGCATCACCCCGCTCAACCACCACGTGCAAGCCACCCCGTACTCGGACCACGACACGCTGCACGCCGACCTGGACTGAACACCACGTCCCCGGCCCAGGTGGGAGATCGTCACCCACCCCGAACTCCGGAGCCACCCGCAGATCGGCTCCCGGCGTCGGCTGCGTGATCCGTACTCTGTGGTTTCTCGTTCCGGGGATGGCAGGACGCCAAGAAGGTGATGGCCGCGAGCGCCGAGGACGTCGACAGGGACGACGGTCAGAACGGGCAGCTCACTGTCAACGATGCCGAAGTGCCAGGGCATGCGGCTGTCGCCGCGGCGAAGGTACTGGACCGTGAGGGTCTGGATCGCGACGGCAGCCACATCCTCGATGACACCGTGGCAGCAGTCGGCGACGACACAGGCGCCGAGAGCCACGCGGGTCCTACTGCAGTGATGCGCAATTCGAGACGATGATCGGTTGAGACGCCACTGCGCCTATGGCGCGACCTTCGACTGCGGCCCGACTCGGAAAGCGGTTCAGAGACCAGCGCGGGTGAACGTCATGTGCGTGACTCCGCTGGGCGAGGAGGTGGTCTCGACGTCGTAGTCCTTCTCGAGGCCCTCCAGTCCGTCCCAGAGGCGTACGCCTCTGCCGAGCAGGATCGGGACCACCACGATGTGCATGTGGTCGATGAGCCGGGCGGCGAGGAAGTCGCGAATGGTGGTGGGCCCTCCGCCGATGCGTACGTCCTTGCCGCCCGCGGCCTCGCGGGCCGTCCGGAGCGCCTCGGCAGGCGAAGCGTCGAGGAAGTGGAACGTCGTGCCGCCCTCCATCTCGACCGAGGGGCGGGGGTGATGGGTGAGGACGAAGGCCGGTGTGTGGAAGGGCGGGTTGGGACCCCACCACCCCTTCCACTCCGGGTCCTCGTGCCATCCGGGGTGGCCGAACTTGCCGGCACCCATGATCTCCGCGCCGATCCCGGGCGTGAACTGCCGCACGTAGGCGTCGTCGAGGCCGCCGGTCCCGCCGGGCCGGGCGGTCATCTCGTGCCACCACCGGGTGGCGAACATCCACTCGTGCAGCCTTTCCCCCGCGTGGCCGAACGGGGCGTCATGGCTCTGACCCTCACCGGTGGCGAAACCGTCGAGCGAGATGGAGAAGTTGTGGACGCGGGCGAGTGACATGGCGGGCGACTCCTTTCCTCCTGCTGGCCGAGCTTCGTCGGATCCACTCGGTCGTGCGCCAATGATCGCTGCCATGGGGACTCCGTCCCTAGGGCCCCTGAGTCGAGGCGTGTCGGCAGCGTACGGCGAGGGCGGCGATGTCGTCGTCCAGCCTTCCGCCGCCGTAGCGGAGCAAGTCCCGGTGGAGCTGGTCCAGTAGCTCACGGGGCGGGGCCGCGCTGTGTCGCTGCATCCAGCCGGGCAGGGGGAAGAACTCGCCGGTGCGGTCGCGGGTTTCCGTGACGCCGTCGGTGTAGAGCAGCATCTGATCGTCGGGGGCGAAGGCGACCGTGTCGACGTGGTAGTGGTCGCCGAGGAGTGCCGCGAGGTTGAGGGGCGTGGAGGCGTGGCTGGGCTCGAGCACGTGGATCTGCCCGCTCCGCACGAACACCGGTGGTGGATGCCCGCAGTTGAGGATCTTGACGTGTCCGCTGCCGTGCGGAATCTCGGCGATCAGGGCGGTGGCGAAGTGCTCTGGTTGATCGTCGGCGGGGATCGCGACGCTGTAACGGGTCATGGTGATCTGCAGACGGCGGATGAGACCCTGCAGGTCCGGCTGGTCGTAGGCGTTCTCTCTGAAGCAGTTGGTCACCGCCGCGGCCGCGCCCACCGCTGACAGGCCTTTGCCGCGTACGTCGCCGATGAGCAGGCGGACTCCGTACGGCGTGTCGGCCGCCTCGTAGAAGTCGCCTCCGATCCGGGCCTGCTCCTGGGCCGCCCGATAGAGCGATGCGATATCGACGTCCTGGATACGGCGTGGCAGCGGGCGCAGCAGCACCTTCTGGGCTGCGTCCGCGACGAGCCGGACCTGGAAGAGCATCTCCTCCCGCTGGAGTCGGAGATGGCTCGCGTACGCGGCCGCGAGGGTGACCGCGGCGATCGCGGCAGCCGTGTAGGGCGTCCCCAGATCGGAGTGGAAGAAGCTGACGCCGACCATGACCAGCAGGCAGAACGCTCCCAGCAGGACCGTCGGGAGTACGGGCCACATCGCGGCCGCGAGGGCGGGTGCTGCGGGCAGGAGGCGGCTGAAGGCGATCTCCCTCGGAGTGGAGAACGCCAGGCCGGCGATGAGGACGGTGACCAGCACCGGTGACAGCAGCACGGCCTGCCGCTGGCCACCGTGGTGGCGGTGGCGGCGCCGGTGCTGTCCTGATCTGATCACAAAATGGATCTTATCGGGATGAAGTGCGTGACGATGGGGTCCGCCACTCGACGACCGCCACTCGCCGGCCGGCGGTCGTCGGTACGGCCGCTGATCGCCGCTGTGAACGTCAGCGGCCGGTCGGGCCGAGTCGCTGGTGGCGGCGGGGAAGAGGAGCCGTACGGCGACGACGGCAGGCCTCCTGAGTCGTCGCCCGCCGCGCACAGGCTCTGTGCTGGGTAAATTCGGGTGACTGGCAAGGACGTCGCTTCCTACCATCGGTCGTTGCGCATCCCGTCCTCGCGTCCCTGATCGGCCACCGCATGAAATCCTTGATCCCTGGCGTGCTGCGTGATGAGCCGCAGTTCGCCCGCCTGTTCGCCGGGCAGTCCCTGTCCGTGCTGGGGGACCGGGTGTCGTTCGTGGCCGTGCCCTTCGCGGTGCTCTCGGTGGGCGGGTCCGCCTCCGATGTCGGGCTCGTGGCCGCCGCGGGGTTGCTGCCCATGCTGCTGTTCACCCTGGTGGGCGGGGTCTGGGCGGACCGCTTCCGGCGGCATCGCATCATGCTGGTCTCCGACGTGGTGCGGTTCGCTGCCCAGGGGCTCATTGCCGTGCTGCTGCTGACCGGCGTTGCCGAGGTTTCGCATCTCGTCCTGCTGATGATCGTGTTTGGCACGGCGGACGCGTTCTTCATGCCCGCTGCCACGGGGCTGGTGCCGCTGGTGGTCGCGCCGGGTCGGCTGCGCGAGGCGAATGCGCTGAGGGGCTTCGTCCTCTCGTCCGGGCTGGTGCTCGGTCCGGCCCTGGCCGGTGGACTGGTCGCACTGGCCGGCCCCGGCGGCGCCCTCGCCCTGGACGCCCTGACCTTCGCGGTGAGTGCCGCGTTCCTGGCTCGGCTGAAACCCCGCGAGACGGTACCGGAGGCAGCGAAGGGCACTGCCGCGGGGACGTTCCTCGGGGACCTGCGCGACGGCTGGGTGCAGGTGCGCAGCCGGACATGGGTGTGGTCGGCCATGGGTGCCATGGCGGTCTACCACGTCGTCGTGCTGCCGTCGGTGTACGTGCTGGGACCTGTCCTCGCCGAAGAGGAGTGGGGCGGTGCCGCGAGCTGGTCGGTGGTGGTCGCGGCCTTCGGTATCGGCTCCATCGTCGGAGACGTATGCGCCTACCGGCTCAAGATCGCACGTCCCATGGCTCTGGCCGCCGCGGCGCTCACCGTGGCCTCCTGCCAGGCGGTCATCATCGGAGCCGGCAGCTCGCTCGCCATGATCGCGGCCCTCGAAGCGGTCACCGGCGTCGCCGTCTCCCTCTTCTTCGTCCTGTGGGAGACCGCGCTGCAGACGCACATACCCCAGGCCGCCCTGTCCCGCGTGAGTTCGTACGACTACCTGCTGTCGGCGGGACTCATGCCGCTCGGCCTGGCGGTCGTCGGCCCGGTGTCCGAGTCCCTTGGCGTACGGCCCACCCTGTACGCCATGACGGTCGTCGCGGTCCCCGCCGCCCTGGCGCTGCTGTGCGTCCCCGCCGTAAGGGGCCTCACGGCGCATGCCGCGGGCACTGCGAGCGGCACCGGTGGTGTCCAGGCTGCTCCAGTGGCCGGCCCGTCCTGAGGTCGGACCAGCCGGTACGCCGCTCGTGACATGCGATGCCGCCGATCCCTGGCGGGCGGCGGGTGCATCCGGGTGCCCTCGTCGGACATTGCGCTTCGAGTGAATGGATATCTGTACTCGTGAGGTGAGAGTTTTGCCGACCATGCAGTGAGAGATTTTGTCGCGACGGGCGGAGTGGAATTGCTCAACGAGCACAGGCCGTTCCAGCGTGCTACTGTCTATCTCAGTTGCAGTTGTGGTTCCCAAAACTTCAAGTGCCCTCACTCGGTTCCTACGGGTGGGAGCACTTTTGTATGCCGGTTGTTTCCGTGCGGGGTAATCATCGCGGCGACACGGCGTCCGCGCAGTGCGGATTCCGATGTATTGCCCCAAAGGAGATATGACATGGCTGCTGGTACCGTGAAGTGGTTCAACGCGGAAAAGGGCTTCGGCTTCATCGAGCAGGACGGTGGCGGCCCGGACGTGTTCGCCCACTACTCGAACATTGCCGCGCAGGGCTTCCGTGAGCTGCTCGAGGGCCAGAAGGTTACCTTCGACATCGCGCAGGGCCAGAAGGGCCCGACGGCCGAGAACATCGTTCCGGCCTGACGCTGACGCACACTCTGTAGCTGGGGCCCGCATCCTTCGGGGTGCGGGCCCCAGCTGCACGCGTCTCCCGCGACGGTTCACCCGTGGGACGACTCGGCGGAATCAGGGGTCCCACCCTCCGGGACTTCTCCCTCCCGGATGCGGACGCATCCCGAGGCGCTGAACCGCGGTCGACTCCCTGATTCAACGCCCCCATTCCAGCATCTGAGCCCGCGTGCATTTTCCGCCGGCCGGATTTGCTCTCTTTTACCATCGGTCCATACCTGTGATTCTCCATGCGCTCATCGCTGCGGGAATTCCTTGATATGCGCCGCATCGAGGAAGGTTCCGCATGAACCGCACAGGTACGAACGACCGCTCGGCCCGCACTCGTCACGGCAGTTCCGGCGCCGGAAACCGCGGCAGCCGCTTCGACTCGCAGGCACCGCGCCGTTCCGGCGGTTACGGCCGCCGGCCCGCCGCGGTGCAGGGCGAGTTCGCGCTCCCCAAGACGATCACCCCCGCGCTGCCCGCCGTCGAGGGGTTCGCCGATCTCGCCATGCCCGAGCAGCTACTGGCCGAACTCGGCAAGCAGGGCGTGACCGCACCGTTCCCGATCCAGGGCGCGACGCTGCCGAACTCCCTGGCGGGCCGTGACGTCCTGGGCCGCGGACGCACCGGTTCCGGCAAGACCCTCGCCTTCGGCCTCGCCCTGCTCGCCCGCACCGCCGGACAGCGTGCCGAGCCCCGCCAGCCGTTGGGGCTGATCCTCGTACCGACGCGGGAACTGGCGCAGCAGGTGACCGACGCGCTCACTCCGTACGCCCGCTCGGTCAGGCTGCGGCTGGCCACGGTCGTGGGCGGGATGTCGATCGGCAAGCAGGCCGGCGCGCTGCGAGGCGGGGCCGAGATCGTCGTCGCGACCCCGGGCCGGCTCAAGGACCTCATCGACCGGGGCGACTGCCGGCTGAACCACGTGGGCATCACGGTGCTGGACGAGGCCGACCAGATGGCCGACATGGGGTTCATGCCGCAGGTCACCGCGCTGCTCGACCAGGTGCGTCCGGAAGGGCAGCGGATGCTGTTCTCGGCCACCTTGGACCGAAACGTCGACCTGCTCGTGCGCCGCTACCTGACCGACCCGGTCGTGCACTCGGTCGACCCGTCGGCCGGTGCGGTCACGACGATGGAGCACCACGTCCTGCACGTCCACGGCGCCGACAAGCACGCCGCCACGACCGAGATCGCCGCCCGCGAGGGCCGCGTGATCATGTTCCTGGACACCAAGCACGCCGTCGACCGGCTCACCCAGGACCTGCTCAACAGTGGCGTCCGCGCCGCCGCGCTGCACGGCGGCAAGTCGCAGCCGCAGCGCACCCGCACGCTGGCCCAGTTCAAGACGGGGCACGTCAGCGTGCTGGTGGCCACCAATGTCGCGGCGCGCGGCATCCACGTCGACAACCTCGACCTCGTCGTCAACGTCGATCCGCCGACCGACCACAAGGACTACCTCCACCGCGGAGGCCGTACGGCCCGCGCCGGCGAGTCCGGCAGCGTCGTCACCCTCGTCACACCCAGCCAGCGCCGCGGCATGGTCCGCCTCATGTCGGACGCGGGAATCCAGCCGCAGACCACCCAGGTCCGCTCGGGCGACGAGGCCCTGAGCCGGATCACCGGCGCCCAGGCCCCCTCCGGCATCCCGGTCGTCATCACCGCACCGGTGGCCGAACGCCCCAAGCGCGGTGCCTCCTCCCGAGGCCGGCGCCGCCCCTCCTCGGCGACCGGGCGCGCGCCCGTACGCCAGCCCGTCCGCGGCGCGGCGGCCTGAACCTCCCTGATCAGGAAGCTGACCCATCTCTGCAGGAGGCACCTTTTGACGCTGGTTCAGACACAGCCCCACCCGGCGAGTGCCAACGCCTCGCGGGGGACGGTGGTCGAGGTCATGGACGCGGCCGAACCCCAGGTCTGGGACGACATGAGTGTCGAGGTGGCACTTGCCGTCATGGCCGCCGCACGCACGGGCCGGCTGGTCGTCTGCGACCAGGACGGCCAGCGCACCGGCCTGGTCACCCAGGCCGAACTCACGGCCGTCCGCGACGGCTGCGCCTACACGGACCGCGTGCGTCTGCGCGACATCCTGGGCGACCACGGTGTCCTCACCTCAGCCGTGACCACGGTGGCCGAGGCCGAGCATGCGATGTGCGCCCGTCGACTCGGTGCCCTGCCGGTGGTCGAGGAGCAAGGCAGCGCACCGGGCGTCCTCGCCCTCTCCCGCTGAACCGCCTCACCTCTCGGACCGTTCTCCCTTCTTCTCTGTGAGGCCCCATGCGCTGCGTCATCGCCCGCTTCCCCTTCGAACTCACCAAGAGCGGTGTGCTGGAATCGATGAAGGGCATCAAGCCCGAGGCGAGCACCGGCGAATCCGTGATCATCGGCCGCCGCCATTACCCCGTCAAGCAGGTCGGGCAGGTCATCACCCGCCAGGACCGCCGTGACTTCAGCGCCGCCGAAGTCCTCCGAGCCATGGCTCGGCTCGGCTTCACGTGCCGGACCGTCCCCGCGGCCGCACCCGTATCCATCCCCAGCTCGCTCCAGCAGGCTTCCGCGATGCTGGGCACCCCGGTATCCGTCTGACCGTGGGAACAGACACGAGCTGACACCTGAACCGTGGTGGGGGGGGGGCGCGGGGGGGGCCGGGGGGGCGCCCCCCCCGCCGCCGTGGTGCTCCTGTGGGGTGTCAGTACGGCCAGATCGGCGGGTCGCTGACGAAGTGGCCGCCGAGGTGGGCGTGCGCGATGTTCTGGGGGTCCAGCTCGCCCTGCTCGGCGATCAGCTTCTCGGCCCACGGCTCGGAGTCGTCCTCCGGTGCGTAGCCGAGCGCCCGCGCGCTGGTCAGGTCCCACCACAGCCGGGTGTTGGCGGAGGAGCCGTGGACGACGGTGTGGCCGACGTCCTCGGCGGTCAGGGCAGCGTGGAAGAGGCGGGCGCCGTCGGCCGGGCTCATCCACACGGACAGCATCCGCACGCTGGTGGGCTCCGGGAAGCAGGAGCCGATGCGCACCGACACGCTCTCCAGGCCGTGCTTGTCCCAGTAGAACTGGGCGAGATCCTCACCGAAGGCCTTGGACAGGCCGTAGAAGGTGTCCGGGCGGTGCGGGGTCTCGACGGGGATGAGGGGGCCGTCGCCCTGGGGGCGGGGGGTGAAGCCCACCGCGTGGTTGGAGGAGGCGAAGACGATGCGCTGCACGCCTTCCTCGCGGGCGGCCTCGTACAGGTTGTAGGTGCCGACGATGTTGGCGTCGAGGATCTTCTCGAAGGGGGCTTCCAGGGAGATGCCCGCCAGGTGGATGATCGCGTCGACGCCCCGTACGGCCTCTCGCACGGCGTCCCGGTCGGCGAGGTCCGCGACGATCGCGTCCGGCTCGCCCTCGATGGGCCGCAGGTCCAGCAGGCGCAGCTCGTAGCCGTATGCCGGGAGCAGTTCCCGCATCAGGGTGCCGAGGCCTCCGGCGGCGCCGGTGAGCAGGACGGTGCGCGGAGCGGGCATCCTCGGGTCTCCTTGGGTCGGCGGGTGCGGCAGGCGAGTGGCCCGGCGGCCGTATGCGTGGACGTTATTCACATGCGTGGACACGCTAAGGATCTCCCGCCCGTGGCGTCAAGTCTCTCGCGAAGCCGGAGAATCCGCCCCCGTCTGGTGGTTTGTGTGCTTGACCGGGGCTTGGGGGCCTTCATAGGGTGAGCCTGTTCATAGATGTGGACATTAGTCAGAAGAACGCACGCGTCGTCCTAGGGAGAGCCCGTGACGCCAGCCCCGCTCGCCGAACGTCTGCGCGTCCCCACCGGACCGCTGTTCTTCCCCGTCACCTCCTACGGCCCCGACGGCTCCCTCGACCTCGACACCTTCCGCGCGCACGTCCGCCGCGGGATCGAGGCCGGGGCGGCGGCGGTCTTCGCCTGCTGCGGCACCGGAGAGTTCCACGCGCTCACCCCCGAGGAGTTCGAGACGTGCGTGCGCGCGGCGGTGGACGAGACGGCCGGACGCGTGCCCGTCGTCGCGGGCGCCGGTTACGGGACCGCGCTCGCCGTGCGTTACGCGCGCCTCGCGCACGCCGCCGGCGCGGACGGGCTGCTCGCGATGCCGCCGTACCTGGTGATCGCCGGCCAGGAGGGGCTGCTGCGGCACTACCGGGAGGTGGCCGCCGCGACCCCGCTCCCGGTGATCGTCTACCAGCGCGACAACGCCGTCTTCACCCCCGAGACGGTCGTCGGACTGGCCCGCACGGACTCGATCATCGGGCTCAAGGACGGGCTCGGCGACCTCGACCTCATGCAGCGCATCGTCAGCGCCGTCCGCACCGAGACCCCCGGCGACTTCCTCTACTTCAACGGCCTGCCGACCGCCGAGCAGACCCAGCTCGCCTACGCCGCCATCGGCGTCACCCTCTACTCGTCCGCCGTGTTCTGCTTCG
This sequence comes from Streptomyces sp. NPDC058335, assembly GCF_042723915.1. Lineage (NCBI taxonomy): Bacteria > Bacillati > Actinomycetota > Actinomycetes > Kitasatosporales > Streptomycetaceae > Streptomyces > Streptomyces sp. NPDC058335. Next base: position 121,516 of record NZ_JBHXHX010000004.1, on the reverse strand, counting down.
CCCCCGAGATCGCCCTCGCCTTCCACCGGGCGCTCGCCACCGGCGACGAGACCACCGCGCACCGCCTGCTCGACGGCTTCTACCGCCCCTTCGTCGAACTGCGCGCCCAGGGCCGCGGCTACGCTGTCTCCCTCGTCAAGGCGGGCGTACGGCTGCGCGGTCTCGACGTGGGCGAGGTGCGGCCCCCGCTGCACGAGCCCGGCGAGGAGCACGTCAAGCAGCTCGCGCAGCTGATCGAGCGCGGGTACGCGCTGCTGGAGGAGGTCGAGTGAAGACGTCGGCGTTCGTCTACCCCTGGGACGTCAACGGCGACCCGCGGGCCCCGGGGCGTATCGCCGCCCTCGGTGTCGGGCAGGTCACCCTGGCGGCCGCCTACCACTCCACCCGCGCCCTCACCCCGCGCCACCCCCGCCACCGCATCGTCACCGCCGAACACGCGGCCGTGCTGTACCCGGTGGACAGCCGCTGGGAAGGCCGTGTCCTGCGGCCCCACCCGGCCGGCGACTGGGCCCCCGGCGACGCCTACGGCGAGGCCGCCGCCGCGCTCGCGGAGGCCGGTCTGGAGGTGCACAGCTGGGTGGTGCTCGCACACAACTCCCGCCTGGGCGCAGAGCATCCGGACACCTCCGTCGTCAACGCCTACGGCGACCGCTACCCCTGGGCCCCGTGCATCGCGCAGCCCGCCACGCGCGCGTACCTCGTCGATCTCGCCGCCGAGGCCGCCGTACGGCCCGGCGCGGCCGGCACCGAACTCGAGTCCCTCGGCTGGTACGGCCTCCAGCATCTGCACGCCCACGACAAGACCGGCGGGGTCGGTCTCGGCGAGGCCGGGCAGTACCTGATGTCGCTCTGCTTCTGCCCCTCCTGCCGGGCCGGGTACGGCGAGCGGGGCCTGGACGCCGACGGCCTTGCGGCGGCCGTACGGACCGCGCTGGAACCGGTGTGGCAGGGGCTGCCGGACGACGGGGGCTGGGCCGGAGTGGAGAAGCTGCTCGGCGCGGAGCCGGCGGCGGCCACGCGCGCGTGGAGGGACGCGACCGCCCGCTCGCTCCAGGAGGAGGCCGTCGCGGCCGTCCGGGCGGCGGCACCCGAGGGCTTCCAGGTGCTGCTGCACGCCGACCCGGTGTCGTTCCACGTCGGCGCCAACCCGGGCGTCGACCCCGCGCACATCCTGTCCGTCGCCGACGGCGTGGTCGTGCCCTGCGCGGGCGGCCCCGCCCTCGTGACACCCTTCGCCGAACAGCGCCGCGAGCCCGCCGTGATCGCCGCCAACCTCACCGTCGTCTCCGGCATGGGCGGCAGCCCCGGCACGCTCGCGGCGGACGCGGCACGCGCGCGTGAGCTGGGTGCCACGGAGATCCGGCTCTATCACGCCGGGCTGGCGTCGGACGGCGACCTGGAGGCCGTCCGCAAGGGACTCGGCACGGTCTGAGCCGACACGGCCGGCCGCGGAGCGGCTCCGGGCCGCGGCGAAGTCGCCGTCCGTCCCGCGATGAGTTCGTGCCGCCCCGCCGGTCTCTCCTTCGGACACCCACCGGAGGAGCGGCAGATGACCGACACCCACACCCACACCGACACCGACACCGCGATCCTCGATCTCGGTCCCCAGACGCGGATCGTGGCACGGCTCGCGGCAGGCGTGCGGGAGGAGCAGCTGGCGGACGGGACGCCCTGCCCCGACTACGCGGTCCGCAACCTGCTGGGCCACCTCACGGGTCTGGCCGTCGCCTTCCGCGATGCCGCCCGCAAGGATCTCGGCCCGACCACCGACACCCCGCCGGACACCGCCGTCCCCGACGTCGGCCCCGGCTGGCGCGAGGAACTGCCCCGCGTGCTCGACGAACTCGCCGAGGCCTGGCGCGACCCCGCCGCCTGGACCGGCATGACCCGGGCCGGCGGGGTCGACCTGCCTGGCGAGGTCGCGGCCGCCGTGGCCATCGACGAACTGGTCGTCCACGGCTGGGACCTCGCCCGTGCCACCGGCCAGGAGTACGTCCCCGACCCGGCCGCGCTCCAGGCGTGCCACGCCTTCGTGCTGGCGGTCGCCGAGGACCCGACCGGCGGTGGAGGCATCTTCGGCCCCGCGGTACCGGTCCCGCCGGACGCCCCTCTCCTGGACCGCGTGATCGGCCTGAGCGGCCGCGACCCGGGCTGGGCCCGCGGAGGGGCGTGACCTCGGCGGGCGGGCGGGCGGGCGGCTCGGACCGGCCGGGGCTGGGTGGGTCGGCAGGGCGTGACCTTGGCCGGGCGCTCAGGCGGGCGCAGGTGGGGCTGGAGGCGGGACGGGCGTGACCGGAGCCGGGTGCCGGACGTCCGAAGCCACAGGTGCCCGGCGTCAGGCGCCGTGAGCGGCCGCCGCCCCCGCCGGCTCGCGTGAGCCGCCGTGAGCGGCCGCCACCCCCGCCGGCTCGCGTGAGCGAAGGAGCGCGACCGGACCGGCCCGCCTGCGCGGGCGCCGTCCGGGCTGGACGACGGCGGCCGTGTGATTCGAGCGGGCGGGCGTGAGCGGGAGCTGACAGGCCGGGACGCCGTCACCCGGTGGGGTCGGGGGCCGGACCCGGTGACCGGTGACCCGACGGGCCCTGGGCCCGCCCCGTCACCCGGCGTGCCCCGAGCGGGCTCCCCGCGCCTGAGCCCGCCGTCCCACAGCCCCGCCCCGGCGGAGGCGGCTCCTCTGACCCCGCCCACCCGCACGCCGTAGACCCCCGCGCGGGAAACCGTGGACGGACGTAATCCGGGCGCGGTCCGGCCCGCGTGGCTCGTACTCTCCCCTCCATGCCCCTCAGTCTCACCGTCCTCGGTACCGCCTCCCCGCATCCCGGCCCCGACCGGCCCTGTTCCGGCTATCTGGTGCGGGGCGGGGGTGCCGAGGTATGGGTGGACGCGGGACCGGGGACGTTCGCGGAGTTGCAGCGACACACGGATCCGCGTCGGCTCACCGCGATCTGGATCTCCCATCTGCACGCCGATCACAGCGCCGATCTCCTGGCCGCCGTCTACGCGTTCGCCTACGGCGGCATGACCCCGCCGGTCCCGATCCCGGTCTACGCGCCCCGCGACTGCGCCCGGCGCCTGGCGGGCTTCCTCGGGCGGCCGGACATACGGTTCCTGGACGGGGTCCTCCAGTTCAGGCCGCTGTACGACGGTCACACCGTCCGGCACGGGAACCTCCGGCTCACCTCCCGCGCGGTGGTCCACGACACCGAGGCGTACGGGCTGCGCGCCGAGTGCGAGGGCAGTGTCCTCGCCTACTCGGGGGACAGCGGACCGTGCGACGCGCTCACCGAACTCGCGGTGGGCGCCGACCTGTTCCTGTGCGAGGCCGACATCGACACGCATCGCGAAGGCGAACAGCGGGTGCACCTCACGCCGGAGGACGCGGGTGCCTGCGCCAAGGGTGCCCGGGAACTGCTCATCACCCACGTGGGACCCACCCTCACCCGTGAGGCCGCGGCCGGCCGCGCCGCCCCGGTCTTCGGCGGACGGACCACCGCCGCGCACGAGGGCGACACCTTCTCGCTCTGACGTGCAAGGAAAAAGCAACCTCGACTTCCTTTGTCAGAAGCATTGACGAAACACGGGCCCCCTCCTACCTTCAAGCCGTCGTACTTCGTACGTCATATATGAGACGCGATACGCGAGATCAGATACGCGACACCGAGAGGCGCGCATGACCTCTGTGCCCACGCCGATCCCCTCCCGCACGCAGTACGTGCTGGAGGAGATCAAACGCCGCATCCTCACCGGGCGGCTGACGCCAGGTCAGGCGCTGGTCGAGACCGAGTTGGCCGCGCAGTTCGGGGTTTCCAAGACCCCGGTGCGCGAGGCGCTCAAGACCCTGGCCGGCACCGGACTGGTCGTCATGAGCCAGTACAAGGGCGTCACGGTGCGCATGGTGGACGCGGACATGGCGCGCGAGGTCTACGACGTGCGACTGCTCCTCGAACCCGAGGCGCTGAAGCGGGCCGTGAAGCGCGGCGCGTCCCTGGACGCCGCCCGCGCGGCGCTCACCATGGCCGACGTGGCGACCGACACCGCCGAACGCTCCCTGGCCAACCGGGAGTTCCACCGCGCCCTGTATCTGCCGTGCGGCAATCCGCTGCTCGGCCGGATGCTCGACGAGGTCCGCGACCAGGCAGCCCTGGTCTCGGCCGTCGCCTGGGCCGCCTCGCCCTCGTGGGAACGGGAGGCGGGGGAGCACCGCGAGATCCTGCGGCTCGCCCTGGACGGCGACGCCGACGGCGCGGCCCGCGCCCTGCACGCCCACATCGCGTCGTTCGTACGGAGAGCGTTCCCCGACGCCCAGGCAGAGGAAGGTCAGGAATGAGCAGCGTGGCGTTCGAGACCCAGCGTGCGGCCCTGGCCGACGTCGTGGCCATCCCGGTGACCCCGTTCGCCGAGGACGGCTCTGTCGACCGGGACGCCCACCGGGCCCTGCTGCGCCGTCTGCTCGACGGCGGGATCAGGACCCTCACCCCCAACGGCAACACCGGTGAGTTCTACGCCCTCACCCCCGAGGAGCGTCGTCTGGTCACCGAACTGACCATCGAGGAGACCGGGGACCGGGCGGTGATCCTGGTCGGCGTCGGACACGACGTGCCCACCGCGGTCGCCTCCGCCCGCCACGCCCGTGAACTGGGCGCGGGGATGGTGATGGTCCACCAGCCCGTCCACCCCTACGTCTCGCAGAGCGGCTGGGTCGACTACCACCGGGCCATCGCCGAGTCGGTGCCCGAGCTGGGTGTCGTCCCGTACATCCGCAACGCGCAGCTCGCCGGTGCCCGCCTCGCCGAACTCGCCGACGTCTGCCCGAACGTGATCGGCGTGAAGTACGCCGTCCCGGACGCCGCCCGCTTCGCCGCGTTCGCCCGTGACGCGGGGCTCGAGCGGTTCGTCTGGGTGGCCGGCCTCGCCGAGCCGTACGCCCCCTCCTACTTCTCCGCGGGCGCCACCGGCTTCACCTCGGGGCTGGTGAACGTCGCCCCGGCCGTCTCGCTGAACATGATCGAGGCGCTGCGGTCCGGCGACTACCCGGCGGCGATGAAGGTCTGGGAGCAGATCCGTCGCTTCGAGGAGCTGCGCGCGGCCAACGGCTCCGCCAACAACGTCACCGTCGTCAAGGAGGCCCTCGCCTCCCTCGGGCTGTGCCGCCGCGAGGTCCGCCCGCCGAGCCGGCCGCTGCCCGAGGCGGACCGGGCCGAGGTCGCCGAGATCGCCGCGGGGTGGTCCATATGACCGAGCCCGTCCGCAAGCGCCCCGAGGACCTGCGGAGCCACCAGTGGTACGGCACGGAAGGGCTGCGTTCCTTCAGCCACCGCGCCCGCACCCGCCAGCTCGGCTATCTGCCCGAGGAGCACCTCGGCAAGCCGGTCGTCGCGATCCTCAACACCTGGTCGGACATCAACCCCTGTCATGTGCACCTGCGCGACCGGGCCCAGGCGGTCAAGCGGGGCGTGTGGCAGGCGGGCGGTTTCCCGCTGGAGTTCCCGGTCTCCACGCTGAGCGAGACCTTCCAGAAGCCGACCCCGATGCTCTACCGCAACCTGCTCGCGATGGAGACCGAGGAGCTGCTGCGGTCGTACCCGGTGGACGGCGCCGTCCTGATGGGCGGCTGCGACAAGACGACCCCCGCCCTCCTCATGGGCGCCGCCAGCGTCGACCTGCCGACGGTCTTCGTGCCGGCCGGCCCGATGCTGCCGGGCCACTGGCGCAACGAGGTCCTCGGCTCCGGCACCGACATGTGGAAGTACTGGGACGACAAGCGGGCCGGCCTGATCGGCGACTGCGAGATGGCAGAGCTGGAGAACGGCCTCGCCCGTTCGCCCGGCCACTGCATGACGATGGGTACGGCGTCCACGCTGACGGCGGCCGCCGAGGTGCTCGGCGTCACCGTCCCGGGGGCCTCCAGCATCCCGGCCGTGGACTCGGGGCACGACCGGATGGCGGCGAAGGCCGGCCTGACGATCGTCGACCTCGTCCACCGGGACCGCAGACTCTCGAGCATCCTCACCCGGGACGCCTTCGAGGACGCGGTGACGACCGTCCTCGGCCTCGGCGGCTCCACCAACGCGGTCATCCACCTGATCGCCATGGCGGGCCGGTCGGGAGTCAAGCTCACGCTGGACGACTTCGACCGCATCGCCCGTACGGTCCCGGTGCTCGCCAACGTACGGCCCGGCGGACAGACGTACCTGATGGAGGACTTCCACTTCGCCGGCGGTCTGCCCGGGTTCCTCTCCCGCATCCCCGACCTGCTCCACCTGGAGCGGCCGACCGTGTCGTACGACACGATGCGCGAGCAGCTCGACGGGGCGCAGGTGCACAACGACGACGTCATCCGGCCGCGCGACAACCCGGTCGCCGACGAGGGCGGGGTCGCCGTCCTGCGCGGCAACCTGTGCCCGGACGGCGCGGTCATCAAGCACATCTCGGCCGAGCCGCACCTGCTCAAGCACACCGGCCCCGCCGTCGTCTTCGACGACTACCGGACCATGCAGCGGACCATCAACGACCCGGACCTCGGCATCACCGCCGACACCGTGCTGGTCCTGCGCAACGCCGGCCCCAAGGGCGGTCCGGGCATGCCCGAGTACGGCATGCTGCCCATCCCCGACCATCTGCTCAGGCAGGGCGTGCGGGACATGGTCCGGATCTCCGACGCCCGGATGAGCGGGACGAGTTACGGCACGTGCGTGCTGCACGTGGCACCCGAGTCGTACGTCGGCGGACCCCTCGCCCTGGTCCGGACGGGTGACTCGATCACCCTCGACGTCGAGGCCCGCTCCCTCCAGCTCAATGTGGACGACGAGGAGTTGGAGCGGCGCAGGTCGGAGTGGACGCCGCCGCCCACCCGGTACGAGCGTGGCTACGGCGCGCTCTACAACGAACAGATCACCCAGGCCGACACCGGCTGCGACTTCGAGTTCCTGGCCCGTCCGGGCACGGTGCAGGACCCGTACGCGGGCTGACCCGCACAGCGGAACCACCCCGCAGACCCCTGCCCACCGAGAAAGCGCTTCCTGCACGACCCGAGTACGACCCGAGTACCACCCCAGGACCTGACAAGTACCACGCAAGCCCCACCGCGCACCGCGCACCGCACCACGCCAGCACGACGTACGACGACGTACCCAGAAACGGAGAACAGTCGTGGCCCAAGCCGTAGCCGTGGCGAAACCGCCCGCGCCACCCCGGCGGCGCCGTGCCTCCGCCACCCCGCGCAGACTGCCGTACCTGCTGATCGCGCCGGCCGCCCTGCTCATGCTGGGCTTCATCGCCTATCCGGTCATCAGCGTCTTCTACTACAGCCTTCAGAACTACAACCCCACCAAACCGTGGCGTAACGGCTACGCGGGCTTCGACAACTTCGTCCACGCCTTCACCGACGACCCGATCTTCTGGGACACGCTGACCTTCAGCGCCAAGTGGGTGTTCGTCGAGGTCGGCCTCCAGCTCATGTTCGGTCTGGCGCTGGCGCTCATCGTCAACCAGACCTTCGTGGGCCGCTCGCTCGGCCGCGCCCTGGTCTTCTCGCCGTGGGCCGTCTCCGGTGTGCTGACCTCCGCCATCTGGGTGCTGCTCTACAACTCCCAGACCGGCATCACCCGTTACCTCGCGGACATGGGCATCGGCACCTACGGCACCAGCTGGCTGTCGGACACCTCGACGGTGTTCCCGGCCGCGATCGTCGCCGACCTGTGGCGCGGTGTGCCCTTCTTCGCGATCCTCATCCTCGCCGACCTCCAGTCCGTCTCGAAGGACCTCTACGAGGCGGCCGAGGTCGACGGGGCCAGCAAATTCAAGCAGTTCTGGCACATCACGCTGCCCCACCTGAAGGACGCGATCGTCCTGTCCACGCTGCTGCGCGCGGTGTGGGAGTTCAACAACGTCGACCTGCTCTACACGCTGACCGGCGGTGGACCCGCGGGCGAGACCACGACGTTGCCCCTCTACATAGCCAACACCTCCGTCGACGCCCACAACTTCGGCTACGCGTCCGCCCTGACCACCGTCGCGTTCGTGATCCTGCTCTTCTGCTCGGTGGTCTACCTGCGGCTGAGCAAGTTCGGAAGTGAGTCCAAGTGATCACCAAGGAGGCCACCGAGGTGGCGCCCACCCCCGTGAGCGTCCCCACCGCGTCAGAGCACCGCCCGCGCGGCGGGAAGAACCGCGCCTGGGACGAGGCCCCGCGCTGGCAGATCTATCTGCCGCTGTCGATCTACCTCGTCTTCACGCTGATCCCCTTCTACTGGATCCTGCTGTTCGCGCTGCGCCCGGCCGGTTCCACCTCGCTCGTGCCCTGGCCGATGACCTTCGACCACTTCGAGAAGGTCTGGACGGACCGCAGCTTCGGCACCTACTTCGAGAACAGCCTGCTCGTCGGCGTCGCCACCCTGCTGATGACGACCCTCGTCGCACTGGCCGGCGGTTACGCCCTGGCCCGCTTCGACTTCAAGGTCAAGCGCGCCTTCATGCTGGCCCTGCTCTGCTCCCAGTTCGTGCCGGGCGCGCTGCTCCTGGTCCCGCTGTTCGAGATCTTCGCCGAACTCCAGATGATCAACTCGCTGACCAGTGTGATCATCGCGGAGACGGTGTTCCAGCTGCCGCTGTCGATGATCCTGATCAGCAACTTCATCAAGAACGTGCCGTACTCCCTGGAGGAGGCGGCCTGGGTCGACGGCTGCAACCGCCTCACGGCGTTCCGTATCGTCGTGCTGCCGCTGCTGCGGCCCGGCCTGATCGCCGTCGGCTCCTTCGCCTTCGTGCACTCCTGGAACCACTTCCTGTTCGCCCTGATGTTCCTCAACAACCAGAGCAAGCAGACGATCCCGGTCGGCCTCAACACCCTGATGAGCGCGGACAGCGTCGACCTCGGCGCGCTCGCCGCCGGCGGCATCATCGCCGCCGTCCCGGTGGTGCTCGTGTTCGCCTTCATCCAGAAGTGGCTGATCACCGGCTTCAGCGCGGGGGCGGTGAAGGGATGAGGTTCCGTCACATCGCGGTAGCGGCAGGGGTGTCGGGTCTGCTCTGTGTCCCCGCGCACGCGGAGGCCCGGGACATCGGCCGGGACACCCTGTCCGCGGGCGACGGCTGGGCGTCGTACGGCGCCGGCACCACCGGAGGCGCGGCCGCCGACGACGACCACGTCCACACCGTCACCGACCGGGCCGGCCTGGTCAGGGCACTGGACAACGGCAGCGACACCCCGAAGATCATCCGGATCGCCGGGACCGTCGACGCCAACACCGACGACGACGGCGACCACCTGGACTGCGCCGACTACGCCACCGGCGGCTACTCCCTGAAGAAGTACCTGGCCGCCTACGACCCCCGCACCTGGGGTTCCGCCAAGCCGAGCGGCCCGCAGGAGGAGGCCCGCCAGGCGTCGGCGGCCCGGCAGGCCGAGCGGATCGTGCTGCCGGTCGGCTCCAACACCACCATCGTCGGACTCCGCGGCGCGGTGCTGAAGGGCGCGAGCCTCCAGGTCAGGAACGCGGACAATGTCATCGTCCGCAACCTCGACCTGCGCGACTCCTACGACTGCTTCCCCGTCTGGCAGCCCAACACCGGCGGCCTCGGCGACTGGAAGACGGCCTACGACAACATCTGGCTGACCGGCTCGACGCACGTGTGGATCGACCATGTCACCGCCTCCGACAAGGGCCATCCCGACGAGGCCGAACCCACCTACTTCGCCCGCAACTACCTGCGCCACGACGGCCTGCTGGACATCACCAACGGCTCAGACCTGGTGACCGTCTCCTGGAGCCGGTTCACGGGCCACGACAAGGCCATCCTCATCGGCAACGGCGACACCGTCACCGGCGACCGCGGCAAGCTGCGGGTCACCCTGCACCACAACGCGTTCGAGTCGATCGCCCAGCGCGCGCCCCGCGTCCGCTTCGGACAGGTGCACCTCTACAACAACCGCTACGAGGTCACCGACGGCCACCGGTACTCCGTCGGCGTGTCGACCGAGTCCGGCATCCACGCCGAGAACAACGCCTTCCACACCCCCGGCCGCATCGAGGTCGCCGACCTGGTCAAGAGCTGGAACGGCACCGCCCTGCACCAGAGCGGCACCCTCTTCAACGGCTACCCCGTCGACCTCCTCACGATCCACAACGCCTACAACGGCGGCAGCGAACGCGACCTCACGGCGGACGTCGGCTGGACACCTACCCTGCACACAAAGATCGACAGCGCCGCGGTGGCCGACCGCGAGGTGGCACGCGGCGCGGGCGCAGGGAGGATCCCATGAACACCCCCGAACCGATGAGCACGCCGGAGCCGGCGGGCGCGGGCGTCCCGGTCGTCCTGGCCGGAGCGCGCGGCCACGGCCGCTGGCACCTGGACAACATCCGCCGGCTCCAGGACAAGGGCATCGTCCGTCTCGCGGGCATCTGCGAGCTGACCCCGCTCACCCCGGACGAGATCCCGGAGGGCCTCGGCGCGCCTGAGCAGTCCGCCGACTTCGCCGCGCTGCTGGACGCGACCGGCGCCCGGATCGCCGTCGTCTGCACCCCGATCCCCACCCACACCGACCTGGCGCTGACCGCGGCCCGCAAGGGCGTGCACCTGCTGCTGGAGAAGCCCCCGGCGCCGTCGTACGCGGAGTTCCGCCGGATGGCCGACGGGGTCGCCGAGGCGGGCGTGGTCTGCCAGATCGGCTTCCAGTCGCTGGGCTCGCACGCCCTGCCCGCGGTCCGCGAGATGATCGGCGACGGGGTGATCGGCGAGATCTCCGGGGTCGGCGGGGCCGGCGCCTGGGCCCGCCCGGAGGCCTACTTCCGGCGCGCGCCCTGGGCCGGGAAGCGGCGGATGAACGGTGTCGACGTGATCGACGGCGCCCTCACCAACCCGCTCGCGCACGCCGTCGCCACCGCCCTGGCACTGGCCGGCGTCACCCGCGCGGAGGACGTCACCGGCATCGAGACCGAGCTGGCGCACGCCAACGCCATCGAGTCCGACGACACCTCCTGCGTCCGGATCACCACCGCCGCCGGACGTGCGGTCGTCGTCGCCGCGACCCTGTGCGCCGAGGACCCCGACGACCCCTACGTCGTCGTCCACGGCAGCCAGGGCCGGATCACCTTCTGGTACAAGCAGGACCGCGTCCTGCTCCAGCGCGGCGGCCACGGCCCGGAGGAGTTCGAGTACGGCCGCACCGACCTGCTGGAGAACCTCGTCGACCACCTCACCGACGGCACCGACCTGCTGGTCCCGCCGGCCGCGACCGAGGCGTTCATGCGGGTCGTCGAGGCGATCCGGGTCGCCCCCGACCCGCTCGAACTGCCCGACGAGGCCTGGCACCGGCTCCCCGGCGAGGACCGCCGGGTCGTCCCCGGCGTCGACGGGCTGGTCGCGGCCGCCGCCGACACCCTCGCCCTCTTCTCCGAACTGGGCGCCGCCTGGGCGTCCCCGACCGTGCACCCGAAAGAGGTGAGCACCTGATGGCACAGGCACCCGACGCACCCGTCGTGCTGCGAGTCGCGGGCCGCCCGGTCGGCCGCTACCTCACCCGGCCGGAGCTGCCCGCCCGGCTCTCCCCGCGCCCCTGTCTGCACCCCGTCACCACCCTGGCCGGCACGGTGGTCACCGAACTGAGCCCCGCCGACCACACCCACCACCTCGGCGTCGGTGTCGCCGTTCCCGACGTCGAGGGGCACAACTTCTGGGGCGGCCGTACCTACGTCCGCGACCAGGGCCCGACCGAACTCGACAACCACGGCACCCAGCGGCACGTCGCCTTCCAGCTGTGCGACTCCGACGGGTTCGTGGAGGAGCTGCGCTGGGTGGCCGCCGGAACCGAGCTGCTGCGCGAGCGCCGTACGGTCGCCGCCACCGAACTCACCGACACCGCCTGGGCGCTGGACTTCACCTTCTCCCTCACCAACGGCACCCCCGACCCGGTGACCATCGGCAGCCCGGCGACGAACGGACGCCCCGGCGCGGCCTACGGCGGCTTCTTCTGGCGCGCCCGCAAGGAGGACCGGGCCCCGGACGTCTTCACCGCCGACACCGAGGGAGAGGCCGGCGTGCACGGCGGGCGCGCCGACTGGCTCGCCCTGACCGGCACGGACTGGAGCCTGGTGTTCGCGGGCGCCACCGACGCCACCCGCCGGGACCCCTGGTTCGTGCGCACCGGTGAGTACCCGGGCGTCGGCTCCTCGCTCGCCTCCGCCGAGCGGCTCGCGATCGCGCCCGGCGACACCGCCGTCCGCCGCGTCGTCACCGTCGTCGCCGACGGCCGCCTCGGCCGCGACGAGGCGGCCACCCTCGTCCGGAAGGCGGTCACCCAGTGACAGACGAAACGTATGCGAACCCGGTCCTCGACGCCGACTGGTCGGACCCGGACGTGGTGCGCGTCGGCGACGACTTCTACCTCACCGCCTCCAGCTTCGGCCGCGCCCCCGGTCTGCCGCTGCTGCACTCGCGGGACCTGGTCAACTGGACCCTGGTCGGACACGCCCTCGAACGCCTGGAACCGGCGGCCGAGTTCAGGTTCCCGCGTCACGACTGCGGGGTGTGGGCGCCCGCGCTGCGCCACCACGACGACCGCTTCTGGATCTTCTGGGGCGACCCCGACCAGGGCATCTTCCAGGTCAACGCCCCCGAGATCCGAGGCCCTTGGACCCGGCCGCACCTGGTCAAGGAGGGCAAGGGCCTGATCGACCCCTGCCCCCTGTGGGACGAGGAGACCGGCGAGGCCTACCTGGTCCACGCCTGGGCGAAGTCCCGCTCCGGCGTCAAGAACCGCCTCACCGGCCACCGGATGCACCCCGACGGCACCTCGCTCCTCGACGACGGCAAGCTGATCGTCGACGGGGACCGCATCCCCGGCTGGTTCACCCTCGAGGGCCCCAAGCTGTACCGGCACGACGGCTGGTTCTGGATCCTCGCCCCGGCCGGGGGAGTGGACACCGGCTGGCAGGGCGCCTTCCGCGCCCGGGACTTCTTCGGCCCCTACGAGGAGAGGATCGTCCTGGAGCAGAAGGACACCGAGGTCAACGGCCCCCACCAGGGCGGCTGGGTGCGCACCCCGTCCGGCGAGGACTGGTTCCTGCACTTCCAGCAGCGCGGCGCCTACGGCAGGGTCGTCCACCTCCAGCCGATGCGGTGGGGCAAGGACGACTGGCCGGTCATCGGCGACGAGGGCGCCCCCGTCGCCGTACACCGCAGGCCCGATCTGCCGCCGCAGCCGGCCGCCGTGCCCGCCACCGACGACGACTTTCCCGGCGGACGCTTCGGCAGGCAGTGGCAGTGGACGGCCAACCCGCAGGACGGCTGGGCCACCCAGCACACCGGCGACGGCCTGCGCCTGTCCTGCGTCCGTACGGCCGACGCGCACGACCTGCGCAAACTGCCCCACGTGCTCACCCAGCGGCTGCCCGGCACCCCGTCGGCCGTCGAGGTGGATCTCGAACTGCACGGCGAGGAGCCCGGCGCACGCGCCGGACTCGCGGTGCTGGGGGACGCCTTCTCCTGGATCGGACTGCAACGCGGCACCGACGGCACGGTCCACCTCGTGCACCGCTTCGCCGAGGCGGTCGCCGAGCAGGAACGGGACGCCGCCCACCCACGGCTCGTCCCGCACGGCAAGGTCCGCCTGCGCATCGAGATCGGCGCCGGCGCCCGCTGCCGCTTCACCTACGACCTCGGCGACGGCCCGCACCACTCGGGCCCCGTCTTCACCGCCACCCCCTGGCGGTGGGTCGGCGCCCTGCTCGGCCTGTTCGCCCTCGCACCCGACGGACCGGGACAGGCCGGGGCGGCCACGTTCACGCACTTCCGGATCAGCAACCTCTAACCCACCGCAGTCGTAAGCCTGTTGGGAGCCGCAATGACGCACTTCCATAGCAAGCGCTTGTCGAGACCAGGCGTCGTTCTCGCCGCCGTGGCCGGACTGGTCGCCGCGCTGGGCCTCGGCACGGTCGGCGAGGCGCACTCCGCGCCGGACACGGCCACCGCCGCCGCGCCGCGCTGGTCCGACCGGGCCCACGGATTCGCCTCCCTGGCCGGAGGCACCTCCGGCGGGGCCGGCGGCAAGGTCGTCACCGTCACCGACCAGGCCTCCCTCGCCGCGTACGCCGCGGCCGAGGAGCCGTACGTCATCCGGATCGCCGGGACGATCGCGGTGGAGCCGTTCGGCGCGGACATCGCCGTCGCCTCCGACAAGACGCTGATCGGCGTCGGTGACACCGGGGAGATCGTGCACGGGGAACTGCACCTGGCCCCCGGCACCCACAACGTGATCATCCGCAACCTGACGATCCGCGACTCGGCCGTCGAGGGCGACTGGGACTGCAAGGACACCGACTTCGACGGCATCCAGATGGACACCGTCCACCACGTCTGGGTCGACCACAACCGCTTCTCGAACATCTGCGACGGTCAGCTCGACGTCCGCAAGGACAGCGAGTACATCACCGTCTCCTACAACCGGTTCGAGAACAACAACAAGACGTTCGGGCTGGGCTGGACCACGAACGTCAAGACGCAGATCACCGTCGACCACAACCTGTTCGCCAACACCAAGCAGCGCAACCCGTCCGTCGACAACGCGGCCTACGCCCACCTCTACAACAACCACCTGACGGCACAGGCCGATCCGGGCGACCCGGTGTGGACGTACGGGAACTGGTCGCGCGGCCGGACGAAGATGGTCATCGAGAACAGCTACTACCGGGACGTCCAGCACCCCTACCAGGCCGACACCACCGCCGAGCTGGTGCAGCGCGGGTCGATCCTGAAGAACACCACGGGCCGGCACGACGAGTGGGGTGCCGCCTTCGATCCACGGGACTTCTACGCGTACCGGCTGGACCCGGCGGCGGCCGTGCCCGCGCTCGTCAGCAGGTTCTCCGGGCCGCAGCAGCGGATCGGCAGCGCGGTGACGCTCCAGGTGCCGGGTGACTACCCGACCGTCCAGGCGGCCGTCGACGCCGTGCCCGAGGGCAACTCCGTGCCGGTCACCGTCGCCGTCGCGCCGGGCGTCTACCGGGAGAAGGTGTTCATCCCGGCGGGCAAGCCGAACATCTCGTTGCAGGGGACTGGACAGGACCGCTCCGACACCGTCATCGTCTACGACACGCCTGCGGCGTACGGGGGTTCGACGGGCAGCGCCACGGTCCGGATCGCGGCCCACGACGTCACCGCCCGCCACCTCACCTTCAGCAACGACTTCGACGAGGCCGCCCACGAGCTGAACGCCGAGCAGGCGCTGGCGGTGAAGACGACCGGCGACCGGATCGTCTTCGAGGACACGGCCTTCCTGGGCAACCAGGACACGCTGATGACCGACAGCCCCAGGCTGGACGTGATCAGCCGGGTCTACATCCGCGACTCCTACATCGAGGGCGACGTCGACTTCGTCTACGGACGGGCGACCACCGTTATCGAGCGGTCCGTGATCCGGGCGCTCAGCCGCGGGTCCGACAGCAACAACGGCTACATCACGGCCGCCTCCACCTGGACGGGCAACCCGTACGGGTTCCTGATCACCCGGTCCAGGATCGTGAGCGACGCGCCGGCCGGGACCTTCCACCTCGGACGGCCCTGGCACCCGGGCGGTGAACCCGCCGCGGTCGCCCAGGTGCTGATCCGCGACACCGAGCTGCCCGCCGCGGTCAAGGCCGCCCCGTGGACCGACATGAGCGGCTTCTCGTGGCGGGACGCGCGGTTCGCCGAGTACCGCAACCACGGCCCCGGCGCGGCCGTGACCGCGGACCGGCCGCAGATGAACGACGCCGAGGCACGGACCCACACCGTCGCCGACTACCTCAGGGGCACCGACGACTGGGCTCCCCACGCCCGCCGCTGACCCCGCGCGCCCCCCACGTACCTGCACAGCCCGTTGGATCCAGAAGAACAAGAAGAAGAGAGCCGACCAATGAAGATCAGCATCCACAGAAGCAGGCGCGCCGCGACGGCCGTCGCCCTGGGGGCCGCGCTCGCCCTGACCGTCACCGCCTGCGGTGACGACGGCAGCGGCGCCGGCGGGGACAAGGGAGCCGACGGCAGCGGCAAGGGCAAGATCGTCTTCTGGGACAACAACGGCGGTGTCCGCACCGACATCTGGAAGGTGGTCATCGCCGACTTCGAGAAGGCCAACCCGGACATCGACGTCGAGTACGTCGGCATCGCCTCCACCGAGTACGGGTCCAAGGTCGACACCGCCATCCAGGGCGGCGGCCTGCCGGACGTCGGCGGGATCGGCGCGTCGATGGCGGCCGGGATCGCGGCCCAGGACGCGCTGGAGCCGCTGGACGACCGCCTCGCCAAGTCCTCCCTCAACGGCAAGCTCAACGAGTCCATGATCGAGTCGCTGAAGTCCGCAGGCGGCGGCGACGCGCTCTACTCGATCCCGACCTCCGCGAACAACGGTGTCCTCTACTACCGCACCGACCTGTTCAAGGCCGCGGGCCTGGCCGAGCCGACCACCTGGGACGCGTTCTACACGGCGGCGGAGAAGCTGACGAACGTCGGCAAGAACCAGTTCGGGTACACCATCCGCGGCGGCGCCGGCTCCATCGCCCAGGCGCTGGACGCGATGTACGGGCAGAGCGGGATCACCTCGTTCTGGAACGGCGACAAGACCACCGTCAACGACCCCAAGAACGTCGAGGCGCTGGAGAAGTACGCGGCCCTGTACAAGAAGGTCACCCCGGCGGCCGACCTCAACAACGACTTCACCAAGATGGTCGCCCAGTGGGACTCGGGCACCATCGGCATGCTGAACCACAACCTGGGCTCGTACCAGGACCACGTGAAGGCGTTCGGCACCGACAAGTTCCGGGGCATCCCGCAGCCGATCGGCTCCTCCGGCAAGCGGGTGCAGGTGTCCAACCCGGTCGACGGTCTCGGCCTGTTCAAGAGCTCGAAGAACAAGGAAGCCGCCTGGAAGTTCATCGAGTTCGCCACCTCGCACGCGGAGAACTCGAAGTTCAACGAGTCGGCCGGCCAGGTGCCGTCGAACAACGCGGCGGCGAAGGACGCGTGGATCTCCCAGGCCGAGCCGACCAAGCTGGCCGCGCAGGCGCTGTCCGACGGATCCACGACGATCGTGCAGCTGCCGTACTACCTGCCGGACTGGGGCACCATCTCCAAGTCCGACAACGAGCCCAACTTCCAGAAGGTCCTGCTGGGCAAGCTCAGTGCCAAGGACTTCCTGGACACCCTCGCCGACCAGCTGAACACGGCGCAGGCGGAGTGGAAGGAACAGAAGGGCTAGGACTTCGGTCCGGATCGTGGGCGGCCGGCCGCGGGGGCACTGTGGCCGGCCGCCGTCCTCGCGGCGGAGCCGCACATGAGTACCGTCCCGCGCCCCCCGAGGGCGCGGCTCCCCTTCCTGTTGAACGCTGTTGAAAGGTGCACGCCCGTGTCCCTCACCCGCAGACAGGTCACCTCCGCGGCCCTCGCCGCCCTCCCTCTCGGGGTCGCGGCCACCGGCACCGCCCAGGCCGCGCAGCGACCCCGCACCCTCTACATCGCCGGTGACTCCACCGCCGCCCAGAAGTTCGCCGACGCCGCGCCCGAGACCGGGTGGGGGATGGCGTTGCCGTTCTTCCTGCACAAGGACCGGCCCGTCGCCAACCACGCGGTGAACGGCCGGAGTTCCAAGAGCTTCGTCGACGAGGGGCGCCTCGACGTCGTTCTCGCCTCGATCCGGCCGGGGGACTTCCTCCTGATCCAGTTCGCGCACAACGACGAGAAGACCACCGACCCGGCCCGCTACACCGAGCCCTGGACGACGTACCAGGACCATCTGCGGCTGTACGTCGACGGAGCGCGTTCCCGAGGGGCGCGGCCCGTGCTGGCGACCCCCGTGGAGCGCCGCCGGTTCGACGCGGGCGGCAACGCCCTTCCCACCCACGGCGACTACCCGGCGGCGATGCGTGCGCTCGCCGCGGAGGAGGACGTCGCGCTGCTCGACCTCCAGGCGCTGTCGCTGGAGCTGTGGCAGAAGCTCGGGGTCGAGGAGACCAAGAAGTACTTCAACTGGACCGGCACCGAGCAGGACAACACGCACTTCAATCCGCCGGGCGCGATCGCGCTGGCCCGGCTCGTCGCCGCCGAGCTGCTGCGCCGCCGGGTGCTGTCGGCGCGCGACGTGCGCCGGCTCGACACGCAGATCCCGGAGTCCTGGATCACCTGGCCCCCGGCCACCGCGTAACCCCTCTCCTCCTTTCCTTCTCCCTCCTCGAATTCCTCGAAAGAGAGCCGCACAATGAATGCACAGAGATGGCATGGGCATGCCACAAAATCGGCCGTCGTGGTCGGCTGCACCGCTCTGGCCATGACGGTCACCGGCACCACCGCCCAGGCGCACTCCCCCCGTGACGTCGCCCGGCAGACCCTGCCGGCCAACGACGGCTGGGCCGCGTACGGCACCGGCACCACCGGCGGTGCCGCCGCCGACGCCGAGCACGTGTACACCGTCACCACCTGGGCGGAGTTCAGGTCCGCCCTGGAGGCCGGCGGCAGCGCACCGAAGATCATCAAGGTCAAGGGCACGATCGACGCCGTCTCCGAAGGATGCGACGCCTTCGCCGCGCCCGGCTACGACTTCGACGCCTACCTCGCCGCGTACGCGCCGGAGGTGTGGGGGCTCGACACCGACCTGAGCGCCGAGCCCGCCGACAGCCCCGAGGGCCTGCGGCGCACCTCCGCCGCCAACCAGGACAAGGCGATCAAGGTCAACGTCCCCGCCAACACCACCATCATCGGCGTGGGCAGGAACGCGGGCATCAAGGGCGCCAGCCTCCAGATCAAGGCCGTCGACAACGTGATCATCCGCAACATCGCCTTCGAGAGCCCCATCGACTGCTTCCCGCAGTGGGACCCCACCGACGGCTCGAAGGGCAACTGGAACTCCGAGTACGACACCGCCGTCGTCTACGGGTCCACGCACGTGTGGCTGGACCACAACACGTTCACCGACGGCTCCCACCCCGACAGCGCCGCGCCGACCTACTTCGGCATGCTCTACCAGCAGCACGACGGCGAACTGGACATCGTCCGCGGCTCGAACTACGTCACCGCCTCCTGGAACGTCTTCACCGAGCACGACAAGACGATCCTCATCGGCAACAGCGACAGCGAGTCCACCGCCGTGGGCGACCGGGGCAAGCTGAAGGTCACCTTCCACCACAACCTGTTCTCCAAGCTGGTCGAGCGCGCGCCCCGGGTCCGGTTCGGGCAGGTCGACTCCTACAACAACCACTTCGTCGCCGACGCCTCCTACGCCTACAGCTTCGGCATCGGCAAGGAGTCCCAGCTCGTCGCCCAGCACAACGCGTTCACGCTGCCCACCGGCGTCAGCGCGGCGAAGGCGCTGAAGAAGTGGAGCGAGGCGCCGGTCACCGCCGACGGCAACTACGTCAACGGCAAGCCCGTCGACCTGATCGCCGTGCACAACGCGGAGATCCCCGCCGAGACCCTCCAGTCCGGCGCTGGCTGGACGCCCACCCTGCGCACGAAGGTCGACCCGGCGAAGGCCGTCCCCGGCATCGTCACCGGCCGGGCCGGCGCCGGAAAGATCTGCTGACCCCACGACCGTACGGGCCGGGGCCCCGCCGCCCCGGCCCGCGCCATCCCACCCACGCGAGGCCCCGGGTCCCCGTCCCACGAGCCGCACCATCCCACCCACGCGAGGCCTCAGGTCCCCGTCCCACGAGCCGCGCCATCCCACCCACGCGAGGCCCCAGGTCCCCGTCCCACGAGCCGCGCCACCCCACCCACGCGAGGCCTCAGGTCCCCGTCCCACGAGCCGCGCCCCCAAGGAGCACCCGCATGCCCTCGCCCCACGTCCAACCGCCCCTGTCCAGAAGAGGTTTCCTCCTGGCGAGCGCCGGGGCGGGCGCCGCCCTCGGTCTGTCGGCCGGCCCCGTCCGGGCGAACACCCGCCGGCCGTTCGGCCGCTTCGGCTCCCCGTCCGCCCGCCTCACCCCGGGGACCCTGTACGTCGACGCGCGCGGACGCGGTGACCACACCTCCGTCCGGGACGCCGTGGCCGCCGCCACCGGCACCGGCCGCACCCTGGTCCTCGCCCCCGGCACCTACCGGGAGACGGTCGCCGTCGACGCCACCCGCACCGAGGCGACCTGGATCGGTGCCTCCGAGAACCCCGGCGACGTCGTGATCGTGTTCGACAACGCGGCCGGCACCCCCAAGCCCGGCGGTGGGACCTACGGCACCACCGGCTCGGCCACCACCACCGTGCAGGCCGACGGCTTCACCGCCCGCTGGATCACCTTCGCCAACGACTGGCTGCGCGCCGACCATCCCGGCATCGCCGGCACCCAGGCCGTCGCGATCAAGGTCCAGGGCGACCGCTCCGCCTTCCACCACTGCCGCTTCCTCGGCCACCAGGACACCCTCTACGCCGACTCCATGGCGCTCGGCACCTTCGCCCGGCAGTACTTCTCCCACTGCTACGCCGAGGGCGACGTCGACTTCGTCTTCGGCCGGGGCACCGCCGTCTTCGAGCACTGCCACTTCCGGACCCTGAACCGCACCGACCTGGCCGCCGCCCCGTACGGCTTCGTCTTCGCCCCCTCCACGGCCGGCGCGAACCCGCGCGGCTACCTGGTGACCCGGAGCCGCGTCACGAGCGAAGCCCCGGACGGCCACTACAAACTGGCCCGTCCCTGGGTGCCCAGCTCCGACACCACCGCGCGCCCCATGCTCACCGTCCGCGACACCCATCTCGACGCCGGCATCGACGCGGTCGCGCCCTACACCAACATGTCGGCCTCCTTCCCCTGGCAGAACCAGCGGTTCGCCGAGTACCGCAACTCCGGACCCGGCGCGGTCATCACCGTCCCGGAGAACCGGCCCCAACTCACCCCGGAGCAGGCCGAGTCGGCGACCCGGACGGCGCACCTGGGCGACTGGGCGCCGTGGAAGGAGAGCTGCTGACATGCGCAGGCGCACCCTCCTGGCCGGCCTCACCGCGGGCCTCGCCGCCACCGGCACCCCCGCCCTCGCGGCCGGCCCGGTCACGGGAGGCCGCCGTGTCCTGCACGTCCGCCCCGGCGACTCCGTCCAGGCCGCGGTGGACACGGTCACCGGGCCCGGCTGGACGATCGTCGTGCACCCCGGCACCTACCGCGAGGTCGTCACCGTCCCCGCCGACAAGGCGGACCTGACCCTGCGCGGCGCCTCCCACGACCCGCGCGCCGCCGTCCTCGTGTACGACAACGCCAACGGCACGAAGAAGCCCGACGGCACCACGTACGGCACCGCCGGCTCCGCCACCTTCACCTCCGCCGCCCCCGGCCTCACCGTCCGCGACCTCACCCTCGCCAACGACTGGCTGCGCGCCGACCACCCCGACATCACCGGCACCCAGGCGGTCGCCGCCTACGTCACCGGGGACCGTTCCCGCTTCGACAACGTCCGCTTCCTCGCCCACCAGGACACCCTCTTCGCGGACACCACCGCCCTGGACGCCTTCGACCGGCAGTACTACCGCCGCTGCCACATCGAGGGAGACGTCGACTTCGTCTTCGGCCGGGCGCGGGCCGTCTTCGACGACTGCCGCTTCCACACCCTCCAAAGGGACGTCGCCTTCACCCCCAAGGGCATGGTCTTCGCCCCGGCCACCGCCCGCGCCAACCCCTACGGCTTCCTCGCCGTCCGCGGCCGGTTCACCTCCGGCGCCGAGGACGCGGCGTACAAGCTGGCCCGGCCGTGGGTGCCGTCGTACGAGACGACCGCCTGGCCCTCGCTCGTCGTGCGGGACTCCTGGATCGGCCCCGGCATCGACCCGGCCGCCCCGTACACCGACATGCGGGAGGCCTACCCCTGGCAGACCATGCGCTTCCGCGAGTACGGCAACGCGGGCCCCGGTGCGGTGATCTCCGAGCCGGACAACCGGCCGCAGCTGACGCCGGCGGAGGCGGCCGTGCACACCCGGCGCACCTATCTCGAGGGCTGGAGGCCGTATGAACGGCCGTGAACCGGTGGGCCGGCGGGCGTTCGTGGTCGGGACGGGGGCGGCCCTGCTGGCCGGCCAGGCAGGTGTGGCTCGGGCGGCGGTCACCGACGGCCCGCTGCCCGACTTCCACCCCGCCCTCAAGGACGCCCTCACCTTCCCGCTCGCCTGGGGAAACTCCCCGATCCGGGACTTCCGCGCCTGGCGCCGGGCGGCTCGGGCCAAGGTCGAGGAGTCACTGCTCGTCGACCGGGAGGACGGGACCCCGTACGCCCCCGAGTTCCAGCTGCGGACCGAACAGGACGGCTACACCGCCGAGTTGGTGACGCTCTCCCTCACCCGTCACGAACGCGTCCGCGCCGCCCTGCTCACGCCGCACGGGCCGGGCCCCTTCCCGGCCGTGCTCCTCCTGCACGACCACGGCGCGAAGTTCGACATCGGCAAGGAGAAACTGGTCCGGCCCTGGTACGACGGAGCCCGGCTCGCCTCCGCGCAGGCCTGGACGGAGAAGTACTTCAGCGGCCGGTTCGTCGGCGACGAACTGGCCCGGCGCGGATACGTCGTCCTCGTCGCCGACGCCCTCGGCTGGGGCGACCGCGGCCCCCTCGCCTACGACCAGCAACAGGCCCTGGCGAGCAACTTCTACCACCTGGGCTCCTCCCTGGCCGGGCTCATGGCCCGTGAGGACGCCCGCGCCGTCGGCTTCCTCGCCCGGCTGGAGCGCGTGGACCGGCGGCGGATCGCGGCCGTCGGCTTCTCCATGGGCGCCTTCCGGGCCTGGCAGGCGGCGGCGCTCACCGACGGCCTCGCCGCCACGGCCGCCGTCTGCTGGATGACCGGACTCAAGGAGATGATGGTCCCCGGCAACAACACCCTGCGCGGGCAGTCCTCCTACTACATGCTCCACCCGGGACTCCCCCGTCACCTCGACTTCCCCGACGTGGCGAGCATCGCCGCACCCAGGCCGATGCTCTTCGTCAACGGCGGTCTCGATCCGCTGTTCCCCGCCGACGGCGTCCGCGTGGCCCACGAGAAGCTGCGCGCCGTCTGGCGCTCCCGCCACGCCGAGGAGCGGTTGCACCTGCGGACCTGGCCCGACCTCGGCCACGTCTTCGTCGACCGCATGCAGGACGAGGTCTTCGGCTGGCTGGACCGCGTCCTCTGACCCCCCACTCCCAGGGATCTCCCCGTCCCCGTCCCATGAGTGATCCCCCCACCCCACGAGCGAAGGACCCGCACTCCATGTCTCGTCGCACCGCTCTCCCCGCCCTGGCCGCCCTCGCCCTCGGCGTCGGCCTCGCCGTCCTCCCCACCCAGGCGCAGGCCGCCACCGTCGTGGTGAGCAACTCCACCGACCTCTCCAACGCCGTCAAGAACGCCACCGCCGGCACCGTCATCCAGGTCCGCGGCGGCACCTACTACCCGACGGCCACCCTCCAGTCCACCGCCAACGGCACCTCGTCCGCGCCGGTCACCCTCACCGCGTACGGCTCGGAGACCGTGAAGATCGACGGCTCGAACCTTCCCGCCGGCGGCTGGATCCTCAAACTGACCGCCGACCACTGGAACGTCTCGAACCTCACCTTCCAGAACTCGCCGGACAGCGCGGTCGTCTGCCAGTCCTGCACCGGGACGAACTGGAACAACATCAAGACCATCAACGGCGGCGACTCCGGCTTCACCCTCACCGGCGACGGCACGGTCGGCAACACCGTGCGGAACATCGACAGTTACGGCCACTACGACGCCGCGGGCCACGGCGAGAACGCCGACGGCATCGCCGTGAAGTTCGGCTCCGGCACCGGCAACCTGATCACCGGGGCCCGCCTCTACAACAACTCCGACGACGGCCTCGACTTCTGGTCCTTCTCCTCGCCCGTCACCGTCGAGCACACCTGGGCCTTCGGCAACGGCGCCAACCGCTGGTCCGACTCCGCCTTCGCGGGCGACGGCAACGGCTACAAACTGGGCGGCGACGGCGAGGTCGTCGCCCACGTCATCAACAACTCGGCCGCCTGGGGCAATGCCGGAAACGGTTTCACCGAGAACTCCAACACCGGCGCCATCAGCATCAACCGCACCACCTCCTACGCCAACGCCAAGTGGGGCTACTACTTCGCGACCGGCTCCGCGAAGCTCGGCAAGAACCTCGCGGTGAGCAACGGCGGCGGCCAGGTCAACAAGGGCTCCAAGGTCACCTCGGCCGGCAACAACTGGGACTCCGGTATCGCCACGCCCGCCTTCCGCTCCACGGACGCCTCGAGCACGTACAACGCCCGCCAGTCCGGCGGCGCGCTGCCCGCGACCACCTTCCTGACCACGGGCAGCACCACCATCGGGGCGACGATGAACTGACCGCCGCGAAAGTTTCGGCCCCTTTTCGCACGGTCCGGCAACCTTTTCCGGCCATGGCGGCGACTGGAGTGCGGAAACGGGCCGGAGCGGACCCTCCGGCGCGTTTCCTCTCCCTCCCCCTCAGGAAAGGAACGCCCCGTGCGTTTGAGCACCGGACGCCACCGCAGGACGGGCACCCTCTCGATCGCCGCCGCGGTGGCCCTCGCCTCAGGGGCGGGCGGCGTCTACCTCGGCCTGACGAACGACGGCGCCCAGGCCGCTTCGGCGACGGTCACCGTGTCGACCACCGCGCAGTTGGAGGCGGCCGTGAAGAACGCCGCCGCGGGCACCGTCATCCAGGTCCGCGGCGGCACCTACCGCCCGACGGCCGCGCTGAAGTCCACGGCCAGCGGCACCGCCACGAACCGGATCACGCTCCAGGCGTACGGCAGCGAGAAGGTGAAGATCGACGGGTCCAGGCTGCCGGCCGGTTCCTGGCTCGCCGGGATCCACGGCAGCTACTGGACCGTGCAGAACCTCACCTTCCAGAAGTCCCCGGCCCAGGGCTTCGTCGTCACCTCCTCCACCGGGGGCGTCTTCAGGAACCTGGTCACCGCCGACAACGGCGACACCGGTTTCACGCTGCGCGGCGACAACACCGTCGGCAACCTCGTGCAGAACCTCGACAGTCACGGCAACTACGACGCCGCCGGACACGGGCAGAACGCGGACGGCATCGCCGTCAAGTTCGGCTCCGGGACGGGCAACCGGATCACCGGCGCCCGCCTCTACAACAACTCCGACGACGGCCTCGACCTGTGGCAGTTCTCCACGCCGATCACCATCGACCACGCGTGGGCCTTCGGCAACGGCAGGAACCGCTGGAGCGACGTGGCTTTCGAGGGCAACGGCAACGGCTTCAAGCTGGGCGGCGGGGGCGTCGTCGTCGCGCACGTGGTGAACGACAACGCGGCCTGGGACAACGCCCTGAACGGGTTCACCGAGAACTCCAACACCGGCGTGATCGTCCTGAACCGCAACACGGCGTACGCCAACGCGCAGGCCGGTTTCTTCTTCGCGACCGGCGAGGCCCGCCTGGCCCGCAACCTCGCCGTGGGCAACAAGGGCGGCCTGTCGAAGCTGGGTTCCGCCACGGTGTCCGCGGCGAACAACTGGGACGGCGGCGTCAGCACCCCGGCCTTCAGGTCGAAGGACGCGACGACGGCGTACGGAGCCCGCAGGGCGGACGGGGCGCTGCCGGCGACGGCGTTCCTGACCACCGGGTCCACCACGATCGGCACCACCATGAACTGACCGGGCAGCCGAACGCCCCCGCCGGTGACCGCCGGCGGGGGCGTTCTTCCGTGCGGGCCCGAGAGGGGCTCGGGCCCGCAGGTCCATGCAGTCGAACGACGTGCCCGTGTCGACGACGTGGTTCTCGCCATCGTCGGTGTAACCGAAGGCGCGTGAGCTGTTTCTCGTGCGTGATCGAGGGAGGGTCGACCCGCCTACGTGTACGTGATGTCGGACGGCGAGAACTTGCAGGTCTTGCCGTCGGCGCCGGTGCCCAGCTCGGTGGGCTCCTTGCCGGTGTTGTTGCCCGTGAAGCGGACGCAGGTCTTCGTCTTCTTCTTGGTGTCGCCCTGGATGCGGATCTTCGACAGGGTCGCGGTGTCGCCGTAGTTGGCGTTGACGCCGACGATGGTCTTCAGGGGCGCCACGATGTCGATGTCGCTCAGCACGATCGTGCGCTTGTACTGCGTCTTGCAGTTGCCGCAGGAGCGGACCAGCTTGCCGGAGTTCTCCACCCGGAAGCCGGTCACGGTCAGCGTGCCGGCGCCGTTGAACTGGAGCACCTTGTCGGCGCCGTTCTTCGCGCCGCCGCCGATGACCTTGTACACGGACGAGGCGGACTTGCCCTTGAAGCTGGCGGCGTCCTCGCCGACGTCCAGCCACCACACGTTCTGGAGCGTGCAGGAGCCCTTGCAGTGGACGCCGTCGGCGCCCGGCGTGCCGATGATCACGTTCTTCAGGACGGCGCCGTCGGCCAGTTCGAAGATCGGGTCCTGGCCCTCGTCCTGGCCGCTGCCGCCCAGTGCACCGGCGCCGGAGAACTTCGTCAGCTTGCCGTCGTAGGTGCCCGTGACCTTGATGGTCGAGGACACCGCCTTGCTGCCCTTGGCCGTCGGCCAGGTCGACGCGGCGCCCGCGGACGAGAGCATCGTCGTGGTGACGATCGCGGCTCCGGAGATGGCGAAGGCGGCGGAGCCCGCGATCAGCGCACGCCGCTTGGTGACCCTGCGGCGGTGCCGGACGCGCGGTTCTGCTGGTGCAGTCATGTACCGATTCCTCAAGTGGGTGGTGACTCTTGCGCCTTGTGGTCGTCACCGGTGAGGAAAGGGTTGCCGCTTCGCCGAAATTTTTTTCGCCACGAGATCTCTGCGGCCGCCAGGGCTTCTACGAGTCGCCCTCGTCGTCGTCCTGGGCCGCGAAGTCGCCGCCCACGGAGCCCTTCTGGCCGTCGGCCGCGCCGACCACCGCGTAGCTGTCGTCCTTGGCGTCCCGGCCGCCGCGGTCGTGGTCGTACTGCCCGGCGAACACCCACTCGCCCTTGGGGACCGTACGGCCCTCCTTGAGCACCCAGGTGTAGACCAGGAAGTCGTCCCTCTCCTCGACCGTGAACGTGAAGTCGCCCTCGGGCAGCGAACGCCAGGCACCCGCCGAGGACACCCCGCCGGTCTGCGCGACCTTCAACTGCACGGTCAGCTCCGTGAGTTGCCGGGCGGCCTTGAGTGTCACATTGCTCTGCGCCCAGAAGTCGTTGCTGTGCGGGTCCACCGAGCCGTCCGACCAGAGCGGGCCGTCCTCGGTGTCGTCGACGGCCGGCAGCAGGCCCGGCGCGGACGCGGAGGGCTTGGCCTGCGCCGACTTCGACGGCGAACTGCTCGGCTCGGCCTCGTTCCGCCCGCCGCCGCCCGAGCTGGGCGTCGCCTTCGGCGAGGCCGGCGGGCGGCTCGTCGCGTCCGGGGACTCCACCATCGGCGGGACGGCGACCGACTGCTGCTGCGGCGGTTCGTCCTTCACCGCGGACGCCACCGCGTAGCCGCCGACCGCGAGCATGCCCGCGACCGCGGCCGTGGCGCTCACGATGCGCGCCCAGCCCCACAGGACCGGACGCGTCGACCGGTGACCGCCGGGCCGTTCCTGCTCCACCATGCCGCGCTCGATCCGGGCGAGGATCCGCTCACGGTTCGGCTCGTACGCCTCGGCCGCCCCGTGCAACCGGGCGCGCAGCTCGCCGTGCACGTCCCGCTGCATCGTCATCGGTCCCTTCCTCCGGCCTCACCCGTGCGCGCCGCCATCACGGCGTGCACCTTCCGCGGACCCCCTGTGGCGCCGAGCAGCTTCTGCAACTCGGCCATTCCCTTCGAGGTCTGGCTCTTCACCGTACCCACCGAGACGCCCAGAGCGAGCGCGGTGTCCTTCTCCGAGAGGTCGAACGCGTGCCGGAGCACTACGCAGGCCCGTTTGCGGAAGGGGAGTCTACGCAGCGCCGACTGGACGTCCACAACGCCCGCGACGTCCGGATTCTCTGTCTTCTCCTCGCGCTGCGACCAGAACAGGGCGATCCTGCGGCGCTCGCGGACCGCGCTGCGGATCCGGGTGCGGGCCAGATTGGCCACGACGCCTCGCGCGTACGCCACCGGGTGATCGGCCGCGCGCACGCGGTCCCAGCGGTGCCAGAGCGCGAGCAGCGCGTCCGCCGCCAGATCGTCGGCCGCGTCCGCCTCGCCGGTCAACAGATGGGCGAGCCGGGCCAGTTCGGCGTGGTGGCGTTCGAAGAAGGCATGGAACTCCACGGAGGCGGCGTCGTCGACGACTGTGCCCACGGGTGACCTCTTCTCGGTGCGGAATCAGCACCCCGACGGGGGTGGATGCTGTGCGTGTCATGTGAATGACATGGGGATGTCCCGGGGAGGTGGTCGGGACGAGATCCGGAAGCGTAGCAGTGATCAACCGCTTGTTCGGTACAGGGGTTCGAACGACGTATGGCCGACCGAACCCCGATTCCGTAACACGGTGAAAACCTGAACCGGGTTCAACGGGGGAACAATCCAGCCAGCATCCGCACACTGATCACCAGGTCACGAGGAGTGTCCGTCATGTCCGAAACGCAGAAGGTGGCCGATCGGCCGAGTCCCCCGCCCCGGGCGGTGAACAGCGTCGACCGGTTCTTCAAGATCTCCGAACGGGGGTCGACCTTCGGCCGGGAGATACGCGGCGGCTTCGCCACGTTCTTCACGATGGCCTACATCCTTGTCCTGAATCCCATCATCCTGGGCAGCGCCAAGGACAAGTTCGGGCACCAACTCGACGCCGTCCAGCTCACCACCGCCACCGCCCTGGTGGCCGCCGTCATGACGATCATCATGGGCGTCGGCGGCAACCTCCCGCTCGCCCTCGCCGCCGGGCTCGGCCTCAACGCCGTCGTCGCCTTCCAGATCGCCCCGCTGATGAGCTGGGACGACGCGATGGGCCTGATCGTCCTCGAAGGCCTGCTGATCTGCGTGCTGGTGGTGACCGGCCTGCGCGAGGCCGTCATGCACGCCATCCCGCAGCCGCTGAAGCAGGCGATCAGCGTCGGCATCGGCCTGTTCATCGCCTTCATCGGCTTCGTCGACGCCGGCTTCGTCAGCCGCATCCCCGATGTCGCCGGCACCACCGTCCCGGTCCAGCTCGGCGCCACCGGCACCCTCGGCGGGTGGCCGATCCTCGTCTTCTGCCTCGGCGTGCTGCTGACCATCGGACTGCTGGCCCGCAAGGTCAAGGGTGCCATCCTCATCAGCATCGTGACGATGACGCTTCTCGCGATCGTCATCGACTCGATCGCCGACATCAAGTCCTGGGGCCTGACCACGCCCGCGTGGCCCGACAAGCTCGTCGACACCCCCGACTTCGGACTGATCGGGCACTTCAGCCTGTTCGGCGCGTTCGGCGAGACCACCGTCATCACGGTCGTCCTGCTCGTCTTCACGCTGATCCTGTCCGACTTCTTCGACACCATGGGCACGGTCGTCGGCATCAGCGCCGAGGCGAAGCTCCTCGACGACGAGGGCAAGGTGCCCAACCTGGGCCGCGTGCTGCTCATCGACGGCGCGGCGGCGGTCGCGGGCGGCGCGGCCTCCTCGTCCTCCGCGACCTCCTACATCGAGTCGGCGGCCGGCGTCGGAGAGGGCTCGCGCACCGGGTTCTCCAACCTGGTCACCGGCGGCTTGTTCGCCCTCGCCCTGTTCCTGACCCCGCTGCTCACCATCGTCCCGCTCCAGGCGGCGGCGCCCGCGCTGGTCGCCGTCGGCTTCCTGATGATGACCCAGGTCAAGTCCATCGACTGGGACAAGTACGAGATCGCCATCCCCGCCTTCCTGACCATCGCCGTCATGCCGTTCACCTACTCGATCACCAACGGCATCGGCGCGGGGTTCCTCGCGTTCGTCGTGATCAAGACGGTGCTGGGCAGGGCGAAGGACGTGCACTGGCTCATGTGGGGGGCCTCGGCCCTGTTCGTCGTGTACTTCGCGATCGACCCGATCGAGCAGGTGCTGGGCGTCAAGTGAGGGACGCTGCGCGATCGGCCGCGGTGCCGTGCCGATCGCGCGGTGCCTCGCGCCTCGGGCGCGCTAGCTGATCGCCGCTTGCATCATCGCCTTGGCCACCGGTGCCGCCAGGCCGTTGCCGCTCACCTCCGAGCGGGCCGCGTTCGACTGTTCCACGACCACTGCCACGGCGACCTCCTTGCCGTCGGCCTTGGCGTACGACGTGAACCAGGCGTACGGCGTCTGGCTGTTGTTCTCGCCGTGCTGGGCCGTGCCCGTCTTGCCGCCGACGGTCGCCCCGTCGATACGGGCGTTGGTGCCGGTGCCCTCCTCGACGACCGTCTGCATCGCCGACTGCAACTGCTGGGCGGTGCCGGAGCTGACGACCTGCGTGGTCGAGGCCTCGTCGTCGTAGTCGGTGAGGACGTTCCCGCCGCCGTCGGTGACCTGGGAGACCATGTGCGGCGACACCAGCTTGCCGCCGTTGGCCAGGGCGGCCGACACCATCGCCATCTGGAGGGGGGTGGCGGTCACGTCGAACTGGCCGATGCCGGTGAGGGCGGTCGACGACTCGTCCATGCCGGAGGGGTAGACGCTCGGGTAGGCCCGCACCGGCACGTCCTGCGTCTCGTCGTCGAAGCCGAACTTCTCGGCCGTCGCCCGCAGCTTGTCCTGTCCGAGCTGGACGGCCATGTGCGCGAAGACGTTGTTGCAGGAGTACTGGAGCGCGACCCGGATCGTGGCGTCCTCGCAGGGCGCCGAAGGGTTCTCGTTGCTCAGCACCGTGGTCGTGCCGGGCAGGGTGTACGGGTCGGTGCTGTCCGTCTTCTCGTCCACCGACGAGTAGAGCCCGTCCTCCAGCGCGGCCGCCGCCACGACCAGCTTGAACGTCGACCCCGGCGGCAGCGGCTGGCGCAGCGCCCGGTTGGTGAGCGGCTTGTCGGCGTCAGCGGTGAGCTTCTTCCAGGCCGTGCCCGCGGTGTTGGCGTCGGTGAGCGAGGACGGGTCGTACGACGGCGTCGACACCACCGCGAGGATCCTGCCCGTCGCCGGGTCGATCGCGACGGCGGCGCCCTTCTTGTCGCCGAGCGCGTCGTACGCGGCCTTCTGCACGTCCGGGTCGATCGTGGTGATCACGTTGCCCGGGTCGGCCCGCTCGCCCGTGACCGTGTCCACCACGGTCTTCAGCCGGGTGTCCGTGCCGTTGAGCAGGTCGGCGTAGATGCCCTCCAGCTGCGTCGGGGCGTAGGCCTGCGAGGCATAGCCCGTGACCGCGGCGTACAACTCGCCGTCCGTGTACGTGCGTCTGTACTTCAGGTCGCTGTCCGGCGTGGCCGCTGAGCCGGTGACCGCCTTTCCGGCCACGATGATGTTCCCGAGCGGCTCCGCGTACGTCTCGATCGCGTTGCGCCGGTTGTCCTTGTCGTCCGCCAGCGCCCGGCCTTCGTAGAACTGCACCCAGGTCGCCCGGACCAGCAGGGAGAACACCAGCAGCAGCGCGAACACCGAGGCGCGCCTGATCGTCTTGTTCATCGCGATCAGACAGACGAACGGGATGAACGCAATCGTTCCCATCCGCCCGGATTTCTCATCGAGCGTTCATGAAGTCCGCCTCGTGCGCCACGGTCCTCGTGCGCTCGTGCGCTCGTGCGCCACGATCACGGCCCGGGAGCGTCCTCCAGGACCAGGACGACCTCGTCGATCTCCGCACCGCGCGCGTGGGCGTACCCGGTGGCCCGCGCGCTCAGCCGGAATCCGCACTTCTCCAGGACCCGCCGGGAACCTGCGTTGTCCTCCGCCGCGCGCGCGTGGAGCGGGCGTTCGGAGACCTCCGCGAGGAGGACTCCCAGCGCGGCCGTGGCGATGCCGCGGCCCCAGTAGGCGCGGTCGACCCAGTACGTGACCTCGCGCTCGCCCGGTTCGCCGTAGACCGCCGCGCTGCCCACCACGTCACCGTCGGCCAGGATCGCGCGCACCACGTCGGTGGAGGCGCGAATCCGTCGCCAGTGGGCGTCGAAGGCGTCCCGGTCGGCCGGGTCCTTCGGGGTGAACGCGGCCATCCGCAGGGACTCGGGATCGTTCATCTGCCGGTAGAACACCGGCAGATCGCTGTCATGGACCGGGCGCAGGGCGATCTGCATGCCTCAGAGCCTACGGGTCGCCAGGGTCAGCCGGTCACGCGCGTCGAACAACGCGTCCTTCACCATCTGCTCGTGCGCGGGCGTCAGCCGGGCCACCGGCACCGAGCAGCTGATCGCGTCCCGCGCGGGGGTGCGGTAGGGGATCGCGACGCCGAAGCAGCGCAGCCCCAGCGTGTTCTCCTCGCGGTCCACGGCGAAGCCCTGCTCACGGACCTGGTGCAGCTCCTCGATGAGCTTCTCGCGGTCGGTGATGGTGTGCTCGGTCAGCGCGGGCAGCGTCTCCGGGAGCATCTTGCGGACCTGCTCGTCGCTGTACGTGCTCAGCAGCGCCTTGCCGAGGGAGGTGGAGTGGGCCGGCAGCCGGCGGCCGACCCGGGTGAAGGGGCGCAGATAGTGCTGCGACTGGCGGGTGGCTAGGTACACCACGTTGGTGCCGTCCAGCCGCGCCAGGTGGATGGTCTCGGTGGTGTCGTCCGACAGCCGGTCCAGTGTGGGACGGGCGGCCGCGACCACCTCGTCGCCGTCGATGTAGGAGGTGCCGACCAGCAGCGCCCGTACGCCGATGCCGTACCGCGTGCCCGTCGCGTCCGTCTCCACCCAGCCCAGCTCCACCAGCGTGCGCAGCAGCATGTAGAGGCTGGACTTGGGATAACCGACGGCCTCCTGGACCGACGCGAGGGAGTGCATACCGGGGCGGCCGGCGAAGTACTCGAGCAGTTCAACCGTCCGCACCGCGGACTTGACCTGCGCCCCGCCCCCCGTCTCGCCAGCCGACATCGCCCTTGACCCCTTCGTTCGACGGGAAATAGTCTCCAACAGCATATTCATCATCAGAGACAGCGTTCAGTATATCGAACGTCCCTGGTGGTGAGGTAAGTACAGCGGCATTGCGATGCGGCGACGAACGTGGAGGGACCCGCGGTGGCAGCAGCACCAGTCTGGAGTGTCGACCCCCGAACCGGGAAGCAGCGTGAACAGGTTGCGGTCGAGGCCACGGCCCAGGAAGTGGACTCCGTCGTCCGCGCCGCGCACGGTACACGGGCGGCGCTCGCCGACCGCACCGTCCGCACGGCCTTCCTGCGCACCGCCGCGGACCGGCTGGAAGCGGCCAGGGACCAGCTCGTCGAGGTGGCCGACGCCGAGACCGCGCTCGGCCCGGTCCGGCTGACCGGCGAACTCGCCCGCACCTGCTACCAGCTGCGCGCCTTCGCCGACATCGTCGAGGAGGGTGCCTTCCTCGACGTCGTCATCAACCACCCCGACGACACGGCGACCCCGCCGGTGCCCGACCTGCGCCGCTACAAGGTGCCGCTGGGCGTCGTCGCCGTCTACTCGGCGTCCAACTTCCCCTTCGCGTTCTCCGTCGCCGGCGGCGACACCGCGAGCGCGCTGGCCGCGGGCAACCCGGTCGTCGTCAAGTCCCACCCCGACCATCCGGGCCTGTCCGAGCTGGTCGCCAAGGTGGTCCGCCGGGCCGCCGCCGAGCACGGCATCCCCGAGGACGTGCTCGGTCTGGTGCACGGCTTCGAGGCGGGCGTCGAGCTGATCAAGCACCCGCTGATCGCCGCCGCCGGCTTCACCGGGTCCATCCGGGGCGGTCGCGCGCTGTTCGACGCGGCGGCCGCACGGCCCGTACCGATCCCCTTCCACGGCGAGCTGGGCTCGCTCAACCCGGTCGTCGTGACCGAGGCAGCCGCCGCCGAGCGCGCGGACGCCATCGGGACCGGCCTGGCCGGCTCGATGACGCTGGGCGTCGGACAGTTCTGCGTGAAGCCGGGCCTGGTCCTCGTGCCGTCCGGCGCGGCCGGTGACGGCCTCGTCAAGTCGCTGACCGACGCGGTCAGCGACACCGACGCGGGCGTCCTGCTCGACCACCGCATGCGCGACAACTTCCTCGCCGGTGTCGCCGAGCGGGCGCAGCTGCCCGAGGTCGAGACGCCGGTCACGCCCGGAGCGGGCGGCGAGCACACCGTGAGCGCGGGCTTCCTGACGGTTCCGGCCGGGAAGCTCACCGACGAGGGGGCGTACGACCTGCTCCTGGAGGAGTGCTTCGGCCCGGTGACCGTGGTGGCGCGCTACGACGACGACGACCAGGCGCGGTCCGTCCTCTCGCGGCTCCCCGGCAACCTCACCGCCACCGTGCACCTGTCGACGCAGGAGGCCGCCGGCGAGGGCCGCGGCGCCGAGATCCTCGCGGAACTCACCCCGCTCGCGGGCCGCGTGCTGGTGAACGGCTGGCCGACCGGCGTCGCCGTGGCCCCCGCGCAGCACCATGGCGGCCCCTACCCGGCGACCACCTCCACCTCCACCTCGGTGGGCGGTACGGCCATCGAGCGCTGGCTGCGCCCGGTCGCCTACCAGAACACCCCCGAGGCCCTGCTGCCGCCCGAGCTGCGCGACGACAACCCCCTCGGCGTGCCCCGGCGCTTCAACAACCACCTCGAGCGCTGACCGGCACCGGGCGACAGAGAGAATCTGGGAAACTCTGAGCATGGACCTCGAACTCGCAGAACTCCCCTTCCCGTTGCGCACCTACGGGCCCGACGGGCACTGGAGCTACGAGGACGGGGTCCTCACCGGATGGGCCGGTCCCCGCCAGGACCGGTTCGTCCCGCCCACCGCGGAGGCGCTCGACCCGGCCGCCGACGCACCCCGGCTGCTGGGGGCGCCCGAGGGCGACTTCCAGTTCATCGCCCGGGTGACCGTCGGCTTCAACGGCGGCTTCGACGCCGGGGTGTTGTACGTCCATGTCGGCGAACGGGCCTGGGCCAAGCTCTGCCTGGAGTACTCCCCGGACGTGCCCACTGTCTGCACGGTGGTCACCCGCGGCCACTCCGACGACGCCAACTCCTTCACCGTGGACGGAAGTTCGGTCTGGCTGCGAGTCAGCCGCACCGGCCGGGCCTTCGCCTTCCACGCCTCCCGCGACGGCAAGCACTGGATCTTCGTCCGGCTGTTCACGCTGGGCGACGAGAAGGAGACGGGCGCGGCCCTCGTCGGCTTCATGGCGCAGGCGCCGATGGGCGAGGGGTGCGTCGTCACGTACGACCACCTGGAGTTCCGCCCGAGCTGGCCGGACGACCTCCGCAACGGCAGCTGACCGGGGCCGCTCCGGAACCGGACCGGTGGGCGGCACGTCCACCGACCGGTGGGCGGCGATCCGCACCCCGAGCGGCGATCACCACCTCCTCCTGCGTTTCTTCGGTGAGCGGGGAATGAGGCCGACCGTTTGAACGTTCACATACTCGGCGGAGGGAGTCTCCGTACCCGTGGACCTGGAGAGAGCCGAGACATGCGCGTCGAGATCTGGAGCGACATCGCCTGCCCGTGGTGCTACGTGGGCAAGGCCCGCTTCGAGAAGGCGCTCGACGCCTTCCCGCACCGTGACCAGGTCGAGGTCGTGCACCGCTCCTTCGAGCTGGACCCCGGCCGCGCCAAGGGCGACGTCCAGCCCGTGCTGGCCATGCTGACCAAGAAGTACGGCATGAGCGAGGCCCAGGCCCAGGCCGGCGAGGACAACCTCGGCGCCCAGGCCGCCGCCGAGGGTCTCGACTACCGCACCCGCGACCGCGACCACGGCAACACCTTCGACATGCACCGCCTGCTGCACTTCGCCAAGGAGCACGGCCGCCAGGACGAGCTGATCCAGCTCCTCTACCGGGCCAACTTCGCCGAGGAGCGGTCCCTGTTCGGCGAGGGCGACGACCGGCTCGTGGAGCTGGCCGTCGAGGCCGGCCTGGACGCCGACGCCGCCCGCACGGTCCTCGCCGACCCGGCCGCCTACGCCGACGAGGTCCGCGCCGACGAGGCCGAGGCCGCCCAGCTCGGCGCGAACGGCGTGCCCTTCTTCGTCCTCGACCGCACGTACGGCGTCTCCGGCGCCCAGCCCGCCGAGGTCTTCGCCCAGGCCCTCACCCAGGCCTGGGGCGAGCGCTCTCCGCTCAAGCTCGTCGACCAGGGCGACGCCGAGGCGTGCGGCCCCGACGGTTGCGCGGTACCGCACGTACCGCAGCACTGAGACGCCGCGGTGCCGAAACATGCAGGTGACGGCGGATCCATAAGCGTTCCTTAGGGAAACCGCGTAAGAATTCGCAATGGACTTCGACTTCCGTGGGCCGCAGAGTGGAGCCATGGAGACCTTCGAGACCCTCGTCCGCGCCGAGTTCGCCCCGAAGAACACCTACCTGAACACCGCGAGCAACGGCCTGCTCCCCGCCCGTACCGTCACCGCCCTGCACGAGGCGGCGCTGCTGCGGGCCGAGGGCAGGCCGCTGACCTCGTTGTACGAGGACGTGGAGGCCAGCCGGGCGGCGTACGCCCGGCTGGCCGGCGTCCCGGTCACCCGGGTCGCGGCCGGTGCCTCGGTCGCCGCGCACACCGGCGTCATCGCCGCCTCGCTGCCGGCGGGCGCCGAGGTCCTCACCGCCGAGGACGACTTCACGTCCGTGCTGAACCCGTTCCACGTCCGCGGCGACCTCAAGGTCCGCGCGGTTCCGCTGGAGCGGATCGCCGAGGCCGTCCGCCCAGGCACCGCGCTCGTGGCGGTCAGCGCCGCCCAGTCCGCCGACGGCCGGATCGCGGACCTGTCCGCCCTGCGCGAGGCGGCCCGCACCCATGGAGCGCGCACCTACGTCGACTTCTCCCAGTCGGCCGGTTGGCTGCCGATGGACGCCGACGCGTACGACTACTCCGTCTCCGTCTCGTTCAAGTGGCTGCTCGGCCCGCACGGGGCCGCCTTCCTCGTCGTCCCGGAGGATTTCGGGGGGCTCACGCCGGTGCTGGCGGGATGGGTCGCCGCCGAGGTGCCGTGGGACAGTTGCTACGGACCCGTCGCCGAACTCGCCCACTCGGCACGGCGGTTCGATCTGAGTCACGCCCTGTTCACCTACGCCGGGCTGCGCCGCTCCCTCGATCTCATCGAGGAACTCGGGGTCGCCGCCGTACAGGCCCACGACCTGGCCCTCGCCGACCGGTTCCGGGCCGGGCTCGTGGCACTCGGCCACGAGCCCGTGCCCGCACCGGGCTCGGCGATCGTCTCGGTGCCCGGACTCGGAGTCCGGCAGCCGGAGTTGAGCCGCGCCGGGATCGAGGTCTCCAACCGCGCGGGCAACCTGCGTGCGGCCTTCCACCTGTTCAACACGACGGCGGACGTGGACCGGCTGCTGGACGTGCTGTCGGGCTGAGCACACCGAGTGCGCTGGACGGGACTGCTCAGCGCACCGGCGTGAGGTTCCTCGCCCCGATGCTGTGTCGGCCGGGGGGGGCGACCCTCGGGGCCCCGGCCGGGTTCAGCGCACCGGCGTGAGGTCCCTCGCGCCGATGCTGTGTCTTCCGGGGGGCGACCCTCGGGGCCCCGGCCGGGTTCAGCGCACCGGCGTGAAGTCCCTCGCCCCGATGAACTCGGGTCGCCGCACGGGTGCCGCGAACGGCTCGACCGCCGCGTTCTCCACGCTGTTGAACACGATGAAGACGTTGCTGCGCGGGAACGGTGTGATGTTGTCGCCGGACCCGTGCATGCAGTTGCAGTCGAACCAGGTCGCCGATCCGGCCCGGCCGGTGAACAGCTTGATGCCGTACGCGGACGCCATGTCGGTCAGCGCCTCGTCGGAGGGCGTACCCGCGTCCTGCATCTGGAGCGACTGCTTGTAGTTGTCCTTCGGCGTCGCCCCGGCACAGCCCAGGAACGTCTTGTGCGAACCCGGCATGATCATCAGGCCGCCGTTGGTGTCGTGGTTCTCGGTGAGCGCGATCGAGACGGACACCGTGCGCATCCGGGGCAGACCGTCCTCGGCGTGCCAGGTCTCGAAGTCGGAGTGCCAGTAGAAGCCGGAGGCGCCGAAACCGGGCTTGACGTTGATCCGCGACTGGTGGACGTACACGTCCGAGCCGAGGAGCTGCCGGGCCCGCCCGACGACCCGCTCGTCGCGCACCAGCCGGGCGAAGACCTCGCTGATCCGGTGCACCTCGAAGACGGACCGGATCTCCTTGGTCCTCGGCTCGACGATGGAACGGTCGTCGGCCCGGATCGCCGGGTCGTCCACCAGACGGTCCAACTCCCGCTTGTAAACGGCTACTTCGTCATCTGTGAGGAGCTGGTCGACGGCGGCGAAGCCGTCCCGCTCGAACGACTGGAGGTCGAGTGGCTCGAACGGGCCGGGCGCGTCCGGGGCGCCCCAGACGACCGGGTCCTGGCGGGGGACGGTCACCTCGGTGGCGCCGCGGCTGGGATAGAGATCGGTGACGTGGGTGCCGGTGACAGTGGTCATGGGGATGTCACACCTCCTCGGGCTCGGTGAGCAGGGGATAGACGCCGTTCTCGTCGTGGTCCTCCCGTCCCGTGACGGGCGGGTTGAACACGCAGATGCAGCGGAAGTCCTCCTTGACGCGGAGCGTGTGCCGCTCGTGCCCGTCGAGGAG
Organism: Streptomyces sp. NPDC058335; assembly: GCF_042723915.1. Lineage (NCBI taxonomy): Bacteria > Bacillati > Actinomycetota > Actinomycetes > Kitasatosporales > Streptomycetaceae > Streptomyces > Streptomyces sp. NPDC058335. The sequence goes on along the minus strand of NZ_JBHXHX010000004.1, from coordinate 83,090 downwards.
GTACATGGTCCCGGGCGTGATGGTGTGCGCCAGCCCGGTCTCGTGGTCGGTGAGTTCGGCCTCGCCCTCCACGCAGACGACGGCCTCGACGTGGTTCGCGTACCACATCGACGTCTCCGTGCCCGCGTACAGGATCGTCTCGTGCAGGGAGAAACCGACCCTCTCCTTGGCCAGGACGATGCGCTTGCTCTCCCAGGTGCCGGACGCCGACCTCACATGCCGGTCGGTGCCTTCGATGTCCTTGAACGAACGGACGATCACGGTGTTGCGATCCCTCCTCGATAGGTGGTGCGCCTGGGGGTTCAGGCGGTTTCGGGTACGGCGACGGTCTCCCGTACGGCGCGGGCGAGGATGCTCATGCCCTCGTCCAGTTCCTCGGGCGTCACGGTGAGCGCCGGCAGCAGCTTGACGACCTCGCTCACGGGGCCGGACGTCTCGATCAGCAGCCCGAGTTCGAAGGCGCGGTGCGCCACCCGCCCGGCCCGCTCCTTGTCGTGGAACTCCAGACCCCACACCAGGCCGCGGCCGCGGTACTCCTTGATGTCGGCGAGGTTCTCCTCGGTGATCGAGATCAGCTGCTGCTCGATCTGCTCACCGCGCTTGCGGGTCTGCTTCTCCATCGCCGACCCGTCGGCCCAGTACGTCTCGAGCGCGGCGGTGGCCGTGACGAACGCCGGGTTGTTGCCGCGGAAGGTGCCGTTGTGCTCGCCCGGCTCCCACACGTCCAGCTCGGGCTTGAACAGGCACAGGGACATGGGCAGGCCGTAGCCGCTGATGGACTTGGACACGGTGACGATGTCCGGGGTGATGCCCGCCTCCTCGAACGAGAAGAAGGCACCGGTGCGCCCGCACCCCATCTGGATGTCGTCGACGATCAGCAGCATGTCCTGCCGCTCGCACAGCTCGGCCAGCGCCCGCAGCCACTCGGGCCGCGCCACGTTGATGCCGCCCTCGCCCTGCACGGTCTCGACGATCACGGCGGCCGGCTTGTTGAGCCCGGAGCCCTGGTCCTCCAGGAGCCGCTCGAACCACAGGAAGTCCGGGACCTGGCCGTCGAAGTAGTTGTCGAACGGCATCGGCGTGCCGTGCACCAGCGGGATGCCCGCCCCGGCCCGCTTGAAGGCGTTTCCGGTGACGGCGAGCGAGCCGAGCGACATCCCGTGGAAGGCGTTGGTGAACGACACGATCGCCTCGCGCCCCTTCACCTTCCGCGCCAGCTTCAGCGCGGACTCCACGGCGTTGGTGCCGGTCGGGCCCGGGAACATGACCTTGTACGGCAGGTCACGCGGCCGCAGCACCAGGTCCTGGAAGGTCTGGAGGAAGGTCCGCTTGGCGACGGTGGACATGTCGAGCCCGTGGGTGACGCCGTCACGCATCAGGTAGTCGATCAGCGCCCGTTTCAGTACCGGGTTGTTGTGGCCGTAGTTGAGCGACCCGGCACCGGCGAAGAAGTCGAGGTACTGGTGTCCGTCCTCGTCGTGCATCCGGCTGCCCTGTGCCCGGTCGAAGACGACGGGCCAGCCGCGGCAGTAGCTGCGCACCTCGGACTCGAGGGTCTCGAACACGCTGAGGTCGGGCTGGGTGATGGTCACGGCGAAAACGCTCCTCGTTGCGGTGGGGGAGTCGTGCGGAGGTCGGCGATGGGGATCCCGGGTGCCCGGGGGTGGCTCAGAGGGAGGTCAACGGGCCGATGCGGTAAAGGACCTCGGGGTCGTGCGGGCCGTCCGGGAACAGTCCCGTGTCGAACAGGACCTCGCGCGTGACCTGCGCACCGTGCCGGGCGGCGTAGGAGGTGAACAGCCGCTCCGAGGCGGCGTTGCCCGGCGTAATCGTGGTCTCGACGGTGGTGAGCGGGCGCTCGTCGGCGACCCGCGCGGTCAGCCCGTCGAGCAGCGCGGCGGCCAGGCCGCGGCCGCGGTAGGCGCCGTCGACCGCGACCTGCCAGACGAGCAGCGTCTCCGGCGCCTCCGGACGGACGTACCCGGTGACGAACCCGACCGGTTCGCCGCCCTCGGCGCGCGCCACCGCCGAGGTGCCGGCGAAGTCCCGGCACCACAGCAGATAGCTGTAGGAGGAGTTCAGATCGAGCGTCCCGGATTCCTTGGCGATTCGCCAGAGAGCGGCCCCGTCCGCCACCGAGGGGCGGTCGATACGCAGGTCTGCTTGTGTGGCAGTCATGCGGATTGAACTTACCGAGAGAAATTCAAAAATGCATGGAGAGGTGGCGATGGTTTGGTGATGCCCTCGTGGCCAGGGGGTGCTTCATCCCGTTTTGCACCGCGCAAAATGGGGCGAACTATCACCCCTGTGCAATGCGTCACGCGTCCGTAATGCGCTCGAAAAATCCCTGTGTTTAGGCCCGGGGGATCCGGGCAGAAGAACTCGGGAAAGCTATCCCGAGAAAGGGTGGGGAAAGAGCGAGAGGGAAATGTGGAGAAAGGGTCTGCGGAATTACCTTGAATTCAGGCTCCGGTAACCCCGTCGATACGCTCCCGCAGAATGTCCGCGTGACCGTTGTGCCGCGCGTACTCCTCGACGAGGTGGATCAGCACCCAGCGCAGACTGACCTGCGTCCCGGCGACCGGCCCGTCGGCGATCCGCCCGGTGTCGTCCAGTGAGCGCCCCGCGGTCAGCTCGCGCCCCCGCGCGATCTCCCGCTGCCACACCGTCAGCGCCTCCCCGAGCCCCCGCTCGGGGCTGAGGACGTACCCGGTGGGCTCCTCGAACACGGGCGGTACGTCGAGTCCCGCGAACACCCGCTGGAACCAGTTCCGTTCCACCTCGGCGAGATGCTGGACCAGGCCGAGCAGGGTGAGGGGGGAGGGCTCGGCCGAGGCCTGCCGGACCTGGGTGTCGTCCAGGCCCGCGCACTTCAGCTTCAGGGTCGCGCGATGGAAGTCGAGCCAACTGTCGAGCATGGCCCGCTCGTCACCGGTCATCAGGGGGACGGCACGGCCGTCGGGGAGAGTGGTCATGCGGCGAGCATGGCAGGCAGCACTGACAGCCCGGTCACGTGCGCGACCCGGTCGCCCCGCCCCGGATCACACCGCCCCGACGCCCCTCCTCACCGCCAGGCCTGCTCCGCCGCCCGCAGCGCGCCCGTCAGGTCCACGTCCAGGCCCCTCTCCACGAGCGCCGCGCCCAGTGCCGTCACGCTGCTGCGGACCGCGCCCGGTGTCGCGTCCGCCCCGTAGTGGTTGACCCGGATCATCTCCTTGGCCAGCGCGCCCCCGCCCGCGGCCAGCGGCAGCGCCGGGTCGCTCGCCAGTGCCCGCGCCACCAGCTCCGAGGCGACGACACCCGTCGGCGCCCTCAGCGTCGTGGCGACGGGCGCGGCCTCCCGCGCCTCGTGCACGTACGGCTCCAGCCCGGCCCTCAGCGCCACCGCACCCGCGCGGGTCGCGGCGGCGGCGGACGCGTGCCGGGCCATCACGGTCTCCAGGCCCTCCGCCTCGATGCGCTCCACGCACGCTTCCAGCGCCAGCATCTCCAGCTGCGCCGGAGCGTGCAGCAGCGCCTTGCGGCCGCCGTCGACCCACCGCTCCTTCCAGTCCAGCAGCGACAGGTAGGAGCGGCGCGGCGCCTTGGGGTTCGCCGCCATCCGGGCCCACGCCCGCTCGCTCACCGACACCGCCGACACGCCTGCCGGGCCGCCCATCGCCTTCTGCGCGCCGATCACGCACAGATCCACGCCCCATGCGTCCGGCAGCACCGGCTCGGCGCCCACGGAGGCCACGGCGTCCAGGTAGAACAGCGCGCCGTGCTCCTTCACCACCTCGCCGATCTCCGCGACCGGGTTGGTGTTGCCGGTGGCCGCCTCGGCGTGCACCAGCGACACGAAGCCGATCTCCGGGTGCTCGGCGAAGGCCGCGCGGATCTGCTCGGCGCTGACCGCCGTGTGGAAGGGCACCGCGAGGTCGATCACCGTGGCGCCGCAGTCCCGCAGCCAGTCGCCGAAGGTCTGCCCGTAGGGACCGGTGATCACGTTCAGCGCGGTCGTGCCCGGCCCGGCCGTCCCGCGGATCGCGCTCTCCAGCGGCAGCAGCGCCTCGCCCTGCATGATCACGACGTCCTGCCGGGTGTCCAGCAGCCGTGCCACCCGGTCCTCGATCGAGGCGAACCGGGCGGCGTTCAACGGAGCGAGATCCAGGAAGGGGTGGGTCACGGCGGTGCTCTCTTCACTCACGGGGTAAGGGTGACGAGAGTAACCGGAGTGACCCCTACCACCCCGACCGGCGACTTCTTAGGCCGGCGGACCCAACTGCCAACGGTTTGATTTGAGAGCCTCAAACTTCTCCTTATAATCGGAACCTACAGTTCTCCCACAGGAAGGCCCGCCGTGAACACGCTCCTCGGGCGTCGCACCCGTGTCCTGGCCGCCACCACCGCTGCGGCCGGGCTCATGCTCGTGACCGCCTGTACCTCCAGCGACGACGGCGGCAGCGGCTCCAAGACCGCCGCGGGCGGTGTGGAGCTGGTCAAGGCGGGGCAGCTCACCACCTGCACCCACCTGCCCTACCCGCCGTTCCAGTCGGAGATCGACGGCAAGGTGCAGGGCTTCGACGTCTCCCTGATCGACCTGGTCGCCGAGGACCTGGACGTGAAGCAGGAGATCCTGGACACGCCGTTCGAGAACTTCAAGACCGGTGCCTTCCTCAACTCCGGCGAGTGCGACCTGGCCGCGGCCGGCATGACCATCACCGAGGAGCGGAAGAAGAACGTCGACTTCTCCGACCCCTACTTCGACGCCACGCAGGCCGTCCTGGTGAACAAGGACGCCGGGGTGGACTCCCTCGCCGAGATCAAGTCCGAGAACGTGAAGCTCGGCGCGCAGGCGCAGACCACCGGCGAGGACTACGTGGTGAAGCAGGGCTTCGACCCGGTCTCCTTCGAGTCCTCCGACGCCGTCCTCAACGGCCTGCGCACCGGCCAGGTCAAGGCCGTCGTCATCGACTACCCGGTCGTCCAGGGCTGGCTGAAGGACAAGGCCAACGCGGACGCCTTCGAGATCGTCGACAACCTCAACACCGGTGAGCAGTACGGCTTCACGGTGAAGAAGGGCAACACCAAGCTGGTGGCGGCCATCAACAAGGCGATCGCCGACGCCAGGGCCGACGGCACGTACAAGAAGCTCTACGAGCAGTGGATCGGCCCGTACGACGCGACCGCGGCCTCCCCGTCCGCCTCATGAGGGACGCCACGAAGCAGGAAGTCCCGCTCCGCCGAAAGGGGCTGACGAGGAGTCAGAAGCGAAGGCTGTCGCGCGGCGTCCAGTACGTCGTCTTCGTCGCCGCCCTGATCGCGTTCGCGGCCTCGGCGGACTGGGACCGGCTGCAGAACCAGTTCGCGCAGGCGGACATCGCCGAGCAGATGTTCCCCGAAGTCATCACGCTGGCGCTGAAGAACACCGTGCTGTACACCCTGTCCGGCTTCGCCGTCGGACTGGCCCTCGGCATGGTCATCGCGCTGATGCGGCTGTCGTCCGTGGGCCCCTACCGCTGGCTCGCCGGCATCTACATCGAGATCTTCCGCGGCCTGCCCGCCCTGCTGATCTTCATCTTCATCGGCGTCGCCGTGCCGCTGGCCTTCCCGGGCACGGAGATCATCGGCGGCACGTACGGCAAGGTGGCCCTGGCCCTCGGCCTGGTCGCGGCGGCGTACATGGCCGAGACGATCCGCGCGGGCATCCAGGCGGTGCCCAAGGGGCAGATGGAGGCGGCCCGTTCACTGGGCTTCTCGCCCGCCCGCGCCATGATCTCGATCATCATCCCGCAGGCCTTCCGCATCATCCTCCCGCCGCTCACCAACGAACTGGTGCTCCTGTTCAAGGACTCCTCGCTGGTGCTGTTCCTCGGCGTCACCCTGGAGGAGCGCGAACTGTCCAAGTACGGCCGCGACCTGGCCAGTACGACCGCCAACTCCACACCCATCCTCGTCGCCGGCCTCTGCTACCTGCTGGTGACGATCCCGCTCGGCTTCGTCGTGCGCCGTATGGAGGCGAAGGCCCAGGAGGCCGTGAAATGAGCCGACCTGAGATCGAAGTCCGAGGACTGCACAAGTCGTTCGGAGACAACGAGGTGCTGCGCGGCATCGACCTGGAGATCGGCCAGGGCGAGGTCGTCTGCGTCATCGGCCCGTCCGGCTCCGGCAAGTCGACCCTGCTGCGCTGCGTGAACCTCCTGGAGGAGCCCACCGAGGGGCAGGTGATCGTCGGCGGCATCGAACTGACCGACCCGGACGTCGACATCGACGCCGCCCGGCGCCGTATCGGCATGGTCTTCCAGCAGTTCAACCTCTTCCCGCATCTGACCGTGACCGAGAACCTGACGCTGCCGCAGCGCCGGGTGCTCGGGCGCGGCAAGGCGGAGGCGGCCCGCGTCGCCGCCGAGAACCTGGAGCGGGTCGGCCTGTCGGAGAAGGCGACCGCCTACCCCTCCTCCCTCTCCGGCGGCCAGCAGCAGCGCGTGGCGATCGCCCGCGCGCTGGCCATGGGCCCCCAGGCGATGCTCTTCGACGAGCCCACGTCGGCCCTCGACCCCGAACTGGTCGGCGACGTCCTCGCGGTCATGCGCATGCTCGCGAACGAGGGCATGACCATGATGGTCGTCACCCACGAGATGACCTTCGCCCGCGAGGTCGCCGACCGGGTCGTCTTCATGGACGGCGGGCTGATCGTCGAGGACGGCACCCCCGCGCAGGTCATCGGTGCCCCCCGCCACGAACGCACCCGCCACTTCCTCTCCCGCCTCCTCGACCCGGCGATGGCCGAGGTGGAGGAGGAGACCTCGGACCAGGTCGGCGGCGGCACCTGACTAAGGTGCCGTGCATGAGCGACGACACGGTGCTGCACGTGAAGGGCAGGGTCCTCGCCGGACCGGACGAGGACCAGGTCCGCGACGAACTGTGGGTGATCGACGGGCGGGTCTCCTACGACCGTCCCGCCGGCACCCGTGACATCCGCACGGTGACGGGCTGGGCGCTGCCCGGCCTGGTCGACGCCCACTGCCATGTCGGTCTCGGCGCCCACGGGCCGGTCGACGCCGACGCCGCCGAGAAGCAGGCGCTCACCGACCGCGACGCCGGGACCCTGCTGATCCGCGACGCCGGCTCGCCCTCCGACACCCGCTGGGTCGACGACCGCGAGGACCTCCCGAAGATCATCCGGGCGGGCCGGCACATCGCCCGCACCCGCCGCTACATCCGCGGCTACGCCCACGAGATCGAGCCGGACGACCTCGTCGCCCACGTCGCCCGCGAGGCCCGGCGCGGCGACGGCTGGGTGAAACTGGTCGGCGACTGGATCGACCGTGACGCGGGCGACCTGACGGCCTGCTGGCCACGGGACGCCGTGGCGGCGGCGATCACCGAGGCCCACCGCCTGGGCGCCCGGGTGACGGCCCACTGCTTCGCCGAGTCCTCCCTCCGCGACCTGGTCGAGTCGGGCATCGACTGCATCGAACACGCCACGGGCCTCACCGACGACCTGATCCCCCTGTTCGCCTCCCGCGGCGTCGCGATCGTCCCGACCCTGGTGAACATCGCGACCTTCCCGCAGCTCGCGGCCGGCGGCGAGACCAAGTACCCGGCCTGGTCGGCCCACATGCGCCGCCTCCACGCCCGCCGCTACGACACCGTCCGCAACGCCTACGACGCCGGCATCCCCGTCTTCGTCGGCACCGACGCGGGCGGCACCCTGCCCCACGGCCTGGTCGCCGCGGAGGTCGCGGAACTGGTGAAGGCCGGCATCCCCCCGGTGCGGGCCCTGGCGGCGACCACCTGGTCGGCCCGCACCTGGCTCGGCCGCCCCGCCCTCGACGAGGGCGCCCCGGCCGACCTGGTGGTCTACGAACAGGACCCCCGGGCGGACGTACGGGTACTGGCGGCGCCGTCCCGACTGGTACTGAACGGGCGGATCGTGGGCTGAAAACGTCGAAGGCGTGTGCGGGTGTGCCACGTTGGGGTGAAGTCGCGTGAGGGCCCTGTCGAACGGGCGGCGGTGCGACATCCTTTCGAGGTCCCAAGCATTCTCTCTGGGGGTCCCACACCTTGAACGGCTACAACTTCCGCATGCCCGCACGCCGTTGCGCCACCGTGCTGGCCGCCACCGCCCTCGCCGCCGGTCCCGCGGCGCTGGCCGGTGCGCCCTCCGCGCACGCGACGAACGAGGGGAGCGCGACCGCCGTCGTGCTGCGCACCGGCCTCGACGTGGCCCTGCTCGACAAGACCGTCGACGTGCCCCTCGCCGTCTCCCTCAACGAGGTCCGGGCGCCGCGGAGCGCCGAGAAGACCGCGCTGACCGCCGAACTCGACGGCGTCGACGGCGGCCGCCCCTTCAGCGTCCTGCGCGCGGACGTGGCCGAGGCGAAGGCCACCCTCGAGGAGGGCAGGGCAGAGGCCTCCACCCGGCTCGCCCACGCCAAGCTGCACGTGCCCGGCCTGCCCCTCCTCTCCCTCGTCGAGATCGAGGCCGTCTCCTCCAAGGCCGTCTGCGAGGCCGGGAAGGCGCCGGTCGCCACGTCCGACCCGGTCGGCGCGGTCACCGTCCTCGGCAAGCGGGTGTCCGTCTCGGCCGGCGGCCCCACCGATGTGAAGGTGCCGGGAGTCGGAGAGGTCCGGCTGGATCTCGCGCAACGCGGGACGACGTCCCGTACGGCCGCCGCGACCGCGCTCCGACTGACGGTCTCCGTCAACCCGCTGAACCTCAACGTCGCCGAGGTCACGGGCACGGTGACCCTCGCCGAGGCGACCTGCGAGACGCCGGTGGCGCGGAGCGAGGAGGCCCCGCCGAGTGCCGGGCCCGTCGGGGACGTCAAGGCACAGGGCGCCCCCGCGGAGGCCGGCCTCGCGGAGACGGGGGGCAGCTCGATGACGCCGTACGTCGCGGGCGGCGCGGTTGCCCTGCTGGCGGCGGGTGCGGGAGCGGTGGCCCTGACACGACGCCGGGGCTGAGGCCCTGGGGGCTCCGCCCCCGGACCCCCGAGCTGTGCCCACCCACCACCCGACTCGGTGGGATGAAAGTGAGGGGCGGGGCGAGAACACCCCGGCGTCACCCCGCCCCCACCACCACCCCCACCGCCCGCAGGAACCCGTCCACCGTCCCCCGGTCCCGCACAGCGACCCGCAGCCACTCCTCCCCGAGCCCGGGAAACGTGTCCCCACGCCGCACCGCGTACCCGAGGGCACGCAGCTCCCGCCGCACCGCCCCCGCCCGATCCACCCGCACCAACACGAACGGCCCCTCCGCGGGACCGGCCACCCGCACCCCACACCCCGCGAACTCCGCGAGCCCGGCCAGGAGATACCCCCGATCGGCGGCCACGCGGTGCGCCGCACGCGCCGCCTCGGCCAGCGCCGGAGGCGACACGCACGCCTCCGCCGCCGCCAACGCGGGCGTGGACACCGGCCACAGCGGCTGAGCCCGCTCCAGCTCGCGGATGATGTCCGGCGCGGCGAGGACGTACCCGATCCGCAGCCCCGCCAGCCCCCACGTCTTGGTCAGGCTGCGCAGAACCACCAGACCGGGCACATCCGTCCGCCCGGCCAGCGCCTCCCGCTCACCCGGCACCGCGTCCATGAACGCCTCGTCGACGACCAGCGTCCGCCCGTGCCGGGCGAGCCCGGCGATCGTGGCGGCGGGGTGCAGCACCGACGTCGGGTTGGTCGGGTTGCCGATCACCACGAGGTCGGCGTCCTCGGGGACGGCCGCCGGGTCGAGCCGGAAGCCGTCCTCCTCCCGCAGCAGCACCCGGCCGACACTGTGCCCGGCGTCCCGCAGGGCCGCCTCCGGCTCGGTGAACTGCGGGTGCACCACGACCGGTCGACGGACCTTCAGGGCACGGGCGAGCAGCACGAACGCCTCCGCCGCGCCCGCCGTCAGCAGCACCCGTTCGACCGGCAGCCCGTGCCGCGCCGCGACGGCCGCCCGTGCGGCCCGCCCGTCGGGATAGGCGGCGAGGCCGGTCAGGGACGCGGCGATGCGCTCGCGCAGCCACGCGGGGGGCGTGTCCGCGCGGACGTTGACGGCGAGGTCGACCAGCGCCGAGCCGTCGTCACGTACCTCCGCGTCACCGTGGTGGCGCAGGTCGTGCCCGTCAGTGTGCATGGGAATGCGCATGCCCTCCGTGATGGTGGCCGTGGCCGTGGTCGTGCCCCTCGTCGTCGGGGTGGAAGTGCGGCTGCTGCGGCAGCCCCACCTTGTCCTCGAAGCCGGGCAGCGCGATGCGGTACACGCACGAGTCGCAGTTCATCCGCAGATCGCCCTCGACGGCCTCCGCGTACCGTTCCATCACCAGGTCCAGCAGCTCCGGCTCGGGCCCGATGACGTCCGCCGACCGCACCTCGACCTCCGGGTGAGCGGCCGCCCAGCCCTCGGTCTGGTGCCGTACCCGGTCCGGCAGGATCCCGGTGAACAGGAAGTAGGGGAGAACGACGATCCGCCGCGCGCCGAGCTTCACGCACCGGTCGAGTCCGCTCGGCACGTCCGGCGCCGCGAGCGACACGAACGCCGTCTCGACACCGGCGTACCCGCGCCCCTCCCACAGCAGCCGGGCCGCCTTGTGCACCTCGGCGTTGGCGTCCGGGTCCGTCGACCCGCGACCCACCAGCAGCACGGTCACGTCGGCCAGATCCTCGGGCGTACGCCCCGCCGTGCCCAGCGCCTCCTCCAGCCGCCGCTCCAGCACGTTGAGCAGCGCCGGGTGCGGGCCCAGCGGACGGCCGTACGTGTAGGAGATGCCCGGGTGCCGCTCCTTCTCGCGGGCCAGCGCCGCCGGGATGTCGCCCTTGGCGTGCCCGGCGGACACCAGCATCAGCGGTACGGCCGCGAACCGCCGTACGCCGCGCTCCACCAGTTCCGTCACCGCCTCGCCCAGCGGCGGCGGGGACAGTTCGATGAAGCCGCCCGCGACGGGCAGTTCGGGGTGGCGGCGGCCCAGCTCCCGGACGAAGTCGCGGAACGCCTCGGCTCCGGCATCGTCCCGGGTTCCATGGCCGGCGATGAGCAGGGCGGGCGGCGGGGTGGTCACTGTTTCTCCTCGGAGTGCGAAAGGGGGGTGTACAGCAGGGCGTTGAGCGCGGCGGCGGCGACCGCCGAGCCGCCCTTCTCGGACACGTTGCTCACGGCGGGCAGGCCGCTCTCGCGCAACGCGGCCTTGGACTCGGCCGCGCCGACGAAACCGACGGGCAGGCCGATGACGAGCGCGGGGGAGGCGTCGAGGGTGAGCAGCTCCTCCAGGGCGGTCGGCGCGCAGCCGATCACCCAGAGGGCGCCGGGCCCCACCTGCTCGTACGCCAGCTGGACCGCGTGCGCGGAACGGGTCAGCCCGGGACCGGCCTTGGCGTCCTTGAGCCGGCAGACGGTCTCCCGACGGGTGATGCCGGCGGCGACCATCTCCACGTCCACGACGACCGGCGCCCCGGCGTGCAGCGCGGCGTGCGCCTTCTCCAGCGTGTCCTCGTCCATGACGAGGTCGCTCGCGTACTCCAGGTCGGCGGCGGAGTGGATGACCCGCTCCACCACCGCCCGGGTCAGCGGCGGGAGGTGCGAGGTGTCCAGACGGGCGCGCAGCCGCCGGAAGGACTCCTGCTCGATCGGGTGGACCACACGGTTCACTTCGGCTCCTCCTGCCAGCGGTAGCCGCGCGGAGTCACCATGCGGCCGGCGATGTCCCGGGTCGCGGTGTTGCCCACCGTCACGACCGTCATCATGTCCACCGTCGCCGGGTCGAGCAGCGCGAGCGTCGTCACCCGCGCGGTCCCGTCCGGCCGGGAGGCGTTGCGTACGACACCCACCGGCGTCGTCGGCTCCCGGTGTCCGGCGAGGATCGCCAGCGCCTTCGGCAGCTGCCAGTCCCGGCCCCGGCTGCGCGGGTTGTAGAACGTCACGACGAGATCCGCCTCGGCGGCCGCCCGCACCCGCCGCTCGATGACCTCCCACGGCGTGTGCAGGTCGGACAGGCTGATCGACACGTGGTCGTGGCCCAGTGGCGCGCCCAGGATCGCGGCCGCGGCCAGCGCGGCGGTGACACCGGGCACGCCGACCACGTCGATGTCGTCGGACGCCTCGGCGAGCGCGGGCGAGGCCATCGCGTACACACCGGCGTCCCCACTGCCGATCAGTGCGACGGCGTGTCCGCGGCGGGCCTCGGCGACGGCCGTGCGCGCCCGCTCCTCCTCCGCGCCGAGCCCTGACTCCAGGACCCGGGTGCCGGGCCGCAGCAGGTCACGGATCTGGTCGACGTACTGGTCGAGTCCGACGAGCACCGAGGCGCGCCGCAGCTCGGCCTTCGCACGCGGGGTGAGCAGGTCGCGGGCGCCGGGCCCGAGCCCGACCACCGCGAGCCGGCCGCGTCCGGGCCGCCGTACGACCGCGCAGGTCGCCGTCGCGGGGACGCCGGCCGACTTGCGCTTGGGCACGAGGAGTTCGCCGCCGCCGACCAGGGCGGCGGCCTCGGCGACCGAGGGCGTGCCGACGGCGGCGAGCGGCGCGGCGGACGGGTTCGGCACCTCGACGGTGGCCAACTCCTCGGCGGAGTACGTCACCACGGGCACGCCGAGCCGCGCGGCGGCCCGCACGATGCCGGGTTCGTCCGCCTTGGCCTCGACGGTGGCCAGTTCGGCGACGCTACGAGGCGACAGTCCCGCGTCCCGCAGCGCGCCCTCGATCAGGTCGAGGACCTCCTCGACCGGCGCCCCCCTGGACGCGCCGACGCCGACGACGAGGGACGGCGGACGCAGCAGCACCTCGCGGTCGGCCGGCTCCACGGCCCGGTCCGTGATGCGCACGGTGTGGGCGCCCCGGTCGGCGAACGGCACCGGCGGCAGCGGCCACGCCACCTCCGCGTCGAGCGCGACCGGCTCACCGTCCAGCAGGGCCCGCGTCACACCCGCGACATCGCCCTCCACCGGCAGCCCGAAGGTGTCCAGACCGGGGATGCCGACGGCGTCCGTCGCCGTCGTCACCACGGGCAGCGCACCCAGCAACTCGCCCACCTCGCGGGCGAGTTCGTTGGCACCGCCCGCGTGCCCGCCGACCAACGGGACCGCGAACCGGCCCGCCTCGTCGACGCACACCACACCCGGGTCGGACGCCTTGTCGGACAGCAGGGGAGCGACGAGCCGTACGACGGCGCCCGTCGCCAGGAAGCACACGAGCTGCTCGCACTCCGCGAACGCCCGCCGGACGGCGTCCCCGACGGGACCGTCGTACACGCGCGTGCGGTCCGGCCACGCCGCGGCCAGCCGGTCGCGCGCCGCCGCCCCCGCCACGGTCGCGGAAATGAGGCCGATCACAGAGCAACTCCTTCATCAGGGACGGGGGTTCTGGACCCCCACAGCAGAAAAACGGGGTTGGTCGCCGCCAGCCGGGTCACGTCCCCCGGCAGCGGCGCCAGCCGCGACGACTGGAGCAGTACGCCGTCCACGTCGAACCCGGCGTCGGTCAGCGCGGCCCGCGCCGCCGGCACCCGGTCCAGCGCGGCCATCGCGACGACCACGGTCCGCCGGGCCCGGCGCGCGCACGCGCCGACGATGCCGGGCAGCTCCCGCCCGCCGCCGCCGACGAACACCGCGTCGGGGTCGTCGAGTTCGCCGAGTACGTCCGGTGCGCTGCCGTGCACCACGTGGACGTCGACCTCGTGCGCCGCAGCGTTGGCGCGGATCCGGCCGACACCGTCCGCGGCCTTCTCCACGGCGCTGACGGCGGCGCCCAGCCGCGCGCACTCCACGGCCACCGAACCCGAACCGGAGCCCACGTCCCAGACCAGGTCGCCGGGGCGCGGCCCGAGCCGGGCCAGGGCCAGCGCCCGCACCTCGAACTTGGTGATCATCGAGTCGCGGTGGGCGAAGTCGGCCTCGTCCAGCGCCCATCCGGCGGGCCGGCGCACCGGCCCCGCGAGCGTCCGCACCGGGCCGTGCGCCCGCGCCTCGTCCAGGCACAGCACGACACTCACCGCCGGCCCCCAGTCGCGGCCCGCCGCCTCGGCGGGCGTGACCCGCTCCACGCGTTCGCGCACCGGGTCGCCCAGCGCGGACGCGACGACGAGCACCCGGCCGGGAGCGGTCCGGGCCAGCGCGGCGCCCAGCTCGGCGGGACCGGCGCCGGGCCCGGTCAGCACGGCCACCTTCGGATACGCCCGGCACACCTGCACGGCCGTCCGCGGGTCCCGCCCGTGCGCACTGACGACAACGGCGTCCTCCCAGGTCAGCCCCAGCCGAGCGAAGGCGGCGGCGACGGAGGACACCCCCGGCACGACGTCCAGCCGGTCCGCGCCGAACCGCTCCGCGAGCGCCCGCACGATCCCGAAGAACCCGGGGTCACCCGACGCCAGCACCACCACCCGCCGCCCGTCGGCGACGTACTGCTCGATCGCGTCGAGCGCGGGCGCCAGCGGCCCGAGCACGATCCGCTCGACGCCCTCCGGCAGGGCAGCGGCGTCCAGATGCCGCCGCCCGCCGACGACGAGGTCCGCCCTCGCCGTCGCCTCCGCGGGAACGGGCGACCCGGTGCCCGTGCCGACGACCGTGATCGGACGGCTCACGTACTGGCACCCCGCTCGCGCAGGGCCCTGCGGGCCTCGGGGTCGGGCTTGCGGTAGCCGTGGAAGTGACCGGGGTGGTACAGGTGCGAGCGGGTGCCCTGCGCGGCGAGCGCCGGGCCGACCAGGAACAGCGTGTGCTTCCACAGCTTGTGCTCCTTGACCGTCTCCTCCAGCGTGCCGATCGTGCACCGCACGACCAGCTCCTCCGGCCAGGTCGCCTGATAGGCGATGACGACGGGCGTCGCGGTCGGGTAGCCGCCCTCCAGCAGCTCCCGCACCAACTGCCCGCTGCGCGCGGCCGACAGGAAGACGGCCATCGTCGTGCCGTGCTTGGCGAACTCCCGCACCTCCTCGCCGGGCGGCATCGGCGTCTTGCCGCCGCCCAGCCGGGTGAGGATCACGGACTGCGCGACCTCCGGGATCGTCAGCTCGCGCCGGGCGAGCGCGGCGACGGCGGAGAACGAGGACACCCCGGGCACGATCTCGGTGTCGATGCCGATCTCGTCGCAGCGGTCCACCTGCTCCTGCGTACCGCCCCAGAGGGCGGGGTCGCCGGAGTGGATCCTGGCCACCTTGATGCCGTCCCGGTGGGCCCGCTCGTAGACGGCGACGACGTCCTCCAGGGACATGGTCGCCGAGTCGAGGATCTCCGCGTCCTCGCGCGCGTGCTCGAGAACCTCCGCCTGGACCAGGCTCGCGGCCCAGATCACGACGTCGGCATCGGCGATGGCGCGCGCGGCACGGAACGTCAGCAGGTCGGCGGCGCCGGGACCGGCGCCGACGAAGGTCACCTTGCCGGTGGGGGCGTCGGCCATGGGTTCGGGTCCTCTCATCACGGGGTGGGAAACAGGGGCGGAAACGGTGTGGGAAACAGCTGGTGGCGAAGGCGCGTGGCCGGCGCCCGATCCGATACGAAGGGCACATGGCGGTGATCGTCGCGCTCGGCGCGTTCCTGATGACGTTGGCCGGCGGCTGGACGGCACAGCGCGTGACCGACCGCCGCCACCTGGTACTGGGCCTGGCCGGAGGCCTGATGCTGGGCGTGGTCGGCCTGGACCTGCTGCCCGAGGCCCTGGAGGCGGCCGGCACGGAGGTCTTCGGCGTCCCCGCCGCACTGCTGCTGTTCGTGGCGGGCTTCCTGCTGGCCCATCTGGTGGAACGTCTGCTGGCCCACCTCCCCCGCTCTCGACTTCGCTCGAGCGGGGGGACCCCCATGGCCTCGCACGGCGCCGGCGAACACAACGGCCGCAGCCCCGAGGTGGGCCTCACGGCCGCCGCGGCGATGGTCGGTCACAGTGCCATGGACGGCGTCGCGATCGGCGCGGCCTTCCAGGTCGGCGGCGGCATGGGCACGGCCGTCGCGCTGGCCGTCATCGCCCACGACTTCGCGGACGGCTTCAACACCTACACCATCACGAGCCTGTACGGGAACGCCCGCCGCAGAGCCCTCGCCATGCTGTTCGCGGACGCCGCGGCACCGGTCGTCGGAGCCGCCTCCACGGCGTTCGTCACCATCCCCGAACCACTGCTCGGCGCCTACCTCGGCTTCTTCGCCGGCGCACTCCTCTACCTGGCAGCGGCCGAGATCCTCCCCGAGGCCCACCACGAACACCCCGCCCGCTCGACGGTCCTGTGCACGATCGCGGGCGCGGCTTTCATCTGGCTGGTGGTGGGCATGGCGGAGTGAAACCCCACCGCCGAAGCACCGACGCCAGACCCTGCCGAACGAACCCACGGCAAACTGACGCCGGGTTCCGCTGGTCGAGCCTGCGGCTGACTGATGCCGGGTTGCGCAGACCGAGCCTGCGGCCGACTGGCGGAGGGTTCCGTCGGACGAGCCCGCGGCTGCCTGATACCGCGTTGCGCAGGTCGAGCCTGCGGCCGACTGACGCCGGGCGCCACCGTGCGAGCCCGCGGCAGACCGAGGCCAGGCGCCGCCGGACGAGCCCGCAGCAGCCCGTCGGCCGGGCCGGACCGGCGAGCCCACGGCTGCCTGATGCCGGGTTGGGCAGGTCGAGCCTGCGGCCGACTGATGCCGGGCGCCGCCGGACGAGCCCGCGGCAGATCGATGCCAGGCTCCGTCGGACGAGCCCGCAGCAGCCCGTCGGCCGGGCGGGACCGGCGAGCCCGCGGCTGCCTGATGCCGGGTTGGGCAGGTCGAGCCTGCGGCCGACTGATGCCGGGCGCCGTCGGACGAGCCCGCAGCAGCCCGTCGGCCGGGCTGGACCGGCGAGCCCACGGCCGACCGTCCGCCGGACCCACCGGCCCCACCGGCACCGGCCCCGCTCGACCCGCCCACCCCGCTCGACCCGCCCGCCCCGGCAGCCCGTTCTCGTGCCGCAGGCTCTGTCGCGGGCCGTCTCACAGCTTGCCGCCCCGGACGCCGTCGCGTCGGGCCGGTGCGATGAGCGTCGAGAGGTAGGGGAGGGGTTCCCCGTCCAGCTCGGCGGCGGGGCGGATGGACTCCTCGGACAGGCCGAGCGCCGAGCCCCACACCGCGTCCTCGAGCCGTCCGGTCTCCCGCAGCGCCTCGGCGACCTCGGCGGCCTGCCGGCCGAACTTGTAGGCGACGACCGTGCCGGGCCCGGCCAGCGCGTCCTTCAGCACGGCCGACCCCGCCGTCACGGGCACCAGCGTCAACGGCTCCGTCCCCTCGGTCAGCACGGCCCCCGACCGCGCCGCGAGGTCCTGCATGGCGGTGATCCCGGGCACGGTCTCCACGACGGTGCCCGGCACCAGCTCGCCGATGGTCTGGGCGAGATACGTGAACGTCGAGTACACGTTCGGATCGCCGATGGTGGCGAAGGCGACGCTGTCGTACTGCGCGAGCAGCTGTGCCACCCGCTCCCCGGCGGCGTCCCAGGCGGCCTCCCGCCGGCCCCGGTCGGTCCGCTCGTTCAGCGCGAACACGACCCGGACGACCTTCTCCGCGGGCACGTAGTGGAGCACCGTCGCCTCGGCGCGCCCCCGCTCCACGCCCGCTGTCCCATCAGCCGCAGCCATCACCGGTACGACGACCACCTCGGCGGCCCGCAGAGCGTTGACGCCCTTCACGGTCACCAGCTCGGGATCCCCGGGACCGACCCCGACTCCGATCAGCCTGCTGCTCATGACGTCCGGCACCTCTCCACGAACCGACGGGCCACACCGGGCGACGACGCCCAGTGCGTGTGCAGATAACTCGCGTGCACACCGCGTTCCACAAAGCCTTCGACCCGCTTCTCGGGAGCGAGGACCCCCCAGGCGGGAGCCGCCCCGGCGCCCGGCTCGACGACGGTCCGGTGGAACTCGTGCCCCCGCATCCGTGTCCCCGCCCCGGCGAGCACGCTGTCGCTCACGGCGACGGCGTTCCGGTATCCGAGGGTGAGCCGCCCGGTCATGCGGGCCGTGGCGTCGAGCACCCCGCACATGGGCTGCCCGTCCAGCTCCCGGCACAGATACAGCAGGCCCGCACACTCGGCGGCGACGGGCGCGCCGCTCTCCGCGAGCGCGGCGACCTCCTCGCGCAGCCCCTTGTTCGCGGACAACTCGGCGGCGTACACCTCGGGAAACCCACCCCCGACGACCAACCCGCTCGTCCCCGGCGGGAGTTGCTCGTCCCGCAGCGGATCGAAGGTCACGACCTCGGCCCCGGCGGCGGAGAGCAGCTCACCGTGCTCGGCATAGGAGAACGTGAACGCTGCCCCACCGGCGACCGCGACGACGGGCGCCGGCTTCCCGGCCGACCGGGTCGGACGGTCGTGGGTGGGCGACGCCGCGGCCTCGCCCGCATCCCAGACCGCGCCCGACAACGCGCCCGCCCCCCGCGCCAACGCCAGCAGCCCTTCCAGATCACACCCGTCGGAGACCTGCGCGGCCATCGCCGCGACCGCCGCCACCGCGGCAGCCCCCCGTTCGGCCACCGGCACCAGCCCCAGGTGGCGCGACGGCGTCTCCACCGGCGCGGCCCGCCGCAGGGCGCCCAGCACCGGCACCCCCACCGACTCCAACGCCTCCCGCAGCAGCGCCTCGTGCCGGTCGGAGGCGACCTTGTTCAGGATCACGCCCCCGATCCGCACCGCCGGGTCCCAGGACACGAACCCGTGCACGAGCGCCGCCACCGACCGCGACTGCGACGACGCGTCCACGACCAGCACGACCGGCGCTCGCAGTTCCTTCGCCACCTGCGCCGTGGACGCCAGTTCACCCTGCCCCGCGGCCCCGTCGTACAGCCCCATCACCCCCTCGACGACGGCGATGTCGCAGCCCCGCGCCCCGTGCAGGAACAGCGGAGCGACCAGCTCGGGACCGCACAGGTACGCGTCGAGGTTCCGCCCCACCCGCCCGGTGGCGAGCGCGTGGTATCCGGGGTCGATGTAGTCCGGCCCGACCTTGTGCGGGGACACGGCGAGCCCCCGCGCGGCGAGCGCGGCCATCAGCCCCGTGGCGACGGTCGTCTTGCCGCTGCCCGACGAGGGCGCGGCGATGACCAGCCGTGGGACGGAGGACGTCACCACTCGATGCCCCTCTGCCCCTTCTGCCCCACGTCCATGGGGTGCTTGACCTTGGACATGTCGGTCACCAGGTCCGCGAACTCCACCAGCTTCCCGGGCGCGTTCCGCCCGGTGATCACGACGTGCTGGTTCCCCGGCCGCTCCCGCAGCACGGACACGACCTCGTCGGTGTCGATCCACCCCCAGTGCATGGGGTAGGCGAACTCGTCCAGCACATACAGCTGGTACGTCTGCGCGGCGAGGTCCCGCTTGACCTGCTCCCAGCCCTCGCGGGCCTTCTCCTCGTTGTCCATCTGGGAGTCCCGCTGCACCCAGGACCAGCCCTCGCCCATCTTGTGCCAGGCGACGGACCCGCCCTCCCCGGAGTCCCCGAGCACCCGCAGCGCCCGCTCCTCGCCGACCTTCCACTTCGCCGACTTGACGAACTGGAACACCCCGACGGGCCACCCCTGGTTCCAGGCCCGCAGGGCGAGCCCGAACGCCGCGGTCGACTTCCCCTTGCCGACCCCGGTGTGCACGATCACCAGCGGCCGGTTACGCCGCTGACGCGTGGTCAGTCCGTCGTCCGGTACGACACTCGGCTGCCCCTGCGGCATTACGCGGCCCTCCTCGAAGTCCCCTGCACGTCCCTGACCAGCCCGGCGATCGAGTCCGCCCGCAGCTCGTCGAGCGTGACGGCGCTGCCGCCCAGCTCGCCCGCGAGCTGCCCGGCGAGCCCCAGCCGTACGGGCCCCGACTCGCAGTCCACGACCACGGAGGCGACCCCGTCGGCCGCGAACAGCCGGGCCGCCCGCCCGGCGAGGGCGACGGGCTCGGGCCCGCCGGTCGCGCGTCCGTCCGTCACCACGACGACCAGCGCCCGCCGGGCGGGGTCCCGCAGCCGCTCCACCCGCAGCACGTCGTGCGCCCTGAGCAGCCCGGCCGCGAGCGGCGTGCGTCCTCCGGTCGGCAGCGACTCCAGCCGTACGGCCGCCGCGTCCACGGACGAGGTCGGCGGCAGCGCCACCTCGGCGGCCGAGCCGCGGAACGTCACCAGCCCCACCTTGTCCCGCCGCTGGTAGGCGTCGAGCAGCAGCGACAGCACGGCACCCTTCACCGCACCCATCCGCTGCCGGGCCGCCATGGACCCCGACGCGTCGACGACGAACAGCACGAGATTCCCCTCGCGCCCCTCCCGCGTCGCCTGCCGCAGATCGTCCCGGCGTACGACGAGACCGCGCCCCGAGCGCCCGCGCGCCCGCTGGTGCGGCGCCGCCGCCTGCACGGTCGCCGCCAGGTGCAGCTTGGTCAGCGCCCCGCGCGGCCGCCGGGCCCCGGTGGTCCGCCCCTGCTCGGTCCGCGCACGCGAGCGCCGCCCGGCGGCACCCTCGCCGAGGCCGGGCACGCTCAGCACCTTCGTCCGGAAGGGCTCGGCGGCACGCGCGGGCTGCTGCTCACCGGCGCCGCCCCCCGAGGTCTGCGGTTCACCGCTGTCCCCGGCCTCGGGACGCGCCCCCGTGTCACCGCCCTCGGGCCCCTCCGACGGCGGCTGCCCGCCACCCCCGTCACCGCCGCCGGGCCCGTCCGGGCCGGGATCGGGGTCGGGATCCTCGTCGTCGGAGCCGCCGAACTCCTCCAGCGTCTCGTCGAGCTTGTCCTCGTCGAGTCCGGGCGCGTCGAAGGGATTGCGGCGCCGCCGGTGCGGCAGGGCGAGCAGCGCGGCCTGCCGGACGTCCTCCGCGAGCACCTCGGTCCGCCCGGCCCAGGCCGCCAGCGCCGTCGCCGTCCGCGCCATCACGATGTCGGCCCGCATGCCGTCCACCTCGAACGCGGCGCAGGTCGCCGCGATCTGCCGCAGCGCCCCGTCGCCCAGCAGCACCGACGGCAGCAGCTTGCGGGCCGCCACGATCCGCGCCCGCACGGAGGCCTCCTCGTCCGCCCACCGCCCGGCGAAACCGGCCGGGTCGTCGTCGTAGGCGAGCCGCCGCCGTACGACCTCCACGCGCTGGTCGGGCTCCCGCGAGGCGGCGACCTCGACCGTCAGGCCGAACCGGTCGAGCAACTGAGGCCGCAGCTCGCCCTCTTCCGGGTTCATGGTCCCGACGAGCAGGAACTTCGACGCGTGCCGTACGGAGACACCCTCGCGTTCGACGTACGACGCGCCCATGGCCGCCGCGTCCAGCAGCAGGTCGACCAGGTGGTCGTGGAGGAGGTTGACCTCGTCGACGTACAGGATGCCGCGGTGCGCGTCGGCGAGCAGGCCGGGCTCGAAGGCCTTCACGCCCTCCGAGAGCGCCCGCTCGATGTCCAGCGCCCCCACCAGCCGGTCCTCGGAGGCGCCGACCGGCAACTCGACCATCCGCGCGGGCCGTTCCACGCCCGCCCCCGGCTCGTGCGGCCCGTCCGGGCACGCAGGGTCGGGACGGGCGGGATCGCAGGAGAAACGGCATCCGGAAACGACGGAAACCGCCGGCAACAGCACCGAGAGGGCGCGCACCGCCGTCGACTTGGCGGTGCCCTTCTCGCCGCGCACCAGCACCCCGCCGACCGCCGGTGACACGGCGTTCAGCAACAGCGCGAGCCGCAGGTCGTCCTGGCCGACGACGGCCGTGAACGGGAACGGGGTACTCACTTGTCGTCGCCCTCCAAGTCGCCTTCCAGCTCCAGGTAGGTGGCCCGGAGCCGCTCGATCGTGTCCGCGTCCGGTTCGGCCCACAGGCCGCGCTCGGCGGCCTCGAGAAGCCGCTCGGTGATGCCGCGCAGGGCCCACGGGTTGGACTTCTTCATGAAGTCGCGGTTCTCCGCGTCGAAGACGTACTCCGCGCTGAGCTTCTCGTACATCCAGTCGTCGACCACGCCCGCCGTGGCGTCGTACCCGAAGAGGTAGTCGACGGTCGCCGCCATCTCGAAGGCGCCCTTGTAGCCGTGCCGCCGCATGGCCGCCATCCAGCGCGGGTTGACCACCCGCGCGCGGAACACGCGGTGGGTCTCCTCGCCGAGCGTGCGGGTCTTCACCTGGTCCGGGGTGGCCGAGTCGCCGACGTACGCCTCGGGGGAGGCGCCCGTCAGATGGCGCACCATGGCGACCATGCCGCCGTGGTACTGGAAGTAGTCGTCGGCGTCGACGAGGTCGTGCTCGCGCGTGTCGACGTTCTTCGCGGCGACGGCGATCCGCCTGAACGCGGTCTCCATGTCCCCGCGCGCCGCCCGCCCGTCGAGCCCGCGCCCGTAGGCGTACCCGCCCCAGACGGCGTACACCTCGGCGAGGTCGGCGTCCGAGCGCCAGTTGCGGGCGTCGATCAGCGGCAGCAGTCCGGCGCCGTACGCACCCGGCTTGGAGCCGAAGACACGGGCCGTGGCCCGGCGTCGGTCGCCGTGCTCGGCGGTGTCCTCGTCGGCGTGCGCCTTGACGTAGTTCACGTCGGCCGGCTCGTCCAGCTCGGCCACGGCCCGCACCGCGTCGTCGATCAGCCCCACGACGTGCGGGAACGCGTCCCGGAAGAAGCCGGAGATGCGGACCGTCACATCGATGCGGGGCCGGCCCAGCTCCGCCGCCGGCACGACCTCGAAGCCGGTCACCCGGCGCGAGGCGTCGTCCCACACCGGGCGGCAGCCCAGCAGCGCCAGGATCTCGGCGATGTCGTCGCCCTGGGTGCGCATGGCGGACGTGCCCCACACCGTGAGGCCGACCGACTTCGGGTACTCGCCGGTGTCCTGGAGATAGCGCTGCACGAGCGAGTCCGCGAGGGCCTGCCCGACCTCCCAGCTCAGCCGGGACGGAATGGCCTTGGGGTCGACCGAGTAGAAGTTGCGTCCGGTCGGCAGGACGTTGACCAGTCCGCGCGTCGGCGAACCGGACGGGCCGGCCGGGACGTAACCGCCGTTCAGGGCCTTGAGGATGTGCCCGATCTCGTCGGTGGTCCTCTCCAGCCGGGGCACGACCTCCGTGCAGGCGAACTCCACCACCGCGACGGCGTCCGGGAGTTCGGTGCCCAGGACCTCCCCGACGAGCGCCCGGCTCTCGCCGGCCGCCCATCCCCGCGCCTCCATGCCCTCCGCGATCCGCCGGCACAGCTGCTCCAGCAGGTCGACCGCGTCGGCGGCCGAGCGGGACGGACCGTCCACGAGGTCCGTCAGCTCCACCGGGACCTTGACCGGCGCCCCCGGCTCGGCGAGCAGCTCCTTCTCGACGAGCCCGAAGTGCTCCGCGAGGCAGGCCCGCAGACCGGGCAGCGCGTTCGCCCGCCCTCCCCACACCTGCGAGGCCCGCAACACGGCCAGCACCAGGTTCACGCGCGGTTCGCCGACCGGTCCGCCGCCGAGGATGTGCAGGCCGTCGCGGATCTGAACGTCCTTGATCTCGCACAGATAGCCGTCGATGTGCATGACGAACTCGTCGAACGCCTCGTCGTCCGGCTGGTCGTCGACATGCAGGTCGTGGTGCAGCTCGGCAGCCTTCACCAGCGTCCAGATCTGCGCCCGCACGGCCGGCGCCTTCGTCGGGTCCAGGTCGGAGACGAGCGCGTACTCGTCGAGGAGCTGCTCCAGCTTGGCCAGGTCGCCGTAGGTGTCGGCGCGCGCCATCGGCGGCACCAGGTGGTCGACGACGGTGGCGTGCCCGCGCCGCTTGGCCTGGGTGCCCTCGCCGGGGTCGTTGACGATGAACGGGTAGATCAGCGGGAGTTCACCGAGTACGGCGTCGGGGGCGCAGCCGCCGCTGAGCCCGAGCCCCTTGCCCGGCAGCCACTCCATCGTGCCGTGCTTGCCCATGTGGACGATCGCGTCGGCGCCGAAACTGTTCTCCAGCCACCGGTAGGCCGCCATGTAGTGGTGCGACGGCGGCATGTCCGGGTCGTGGTAGATCGCGATGGGGTTCTCGCCGAAGCCGCGCGGCGGCTGGATCATCACCACGACGTTCCCGAACCGGAGCGAGGCCAGGACGATGTCGTCGCCGTCGACGTAGAGGCTGCCCGGCGGCTCGCCCCACGCGTCCAGCATGCCCTGCCTGAGGTCGGGGTCGAGCCTGTCGAACCAGGCCCGGTAGTCGGCCAGCGGCACCCGCGCGGGCGCGGCGGCGAGCTGCTCCTCGGTGAGCCATTCGACGTCGTGGCCACCGGCGTTGATCAGCCGGTGGATCAACTCGTCGCCGTTGTCGGGGTATGCGGTGAGCGAGTAGCCGGCTCCGGCGAGGGCGTCCAGGACCCGGACGGCCGAGGCGGGCGTGTCGAGGCCGACCGCGTTGCCCACCCGCGAGTGCTTGGTCGGGTAGGCGGTGAAGACCAGCGCGAGCTTCTTGTCGGCGTTCGCCTTGTGCTTCAACCGGGCGTGCCGTACGGCGATTCCGGCGACGCGCGCGGCCCGCTCGGGATCGGCGACGTACACCGGAACGTCGTCCGGTCCCTGCTCCTTGAAGGAGAACGGGACCGTGATCAGCCGCCCGTCGAACTCCGGGATCGCGACCTGCATCGCCGCGTCCATGGGGGAGAGGGCGGCGTCGGAGGCGTCCCAGGCGGCCTTCGAGGAGGTCAGGCAAAGGCCTTGCAGGACGGGTACGTCGAGGTCGGCGAGGGCTCCGATGTCCCAGGCCTCCTCGTCGCCGCCGGCCGAGGCCTGCGAGGCGTGCGTGCCGCCGGCGGCGAGGACCGTGGCGACCAGGGTGTCGGCCGTGCCGAGGATCTCGTACAGGCCGGGGTCGGCGTCGCGCAGGGAACCGCAGTACACCGGGAGGGCGTTGGACCCGGCGGCCTCGATCGCGTCGCACAGCGTGTCCACGAACGCGGTGTTGCCGCTCAGTTCATGGGCGCGGTAGAAGAGCACACCGACGGTCGGACGGCCGTCCTGGAACACCCGGTCCCCGTGGACGCCGTACCCGGGCATCCTGTGCGGCTCCTCGAACCCCTCGCCGGTCAGCAGCACGGTGTCGGAGAGGAACCGCGCCAGCTCGGTGAGGTTGGCGGGCCCGCCCTCGACGAGATACCTGAGCGCCTCCGCCACCACACCCGCGGGCACGGACGACTCGGCCATCAACTCCGCGTCGGGCACCGCCTCCCCGCCCAGCAGCACCGTGGGGATGCCCGACGCCCTGAGCGCGGCGAGCCCGTCCTCCCAGGCCCGCTTCCCGCCGAGCAGCCGTACGACGGCGATGTCCGAGCCCTCGATCAGGGCCGGGAGCTCCTCCGCGACGTCCACGCGGGTCGGATTGCCGATCCGGTACGAGGCGCCGGTGGCGGCCCGTGCCGCCAGCAGATCGGTGTCGGCGGTCGACAACAACAACACTGTGCTCATGCGGGCGCTCCCGGTGGAATGAAAGGCAGTCCTTGCGGCGCGCCCGACTCGATGAGCCGCCACAGCGCGTCCGTGTCCGCGTGCTGTTCGATGAGGTCGCCGAGCCGGTCGAGCTGCTCCTCGCGCAGCGCGGCGAACGAGGTGTCGGCGGCCGGCACGAAACGGCGGCCCGCGGCGGCCGCCACCTCCCGCAGGAACGCCCGGCGGAAACCGTCCGACTCCAGTGAGCCGTGCCAGTGGGTGCCCCAGGTCTGTCCGACCCGGCAGCCGTCCAGGCGGTGTCCCCGGTCATCGGAGATGAACGCTTCACCGCCACTGACCTCGGCGACCCCGTGATGGATCTCGTACCCCTCGACCGGCTCGCCGAGGGCTTCCCCCACCGGCCGGGTGAGCGTCTTCTCGCGGGCGAACCGCACGCGGACCGGCAGCACCCCGAGTCCGTCGACATGGCCTCGCCGGCTCTCGACCTCGTCCTCGATGTGCTCACCGAGGACCTGGAAGCCGCCGCAGATGCCGAGGACGGGCCGGCCTTCGGCGGCTCTGCGCCCGATGGCCTCCGCGAGCCCCCGCTCCCGCAGCCACTCCAACGCCCGGACCGTCCCCCGCGTCCCGGGGATCACCACGAGGTCGGCGTCGGCCAGCTCCTCCGGCCGGTCCACGAACCGCACCACGACGCCCGGTTCGGCGGCCAGCGCGTCCACGTCGGTGAAGTTGGACATGAGCGGGACCGCGCACACGGCGACCCGCAGCACGTCCTCACCGACGGGCGGGGAGACGTTCGACTCCCGGACGGTCCCGCGCAGCGACACCCGCAGCCCGTCCTCCTCGTCGATCCCCAGCCCGTGCCGGAACGGCAGCACCCCGTACGTCCGCCGCCCGGTCAGCCCGTGCAGCATGTCCAGGCCCGGCTCCAGCAGCGAGACGTCACCGCGGAACTTGTTCACGAGGAACCCGGCGACCAGCTCCTGGTCCTCCGGGGAGAGCAGCGCGACGGTCCCGAAGAACGAGGCGAAGACCCCGCCCCGGTCGATGTCACCGACCACCAGCACCGGCAGCCGTGCCCCCCGCGCGATGCCCATGTTCACGATGTCGGTCCGCCGCAGATTGATCTCGGCGGGACTGCCCGCCCCCTCACAGATCACCGCGTCATACGTGCCCCGCAACTCGGCCAGACAGTCGAGAACGGTTCCCAGGAGTTTCTGCTGCCGCCCCCCGTGATAGCCGCGCGCGCTCATCTCACCGACCGGCTTCCCGAGCAGCACCACCTGGCTGCTCCGCTCACCGCCGGGCTTGAGCAGCACGGGATTCATCAGTGCGGTCGGCTCGACCCGGCAGGCCTGCGCCTGCATGGCCTGCGCCCGCCCGATCTCGGCACCCTCGCGGGTCACGAACGAATTGAGGGACATGTTCTGCGCCTTGAAGGGCGCGACCTTGACCCCCTGCCGCACCAGCCACCGGCAGATCCCGGCCGTGACGACGCTCTTGCCCGCGTCGGAGGTGGTGCCGGCGACGAGGAGACCCCCGCTCATGACGTACGCCCCTTCGCTCCCGCGGCGACGACGCGCGCGGTGATGACGCGCGCGGCGACGGTGACGCCGAGCGCGAGCAGGCCGACCCGGCGGGAGAGCCGCGCGGCACGTTCGATGTCCCGGGGCACCACGGGCCGCCCCCGCTCCCCGTTCAGCACGGGCCGGTGCTCGACCCGCCCGCCGTACGACAGCGTCCCGCCGAGGCGCACCCCGAGGGCACCGGCGAACGACGCCTCCACGGGACCGGCGTTGGGGCTGGGATGCCGGCGCGCGTCGGCCCGCCAGGCCCGCACCGCACCCCGCGGATCGTCCCCGCCGACGGCGGCGAGTACGGCGGTCAGCCGCGCGCCCGGCCATCCGGCGACGTCGTCCAGCCGGGCCGAGGCCCATCCGAACCGGCGGTGGCGCGGCGACCGGTGGCCGACCATGGCGTCCAGGGTGTTGACGGCCCGGAACCCGAGCAGTCCCGGCACTCCGCCGACGGCCCCCCACACGAGGGCGCCCACGACCGCGTCGGAGGTGTTCTCGGCGACGGACTCGACGACCGCGCGGGCGATCCCGTCGGCGTCCAGGGACTGCGGGTCCCGCCCGCACAGATGCGGCAGCCGCGCCCGCGCGCCCTCGACGTCCCCCGCTTCCAGGGCCCGCCCGATGGTCCGGGCCTCCCGCACCAGCGAGGTGCCGCCGACGACGGCCCAGGCGGCGGCGCCGGTCAACGCGACGGAGGCGGCGGGGGAGCGTCGTACGGCACGTGTGGCGGCGGCCCCGAGGGCCACGGCGCCACCGGCGCACACGGCGGTGTGCAGGGCGCCCCACCCGCGGTGGTCCCGCCACAGCACCCGCTCCGCGGCGGCCGCGGCCCGCCCGAACACGGCGACCGGATGTCCCCGGCGTGGATCGCCGAGGAGCAGGTCCCCCAGGAGGCCGGCGGCGGCACCGTACGCGTAGCGGCGATCGGCACCCACCGGCTCAGCCGGCCGACGGGTCGGGCAACGACCTGGTGCTGAACCTCGAACGGCAGCCGAGCATGGCGATATGTCCTCACTCAGGGTGTCCACGCCCTGGTTCGACGAGACCGGCGACGAGAGTTCCTGGCTCCCGGGGGTGTCTACCCCGGTGACAGTGGCGGGACCGCGCCGGATTCACACCGGCTTCCTCTTCTGTCGCCGTACATGGCCCCGGCAGTCCACCACGTGCCCGGAACGGCCGTCAACTCGCTGTTGACCTGCGGCGGGACAGTGTGCAGAACCCCACACACCTCCGGTCACGGCCGTCACGCACGCGTGGGGCGCGGGACGGTGATCCGTCCCGCGCCCCACGCGCGCGTGCGCCGTCCGTCCGTCAGGCGACGATCAGCGAGATCCCGTACGCCACCGCCGCCGCGCACGCCGCGAAGCACGCGTACGCGCCGGTGACCGCCAGGGTGGCGGAGTCACCCTGGGCCGCGGCCCGCTCGCGGCGGGAGAGGCCCATGATGCCGAGAGTGAACAGGGCCACGAGGGCCACGGTGATGAGGAGGCTGACGCCGAAGACGGAGCCGAGAGCCGCCCAGTCGATCTTCATGCTGCTTCTTCCTTCGTACCGGTGGGGGCGGGACTCAGACGCTGGTGGTGGCCGGCGGGGCCGACTCCGCCACGCGGGCGGGGATGGTGGCCGTCAGGTCCTCGGTGACCGTGCCCGCCGGGGGCGGGGTCACGGCGGCGATCGCGGTGGTCACCACGCCGGCCGGCTCCTCGGGCACGTCGATGACGTTGGTGTGGTCGATGATCTCGCGGCGCGAGAGCTTCCAGATCGCGGCGCTGGAGGCGACGAGGAACACCGCGACGAGCGCCGTGCCCCAGTCGCCGAAGCCGGTCACGTACTCGGCGAGGGCGGCGACCAGGGCCGCGGCCGGCAGCGTCAGGCCCCAGGCCACGAACATCCGGGTGGCGGTCGACCAGCGGACGACCCCGCCCTTGCGGCCCAGGCCGGCGCCCATCACCGATCCGGAGACCGAGTGCGTGGTGGAGAGCGAGAAGCCGAGGTGGGAGGAGGCCAGGATGACGGTGGCCGCGCTGGTCTGGGCGGCGAAGCCCTGCTGCGGCTGGAGGTCGGTCAGGCCCTTGCCCATCGTGCGGATGATGCGCCAGCCGCCGAGGTAGGTGCCGAGCGCGATGGCCACACCCGCGGACAGGATGACCCACATCGGCGGGTCGGAGTCGGGGGCGACGGCGCCGCCGGCGACCAGGGCGAGGGTGATGATGCCCATCGTCTTCTGCGCGTCGTTGGTGCCGTGGGCCAGCGAGACCAGGCCCGCGGAGGCGATCTGGCCGGTGCGGTAGCCCTTCGCGGCGGCCTTGCCGTCGGCCTTCTTGCCCAGCGTGTACGACAGCCGGGTCGCGAGCATCGCGGCGAGGCCCGCCACGATCGGTGCGGCGATCGCCGGGATCAGGACCTTGGTGACCAGCACGTCACCGTGGACCGCGCCGACACCGGCGGAGGCGATGGTGGCGCCGATCAGGCCGCCCATCAGGGCGTGCGAGGAGCTGGACGGCAGCCCGACCAGCCAGGTCGCCAGATTCCAGAGGATCGCGCCGACCAGCGCGGCGAAGATGACCTCGGGACGGATGCCGGTCTCGTCGACGAGACCCTTGGAGATCGTGTTCGCGACCTCCACGGAGAGGAAGGCGCCTACAAGGTTCAGCACGGCGGACATGGCCACCGCGACCTTGGGCTTGAGCGCACCGGTCGAGATGGTGGTGGCCATCGCGTTGGCGGTGTCGTGGAAACCGTTCGTGAAATCGAACGCGAGAGCGGTTATTACCACAATCGCGAGGATCAGCGAGAAGCTTTCCATTTACCCAGGCAATCGTTCGAGGTCATTGGCTGGATGAACGTAGGGAACCTGAGTGAACGGAAGGTGAACTGGGCAGGGCATCACGGTGTCCACAATCGGCGGGACTCGTTCCGCTCCGCCTCGACGCCCCAGACGCCGCACGGGCCGGAGTTCCGGGGGTACTTCTCCAGGGCCCCGAAGAGCAGTGAAAGAGACATTGGTCACGTGGCAGGATCACGGCATGACCGACCAGCGACGCGACACCGACGACGGCACCCACGACCTGCAAGCAGGAGAGGTCGCACGGGTTTGGGAACAGCTCGTGGCCACGGCCCGCCGCACCGTCGCCGACCGCCTCGTCGTCGGCACCTCGGGCAACGTCTCGGTCCGCGTCGGGGACCTCGTCCTGGTCACCCCCTCGGGCGTCCCCTACGACCGCCTCACCCCCGACGACGTCACCGGCGTCGACCTCGACGGCCGACAGGTCCTCGGCACCCTCACCCCGACCAGCGAACTGCCCATGCACCTCGCCGTCCACCGCACCACCGACGCCCGCGCCGTCGTCCACACCCACGCCGTGCACGCCACCGCCGTCTCGACCCTGGTGAGCGAACTCCCGCCCGTCCACTACATGACGGGCGCCCTCGGCGGCCCCGTCCGCGTCGCCCCCTACGCGACCTACGGCACCGAGGAACTGGCCGGCAACCTCCTCCACGCCCTCACCGACCGCACCGCCTGCCTCCTCCAGAACCACGGCACCCTCACCTACGGCACCACCCTCGACGAGGCCTACGACCGCACAGCCCAGCTGGAATGGATGTGCCACCTGTGGCTGACAGCGGCGTCCGTCCCGGGCCACACCCCGAACCTGCTGACGGAGGGGCAGGTGAGGGAGGCGGGGGAGAAGCTGAGCGGCTACGGCCAGAAGACGTGAGGCGAGGTCTCCGGGATCCGAGGACCCGCACCCGCCCATGACGCCCTGAACCCCCACCACTGGCCGCGAAGAGGATCGGCCAGGACACTGGACGAGTGCGCACAGTCACCGCAACCGCAGTCACCGCAGCCGCAGCCGCAGCCGCAGCCCTCGCCGCCGGCGCGGCGAGCGTGGCCGCGGGCCGCCTGGCCAGCGACGCGGCGCTGAAGGCGTCACCCGGCCGCCCCCTGCCCACCGAACCCCGGCTCACCGTGCACGGCACAGCCGCCGGCCAGGTCACCCTCACCCGCGACCTCGCCGCCCTGCGCCCCGGCACCTACGGCCTCGCGGGCGACGGCTCCCACGCGGTCGTCGGCCCCGTCCTGGCCACCGCCCCGCACTCCGCCGACACCGTCGTACGCCGCCTGGAGCGCGTCACCCACGGCACCCTGAGCGCCGGCGACACGGTGTGGCTCACCCCGAACCTGTACGTCGGCAACCCGGACACCGCGCTCGGCCTCGACCACGCCGACGTCGACGTCCCCGGCGAGCTGGGCCCGCTGCCCGCGTGGTTCGTCCCCGGCGCCCGCCGCACCTGGGTGATCGCCGTGCACGGCCTGGGCACCACCCGCGAGCACGCCCTGAACCTGACCGGCTTCCTGCACCGCCGCCGCTTCCCGGTCCTCGCCCTCGCCTACCGCGGCGACCTGGGCGCGCCCCGCTCCCCGGACGGCCTCAACCACCTCGGCGAGTCCGAGTGGCGCGACCTGGACGCGGCGATGCGGTACGCCGTCCGCTACGGCGCCGAGCGCATCGTCCTGCTCGGCTGGTCCACCGGCGCCACCATGGCGCTGCGCGCCGCCGCCCGCTCGGGGCTGCGCGACCTCGTGTCCGGACTGGTGCTGGACTCCCCGGTCCTGGACTGGCAGGCGACCCTGCGGGCCCTCGCCTCCGCCCGGCACACCCCGGGCGCGCTGCTGCCGCTGGCCGTCCGCGCCGCCCAGGGACGCGCCGGCCTGAACGCCGGCCTCTCCGACGGTACGGCCGACCCGGCCTGGCCGGCCGTACCGACCCTGGTCTTCCACGGCCCGGACGACAGGGTGGCCCCCTGGGCGGTCTCCCGCCGCTTCGCCGCCCGCCGCCCCGGTCTGGTCACGCTCCACCCCGTCCCGCACGCTCCGCACGCCGCCATGTGGAACCCCGACCCGGCCGCGTACGAGGAAGCCCTGCGCCGCTTCCTCACCCCATTGATGTGAGACACCGGAGCGAGAACCGCGCCCGTACCGTGCCCGGAGCGGTGCCTGAGGTTCCGTTTAAGGCTGTACCGCTGGCCTGAACACACCCCCTCACCCCTCCCCCAACCCCGTGCGTTGGCCAGTCCCGTAGCCCGCCGTGACATTCCGTTTGGGTTTTCCGACCGTCAACCGGAAGACTGCACCCGTGACGTCCCGTATCCCGCGCGACTCCAGGCTTCGACTCGTCCGCCCACGACCCCTGGCCGCCGCCCCCTCAGCTGTGAACCAGCGGCGCCCCCGCCGCCCCGTACCCCGCCCGCCGGAGGGCACCCCCGCCCCG
This sequence comes from Streptomyces sp. NPDC058335, assembly GCF_042723915.1. NCBI lineage: Bacteria > Bacillati > Actinomycetota > Actinomycetes > Kitasatosporales > Streptomycetaceae > Streptomyces > Streptomyces sp. NPDC058335. The sequence continues at coordinate 50,964 of NZ_JBHXHX010000004.1, read as the reverse complement.
GCGGAGCTGGCCAGAATGGCGCGCTCCGGTCTGGCGTCCGCGGCCCGTGTCGCCCGCTGGGCGGACAACGCCCTCGGCCCCGGCCGGGACGCCGCCACCGACGACGGCAAGGCCACCCTCTCCGCGACGACGGCCGAACGCGCCGCGTCGGATCTGGGTCTGACCACGGCTCAGGTCCGCGCCGACTGGGACACCGCCCGCCTCGCCGGCCTCGTCGAGGTGCACGGAGACAGCGCCCGCCCCGGCTGGCGGTTGCGCGCCTGGAACCGTGACGACAGCGCCGTCCTGCGCGGCTGGGTCGCTCTCTTCGACGCCTGGTCGCTGGCCACCCCGGAACCCGCCGACCAGGAGCCCGGCGCCGTCGCCGAGGTCGTCTCGGCCATGCCGCAGGTGCTCTCCTTCCTCCAGCTGTCCGCCGGCCCGGTCCCCGTGGAGCAGCTTCTCGACCTGCTGCGCCAGCGCGTCACCGAACTGCGCACCGAACGCTGCGAGGTCTCCTACGGCCCCGAGGACGCCGACACCGCGAGCCCCAGGCCGTCCGGCCCCTCCGCCGACGCCGACCCGGCGGAGCCCGCCCGCGCAGCCGAACTCGCCCCCCTCCTCGACTGGGCCCTGCACGCCCTCGCCTCCGTGGGTGCCCTCACCTGCGGCGACGGCCACGCCACTCTCACACCGCTCGGCAGCTGGGCGGTCTGGGTCAAGCTGGAGCAGATCTGCGTCGCCGCGCAGAGCCCCGCCGGCAACATCGAGGTCGCCGCCGAGGAGATGCTCCGCGGCTGCGCCCAGCTCCGCCCGAACGCCGCCCGCGCCGAGTACCGCGCCTGGCTCGCCGCCCGCCCCGTCGGCAGTGCCGTCGGCGACCTGCTCGCCGCCGCCCGCGGCGAGGACGCCCTGCTGCGAGGCCTCGCCTTCGAGGCCCTGCGCGTCGTCGGCGCCCCCGCCGAGCCCGACGTCCGCGCCGTCGTGGAGGAGCCCGCCCTGCGGCCGTACGCCCTGCTGTGGCTGGCCGAGCACGACGGGGTGGACCCCGAGGACGCCCACGAGGTGCTCACCCGCGAGGAGGCCACCTGGCTGTGGGTCGACACCGCCGCGGCCGTCGCCGACCACGGCGAGGCGCCGATGCTGGTACGGCACCTGGAGTCCGCGCTCCAGCCGACCGTGCCCGCGCTGCTCGCCGAGGTCCGCTCCGTCGGGCACCCGCGCACCGTGCAGGTCCTGGTGGCCCTCGCTGCCGCGCACCCCGACCCGGCGCTGGCCAAGGCCGTCCGCCGGGCCGCCTTCCAGGTCCACACCGGGGGCTGAACCCGGCGCCGGTGTCAGCCCTGTATCTCGGGCGCGTACGTGCCGAAGCTCCAGATGTTGCCCTCGACGTCACGGGCCAGGTAGTCCCGCGAGCCGTACTCCTGGTCCGTCGGGGGCATCAGGATCTCCGCGCCGTGCTCCACGGCCCGCCGGTGGTGGGCGTCGACGTCGTCCACGACGACGTACACCCCGGCCGGGCCGGCGTCCTTCATCGCCGCGTCGAAGAGACCGCCGCGGCCCTTCGAACCGAGCATCACCGCGCCGTTGCCCTGTACCAGCTCGGCGTGCAGCACCGAGCCGTCCTCGCCCTCGAACACCGACAGCTCGGAGAAGCCGAAAACCTCCGTCAGCTGCCGGATCGCCGCCTTCGCGTCCCGGTACAACACCGTCGGGTAGATGCTGGGGCGTCCGCCGCTCGTGCCTGCCATGCCGATCACTCCCTTGTGATCCCAGCGCGATTCCTGCCGGAAATGTCACTCACGGCCCAGTCTGGCAGCGACCACCGACAATGCCCCCGGTACGCGGCACCGCGCGACCGGGACGCGAGGCCGGCGGAACCTGCCGCACCGCGCCACGGCCCCGCTCCCCGCGCGCAGCGCCCCGCGAAGATCGAACACCCGCACGCAGAAAAAGTGCTTGCACGGCCCCGGTAGAATGGCCCCATGGCCATTCTCCTCGCGCATTAGACGGCGGGAACGTCCTCAGCCGCCCATCCCGCCCCCACCCGCTCTGGAGTCTGTCCGTGATCTCCGCCTCCGGCATCGAGCTGCGCGCCGGTGCCCGCATCCTCATCGAGAACGCCTCCTTCCGCATCGCCAAGGGCGACCGCATCGGCCTGGTCGGGCGCAACGGCGCCGGCAAGACCACGCTGACCAAGGTCCTCGCCGGTGAGGGCATCCCCGCCGCGGGCCAGGTCACCCGTTCCGGAGAGGTCGGCTACCTCCCGCAGGACCCCCGCACCGGAGACCTCGACGTCCTCGCCCGCGACCGCATCCTCTCCGCCCGCGGTCTCGACGTACTGATCCGCAAGATGCGCGACAACGAGCAGCGCATCGCCAACGGCTCGGGCTCCACCCGCGAGAAGGCCCTCAGGCAGTACGAGCGCCAGGAGACGGAGTTCCTCACCAAGGGCGGGTACTCCGCCGAGGCCGAGGCCTCCACCATCGCCGCCGCGCTCAACCTGCCCGACCGGGTGCTCGGCCAGCCCCTGCACACGCTCTCCGGCGGTCAGCGCCGCCGGGTCGAGCTGGCCCGCATCCTGTTCTCCGACGCGGACACCCTGCTCCTCGACGAGCCGACGAACCACCTGGACGCCGACTCGATCGCCTGGCTGCGGGACTACCTCAAGACCTACCGCGGTGGCTTCATCGTCATCTCCCACGACGTCGAGCTGGTCGAGACGGTCGTCAACAAGGTGTTCTACCTGGACGCCAACCGCTCCCAGATCGACGTCTACAACATGGGCTGGAAGCTCTACCAGCAGCAGCGCGAGGCCGACGAGAAGCGCCGCAAGCGCGAGCGGCAGAACGCCGAGAAGAAGGCCGCCGCGCTGCACTCGCAGGCCGACAAGATGCGCGCCAAGGCCACCAAGACGGTCGCCGCGCAGAACATGGCCAAGCGGGCCGACCGGCTGCTCGCCGGGCTCGAGGCGGTGCGGGCCTCCGACAAGGTCGCCAAGCTCCGCTTCCCGGAGCCCGCGCCCTGCGGCAAGACGCCGCTGATGGCCGAGGGCCTGTCGAAGTCGTACGGCTCGCTGGAGATCTTCACCGACGTCGACCTGGCCATCGACAAGGGCTCCCGCGTCGTCATCCTCGGCCTCAACGGCGCCGGCAAGACCACTCTGCTGCGCCTGCTCGGCGGCGTGGAGACGCCCGACACGGGCGAGGTGCGCCCCGGCCACGGCCTCAAGCTCGGCTACTACGCCCAGGAGCACGAGACCCTCGACCCGGAGCGCTCGGTCCTGGAGAACATGCGCTCCGCGGCCCCCGACCTGGACCTCGTCGAGGTCCGCAAGGTGCTCGGCTCGTTCCTGTTCTCCGGCGACGACGTCGACAAGCCGGCCGGTGTCCTGTCCGGTGGCGAGAAGACCCGGCTGGCGCTGGCCACCCTCGTGGTCTCCTCGGCCAACGTGCTGCTGCTCGACGAGCCCACGAACAACCTCGACCCGGCCAGCCGTGAGGAGATCCTCGGCGCGCTGCGCACCTACAAGGGCGCGGTCGTCCTCGTCACCCACGACGAGGGCGCCGTGCACGCGCTCCAGCCCGAGCGGATCATCCTGCTGCCCGACGGCGTCGAGGACCTGTGGGGCTCCGACTACGCGGACCTCGTCGCCCTGGCTTGATCGAACCGGCTTGATCGGATGAGTGATCCACGGCGTATGGATCATTCGGCCTACCGGTGATCCATCATCTGTGTGAGATCTCCTCGTATCGAGGTGTGTCCTACATCGATTTCGCGGCCGACCCCTTTTCCGACAGGGGTCGGCCGTCGTGCGTCCCTGACCTGGCACTTCGCCGAAGAACCCGTTCGGCCGTACGAACGTCCATCGCTGGAATAACGGGTTCCGTTTATGGAGGTGCGCTCCTGTCGTCAAAACCCTGTCGCACGGACCTTGCCGAATGGGTGGCCATCAGGCCCCGGAGGGGTGATCATGAGGGGACCAGAGCGCACTTCCCATGAGGAGGCACGGGTGGCCGAGACTCTGAAGAAGGGCAGCCGGGTAACCGGCGCCGCGCGCGACAAGCTCGCGGCAGACCTGAAGAAGAAGTACGACTCCGGTGCGAGCATCCGGGCATTGGCCGAGGAGACCGGCCGCTCGTATGGCTTTGTGCACCGGATGCTCAGCGAGTCGGGCGTCACGCTTCGTGGGCGTGGCGGAGCGACCCGCGGCAAGAAGGCCGCCTCGTCCTGACCTCGGGCGGCCCATCGGCTTCGATGGTGACCACCCGGTCGGTCTTCCGATCGGCCGGGTGGTTACTGTGCAGTCACTTAGCTGACCGCTAGCTGACCGCACCCATCGGAGGCGCCCCATGGCCACGCCCGACCAGGAACTCGTTCCCCTGCTCGACAAGGACGGCGTACGGCTCACCGTCGACGACGCACTCGCCACGGTGACGCTGACCAATCCGGCCAAGCGCAACGCGCAGAGCCCTGCGATGTGGCGCGCGCTGGCCGAAGCTGGCCGGCAGCTGCCGGGCTCCGTCCGTGTGGTCGTGCTGCGCGGCGAGGGCAAGTCCTTCTCCGCCGGCCTCGACCGGCAGATGTTCCTGCCCGAGGGGATCGAGGGCGAGCCGTCCTTCATCGATCTCGCGCGCAGTGGCGACGCCGAACTCGACGCCGCCATCGCCGAGTTCCAGGAGGGCTTCACCTGGTGGCGGCGCAACGACCTCGTGTCGATCGCCGCCGTCCAGGGCCACGCCATCGGCGCGGGCTTCCAACTGGCCCTCGCCTGTGACCTGCGCGTCGTCGCCGACGACGTGCAGTTCGCCATGCGCGAGACCGGCCTCGGCCTGGTACCGGACCTCACCGGCACACACCCCCTCGTCTCCCTCGTGGGATACGGCCGTGCCGTCGAGATCTGCCTGACCGGCCGCTTCGTCCACGCGCAGGAGGCGGTCGCCACCGGCCTCGCCAACGTCGCCGTGCCCGTCGCCGAACTGGACGCCACGGTCCGAGAGCTGGCCGCGCCGATCCTGGCCGCGCCACGCGACGCCGTCGTCGAGACGAAGACGCTGCTGCGCGGCGCCGGCGACAGGACGTACGACGAGCAGCGGGCGGCCGAGCGCGCCTCCCAGGCCCGCCGCCTGCGGGACCTGGCCGGCCTCGGAGAGTGAGTACGGTGACGACGGCGGGTCCGGCACGCGCGGCGGGCGCTCAGCCCGCCGCCGTCACCAGCACCGCCACCGTCGGCTGATCCGTCAGCGCGTCCGACACCGCCGAGCGGACCTCCCGGGCCACCTCCAGCGCCCGGTGGTCCGCGCGCACCGCGATCTCCACGCGCGCGTGCCGCCGCGGCAGGGTGGCCGTCCCGTCCTGCCGATCCTCCAGGCGCACCGCCCGCCCGAGCACGTCCGTCAGCGCGGAGACCCCGGGCACCGCGAGCGCGGCCTCGGCGACCCGCGCCTCGTCGCCCTCCCGCGCCGCCCCGGCCGGCCGGGGCGGCCGCCCGGACTCCGGCTCGGGCCGCTCCTCCTCCTCGTCGAGCAGCGCCGTCACCCGCAGGTCCACCTCGGCCACCACCAGCCCGATCCGCTCCGTCGCCGCCAGCGCCAGCGCCGTACGCAGCCGGGACGCGGTCGTGGGCAGCGGTTCGGAGGCCGCCGCAGTGAAGTCCGCCGTCACCCGCAAGGGCCCCGGCGGCAGTGCGCTCGGCGGCGCCGGAACCACCGGCTCGTACGTCCGCTCAGGGTCCGCCATCGCGATCCGCAGCACGCCCAGGCGCACGCCGGGCAGCTCCCGTGCCGCCCCGCGCAGCACCGCCTCCGCCGCCTCCTCCGTGATCCACGCACCGTCCCGCGGCTCACCCAGGGGGAGCAGCCGGCCCATTCCGAGCTGTTCGCGCACCGCGCGCGTCCATTTGTCCGCCGTCATTCCTCCAGCCTGCCGCATCCCTGGAGCGCGGTCGGCTCACCGCGCTTACGGTGGCATAAGGACGACGACCGAAAAGGACGTACGGCGATGAGTGAGACGACGGGACAGAGCAGGACGCAACTCCCGGACGACGGCACGGAGACGGTGTCGACGCGGAAGGCGACCAGGCGCGGCGGCGGGGACCCGGCGTCCCGCGGACGCACCACCATCGCCGACGGCGTCGTGGAGAAGATCGCCGGACTGGCGGCCCGCGACGTGGTCGGCGTGCACGCGATGGGCAGCGGCATGAGCCGCACCTTCGGAGCCGTGCGCGACCGCGTGCCCGGCGGCACGAAGTCCGTCACCCGCGGCGTCAAGGCCGAGGTCGGCGAGGTGCAGACCGCGCTCGACCTGGAGATCGTGGTCGACTACGGCGTGTCCATCACCGAGGTATCCCGGGACGTGCGCGAGAACGTCGTCGCCGCCGTCGAGCGGATGACCGGCCTCGAGGTGGTGGAGGTCAACATCGCGGTGAGCGACGTCAAGCTGCCCGAGGACGAGGACGAGGAGCCGGAGTCCCGGCTCCAGTGACATGCCGGCCATCGGGTGACCGGGCCGCTGAGGGGAGTGCACCGTGAACATGGCCGTGGTGGGCATGATCGCCGGCATGGCGCTGGGCTTCGCCGGATACTTCGGCGGGTTCGGGGCCTTCCTGCTGGTGGCGGCGCTGGGCGCCGTCGGGTTCGTCGTCGGACGGTTCATCGAAGGGGACCTGGAACTCGGCGACTTCTTCCGCACGCGCGACGACCGGCGCCGGTGAGGTCGGTGACGCCGGCGAGCGAGGGGACCGGCACGCCCGGCACCCGCCCGGCCACGGTCCCGCCGGGAGAGCGGGGCGCCACCCGGATCGCCGACCGGGTCGTGGCGAAGATCGCCGCGCAGGCCGCGCGCGAGGCGGTGGGACCGTTGCCGTCCGACGCCGCCCGCCCGCACGCCACCGTGGTCGTCCACCACGACGCCGCTCACATCCGCGTCCACCTCGAACTCGGCTACCCGACCGCCATCGGTCCGCGCTGCCATGCGGTGCGTCGTCACGTCACCGAGCGGGTAGGCGCGTTGGTGGGAATGGAGGTGCCGGAAGTCGCCGTCCAGGTCGAACGCCTGCATCTGACGGCGGAACACGGCGTGGCACACGGGAGGACGCCATGAGCGAGCCCCTGGGCTCCGAGGGCACCACACGAAGACTGCCGGTTCTCGAGAAGACGGCCGAGGACGACGTACCCGCACCACCCGAACCCGCCCCCGCGCCGGGCAGCGGACGCTTCTGGTCGGCCCGCCGGGTCCCGGCGGCCGTCGTCGCGCTGCTGCTCGCCGCCCTCGCGGGCGTCCTGCTGTACGACATCGCCGCGGTGCGCGCCGACCGGCCGGTTCTGCGGGTACGCCGGGAGCTGGCGCGGCAGCTCGCCGAACGGCCGCTGGACGACGTCTGGGTCCTCGTCGGCGCGGGCGTCGCCGCGGCCCTCGGCCTGTGGCTGATCCTCCTCGCCGTCACGCCGGGCCTGCGCGCCGTCCTGCCGATGCGGCGGCCCCACCCCGACGTCCGCGCGGCACTTCACCGGGATGCCGCAGGACTGGTGCTGCGCGACCGGGCCATGGAGGTCGCCGGTGTGCAGTCGGTCCACGTCCGGGCCGGGCGCCGCCGGGCCGATGTGCGCGCGGTCTCCCACTTCCGTGACCTGGACGACGTACGCACCGACCTGGACGCGGTGCTCGGCGACGCCGTCCGTGGCCTGGGCCTGGCCCGGCCGCCGGCGCTGTCCGTGCGGGTGCGCCGGCCCGGACGGAAGGGATGAGGACGATGCTCAGGACCGTCAACCGCGTGGCCCTGGGACTCGTGGGCCTCGTCCTGCTGGCCGTCGGCGGCGCCGTGCTCGCCGTCGGCCTGGGCGCGGACCCTCCCGCCTGGTGGCTCCACGACGGCAGGCACGACGTTCTGCTCAGCACCGCCGAGCGCACCCGGTGGCGGCACGAGGGCTGGTGGTGGCCGACCGTCATCGCCGTGCTGACGGTGCTGGTCCTGCTCGCCCTGTGGTGGCTGGTCGCGGTCCTGCGCCGCCGCCGGCTCGGCGAGGTCCTCGTCGACACCGGCGACGGCGCGGGCGCCCTGCTGCGCGGCCGGGCCCTGGAGGGCGTCCTGGCCGACGACGCGGCCCGCCTGGACGGCGTGTCCCACAGCCACGCCCACCTCACGGGCCGCAGGGACGCCCCGGAGGCCCACGTACGGCTCCTGCTCGAACCGCACGTGGACCCGGCCGTGGCCCTGGACCATCTGACGAACGAGTCCCTGGCGCACGCGCGCGATTCGGCGGCGCTGGAGTCGCTGCCCGCGGAGGTCCGCCTGAGGACGGCCAAGCACAAGGCGGAACGGGTGAGTTGACGACCCGGAGGGACGGGCCTCAGAACCCGTGCCGCATCCCGCCGTCCACCGGAACCATGATGCCGGTCAGGTAGGACGCGGCCGGCGACAGCAGGAAGGCCGCCACCCGACCGAACTCCTCCGGCGCCCCGTACCGCCGCAGCGGGATCCGGGACTCGTGCGCGGCCCGGGTCGCCTCCGGATCGGCCGACAGCCCGTCCAGCTCGCGCACGCGGTCCGTGTCGATCCGGGCCGGCAGCAGCCCCACCACGCGGATCCCACGCGGCCCCAGCTCGTCGGAGAGCGACTTGGCGAACCCGGCCAGCCCCGGCCGCAGCCCGTTCGAGATCGTCAGCCCGGGAATGGGCTCGTGCACCGACCCGGACAGCACGAACCCGATGACACCCCCGGCCTCCAGTTCGGCGGCGGCCGCCCGTGCCAGCCGCACCGCGCCCAGGAACACCGACTCGAACGCCATCTGCCACTGCTCGTCCGTGGTGTCCGCGGCGAACCCGGGCGGCGGCCCGCCCACGCTCACCAGCACCCCGTCGAAGCGGCCGAAGGCCTCACGCGCGGCCGCGATCAGCCGCGCGGGCGCCTCGGGATCGGCGTTGTCGACGGCCACCCCGATCGCGCCTTGCCCCAGCGCCTTCGCCGCCTCGGCGGTACGCTCCTCGTCCCGCCCGGTGACGACCACCTTCGCGCCGTCCGCGACCAGCTCGCGCGCGACTGCGTTGCCGAGGCCGCGGGTGGCCCCGGTGACGATGTACACCCGGTCCTTCAGTCCAAGATCCATGGCCCCTATCCTGCCTGCTCGCCCCCGTACAGCATGAGGGCGGTGCTGACGAGGCCGATGTGGCTGAACGCCTGCGGATAGTTCCCGAGATGGCGGCCGGCCTTCGGGTCGTACTCCTCGGCCAGCAGCCCCACGTCGTTGGCCAGGGCCACCAGCCGGTCGAACAGCTCCCGCGCCTCCTGGGTCCGGCCCGTCATGTGCAGAGCGTCCGCCAGCCAGAAGGAGCACGCCAGGAAGGTGCCCTCGTCGCCGGGCAGGCCGTCGACGGCCCGCCCGGCGGTGCTGTAGCGGCGCAGCAGACCGCGGTACCCGAGTTCCTCGCGGACGGCGTCGACGGTGCCGACCACCCGCGGGTCGTCGGGTGGGAGGAAGCCGACGCGCGGGATGAGCAGCAGGGAGGCGTCCAGTTCGCGCGAGCCATAGAACTGGGTGAAGGTGTTGCGCTCGGGGTCGTAGCCCTTCTCGCACACCTCGCGGTGCACCTCGTCGCGCAGCGCCCGCCATCTCGCCACGTCACCGCTGAGCCGTGGGTACCGCTCGACCGCGCGGACGGCGCGGTCGGCGGCCACCCACACCATCACCTTGGAGTGGACGAACTGACGACGGCCGCCGCGCACCTCCCACAGCCCCTCGTCGGGCTGCCGCCAGTTCTCGCACAGCCAGTTGATCAGCGCGCTCTGCAGCGACCACATATGCGGCTTGGGCGACAGGCCCGAGGTACGGGCCAGCGACAGCGAGTCCATCACCTCGCCGTACACGTCCAGCTGAAGCTGGTTCACGGCGCCGTTGCCGATGCGTACGGGACGGGAGTCCGCGTAGCCGGACAGCCACGGCAGCTCGCACTCGGGCAGCCGGCGCTCGCCCGCCAGCCCGTACATGATCTGAAGGTCCGCGGGGTCGCCCGCGACGGCGCGCAGCAGCCAGTTCCGCCAGGCCTCGGCCTCCTCCGCGTAACCGGCCGCCAGCAGGGCTCCGAGGGTGAGGGTGGAGTCGCGCAGCCAGCAGTAGCGGTAGTCCCAGTTGCGGACCCCGCCCGGCTCCTCGGGCAGGGACGTGGTGAGCGCGGCGGCGATGCCGCCCGTCGGTTCGTAGGTGAGGGCCTTGAGGGTGATGAGGGAGCGGACCACGGCGTCCCGGTGGGGTCCGTCGTAACGGCAGCGCGCCGACCACGCCTGCCAGTCCTGGACGCTGGCCCGCAGCGCCTCGTACGGGTCGATGAGCGGCGGGCGCGCGTGGTGCGAGGGGTGCCAGGTCAGTACGAACGCGACCGACTCGCCCGCGGCGACCGTGAACTCCGCGTGGGTGCCGAAGTCCTCGCCCCAGGTGCGCACCTCCGGCTCGCTGCGGAACCAGACCGCGTCCGGCCCGGCGACCGCCACCCGGTGGCCGTCGACCCGGCGCATCCACGGGACGACCCAGCCGTAGTCGAAACGCAGCCGCAGTGTGCTGCGGACGGTGACCCGCCCGCGCAGTCCCTCGACGACGCGTACGACGTCGGGGGCGGCGTCCCGCTGCGGCATCAGGTCGGTGACGCGGATCGCGCCCTCGTCCGTCTCCCACTCGGTGTCCAGGACGAGCGTGTCGGGGCGGTAGGCGCGGCGGGTGCAGTACTGCCCGTCCGCGCCCTTGGGCGCGATGCGCCAGTGGCCGTTCCCCTCGTCGCCCAGGAGGCGCGCGAAGCAGGCCCCGGAGTCGAAGCGGGGAAGGCACAGCCAGTCGACCGAGCCGTCCATACCGACCAGGGCCGCGGTCTGTTCGTCGCCGATGACGGCGTAGTCCTCGATGCGGGGGTGCACGGGGTGCGGGTTCCCAGCAGCACGGCAGGGCAACCGGGGCGGGGGCCGGGCGGGTGACACGGGGGCGCGATGTTCGGCCGACTGCGGCCCGGCCGCAGGGCGGGGCGGGACGCTCCCGTGCGGATGCGTGTTCGGCGGTGGCTCAGACCGCCGCGGGCTGGTCCGACTCCGCCGTCTCCGCCGTCGACTCCTGGGCGGCGGCCTCCCTGCGGTCGCGCATCTCCCGCCGGACCAGGACCACCCAGCCGATCGGTACGCCCGCGGAGAACAGCCACCACTGGATGGCGTAGGCGTAGTTGAGCGCGGCGTCCTCGTTGCCGGGCCGGCCGACCAGCTCGGGGGTGCCGTTCTTCGGCTCGGGCGCCGTCTGCGCCACATAGCCGCCGAGGACCCGCTCGCCGAGGCGGCGCGCCTCCTGCTCGCTGTTGATCAGCATGACCTGCCGGTCCGGCAGTCCCTGGAGGTTCTTGATGCCGCTCGCCGCGGTCGTCTCGTCGGGCATCAGCCGCCCGGTCACGGTGAGCTGCCCGGCGGGCGGCGCGGGGACCTTGGGGAACGTGGTCTGGCTGGGGGCGTCGGCGGGGATCCAGCCGCGGTTGACCAGCAGCACCTTGCCGTCCGTCAGGACGAAGGGGGTGAGGACGAGGAAGCCGACCTCCTCGTCGCCGTTGACGCGCCGCCGGACGACGACCTCCCGATCGGTGTCGAAGCGGCCCACGGCGGTCACGGACCGGTACCGCTGATCGGTGCTGACGGTGTGGCCCGGGGAGGTCAGCTTCTCCACCGGCACGGGGTCGGCGGTGAGTGCGTCGGACACCAGCTGATTGCGGGCGGTGCGCTCGTCGTAGCGGTGCATCTGCCAGATGCCCAGCCTGATCATCGTGGGGATCAGGAGGAGGGCGACGAGCGTGATGATCACCCACTGCCGGGACAAAAGGAAGCGGTACACCCCACGACCGTACCTCCCGGCCGTGGGGTGTCCTCGCGTGGGGGCCCGCTTCAGACCCGGTCCACGATGCCCGCCTTTCCCTCCGCGCGGGCGCAGTGGGCACCGCAGAACCACTGCCCCTCGACCTCGACGCCCTGGCCGATGATCTGCACCCGGCAGTGCTCGCAGATGGGTGCCATGCGGTGGATCGCACAGGAGAAGCAGTCGAAGACGTGCACCGCGCCCTGCGCGTGCACCTCGAAGGTCATTCCGTAGTTATTGCCGCAAACTTCACATGTCGCCATGCGCCACAGGGTGAGCCGTCGGTGCGGCGCGGGCCAGACGGTGCCGGGCGAGTCGCCCGCCAATCACCCGTCCGTACGGTCACTGCCCCGCGGCCGGCTCGACATCGCGCAGCAGCTGGCCGAACGCCGCCTCGTCCACCACCGGCGTGCCGAACTGGCGGGCCTTGACCACCTTGGAGGTGCCCGAGTCCGGGTCGTTGGTGACGAGCAGGCTGGTCAGCCGGGAGATCGACGTGGCCACATGCAGTCCGGCCTCGGTCGCGCGGTCCTCCAGCAGCTCGCGCTCGATCGAGGTGTCCCCGGAGAACGCGATCCGCATGCCCTGCCTGAGGCGCTTGCCGTCTTCGTACCGCCCGGGATTGGGGTAGGGGCACGCGGGCCGCTTGCGGGCCGGACGCCAACTCGTCGGCCGATAGCCGCCGGGGCCGCCCGCCTGCTGCCCGATCCGCGGCGCGGGCCGGTCCTGCCACTCCGTCAGCGGCCGGCACTCGTGCAGCGGCAGCCGTACGCCGCCCGCCGCCGCGGCCCGCAGGCTCGGCCGGAACGCCTCGGCCAGCACGCGCGCGTCGTCCAGCGCGTGGTGCGCCCGCCGCTGGACGACACCGAAGTGGGCGGCCAGCGACTCCAGCTTGTGGTTGGGCAGCGGCAGGGCCAGTTCCTTGGAGAGCGCGATGGTGCACAGCCGCTGCCGCACCGGGGCCTCGCGCTTCGCGCGCGCGTACTCACGGGCGATCATCTGCCAGTCGAACACCGCGTTGTGCGCGACCAGCACCCGGCCGTCGAGCCGGTCCGCGAACTCCTGCGCCACGTCCTGGAAGAGGGGCGCGCCCTCCAGCGCCTCGCTCGTCAGACCGTGGATCCACACCGGGCCCGGGTCGCGCTCCGGGTTCACCAGCGTGTACCAGTGGTCCTCGACCTCACCGCGCGCGTCCAGCCGGTAGACGGCGGCGGAGATGATCCGGTCGTCGCGGGCCAGGCCGGTGGTCTCCACGTCAACGACCGCGTATCCCTGCGGATACGCGGCCGGCCACTCCGTGGGGGAGGACGCTGTGGGCGTACGGTCTTCGAGCATGGTCATTGAGGATACGGGCCGCCACCGACAGCGGACGCACGCCTCCCACCTCGCCGCCGGACACACCCACACGCGCGTGCGAGACGAAGCCGGACGGAAGACGCGGTAGGCGCACGGGAGTTCGACGCCGGGACCGGCCGGCGCGGGCCGATGCCCGCCACGCCCCGGTTCTCGACGCCAACCTCCTCTCCGGCAGGCCCACTTCGGTACGCGCGCGTGGAGCGTCGGTACGGGTCCCCGCCGTCCCGGATGCGATCCTCCCCGTGTGACGGAACCAACCCACGACGAGGCCCACGGCGGGTCGCTCGGATCCCGCCTCAACTGGCTGCGAGCCGCCGTGCTCGGCGCCAACGACGGCATCGTGTCCACCGCGGGCCTCGTGGTCGGTGTGGCCGGCGCCACCGGTGACCGTTCGACGTTGCTGACGGCGGGGCTGGCCGGTCTGCTCGCCGGGTCGATGTCGATGGCCGCGGGGGAGTACGTGTCGGTGTCCACGCAGCGCGACTCGGAGATGGCCGCCCTCGCGCTGGAGCGACGCGAGTTGCGGGAGCAGCCGGAGGCCGAGCTGGAGGAGCTGACCGAGCTGCTGGAGGAACGGGGTCTGACCCGCGCCGTGGCCCGGGACGCGGCCGTCCAGCTGACGGAACGCGACGCGCTGCGCGCCCACGCGCGCGTGGAGCTGGGCATCGACCCCGACGACCTCACCAACCCCTGGCACGCGGCCTGGGCGAGCTTCCTCGCCTTCACGGCGGGCGCCCTGCTCCCGCTGCTGGCGATCGTGCTGCCCCCGTCGGACCGGCGGCTGCCCGTCACCGTGGTGTCGGTCCTCCTCGCCCTCGCCTGCACCGGTTGGAGCAGCGCCCGCCTGGGAGCCGCGGCACCCGCGCGGGCGGTCGTACGCAACATGGGCGGCGGCGCGGTGGCGATGACGGTGACGTACGTGACCGGGGTGCTGCTGGGCGCCGCGGGGGTGTGAGCGGACCTCGTCGTCTCTCTACGCCCATCTCGCCGGGTCCGCTCCCCAGGGGCCCGGTGGCCGCGCCCAGTCGCCCGGCCCGCCGTCGAAGGACACCGGCGGCAGCGCGTACCGCAGCCGCCCGATCGGGCTGTCGGTCTCGGCGAGCCAGGACTGCGGCAGGCCGTCGCCGAGGCCCGCCCCGCCCGGCTCGATGCCGTCCGTCAGCCATGCCGCCGTCCGCGCCAACGCCAGTCGCACGACACGGCCGTAGCCCTCGGACGACTGCTCGGTGAGGGCCCGCAGGACGGCCGCCGCCATGAGGTGGCCGGTGCCGTGGTCGAGGGCCTGGGCCGGCAGCGCGCCGGGCCGTTCGGGGCTCCCCTCGACGGCCGCGATGCCCGTCGCGGCCTGCACCAGGCTGTCGAAGCCGCGCCGCCCGGCCCACGGCCCGTACGCGCCCCACGCCGACAACTGCGCCACGACCAGCCCCGGCCGACGCTCCGCCAACGCCTCCGGCGAGAGCCCGAACCGGTCCAGGGCGCCGGGCCGGTATCCCGTGACGACGATGTCCGCCGCGGCCAGCAACTCCTCGAAGGTCCGTCGGCCGACGGCGAGGTCCAGCGTCGCCGACCGCTTCCCGAAGCCGGTGTCGGCGTGCTGGTCGGGCAGTTCGGCCGACCCGGGGGCGTCGAGGCGGAGCACGTCCGCGCCCAGCAGGGCGAGCGTGCGGGTGGCGACCGGGCCCGCGATCACCCGGGTCAGGTCCAGGACGCGCAGCCCGGCGGCGGGCAGCAGGGGACTGCCGGTGAGCGACGGGAGCACGCGCGCGCGTGCGGTGTCCAGGCGCTCGGTCTCGACCAGCGGCCGCCGGACGATCGCCGCCGCCTGCTCGTGCGCGGCCCACTCGGCGGGCGTACGCACCGCGACGGCCAGGCCGCCGGCGGCGTACACCGTCTCCTCCACCTCAAGGGCGGACCGCTCGGCCAGGGCCGCCTCGACGGCTGCCGGGTCCTCGGGGAGGTCCAGTGCCCGCAGCAGCCGTTCCCGGTGGTGCGGATAGTTGGCGTGCGTGCGCACCCAGCCGTCGGCCGTCCGCCAGAACCGTGACAGCGGCGCGAACGTGTCCGGCGCCCGTCCGTCGACCAGCAGATGCCGCTCACTGGCGAACGCGGTGGCCACCGCCCCGTCGTCCAGACGCACCCGCGGCACCTCGGCGAGCCCGGCCCGCCGCGCCCCCAGCTCGGCCGCGGCGAGCGCGCACACTCCCACCGAGGCCCGCGCCAACTCCCGTACGGGAAGCCGGGCCGGGAGCGTGTCCCGCCGTGCGACGGTCGACACGCGCGCGAGGAGGGCGGGATCGCCGCCCAGTTCGGACCAGGCGAACTCGATGTCGGTCATGACTGCACTATGCATGATTGATTGAATCAACATATGGAGACGGACGGGAAAGGCCGGGCGGATCACTCCGCCCGGCCTTCGGGAACGTCCCGCTACTTCACCGCACGCAGCGCGTTCACCACGCCGAAGCCGAAGAAGCCGTTGACGCGCTTGCCGCCCTCGCAGGTCGCGTCCACCACACCGTCACCGTTGCCGTCGTACGGCTCGGCCGGGCAGCCCGGGTTGTCGGCCTGCGCCTTGAGCAGCGCCTGGAGCGTCGCCGGAGAGGCCCACGGGTGGGTCGACTTCAGCAGCGCGGCCACACCGGCGACGTGCGGGGACGCCATCGAGGTGCCCTGAAGGAAGCCGTACGCGTTGTTCGGCATCGTCGACAGGATGCGGCCGTTGGCCGACGGGGTCTCCGGGATCTGGTACCGGTCGCCGCCCGGCGCCGCCACGTCGACCGCGCCCAGACCGTACGTGGAGTAGTACGACTTGGTGCCCTTGACGCCCGTCGCGCTCACCGTGACGACCCCCGGCAGCTGGGTCGGCACGTCGAAGCACTCGTGCGGGTCGATCGTCCGCGTCACCGGAGTGGAGTCGTCCGGGCTGGAGGAGTCGACGATCGCGTCGGAGTCCAGATCGTGATTGGAGTTGCCCGCCGAGGCGACGTTGAGCGTGCCCTTCTTCTGCGCGTACAGCTGCGCCCTGTTGACCGCGTCGACGATGGCCTTCTGGTCGGGGTCGTCCATGCAGTTGTACAGCCACGGGTCCACGTAGTAGCTGTTGTTCGTGACCTCGACGCCGTGATCTGCGGCGAACACGAAGGCGCAGACGACGTTCTCCGGGTAGAAGAGGCCGTCCTTCGGGTCGCTCACCTTGATGCTGGACACCTTCACGCCGGGCGCGACGCCGGCCACGCCGATGCCGTTGCGGGCCGCGGCGATCTCACCGGCGACATGCGTGCCGTGGTAGTCCTCCGCGGTGTACGGACGCCAGGCCCCCTCGGAGGTGTCCGCGACACCGCCGACACAGTTGGCCGACTGGGCGGCGGAGAAGTTCGGGGCGAGGTCCGGGTGGGTGTCGTCCACACCGGTGTCGATGACGGCGACGGTCACCTTGCCGCTGCCCGGGTTGATCGCGGCGGCCTTGTCGGCGCCGATGGCGCGCAGGTCCCACTGGTCGGCCTCGAGGGGCTCGCTCGCGCCCGCCGCGGCGGACGCGCTCGCCGTCTTCGCGGCCTCGGCCGCGGACATCAGCTTGGCGGCGCCCTCGTCGGTCGTCCCCGCGAGACTCAGCGGCGCCGTGCGGGTCGCGCCCGCCGACTGCACCCCGCGCACCGCGCGTATCTGTGCGCCGAAGTCGGGGTTCGCCGAGTGCACGACGATGACGCCGATCTTCGCGTAGGTCGCGACGACAGTGCCGTCGGCCGCGGCGATAGCCTTCTTCACCGACCCGATCGTGCGGTGGTCCACCTTGGTGTTGACGACGTACGCCAGCGTTCCGGCGTCGGCCGTCAGGGTGGCCTGAGCCGTGACCGGAGCCGCCGAGGCCGCCGTCGGCAGGAAGCCGAGGGAGGCGGTCAGCGACAGCACGACGGGCACCGCGAGGGCGAGGCGGCGTCTGGAAGGCAGATGAGCCATGGGGTCTCCACATCATCCGGAAGCGAGACCTGCCCGGACACGGGTCGTGCCTGGACAGGTACATGACGGGTGGTGCTCGCCCGAAACTATCTCCCCGACTCGTCGGCCAGCAATGACCTTCGGCAGGTGAGTTCACCGGCCATGACCTACGGCGGGCGCCGCTCGTTGGCCATGAGCTGCCGAGGTCACTTCGGAAACCCGTGCGAGGTGTTGAACCCGTCGTCGTGCGCCGCCGTGACCTTGGGCAGGGACGGCGAGGACACTCGCCCGCCCCCTTTACCCACCACATCCGCAACGCGAGGAGACTCCGTGGCCACCGAGACACCGCCCCCCTCGAATTCCCCAGCCCAACTCCCCTCCACCGAGGAGTTCGTCGCGGTGCAGGAGAGCGCGGAGTTCGGTGAACTGCGCCGTTCCTACCGCGGCTTCGCCTTCCCGCTGACCGTCGCCTTCATCGCCTGGTACCTGCTGTACGTCCTGCTGTCCAACTACGCGGGCGACTTCATGGGCACCAAGCTCGTCGGCAACATCAACGTCGCCATGGCGCTGGGGCTCGCCCAGTTCCTCACCACGTTCCTCATCGCCTGGTGGTACTCGCGGCACGCCGCCGCGAAGCTCGACCCCAAGGCCGAGGCGATCAAGTCCCGGATGGAGGGCAACGCATGATTTCCGCGCAGCAGACTCTTCTCGCCGCCGACCTCGCGGCCAACGAGGCCAGCGAGCACCGGCCGCTCATCATCACGCTGTTCGGCCTGTTCGTCGTAGCGACGCTCATCATCACCGTCTGGGCGGGTCGCCAGACCAAGGACGCGGCCGACTTCTACGCGGGCGGCCGCCAGTTCAGCGCCTTCCAGAACGGCCTCGCCGTCTCCGGTGACTACATGTCGGCCGCCTCGTTCCTCGGCATCGCCGGCGCCATCGCCCTCTTCGGCTACGACGGCTTCCTCTACTCCATCGGCTTCCTGGTCGCCTGGCTGGTGGCCCTGTTGCTGGTGGCCGAACCGCTGCGCAACTCCGGCCGCTACACGATGGGCGACGTCCTCGCCTACCGCATGCGCCAGCGCCCGGTCCGTACCGCGGCCGGCACCTCCACGATCGTCGTCTCGATCTTCTACCTGCTGGCCCAGATGGCGGGCGCGGGCGTCCTCGTCTCCCTGCTGCTCGGCATCACCTCCGACGCCGGCAAGATCGCCATCGTCGCCCTGGTCGGCCTCCTGATGGTCGTGTACGTCTCCATCGGCGGCATGAAGGGCACCACCTGGGTGCAGATGGTCAAGGCCGTGCTGCTCATCACCGGCACCCTGCTGATCACCTTCCTGGTGCTGCTGAAGTTCAACTTCAACATCTCCGACCTGCTCGGCAGCGCCGCCGAGAACAGCGGCAAGGGCACGGCCTTCCTGGAACCCGGCCTCCAGTACGGCGCCACCGGCACCTCCAAGCTGGACTTCATCTCCCTGGGCATCGCCCTGGTCCTCGGCACCGCCGGCCTGCCGCACATCCTGATCCGCTTCTACACGGTGCCCAACGCCAAGGCCGCCCGGAAGTCCGTGAACTGGGCGATCGGCATCATCGGCGGTTTCTACCTGATGACCATCGCGCTCGGCTTCGGCGCCGCAGCCCTGATCTCGCAGGAAGAGATCATCGCGTCCAACCCGTCCGGCAACACGGCGGCACCCCTGCTCGCCCTGCACCTGGGCGGCGTCGACTCGGCCTGGGGCGCCATCCTGCTGGCCACGATCTCGGCGGTGGCCTTCGCGACGATCCTCGCCGTGGTCGCCGGCCTCACCCTCGCGTCCTCGTCGTCCTTCGCGCACGACATCTACGCCAACGTCATCCGCAAGGGAGAGGCGACCGGCGCGGAGGAGGTCCGCGCGGCCCGCTGGGCGACCGTCTTCATCGGCATCGTCTCCATCGGCCTGGGCGCCCTCGCCCGCGACCTCAACGTGGCCGGCCTGGTCGCACTGGCCTTCGCGGTCGCCGCCTCCGCCAACCTGCCGACCATCCTCTACAGCCTGTTCTGGAAGCGGTTCACCACCCAGGGCGCCCTGTGGTCCATCTACGGCGGCCTGATCGTGGCGGTCGGCCTGGTGCTGTTCTCGCCCGTGGTCTCCGGCGACCCCAAGGCGATGTTCCCCGACGTCGACTTCGCCTGGTTCCCGCTGAAGAACCCCGGCATCATCTCCATCCCCTTCGGCTTCCTGATGGGCTTCCTCGGCACCGTCCTCACCAAGGAGAAGCCCGACACCGGCAAGTACGCGGAGCTGGAGGTACGGTCCCTGACCGGCACCGGCGCACACTGACGCACCCCTTCCGAAAGGGGCCGCGTCGCGGGTGATCCGTAGATCCCTACGACGCGGCCCCTTCGTACCTCGTGGAGATCGGGCCCCCTCGTTGTCGGTGGGGTCACGTAGGCTCACAGGTGACGGAAGACTTGCGATCCGCTACGCGGGAGGGGGCCCACGTGCTCATCGACACCTACGGCCGGGTCGCCACCGACCTGCGCGTCTCACTGACCGACCGGTGCAACCTGCGCTGTACCTACTGCATGCCCGAAGAGGGCTTGCAGTGGCTGGCCAAGCCGGACCTGCTCACGGACGACGAGATCGTCCGCCTGATAGACATCGCCGTCACCTCCCTCGGCATCGAGGAGGTCCGCTTCACCGGCGGCGAGCCCCTGCTGCGCCCAGGCCTGGTCGGCATCGTCGAGCGCGTCGCGGCCCTGAGCCCCCGCCCCCAGATGTCCCTGACCACCAACGGCATCGGCCTCAGGCGCACGGCGTCGGCCCTCAAGGCAGCGGGTCTGGACCGGGTCAATGTCTCCCTCGACACGCTCCGCCCGGACGTCTTCAAGACCCTCACCCGCCGTGACCGCCACAAGGACGTCCTCGAAGGTCTCCAGGCCGCCCGGGACGCGGGCCTGACCCCGGTCAAGGTGAACTCGGTCCTGATGCCGGGGCTGAACGCCGACGAGGCCCCCGACCTCCTCGCCTGGGCCGTCGAGCACGATTACGAACTGCGGTTCATCGAGCAGATGCCCCTGGACGCCCAGCACGGCTGGAAGCGCGACGGCATGGTCACGGCAGGCGACATCCTCGCCGCCCTGCGCACCCGCTTCGACCTCACCGAGGAGGGCTCGGGGGAGCGCGGCTCGGCCCCGGCCGAACGCTGGATCGTCGACGGCGGCCCGCACCGCGTCGGCGTCATCGCCTCCGTCACCCGCCCGTTCTGCTCGGCCTGCGACCGCACCCGCCTCACGGCCGACGGCCAGGTCCGCACCTGCCTCTTCGCCCGCGAGGAGACCGACCTGCGCGCGGCCCTGCGCTCGGACGCCTCCGACGAGGAGATCGCGCGCATCTGGCGCCTGGCGATGTGGGGCAAGAAGGCGGGCGCGGGCCTGGACGACCCGACGTTCGTCCAGCCGGACCGGCCGATGTCGGCGATCGGCGGCTAGGAACCACCCTGCGCGGAGCCGCCCGCGGATCCCCCGGCGGATCCGCCGGGGGCCTCCCACTCCGTCAGCAGGACCACGTCCTTGAGGAAGCCGCGCACCCCGAGGAACTGCGACAGGTGCTCCCGATGCTCCTCGCACGCCAGCCACGTCTTACGGCGCTCCGGCGTGTGGATCTTCGGGTTGTTCCACGCCAGCACCCACAGGGCGTCGGTGCGGCAGCCCTTCGCGGAGCAGACCGGGGTCTCGTCACTCACAGGTTCGTCTCACAGGTGCGCTGAAAAAGGCGACGCCGAGCAGCCACGGGGGGAGCTGCCCGGCGTCGGTCCGTCGCTCCGACGGGGGATGCGGAGCGCGTACGAAGTATGTCACGGCGACCCGGGGCCACGGCACTGGAACCACAGCTTTTATTGGGCTCGGCGCAGAGCCGGCTCAGGGCCGCCGTTCAGCCGGACCGGCCTCCATGTCCCCCGGAAGGGGCTCGGTTTCCTCTCGCGTGGATGCCGTTTCCTCCCGCGCGGATTCCGCGAGGGGCTCCTCTTGCGCCGCCCGTTCCTCCGCTTCGTCCGCGCGCGGGGGAGTGATCATCGGCGGCAGCGGGGCGGTCACGAACGTCGACGGGAGTCCCGGCGCGTTCTCCCGCCCGGCATTGGCGATCACCACCGCGACATACGGCAGGACCACACCCAGGACCAGCGCCACCACCGCAACATGCCGTTCCACGTTCCACAGCGTCGCCGCCAGGACCACCGCCACGGTACGGACCGACATCGAGATCACATACCGCCGCTGCCGGCCCCGCACATCATCCTGGAGCCCCTGACGTGCCCCGGTGATCCGGAACACCTGGACGTCGCCGCCGCCGTGCTGCTTCCGCATCACATTCCACCATCCGCCCGCTCGAACTCGCCCCGTCCACCACGGTACGCCGCTGCCGGGCCGCCCCCGAAAGCGGGTCGCCGCCGGTCCGGGCGAACGGGGTGCGCCGTACCGCGTACGGCGTCTCCGACATGCGGCGTACGGAGGCCGGGCCGACACTGAGATCAATGCTGGCGTAGAGCCGTACGAGGAGGCAGCCATGGGCTGGTTGTGGGCGATCATCGTGGGATTCGTGCTGGGCCTGATCGCGAAGGCGATCATCCCGGGCAAGCAGCACAGCCCACTGTGGCTGACCACCATCTTCGGCATCCTGGGCGCGATCGTCGGCAACGCCGTCGCCCGGGGCTTCGGAGTCGACGAGACCAACGGCATCGACTGGAGCCGTCACATCTTCCAGCTGATCGCCGCGGTCATCATCGTGGCCTTCGGCGACATGCTGTACATGGCGACGCTGGGCAAGCGCAAGCAGCGCACCTGAGCATGCGAAGGGGCGCGGGCCGGCGCGCGACCGGCCGCGGAACCCGCGGCCCGCGCAGCGGACCCGCGCCCCTTAGGCGCCTACGCCCCGGTCACCTCGACGGCGGCCAGGTTCTTCTTGCCGCGCCGCAGCACCAGCCAGCGCCCGTGCAGCAGATCCTCCGCCGCCGGGACGGCGTCCTCCGCGGTGACCTTGACGTTGTTCACGTAGGCCCCGCCCTCCTTCACCGTCCGCCGGGCCGCGGACTTGCTGGCCACCAGGCCGACCTCGGCGAAGAGGTCGACCACGAGGCCCAGCTCGGAGACCTGGATGTGCGGCACCTCGGAGAGGGACGCGGCCAGCGTCCTCTCGTCGAGTTCGGCCAGCTCGCCCTGCCCGAAGAGGGCCCTGGACGCGGCGGTCACGGCTGCCGTCTGGTCGGCGCCGTGCACCAGCGTCGTCAGCTCCTCGGCCAGCGCGCGCTGCGCGGCACGGGCCTGCGGCCGCTCCGCGGTCTGCCGCTCCAGCTCCTCGATCTCCTCGCGCGACCTGAAACTGAAGATGCGCAGGAACTTGGAGGCGTCCCGGTCGTCCGCGTTCAGCCAGAACTGGTAGAAGGCGTACGGCGTGGTCATCTCGGGGTCGAGCCAGACCGTGCCGGACTCCGTCTTGCCGAACTTGGTGCCGTCGGCCTTGGTGATCAGCGGCGTGCCCAGGGCGTGCACCACGGCGTCGGGCTCGACCTTGTGGATCAGCTCGGTGCCCGAGGTGAGGTTGCCCCACTGGTCGCTGCCGCCGGTCTGCAGCGTGCAGCCGTACCGCCGGTACAGCTCCAGGAAGTCCATGCCCTGCAGGATCTGGTAACTGAACTCGGTGTAGCTGATGCCCGCGTCGGAGTTGAGCCGCCGGGCGACGGCCTCCTTCGCGATCATCTTGTTGACCCGGAAGTGCTTGCCGATGTCGCGCAGGAACTCGATGGCCGACAGGCCCTGCGTCCAGTCCAGGTTGTTGACCATGACCGCCGCGTTCGGGCCCTCGAAGTCCAGCAGCGGGGCGATCTGGCCGCGCAGCCGCTCCACCCACTGGGCGACGACCTCGGGGGCGTTCAGCGTGCGCTCGGAGTTCGGCTTCGGGTCACCGATCAGACCGGTGGCACCCCCGACCAGGCCCAGCGGGCGGTTGCCCGCCTGCTGGATCCGGCGCATCGTGAGGATCTGCACGAGGTTGCCGAGATGCAGGCTGGGCGCGGTCGGGTCGAAGCCGCAATAGAACGTGACAGGACCGTCCGCGAACGCCTTGCGCAATGCGTCCTCGTCGGTGGAGAGGGCGATCAGCCCGCGCCACTTCAGTTCGTCGACGATGTCCGTCACTGTTCTCGTATCTCCTTGATGATCTTCGGGCGGCCGAGCGACCACCGGCTACGAGGTTATACGCCCTGACTGACAGAACTCATATTGAAATCCGGCACCCGCAGCGCGGGCATCGCGGACCTGGTGAACCAGTCGCTCCACTCCCTGGGCAGCGTCTTCTCCGTGCGCCCGGCCTCCGTGGCCCGGCCCAGCAGGCCGACCGGGGACTCGTTGAACCGGAAGTTGGTCACCTCGCCCACGACCTCGCCGTCCTCGACGAGGTAGACGCCGTCCCGGGTCAGCCCGGTCAGCAGCAGCGTCGCCGGGTCCACCTCGCGGATGTACCACAGGCAGGTCAGCAGCAGCCCGCGCGTGGTGCTCGCGACCATGTCGTCCAGCGACCGGTCGGAACCGCCGTCCAGGATGAGGTTGTCGGTACCGGGAGCCACCGGCAGGCCGGTCAGGGCCGCGCTGTGCCGGCTCGTGGTGAGGTGCTTCAGTTCGCCGCCGCCGATCCACTCGGTGGCCGGGATCGGGAGCCCGTTGTCGAACACCGACCGGTCGCCGCCCGAGGAGTGCGCCACGACGAACGGCGCCGACTCCAGACCCGGCTCGTTGGGGTCGCTGCGCAGGGTCAGCGGCAGCTCGGTCAGCCGCTCGCCGAGACGGGTGCCACCGCCCGGCTTCGAGAACACCGTCCGCCCCTCGACCGCGTCCCGGCCCGACGCCGACCACAGCTGGTAGATCATCAGGTCCGCGACCGCGGTCGGCGGCAGCAGCGTCTCGTACCGCCCCGCGGGCAGCTCGATCCGCCGCTCCGCCCAGCCCAGCCGTACGGCCAGCTCGGCGTCGAGCGCCGCCGGGTCGACGTCCTTGAAGTCCCGCGTCGAGCGGCCCGCCCAGGCCGACCGCGTACGGTCCGGCGACTTGGCGTTCAACTCCAGCGTCCCGTTGGGCTGGTCGTGCCGCAGCCGCAGCCCCGTCGACGTGCCCAGGTAGGTCGAGACCAGCTCGTGATTGGCGAAGCCGTACAACTCCCGGCCACCCGCACGCGCGCGGGCGAACGCCTCGCCCAGGGCCGGGGCGAAGTCGGCGAACACCGCGGACGAGGTCTCGACGGGAGCCTCGGTGAACTCGGGGGACTGCGCCACGCCCGTCACCAGCGGCTGCGCGTCCTCGGCGGGTGCGGCACCGCGCGCGGCGGCCTCGGCGGCCCGCACCAGCGGCTCCAGCTCGTCCGCGGTCACCGCGGACCGCGACACGACCCCGGAGGCGGTGCCCTCCTTGCCGTCGACGGTCGCGATCACGGTGAGCGTGCGCCCGCGCGTGACGCCGTTGGTGGTCAGCGCGTTGCCCGCCCAGCGCAGATTGGCGGTCGACTGCTCGTCGGCGATCACGACACAGCCGTCGGCCCGCGACAGCTCCAGCGCGCGCTCCACGACCTCGTGCGGCTTGTCGGTACGGGCGCTCATCGGCCGGCCTCCTGCGTCGTGTTGAGGATGTTGACGCCCTTGAACAGGGCGGACGGGCAGCCGTGCGACACGGCCGCGACCTGGCCCGGCTGGGCCTTGCCGCAGTTGAAGGCGCCGCCCAGGACGTACGTCTGCGGGCCGCCGACGGCCGCCATGGAGCCCCAGAAGTCGGTGGTCGTCGCCTGGTAGGCCACGTCCCGCAGCTGCCCGGTGATCCGCCCGTTCTCGATCCGGAAGAACCGCTGCCCGGTGAACTGGAAGTTGTAGCGCTGCATGTCGATCGACCAGGACCGGTCCCCGACGACGTAGATCCCGCGGTCCACGCTGCCGATCAGGCCCTCGGTGGGCATCCCCGCCGGGTCGGGACGCAACGACACATTGGCCATGCGCTGCACCGGCACATGCCCGGGGGAGTCGGCGAACGCGCACCCGTTGGAGCGCTCGAACCCGGTCAGCTTCGCGATCCGCCGGTCCAGCTGGTAGCCGACGAGCGTGCCGTCCTTGACCAGGTCCCATGACTGCGCCTCGACGCCCTCGTCGTCGAAGCCGACGGTCGCCAGACCGTGCTCGGCGGTACGGTCACCGGTCACGTTCATCAGATCCGAGCCGTACCGCAGCTTGCCGAGCTGGTCGAAGGTGGCGAAGGAGGTACCGGCGTAGGCCGCCTCGTAGCCGAGGGCCCGGTCCAGCTCGGTGGCGTGCCCGATGGACTCGTGGATGGTCAGCCACAGGTTGGACGGGTCGACCACCAGGTCGTACAGACCCGGCTCGACGCTCGGCGCCCGCATCTTCTCGGCGAGCAGCTCCGGGATCCGCTCCAGCTCCTCGTCCCAGTCCCAGCCGGTGCCGGTGAGGTACTCCCAGCCGCGCCCGGCCGGCGGCGCGATCGTCCGCATCGAGTCGAACTCACCGCTGGACTCGTCCACCGACACCGCCGTCAGCGCCGGGTGCAGCCGTACCCGCTGCTGGGTGGTCACCGTGCCCGCCGTGTCGGCGTAGAACTTGTTCTCGTGGACGGTGAGCAGCGACGCGTCGACATGGTTGATCCCGTCGGCCGCCAGCAGCCGCGCGCTCCAGTCCGCGAGCAGCGCCGCCTTCTCCTCGTCCGGCACCGTGAACGGATCGATCTCGTACGACGAGACCCAGGTGCGGTCGGCGTGCACCGGCTCGCCGGCCAGCTCCACGCGCTCGTCGGACCCGGCCGCCTTGATCACCTGCGCGGACAGCTTCGCCATCGCCACCGCCTGCGAGGCGACCTTGGCCGCGGCGTCCATCGTCAGATCCACACCGGACGCGAACCCCCACGTCCCGCCGTGCACCACGCGCACCGCGTACCCGAGGTCGGTGGTGTCCGACGACCCCGAGGGCCGGGCGTCCCGGAGCCGCCAGGACGCGCTGCGCACCCGCTCGAACCGGAAGTCGGCGTGGTCCGCGCCGAGCGCACGCGCGCGTGCCAGGGCGGCGTCCGCGAGGGCCCGCAACGGCAGTGCCGTGAAACTTTCGTCGATGCTGTGAGGCACCTGGGTATCTCCCTGTGGTCGTCGCCTGTGATGGCTTCGATCATGTCGCGCGAGCGAACCCCCGGACCACAGCTTTCCGGCCCGCTCAGGCAATTTCTGTAGAAACCCCACAGCCAGCCCCGTGACGCGCTGTCGGTGCCCTGATGTCCGACGGCGTCGGCGTACCGATAGGTTTCGAGGGAAGCCGCCTGCCTTTCAGGTCTCGGGCGGTGTGTCAAGACCCCTACGGAAAGGGTGATCCGTTGAGCCGCTCGGTTCTCGTCACCGGAGGCAACCGAGGCATCGGCCTCGCCATCGCCCGCGCGTTCGCCGACGCAGGCGACAAGGTCGCGATCACATACCGGTCGGGGGAGCCGCCGGCCGGCTTCTTGGCCGTCAGGTGCGACATCACCGACCCCGAGCAGGTGGAGCAGGCCTACAAGGAGATCGAGGCCCAGCACGGCCCGGTCGAGGTCCTGATCGCCAACGCAGGCGTCACCAAGGACCAGCTCCTGATGCGCATGTCCGAGGAGGACTTCACCTCGGTCCTGGACACCAACCTCACCGGAACCTTCCGCGTCGTCAAGCGCGCCAACCGCGCCATGCTGCGCG
The DNA here is from genome assembly GCF_042723915.1 of Streptomyces sp. NPDC058335. Taxonomy (NCBI): domain Bacteria; kingdom Bacillati; phylum Actinomycetota; class Actinomycetes; order Kitasatosporales; family Streptomycetaceae; genus Streptomyces; species Streptomyces sp. NPDC058335. Next base: position 24,086 of record NZ_JBHXHX010000004.1, on the reverse strand, counting down.
CCCGCAAGGGCCGTGTCGTGCTCATCTCCTCGGTGGTCGGGCTGCTCGGCTCCGCGGGGCAGGCGAACTACGCCGCCTCCAAGGCCGGCCTGGTCGGCTTCGCGCGTTCCCTCGCCCGTGAGCTGGGGTCGCGCAACATCACCTTCAACGTCGTCGCGCCGGGCTTCGTCGACACCGACATGACGCAGGCGCTGACCGACGAGCAGCGCGCGAACATCGTCTCGCAGGTGCCGCTCGGCCGGTACGCGCAGCCCGACGAGATCGCCGCGACGGTGCGGTTCCTCGCCTCGGACGACGCCTCGTACATCACTGGAGCCGTCATCCCCGTAGACGGCGGACTGGGAATGGGTCACTGATCACCATGAGCGGAATTCTCGAGGGCAAGCGCGTCCTGATCTCCGGTGTGCTGATGGAGTCCTCCATCGCCTTCCACGCCGCCAAGCTGGCCCAGGAGCAGGGCGCGGAGATCATCCTGACCGCGTTCCCGCGGCCCACGCTGACCGAGCGCATCGCCCGGAAGCTGCCCAAGCCCACCAAGGTCATCGAGCTGGACGTGACCAACGACGAGCACCTGGGCCGCCTGGCCGACGTCGTCGGCGAGGAGCTGGGCGGCCTCGACGGCGTCGTGCACTCCATCGGCTTCGCCCCGCAGGACGCCCTCGGCGGCAACTTCCTCAACACGCCGTTCGAGTCGGTCGCCACGGCGATGCACGTCTCGGCGTTCTCCCTGAAGTCGCTCACCATGGCCTGCCTGCCGCTGATGCAGAACGGCGGCTCCGTCGTCGGCCTCACCTTCGACGCGCAGTACGCCTGGCCGCAGTACGACTGGATGGGCCCGGCCAAGGCGGCCCTGGAGGCCACCAGCCGCTACATGGCGCGCGACCTGGGCAAGCAGAACATCCGCTGCAACCTCATCTCCGCGGGCCCCCTCGGCTCGATGGCCGCGAAGTCCATCCCGGGCTTCGGCGACCTGGCCGCCGTGTGGGACACCCGCTCCCCGCTCGAGTGGGACCTCAAGGACCCCGATCCGGCCGGCCGTGGCATCGTCGCCCTGCTGAGCGACTGGTTCCCGAAGACCACCGGCGAGATCATCCACGTGGACGGCGGCCTGCACGCCATCGGCGCCTGATCCACCCCCCTCGTCGACGCCCCGCCGCCCGCCTCGCGCGGGAAGCGGGGCGTCACCCGTTCGGCGCACCCGGCCGGGCGGCGGAGCAGCCGCGCACCGCACTCTGAAGTGCGCGTCCGTAGCGCTTCCCTCCCCAGCCCGGCCGAGGAGGTCCCTTTGTGCGCCTGTTCCGCAGCGTGGCCCCAGTGACCGTCGCCGTCTCCCTCGTCCTGTCCCTGCCGCGCGACGCGCTGCCCCACGCGCGCGTGCCGGCAGGGCACGCCGCCGCCGTAGCCGAGGAACTGCTCGCCGCGGAGTGCCGGACCAGCGTCGACGGGTCCCGGGTGACCGCCTACTGCCACAACCCCTACGCCGTCACCGACCGGGTACGCCTGCACATCGAGTGCGCGCGCTGGTGGGACCTGGACACCGACGGCGCCCCCGCCGACGTGGGACCCGCCGTGACCGTACGGCTGACCGGTCGCTGCTGGAAGGAGGTCGGCGCGGCCTGGGTCAGCCACCAGCGGGTGTGAACCGTCCGGGCCGGCACAGGAAGGGATAGCTCGCCGCCTCGACGGCCGCAGTCTCCGCGTCCCCCGCGCGGATCGCGTCGACCAGCCGCGTGTGGTCCATGTGCGTCTCCGGCGTCAGTTCGTCGCCGACGTCCTCGCGCAGCCAGTCCCGCAGGACCTCGCCGAGATCGGCGTACATGGCGGTCATCGCGTCGTTGTGGGAGGCGGCCACCACCGCCAGGTGGAAGGTCGCGTCCGCCGTCACGAAGGCCTCGGCGTCCCCCGACTCCCACGCCTCCTCGCGGCGCAGCAGCAGCGTGTCCAGCTGCTTGAGGTCCTTCTCCGTACGCCGCTCGGCGGCCAGCCGTGCCGCGCCCGACTCCAGGGTGGCGCGCAGTTCCGCGATGTGCCGCGGGTCGGCGTCCGCGAAGCGGCGGTGCATCACGCCCGCCAGCTCGCTGGTCGCCACCACGTAGGTGCCCGATCCCTGACGGATGTCCAGCAGGCCGTTGTGCGCGAGCGCGCGGACGGCCTCACGGACGGTGTTGCGCGCGACGCCCAGCTGCTCGACCAGCTCGGGCTCCGTCGGGATGCGCGAGCCGACCGGCCACTCGCCCGAGGTGATCTGGGTGCGCAGCGCGGCGATGACCTGCTCGGACAGCGCCGAGCGACGGGGATGGCTCAGGGGCATGGCACACCTTCGCACGGGCCGGGCCGGCGGCGGGAATCCGGGGATGGACAACCAATCATCCCATGATTCTATGATGGGTGGCATGGCGAGCAAGGACACCACGAGCATGCGCGACACGGCCCCCGCGACCGACGGGCCCCCGCCGGTCGGCGAGGCGGGCCCCCCGGGGCACCCGGTGCCCCGGCCGCCCGCCCCGCGCGCGTGGGCGACCCGCCTGGTCGTCGTCGGCATCGTGCTCGCCGCCCTCAACCTCCGCCCGGCCATCACCAGCCTCGGCGCCCTCCTGGAAGAGGTCCGTGACGGCCTCGGCATGAGTGGCAGCGTGGCCGGTCTCCTCACCTCCGTGCCCCCGCTCTGCTTCGCCGTCTTCGGCGTCATGGCGCCCCGCCTCGCCCGCCGCTTCGGCGCCGCCGCGGTGGTCTGCGCGGGCATGGCCGCCATCACCGCGGGCCTGCTCATACGGCCGTACGCGGGCGGTACGGCCGGCTTCCTCGCCGCCAGCGCCCTCGCCCTCATGGGCATCGCCGTCAGCAACGTCCTGATGCCGGTCATCGTCAAGCGCTGGTTCCCCGACCGGGTCGGTTCCATGACCGGCCTCTACTCGATGGCCCTAGCCCTCGGCACCTCGGCCGCCGCCGCGGTCACCGTGCCCATGACCGACGCGCTGGGCGGCGGCTGGCGGTCCGGGCTGGTGGTCTGGGCGGGCCTGGCGGCAGCGGCCGTACTGCCGTGGCTGCCGCTGGCGGCCCGGGAGCGGGGGACGACGCCCGCCGCGCAGGCCTCCGCGCGCGTGGAGGCACCGGCGGTTCTGCGCATCACCCGCAGCCCCACCGCCTGGGCGCTCGCCGTCTTCTTCGGGCTCCAGGCCACCGCCGCCTACATCACCATGGGCTGGATGCCGCAGATCTTCCGCGACGCGGGCGTGCCCGCGAGCACGGCGGGACTGCTCCTGGCGGTCACGATGGTGATGGGGGTGCCGTTGGCCTTCGTCATCCCGCGCGTGGCGACCCGGCTGCCGCACCAGGGCCCCATCGTCGTCGCGCTCGGCCTGTGCGGCCTCGTCGGGTACGCCGGTCTGCACCTCGCCCCCGCCGCCGGCGCCTGGGCCTGGGCCCTGCTGCTCGGCGTCTCGAACTGCGCCTTCCCGCTGGCCCTCACGCTGGTCGGGATGCGGGCCAGGACCGGCGGGGGAGTGGCCCAGCTGTCGGCCTTCGCGCAGAGCGCCGGCTACCTGCTGTCGATCCCGGGCCCACTCCTGGTCGGCGTGCTCTACCAGCACAGCGGCGGCTGGGGTCTGCCCCTCGCGCTGATGGCGGCGCTGATGATCCCGCAGATGGCCGTGGGCGTCCTCGCCGGCCGTGACCGCACGGTGGAGGACGAGGCCGCCCGCTGACGGCGCCGAAGCCTGAGAGCCCGCCGACCCCGCGGGGACCGCACCGTGCGCCGGGTGCGAGACTGGGCGCATGCCAGTGCTCGACCCGAACCCCAAGAACGGCCAGAAGAAGATGCTGCTCGTCTTCGGCTCGTTCCTCCTCATTTTTGTGATCATCGGGATCATCGCCACCATCGCCTCCCCCTGACGCGGCCCGGCCCCCGGCCGGGCACGGTGGGGTTAACCCCCCTGTCCCCTAGGGGGTGAGGGTCAGGGTCAAGTGGGTGGATCACCGGATGGGCCGGGAGTCGCCGGGTCCGTACCTTCGAGATGTGGCCGCGTGACGCGGCCCGGACCCCTCGAAGACCAGCGGAGGCACCCATGTCGGCCACCACGCACACCAGGCCCCACCGGGCCGCCCCGGGCGGAGTCGGCACCCGGCTGCCCTGGTGGGCGCTGGCCCTGCCGACCCTGGCCTTCGTGGCCCTCCTCGCGCTGATACTGAACCCGTCCGACGCCCAGGCGGCCTCCGGCGACCCGCTGATCACCGACCTCGTCGACCGCGTACGGCAGCTCGTCGCGCGCTAGCGCTGTCGATCACGCCCCGGGCGCACGGCTTCACACCCCGACCCCAGGTGAAGGCGCATGTCAACTCCCTGCGCCCCATGGCCTGTTTCATGCGAAGCTGGGAGCCATGAGCGTCGCAGAACCCCGCAGGATCGTCCTCTTCCGGCATGCGAAAGCCGACTGGCCACAGGTGACCGACCACGAGCGACCGCTCGCTGACCGGGGCCGCCAGGACGCAGCCGTCGCCGGACGCAAGCTGACCGACACCGGCATCCCCGTCGACCTGGCCCTGTGTTCCAGCGCGACCCGCACCCGCGAGACGTGGAAGCTCGCCGTCCACGAGCTTCCGCACCGGCCGAAGACGGTCTACGAGGAGCGGATCTACGAGGCCTCCCCGGGCGAGCTGATCGCCCTGCTCAACGAGGTCCAGGACGACGTGCGCAACGTCGTCCTGGTCGGCCACAACCCGGGCATCGAGGGCCTCGCCGACATCCTCTCCGGTGCCGCCGAGGGCGACGCCCGCGAGCGGATGACCCGCCGCGGCTTCCCCGCGGCCGCCTTCGCCGTCCTGACCTTCGACGGCTCCTGGAAGTCCCTGGAGCCCGGTGCGGCCACGCTCGTCGACTACTGGGCGCCGTCCGAGTAGCACCGGCCCGGCATGCGTGAGGCCCGGCGGCACGCCGGGCCCCGCGGTCGTACATCCGCCGCCGCTACCGGTCGTCGTGCGTGTCCGCCGCCTCGACCTCTTCCCGGGTGACGCCCAGCAGATACAGGACGGTGTCCAGGAACGGCACGTTCACCGCCGTGTGCGCGGCCTCCCGCACCACCGGCTTGGCGTTGAAGGCGACCCCGAGACCGGCCGCGTTCAGCATGTCCAGGTCATTGGCGCCATCACCGATCGCCACCGTCTGCGACAGCGGTACGCCCGCCTCCGCGGCGAACCTGCGCAGCAGCCTCGCCTTGCCCGCGCGGTCCACGATCTCCCCGGTGACCCGGCCGGTCAGCTTCCCGTCGACGATCTCCAGGGTGTTGGCCTGCGCGAAGTCCAGCCCCAGCCGTTCCTTGAGGTCGTCGGTGACCTGGGTGAAGCCGCCGGAGACGACCCCCACCTGGTAGCCCAGCCGCTTCAGCGTGCGGATCAACGTACGGGCGCCCGGCGTCAGCCGCACTTCGGCGCGCACCTTGTCCACGACCGAGGCATCCAGCCCTTCCAGCAACGCCACCCGCGCGTGCAGCGACTGCTCGAAGTCCAGCTCGCCGCGCATCGCCGCCGCCGTGACCTCCGCGACCTCGTTCTCGCAGCCGGCGTGCGCCGCGAAGAGTTCGATCACCTCGTCCTGGATGAGTGTGGAGTCGACGTCCATGACGACCAGCCGCTGGGCGCGCCGGTGCAGACCCGCGGCCACCACGGCGACGTCGACACCGAGTGCCGCAGCGTCGGTGACCAGGGCGGTGCGCAGCGGCGCCGTCTCCACCCCGGAGACCGCGAATTCGACGGCGGTGACCGGGTACTTCGCCAGCCGGAAGATACGGTCGATGTTGCCGCCGACCTTGGTGATCGTGGCGGCGACGGAGGCGGTGGCCTCCGCGGTGAGCGGATGCCCGAGCACGGTGACCAGGGACCGCCCGAGGCCACGCGGCCGGTTGTCGCCGAGGCCGGAGATGATCTCCGCCTGCATCTTCATCGACTCAGCCCAGCTGTGGACGGTCGACCGCAGGTCTCCCTCCAGCCCGCGCGGCGGCTCGGTCACGAGCGCGCACAGCACCATGCGGCCACGGGTGACGACCTGCTCGATGTCGACCACGTCGACGGAGTAGGCGGCGAGGGTGTCGAAGAGGCCGGCCGTGATACCCGGCCTGTCCTTGCCGAAGATCTTGACAAGGAGAGTCGGGACATCGGAGGGCGAGGTCGGCGAGGTCTGCGAAGCGCTCATGGTGCACCCACCGTATCCGGCACCCAGTGCCTCCCGCCGCCGAGGTCCGCCTGGCGGACACGGAAAGTGGGTGTCGTGCGCGCGGCGATGGCGTCGAGGAACGACGGTAAGCAGTTGGCGAGGCACGGATGAGCAGTCGCACTCATGCCGCCGTCCGGGCGCCGTCCGCAGGCCGGATCCGTGACGTGCAACGGGACACCGCCCGCTTCCGTGACTCACCGGCCCCCGCCCGGCCTGTCCGGCGGTGGGGGCGGAGGCGGCGGGGGCGGCGGCATGGGGCCGTCGTCCGGTGACCGCCTCCCGGAACGTGGAGAGCCGGACCGTGGCGGGCGGGACGGGCGGCGGGGTGGCCGGGAGGGTGGTTCGAAGGGGCCCACCACCGTGGGGGCGTCGTACACATCGTCGTCCCCGGACCGCGTGTCCCGCGGTTTCCCCGGCCCGTCCGGCATCCGCAGATACGGATTGGTCGCGGGGTTGGGCGGCCGGTACGGCGCACCCGGCACGTACGGCCCGGAGTGGCCGTCCGTCTCCCGGAGCTGCCCGGCCCCCTCCGCCGTCCGCCCCGGACCGTGCCCGTACGGACGCTGCCCGACCGGTCCAGGCACCGGGGCCACCCGCTCGCCTCCCGCGGCCGTGTCACGCAGTGCCAACGCCGCCGCCCACGTTCCCGCCGCCCCGGTCGCGCGGGCGAGCAGCGCACCGGCCGCCCCCGCCCCCGCCCCCCACGCGGCCCCGAGCGGAAAGGCCATGCCGAGATGCCCGTGCAGCTCCACGCCCGCGCCGAAGGCGTCGAACCCGAGCACCGACAGGGAGGCGCCCACGGACACGTCCGCCAGCCATGCGAGCAACGGCAGCGCCAGCGCGGTCACGACGGCCAGCCGCACCGCGCACCGCCCGACGAAACCGGCGACGCCCGTACCCCGTACCACCCAGGAACCGGAATCCGCGGCGCCCGCGCTCACCGGTCCGATCGGGCTCCGCACCGCCGCCAACACCCCGGCCAGCAGCATCATCGCCGCCGCCGCGACCGCCAACAGCCATACACGGCCGTCCAGTTCGGCCAGCCGGCCCAGTGTCACCGACTGATCGGTGTCGGTGCCCAGCACGTCGTCGAGTGGATCCGGCAGCACACGCGTCAGGACACCCGTCGCCCTGCCGTCCCACGGCACGAACAGACCGACGTCCACGCCCAGCCACACCCCGTTGGGCGCCCCCAGGAGGGCCGCGCCCGCGATCCGCTTCGGATGGTCGTCACCGATCGCCGCGTACGCCGCCGCCGCGAACCCGGCGGCCACCGCCACCAGCAGCACCGTCACGATTGCGGACACGGCGGGCCGTACCACCCGGTGCACGGCGTCCCAGCCGTGCGGCAACGGCGTACGGCGCGAGGCCAGCAGGGCGATCAGCAGCACCGCGGCCGACCAGAGGAGCCCGCCGAGCAGGGTCGCGGCCGTGTCCACGGTGAACCCGACCGCCGCCTGGGCGTCGACCAGATCCCCGAGCCGGTCGGGCAGTAGCCCGCCGATGTCCCCGAGATCGCCCAGCCCCGGGATCTCGACGCCGCCTCCGCCGCCCCCGCCGGGCAGGTCGTCCAGCCCGAGCGCCCCGCCGTCGATCGTGACGACATCGTGCCCGGCCCAGGCCAGACCGCCCAGCATGGCCACGAACAGCGCGACCACCGTGCCCGCGCGCGCCAGCAGTTCGGCCGGCGCGACCACAACTCCGGCCGTGCGCAGGGACCGTAGGAAGAACCACGACAGCAGCAGCGCTCCGACGAGGCTCACGCCCAGTGGCGTGATGTCGATGGCCGTGTGCGCCTCCGCGCCCGTCAGGCCGAACGCGGACACATCGCCCGACGGCGTCACGGACCCGCCCGCCCCGAGGGCCACGACCGCCGCCGTCATCGGCCCCAGCGAACCCGCGCTGTCCGCCCCCAGCAGGTGCAGGCCGAGCGCCGCCGTCCCCGCCATCCCGATCAACGCCCAGCTCACCGCGGCGATCGCGGACAGCAGCACGTCCAGCCACGGCACACCCTGGTCGTACGCCGCGCTCCCGCCGTTCTCGATGCTCGTGCCGGCACCCATGCAGACCCCCCGATCCGCGGCACGGAGCGGTGAAGATCACCGCTTCCGTCCCCCTCGCGTGCGTTTACCACTCTCCGGCCCGGTTTCAACCCCGTCAACGGCAACGGCGGATGAGACCGCGTGACCCCGGCACGGCCCGTTCGCAAGGCCCGACTTTCGGTCAGGGGGCCGGGCCTGAAATAGTTCCCGACGATGTTCGACATCCCTAGACTCCCTGTGATGGGGGTAACTCGGGGGACTACTCAGTGGGGCATGGAGTGCCGGAACTCGTACTGGAATTGAACGGACGCACCTGGACGCTCGATCCGTCCAGGTCATACACCCTCGGACGAGATCCGCAGGGGGACGTCGTCCTCGACGACGCCAGGGTCTCCTGGCGTCACGCCACGGTCAGCTTCAACGGCCGCGGCTGGACACTGGAGGACCACGGCAGCACCAACGGAACGTTCGTACAGGGCCAGCGCGTCCACCAGGTGGACATCGGGCCCGGCTCGGCTGTGCACCTGGGCAACGCCACCGACGGCCCGCGCCTGAACCTCTCCGGCGCGCAGGCGGCGGTCGCGCAGCAGCCGCAGCAGCCGTACGCCGCGCAGGCCGCCAACCCGGGCTGGGCGCAGCAGGCTCCGCCCCAGCAGCAGGCGCCGCAGCAGCCGCAGCCCGGATGGGAGCCGCCGCAGAAGGTCAACGCGCCCATTCCGCAGCAGCACGGCCCCGGCGTCGGCGCGGGGGCGCCGCCGGTCTACGGCGACCGCAGCCCGACCACGTTCCACCAGTTCTCCCTCGGCCGCGTCATGCGCATCGGCCGTGCCCTGGAGAACGACCTGGTCGTGTCCGACCTCCAGGTCTCGCGCAACCACGCCGAGTTCCACTCGACGCCCGACGGGCGCATGGAGATCCGCGACCTCGGCTCGCACAACGGCACCTACGTCAACGGCCAGCCGATCGCCAAGGGCGGCTCGCAGTTGCTCGGCCCCACCGACATCGTGGGCGTCGGCCACTCGACGTTCCGGATCGTGGGCGACCGGCTCGAGGAGTTCGTCGACACCGGTGCGGTCTCCTTCTCCGCACGCCACCTGACGGTGACGGTCGACGGCGGCAAGCAGATCCTCAAGGACGTCTCCTTCGGCGTCCCGGAGAAGTCGCTGATCGCGGTCATCGGCCCGTCCGGCTCCGGCAAGTCCACCCTGCTCAAGGCGCTGACCGGCTACCGGCCCGCCAACGAGGGCGACGTCCTCTACGACAACCGGAACCTCTACAAGCAGTTCGCCGAGCTGCGCCAGCGCATCGGTCTGGTCCCGCAGGACGACATCCTGCACAAGGAACTGACCGTCAAGAAGGCCCTCAAGTACGCGGCCAAGCTCCGCTTCCCGGCCGACACCACGGCCGCCGAGCGCGACGCCCGCATCGACGAGGTGCTGCGCGAGCTGAAGCTGGACATCCACAAGGAGAAGAAGGTCACCTCCCTCTCCGGTGGCCAGCGCAAGCGCGTGTCGGTCGCCCTGGAGCTGCTGACCAAGCCGTCGCTGATCTTCCTCGACGAGCCGACCTCGGGTCTCGACCCGGGCATGGACCGCGATGTCATGCAGCTGCTGCGCGGTCTCGCCGACGACGGCCGTACGGTCCTGGTGGTCACCCACTCGGTGGCCGAACTCGCGATCTGCGACAAGCTGCTCGTGATGGCGCCCGGCGGCAGCGTCGCCTACTTCGGCCCGCCCGAGGAGGCGCTGAACTTCTTCGGCTACGACACCTGGGCCGATGTCTTCTCCGCCTTCGAGAACTACCGCGACTACGACTGGGCGGGCCGCTGGAAGGGCTCGCAGCACTACCAGATGTACGCCGCGGACATCGACGCCATCGCGCCGCAGCCCGTATCGATGACGCCCATGCAGGCGATGAAGCCGCCGAAGCCGCAGGGCTGGATGTCCCAGTTCGTCACGCTGGTGCGCCGCTACACGTCGGTGATCGTCTCCGACAAGGGCTTCCTCGGCCTGATGGTGATCCTGCCGGCCGTCCTGGGCGCGGTGAGTCTCCTCATCGACTCGGGCAACAGCCTGCTGCCCAACCCGGTCAACCCCAAGAGCGGGCGGATCATCCCCAACGGCACGGCCACCACGGTGCTGCTGATCCTCGCGGTCGGCGCCTGCTTCGCGGGCGCGGCGAACTCCGTCCGTGAGCTGATCAAGGAACGGGTGATCTACGAGCGGGAGCGCGCGACCGGCCTGTCGCGCTCGGCGTACCTGATGTCCAAGGTGTTCGTGCTCGGTGTGATCACCGTGCTCCAGGGCCTGCTGGTCGGTGTCATCGGCTTCTCCAGCCGGGAGATCCCGGCGCAGGGCCTGGTGCTCGGCACCGCCACGATGATCGAGCTGTCCATCCCGATCATGGCGCTGGGCTTCACCTCGATGATGTTCGGCCTGATCATCTCCTCGCTGGTGAAGACGGCCGAGAAGACCATGCCGCTGCTGGTCATGTTCGCGATCATCCAGGTCGTGTTCACCGGCTGCCTGTTCTCGCTGAACGGCGCGGTGGGCGTCAACCAGTTCTCGTATCTGATGCCGTCGCGCTGGGCGGTCGCCGCGGCGGGCGCCACGCTGGACTTCAACAAGATCAGCCCGCCCGCGGACGGCGGCGACCCCGACCCGCTGTGGGAGCACACCGTCGGCGCCTGGAGCATGGACATGGCCGCCCTGCTCGTCCTCGGCGTGATCTGCGGCTTCTTCGTGGCCCGCTTCCTGCGCCGCCACGAGCCCGAGGTCATGCGCAAGTAGTCGCGAGCGGTCGTACGACGCCGAAGGGCGGCACCCCGGTCAGGGGTGCCGCCCTTCGGCGCGTGGGGGCCTCGGCGGTACTCAGGACACTCAGTACGCGCTGTTGACGTTGTCGATCGTGCCGTACCGGTCGGCCGCGTAGTTGGCGGCGGCGGTGATGTTGGCGACCGGGTCGTAGATGTTCCAGGAGGTGCCCGGGACGTGGTACGCCTTGAAGGTCGGCGGGATCACCTGGAGCAGGCCCTTCGACGGGATGCCGTTGATGGCGTTGATGTCCCAGTCGTTGATGGCCTTCGGGTTGCCCGAGGACTCGCGGATGATGTTCTTGTGCAGCCCGTGGTAGGAGCCCGGGATGCCCTTCTTCTTCATGATGGCGAGAGACTCGCGGATCCAGCCGTCGAGGTTGTTCGGGTAGCTCTTGACGACGACCTGCTTGACCACGGGACGGCTCACGGACCGGCTCGCGGCGGCCTTGGCCTTGCGTACGGCGGCGGCCTTCTTCGCGGCGGCAGCGGCTGCCGCCTTCTTCTTCGCCGCGGCCGTGGCGGCCGCCTTCTTCTTCGCGGCCACCGCGTCGGCGGCGGCCTTCTTCTTGGCCTCGATGGCCTCGACCTTCAGGCTGGCGCCGGCCAGCTGGTCGGTCACGGTGGCCTTGACGTCACGCACCTGCTCGGAGCTGTAGGCCACCCGGGACGAGGAAAGGGAGTCCGTGGTGGTCGTCTGACCGTCGGCCGGAACCACGGTGAAGGCGATGGCTGCGGCGCCGAGGGTGGCGACACCAGCGATCGCGATCTTGTGAGTGTTCTTGGGCATGGCGGAAGGGACCTCTTCGAATAGCGCGGAGGTCGCTCTCTTCGTCCGGCGGCGGGTGCTTTCGGCACGACGCCGCGGGGAGAAACCCGCGGCGCTGAGCGACGAGAGCCATTGTTAGCGGCCGCAAAATGCCCAGGCAAAGGTGTGACGTACTAACCTCGGTAGTGGATCGGGGAAGGGCAAAACGGGACAGATCAGGGCGTCTATCCCGTTCAGAGGGGTACCTTTTGACTCCTATCGCCCTTCGTACGTGATGTGCGCCCTATGTGCGGGCTCACAGGGGTGCAGAGGTTTTCTCACCATCAGTTGCTGGCGCAATGCTCTGTGTGAGTGGGCTCCTCCGGCAGGAGGAGGTGCACGTCCCCGAACTCGTGCCACAGGTAGGAGCCCCGAAGCGCCTCCTCGTACCCGCGGTCGATCGCGGCCCGCCCGGCCACCGCCTCCAGCATCAGCAGATGCGAGGCCTCCGGCTCGTGCAGCCCCGTCAGCAGCCCGTCCACCACCCGCACGCCACGCTCCGGAGTGACGACAAGGTCCGTCCACCCCGCACGCGCGCGTACGACCCCGTCGGCCCCCGCCGCCGACTCCACGGCCCGTACGGCGGTCGTCCCCACGGCGACGACCCGGCCGGCCCGCGCCCGCGCCGCGTTGATCAGCCGGGCCGACGCCTCCGGCACCGCGAACCGCTCCGGGTACGGCGGCTCGTGCGCCTCCGCCGACGCCACCCCGGTGTGCAGCGTGACCGGCGCGAACTGCACCCCCCGGCTCACCAGCTCGGCCACCAGCCGCGCCGTGAAGGGCCGCGCCGCGCTCGGCATCTCCGCGCTCCCCGAACCGTCGGCCGACGGCAGCGCGAACACCGTCTGGTACACCGACAACGGCTGATCCCGTTCCGTGTACGAGTAACGGATGGGCCGCCCGTGCTCCCGCAGCAGCCCCGGCACCGCCCCCTCGGACACCCGCGCCCACCACAGCCGTCCGCCGGGCCCGCTCAGCGGCTCCTCCAGCACCAGCCGTACCCCCGCAGGCAGCCGCACCTCCGTCCCGGCCGGCCCTCCCGCACGCGGGCGCGTGGTGCCCCGCCCGTCCGGTTCCCGCAGCTCGACCGCCCACCGCCCGTCGTCCCCGAGCGTGGAGAAGTGCACCACCACGCGCGCGTGCCCGATCCGCCCATCCACGGCGGCGGCCAGCGTCGGCGAGGTGTTCACCACCAGCAGATCCCCGGCCCGCAGCAGGCCCGGCAGCTCCCGGAACACGTGATGCGCCGGCTCGCTCCCACGCGACACCAGCAGCCGCACGGAGTCCCGTTCGCGCCCCGGCCCGCGCTGCTCGACCGGAACCCGCGCCGACAGCTCCTCCGGCACCTTCAGGGCCAGCGTCATCGCCGTCCCTCCAGCAGGGCCGGTGCCCCGAACCGCCCGCTCGGCGGCCGTTCGTCCAGCAACCGCAGAAACGCCGGCACCACACTGCCCGGCTCGGGCCGCGCCCCGTCATCCTCCGGTACGGCCGCCGCGTACAGGTCCGTCGCCATGTCCCCGGGGTCCACCGCCCACACCCGCAGCTCCGGCTCCTCCTCCCCGAGCACCGCCGCGAGCTGGTCGAGGGCCGCCTTCGACGCCCCGTAGCCGCCCCACGTCCCGTACGCCTCGGCCGCAGCGTCCGAGCTGACCGTGATCACCGCGCCGTCCTGCGCCGCGCGGAGCAGCGGCAGTGCCTCCTGGACCAGGCCGAGCGCGGCCACGACGTTCACCTCCAGGGCCCGCCGCAGCCCGTCCAGGGGCAGCTCCGCCAGCCGTACCAGCGGCTCTGCGCCCAGCGCGCTCGCGTTGTTCACCAGCAGCCGGCACCCCCCGAGCCGCCGGGCGGCCGCCACCAGCGCGCTGCGGTGAGCGGGATCGGTCACGTCCCCCGCGAGCGCCTCGACCCTCGTCCCGTGCTCCGCGACCGCCGCAGCAGTCTCCTTCAGCACCTCCGCCGTCCTGGCGTCCAGCACCAGGTCCCAGCCCCGTGCGGCCAGGGCATCGGCGAGCGCCCGGCCCAGCCCCTTCGAAGCCCCCGTGATGATCGCAACCGGCATGACAACCGTCCCCTCGTCGACCCGCCACTCGGCGGTCCCCTCACCGTAGGAACGCGACCGCCCCTGCCGCCTCGGACGCGGGACGGGGCCCACCGGGGCCCTTCGACGTACGCCCTCGGCACCGGGGACCTCGGCCCTAGGCCTCGCGGCCTACCCCGCTGGGTCACAGGTCCGATGCCCGCTGTCACACCCCGCCGGTACCGTGAGGAGCATGAGTCAAGGCCCCCGGTCCGGCCTCGCCGCGGTCAGTTCCGCGCTGCTGGCCATGAGCAGACACCTCGAGGTGCGCGACGTCCTGAAGACGATCGTCGCCTCGGCCCGCGAGCTGCTCGACGCGCAGTACGCCGCGCTCGGCGTCCCGGACGACCACGGAGGCTTCGCCCAGTTCGTCGTCGACGGGATCGGGGAGGAACAGTGGAAGGCCATCGGCCCGCTGCCCCGGCAGCACGGCATCCTGGCCGCGATGCTGCACGAGGCCAAGGCCGAGCGCCTCGCCGACGTGCGCAAGGACCCCCGCTTCGAGGGCTGGCCGTCCGCCCATCCGGAGATGTCCGACTTCCTGGGTCTGCCCATCCGTGACGGCGACGAGGTCATCGGCGCCCTCTTCCTCGCCAACAAACTGTGCACCGCGGAGGGAAGCCCCCCGCGCCCCAAGCCCGAGGGCCGCTGCGGCTTCACCGAGGACGACGAGGAACTGCTCTCGATCCTCGCCCAGCACGCCGCGATCGCTCTCACCAACGCCCGCCTCTACGAGCGCAGCCGCGAACTCACCATCGCCGAGGAGCGCTCCCGGCTCGCCCACGAACTGCACGACGCCGTCAGCCAGAAACTGTTCTCCCTGCGCCTGACCGCCCAGGCCGCCGCCACCCTCGTCGACCGCGACCCCTCCCGCGCCAAGGGCGAACTCCAGCAGGTAGCCGCCCTCGCCGCCGAGGCCGCCGACGAACTGCGCGCCGCCGTCGTCGAGCTGCGCCCCGCCGCTCTCGACGAGGACGGCCTGGTGGCCACCCTCCGCACCCAGATCCAGGTCCTGGACCGCGCCCACTCCGCGCGCGTGACCTTCACCGGCCACGGCGTCCGCGCCCTGCCCGCCGCCCAGG
This sequence comes from Streptomyces sp. NPDC058335, assembly GCF_042723915.1. Taxonomy (NCBI): domain Bacteria; kingdom Bacillati; phylum Actinomycetota; class Actinomycetes; order Kitasatosporales; family Streptomycetaceae; genus Streptomyces; species Streptomyces sp. NPDC058335. The sequence goes on along the minus strand of NZ_JBHXHX010000004.1, from coordinate 9,060 downwards.
AGGAGGCCTTTCTGCGCGTCGCCCAGGAGGCCCTGCACAACGCGCTGCGCCACTCCGGCGCGGAGCATGTCGACGTGACCCTCCACAAGCGGGGCCCGGACACCGTCCTGCGCGTCACGGACGACGGCAGCGGATTCGACCCCACGACGGTCCGCAGGGCCGGCCGCCACCTCGGCCTGGTGTCCATGCGCGACCGGGCCGGCGGGATCGGCGGCAGCCTGACCGTGGAATCGGCGCCCGGCAAGGGCACCACGATCGAACTGGAGGCTCCCGGTGGCTGACGCAATCAAGGTGCTGCTCGTCGACGACCACCAGGTCGTCCGCCGGGGCCTGCGCACCTTCCTGGAGGTGCAGGACGACATCGAGGTCGTCGGCGAGGCGGCCGACGGCGCCGAGGGAGTCGCCCGCGCCGAGGAACTGAAGCCCGACGTCGTCCTGATGGACGTCAAGATGCCGGGCATGGACGGCGTGGAGGCACTCCGCAAACTCCGGGAACTGGCCAACCCCGCGCGCGTGCTGATCGTCACCAGCTTCACCGAGCAGCGCACGGTGGTCCCCGCCCTGCGCGCGGGCGCCGCCGGGTACGTCTACAAGGACGTCGACCCCGAGGCGCTGGCCGGCGCCATCCGCTCGGTCCACGCCGGCCACATCCTGCTCCAGCCGGAGGTCGCCGGCGCCCTCCTCTCCCAGGAGGAGGCCAACTCCGGTCAGGGCAGGGGCGGTTCGCTCACCGAGCGGGAGCGTGAGGTCCTCGCCCTGATAGCGGACGGCCGCTCCAACCGGGAGATCGCCCGAGCCCTCGTGCTGTCCGAGAAGACCGTCAAGACCCACGTCTCGAACATCCTGATGAAGCTCGACCTCGCCGACCGCACCCAGGCCGCCCTGTGGGCCGTACGCCACGGCGCGGCCGGCTGAACCCCGCCCATCCGGACGTGTCTCCTCCGGTCTGAGATTCATACCGTCGTGGGAATGTCCCCCGAATGGCGCATCCTTCATCGGCCACCGGCGTTCTCCAGTGCGTGCCGCGGTGATCGCCGCGGCAATCGCCAGGAGGGGTCAGAAGTGAAGAACCTGAAGAAGGCAGCGGCCGTGACGATGGTGGCCGGTGGGCTGGTGGCCGCGGGCGCCGGGATGGCCTCCGCCACCAGCGGTGCCTCGGCCGACGGTGTGGCCGAGCGCTCGCCGGGCGTCGTCTCGGGCAACGTCATCCAGGCCCCGGTGCACATCCCGGTCAACGCCGTCGGCAACAGCGTGAACGTCATCGGCGTGCTGAACCCCGCCTTCGGCAACCTGGGCCTCAACCACTGAGTCCCCAGCCCCTACGGCCTCCCCCGACCCCACTCCGGGGGAGGCCGGTCTGCTTGTCGCCCGAATCGCCCGAACGGGCCGTTCCGCGCCAGGTCCCGTACCACTGGCGGCCCTCCCGTGTTGATCCACGATCCGCGGCCGGGTTGCCCATGCAACAGCAGGAGGAACCCTTCTCATGAACATCGCCAAGAAGGCCGCTCTGGCCCTCACGGTCGCCGGTATCGCGGCCGGCGCCTCCGCCGGTGCCGCTGTCGCCGACGCGGGCGCCGAGGGCGCGGCCGTGAAGTCGCCGGGCGTCGGCTCGGGCAACGTCGTCCAGGTCCCGGTCCACATCCCGGTCAACGTCGTCGGCAACAGCGTCAACGTCATCGGTCTCCTGAACCCGGCCTTCGGCAACACGGGCGTCAACGACTGACACCCCCACGACAGCCAAGGGCCCCACACCACCAAGGTGCGGGGCCCTTCGCCACACCAAGCCACCGGCCACCGGCCTCGGCCCGGCTGCCGGTTACCGGCCTCGGCCCGACTGCCGGCCACCCGCCCCCATTCCGGCCTATGGCACCCGCCCCCACCCCGGCCAACGGCCACCCGCCGCCGTCAGCCGCCGTGCCCCCGCCCGGCCTGCGGCCGCCTGTGGTCACCCGCCGCCGTCAGGCTGTGGGCATGCGTGCCGCCTGGGGCGGCACGGGTGGGCACAGGCGGCACCCCAAAAGCGCCGGGCCGCGCGACCCACCCCGCCCCCGCCCCAACCCCGGCCACCGCTCAAGGCACGCTCACCCCACCCACCCACCCACAGAACCTCACCGCTCCCGCTCCTCCACATACGCGTTGTACGCAGCCACCTGCGCCCGCCGCCCCGTCCGCTCCACCGGCCGCAACGCGGCAACCCGAGCCCCCATCTCCGACGCACTCACCGCACCCCCGTGCCCGTTCTCGTGCGCCAGCGACACCAACAACCCCACCCGCTGCGCAAGCTCCAGCACCCGCACCGCCCGCGGCGGATACCCCGGTGCCAACATCTCCCGTCCCCGCTCCGCCCGAGCCCGGTACGCCTCGATCGCCGCCTCCGCCACCGGCCCCGAGCCGGCCACGTCCAACCGCGCCAGCACGGTCGTAGCGTCGCGCAGCGCCTCCGCCAGCTCCCGCTCGGCCTCGCCCAGCGACGGCACGTCCGCCGGCGGAGCCTCCCGCACCGGGAGGCAGTGCCAGACCACCTCCACGTGTACATCCTCCACATGCGCATCACCCTCGGGCCCCGCCTCGTACACCTCCGGCACCAGCCCGAGCGCGGCCCCGTGACAGACCACCGCCTCCTCGGCCTCCAGCGCCCGCGCGTTGAACTCCGGCGGCCCGCTCAGCCCCAGCGGATGCCCCGGCGCCGGCAGCGCCACCCGTAGCCCGCTCACCCCGAGCGTCCGCAGCCGCCCCAGGGCGAGCGTGAGTCCGACGGGCGCGGACTCGCCGGGCAGTCCCTCCACCCGGTGTACGGCGTCCGACCCGACGATGGCGAGTACGGCGTCGTCCGGAGAGACAAGTCCGGCCAAAAGGGCATTTCCCCAAGCGGCGAGGCGACCAGAGCGCGGTTCCGAAAGCATGCCCCCAGCCTAAGGACCGGACCGATGGAACGGTCCCCCCGACCGGTGGCGTAGATTTTCCCGGAGGGCCGCGCCCACCCGCGCGCGGCGGTCCGAGCCACTGGCGTACGCGACAACCGAGACCGGCCACACTGCAAGGGGAGACAACGCGCTCATGAGCGATGTTCTGGAGCTTCAGGACGTATCCGTGGTCCGCGAGGGCCGGGCTCTGGTGGACCAGGTCTCCTGGTCGGTCAAGGAAGGCGAGCGCTGGGTCATCCTCGGCCCCAACGGAGCCGGCAAGACGACCCTGCTGAACGTCGCGTCCAGCTACCTCTACCCCAGCACCGGCACCGCCACCATCCTCGGCGAGACCCTCGGCACCCCCGGCACCGACGTCTTCGAGCTGCGCCCCCGCATCGGCATGGCCGGCATCGCGATGGCCGACAAGCTCCCCAAGCGCCAGACGGTCCTGCAGACCGTCCTGACCGCCGCGTACGGCATGACGGCCAGCTGGCAGGAGGACTACGAGGAGATCGACGAGCAGCGCGCCCGCGCCTTCCTCGACCGTCTCGGTATGACCGACTACCTGGACCGCAAGTTCGGCACCCTCTCCGAGGGCGAGCGCAAGCGCACGCTCATCGCCCGCGCCCTGATGACCGACCCCGAGCTGCTGCTGCTGGACGAGCCGGCCGCCGGTCTCGACCTCGGCGGCCGCGAGGACCTCGTCCGCCGCCTCGGCCGCCTCGCCCGCGACCCGATCGCCCCCTCGATGATCATGGTCACGCACCATGTCGAGGAGATCGCCCCCGGCTTCACGCACGTCCTGATGATCCGTCAGGGCAAGGTCCTCGCGGCAGGACCGGTCGAACTCGAACTGACCTCCCGCAACCTCTCCCTCTGCTTCGGCCTGCCCCTCGTCGTGGAACAGGTCGGCGACCGCTGGACGGCCCAAGGACTGCCGCTCGCCTGACCGCCCCCGTCCGCGCCCTGTCGGCGGCACACCTGCCGGACCTACCATGAACGTGTGAACGACATCGACGCGTGGGTGTGGTGGCTCGTAGGCGCGGCAGCGCTCGGAATCCCGCTGGTGGTCACCGCGATGCCGGAGTTCGGCATGTTCGCGGTCGGCGCGGTGGCGGCGGCAATCGCGGCAGGGCTCGGCTTCGACGTGGTCGCCCAGGTACTCGTCTTCGTGGCCGTCTCCGTCGCCCTCATCGCCGTCGTACGGCCCATCGCGGCCCGGCACAGCGCCCAGCGGCCCCAATTCGCCAGCGGAGTGGACGCGTTGAAGGGCAAGCAAGCCGTTGTCCTGGAGCGGGTCGACGGCTCGGGTGGACGCATCAAGCTGGCCGGCGAAGTCTGGTCGGCGCGCGCTCTCGACACCGACCGGGTCTATGACGTGGGGCAGGAAGTCGATGTCGTGGACATCGAGGGGGCCACGGCGATCATCATCTGACCTCGTCAACTCCCGCACCGCGTAAGTGAACAGAACAGCCCACGAGCCGGACGACGGTCTGTCACACTCGACCAGCAAGATCTTCGACAAGCCTAAGATCTTCCGAAAGCGCCGAGGCGGAGAAGGGTACGGGGAGCACGATGGAACCGGTCATCATCGTCTTGATCATCCTGGTGGTGTTGGTCTTCATCGCCCTGATCAAGACGATCCAGGTCATCCCACAGGCGAGCGCCGCGATCGTGGAGCGGTTCGGCCGCTACACGCGGACGCTCAACGCGGGCCTCAACATCGTCGTTCCGTTCATCGACACCATCCGCAACCGCATCGACCTGCGTGAACAGGTCGTGCCGTTCCCGCCGCAGCCGGTGATCACCCAGGACAACCTGGTCGTCAACATCGACACGGTCATCTACTACCAGGTGACCGACGCCCGCGCCGCGACCTACGAGGTCGCCAGCTACATCCAGGCGATCGAGCAGCTCACCGTCACCACCCTGCGCAACATCATCGGTGGCATGGACCTCGAACGCACCCTGACCTCCCGCGAGGAGATCAACGCGGCCCTGCGCGGAGTCCTCGACGAGGCCACCGGCAAGTGGGGCATCCGCGTCAACCGCGTGGAACTGAAGGCGATCGAGCCCCCGACCTCCATCCAGGACTCGATGGAGAAGCAGATGCGCGCCGACCGTGACAAGCGCGCCGCGATCCTCACCGCCGAAGGCACGCGCCAGGCCGCGATCCTCACGGCCGAGGGCGAGAAGCAGTCCGCCATCCTCAGGGCCGAGGGTGAGGCCAAGGCCGCCGCCCTGCGCGCCGAGGGTGAAGCCCAGGCCGTCCGCACGGTCTTCGAGGCGATCCACGCCGGCGACGCGGACCAGAAGCTTCTCTCCTACCAGTACCTCCAGATGCTCCCGAAGATCGCCGAGGGCGATGCCAACAAGCTCTGGATCGTCCCCAGCGAAATCGGCGACGCCCTCAAGGGCCTGTCCGGCGCCATGGGCAACTTCGGCGGCATGGGCGGTGGTTCGGGCTCCAACGGCGGCGGCTCGGACAGTCCGAAGGAACGCCGCGAGAAGCCGTCGATCGACTGACACGCAAAACCCCGCAAACGAACAGTTCCCCGCGTCCCCTCCTCAGGGGGCGCGGGGAACTGCGCGTACAGCCACGTACGAGCCGCGGACGACGACGGGTCCGCTAGGCGGCGTCCATGGTCAGCCACTCCGGCAGCGCGGCCAAGTCGTCCTGGCCCAGGGCGAGAAGCATCGCGTCCTGCGGTGTCGGCTCGAACGGCAGCCGCAGCAACGGCATCCCCGCCTGGTCCGGAGTCCGGTCCGCCTTACGGTGGTTGTCCTCCGCGCACGAGGCGACGGTATTGAGCCAGGAGTCCTGACCGCCCTGAGCCCGCGGCACCACGTGGTCCACCGTGGTCGCGCGGCGGCCGCAGTACGCGCACCGGTGCCGGTCCCTGACCAGCACACCCCGCCTCGACCACGGAGCTTGTCTTCGGAACGGCACCCGTACGTACCTGCACAGCCTGATGACCCGGGGTGCCGGTATGTCCACCTCCGCTCCCCGCATCCGCAGTTCGGGGTGGGCCTGCTCGACGACGGCCTTGTCCTGAAGCACCAGAACGACGGCGCGGTTCAACGTCACCGTCGACAGCGGCTCGAAGCTCGCGTTCAGCACCAGCGTGTCCCGCATACCAGCCCACCTCCTGTGTGCACCGGCCCACCCCCTGGCGGGCTGGGGTCAACTCTGGCCGGGCACGCCGAGATGGACAACGCAATATCTGCTGCTCCCACGGGGGGTGCCCCCCCGCGCCCCCGGCAACAAAATGCCCGCCCCTGATCACTTCCAAGACCGGGGACGGGCAAACGTTGAATGAACGATGAGCTGACTCAGCCGAGGGCCGGCTCAGCTCGCGGGGTTCTCGTACTCACCGATGAGCCGGGCTCGCGCGATCGTGTGGAACCGCAGGTTGAACCCGACGACGGCCGGAGAGGCATCGGAATCAGGACCGAGTTTCTCCTGGTCCACCGCATACACCGTGAAGACGTACCGGTGCGGGCCGTCCCCGGGCGGCGGCGCGGCCCCGCCGAAGTCCTTCGTCCCGTAGTCGTTGCGCGCGTGTACGGCGCCTTCGGGCAGGCCCTCGAACTTGCCGCCGCCCGCACCCGCGGGAAGCTCGGTCACCGAGGCGGGGATGTCGAACAGCACCCAGTGCCAGAACCCGCTGCCCGTGGGGGCGTCAGGGTCGTAGCAGGTCACCGCGAAGCTCCTGGTCTCCGGTGGGAAACCCTCCCACCGCAGGTGCGGCGAGGTGTTCCCGCCGGCCTGGACCTGGTCGCCCTTGAGTTTCGCGCCCTCCTCGACGTCCTCGCTCGTCACCGTGAACGACGGCACGGGCGGATGGAAGTCATGGGGGAGCGGCCGCCGCTGGAGCTGGGTCACCTCGGTACCTCCCGAATCGGTTCTGGAATCAGTGGCTCCGAGCCTAGAACCAGTTGCGCTTGCTGCCGACCTCGGACAGCCACTGGTTGAGGTACGCCGTCCAGTCGGTCCCCTGGAAGTCGTTCAGCCCGACCTTGAACGAGCGGAAGGTGTCGCTGCCCTCGCTGAACAGGCCCGGCTTCTTGTCCATCTCCAGGACGACGTCCATCGCCTGCTCGTCGGCCACGAAGCTCAGCTCGACCTGGTTGAGACCGCGGTACTGCGTCGGCGGGAAGAACTCGATCTCCTGGTAGAACGGCAGCTTCTGCCGCGTACCCCGGATGTGACCGCGCTCGAGGTCCGCGTTCTTGAAGCGGAAGCCGAGCTGGAGGAAGGCGTCCAGGATCGCCTTCTGCGCGGGGAGCGGGTGCACGTTCACCGGGTCCAGGTCACCGGAGTCCACGGCCCGAGCGATCTCCAGCTCGGTGGTCACCCCGATGTTCATCCCGCGCAGCGCCTGTCCGTCGATCATCGTGATCGGCGTCTCCCACGGAATCTCCAGCCCGAACGGCACGGCGTGCACCGCGTTCGCCTGGAGCTCGAAGGCCCCGCCCAGACGCTGCTTGGTGAACTCGATGTCCTGCTTGTACTCCTGGTCGCCGTTCTCGACCTCGACCTTGGCCTGAAGGCCGACCGACAGCCCCTCGATCTGCTGGCTGACGGACCCGCCCTGGATCCGCACCTCACCCTGCACCACGCCACCCGGGACGACGTTGACCTCGGTCAGCACCGTCTCGACCGAGGCCCCACCGGCCCCGAGACTCGCGAGCAGCTTCTTGAACGCCATGACTCTCCCTCTACGACCTTTACGGACCTGTACGACGAGATCCTTGATCCCTACCAACGCAATCCGGCCGGGGCCGGTTCCGCGCTCCACCCTGACAAGCCGAGTGCGGGCTGGCCACCCCGGCGCACCGACCGTCTCCACTACGCTCGGAGGGCATGATCGCGACCCCCGACCGTACGCCCCTGTCCAGGACCTTCTTCGAGCGCCCTGTCCTGGAGGTCGCCCCCGACCTCCTCGGTCGCCTCATCGTGCGCACCACCCCGGACGGCCCGATCACCCTGCGCCTCACCGAGGTCGAGGCCTACGACGGCCCCAACGATCCGGGTTCCCACGCCTTCCGCGGCCGCACGGCCCGTAACGGCGTCATGTTCGGCCCGGCGGGACATGTGTACGTCTACTTCACCTACGGCATGTGGCACTGCATGAACCTCGTCTGTGGCCCGGAGGGCGAAGCGAGCGGTGTCCTCCTCCGCGCCGGCGAGGTGACCGAGGGCGCCGAGCAGGCCCGCAAACGTCGACTCTCGGCCCGCAACGACAAGGAACTGGCCAAAGGCCCCGCCCGCCTGGCCACGGCCCTGGACGTCGACCGGGCCCTCGACGGCACGGACGCCTGCGCCGCCGGCGACACCCCGATCCGCATCCTCTCGGGTACCCCGGTACCCGCCGACCAGGTGCGCAACGGTCCTCGCACCGGAGTCTCCGGCGACGGAGCCGTCCACCCCTGGCGGTACTGGGTCGCCAACGACCCGACAGTGAGCCCGTATCGGGCCCATGCCCCCCGGCGCCGCCGAAGTTGACTCGCCTTGGGCAGCGGCGTAACGTAGCCCGAGCCGCTTGACCCGGGTACGGCGTTCGCCTGCAGCCGGAAGCGGTCAACCCACTACCTACAACGCCCCTCAGCGGGGGTCGAATTCGACGTGTCCGCATGTCTGAATTCGAACTCGGCGAAGCTCGATTATGAGCTGGCGAGGGAATCGGCTAACGTAGTGAATGTCGAAAGGCCGACAGGCGAAAGCCAAAAGCCCAAGACAAATCCCGCCGACAGGGAATCGGACCGGAAAAAACGGTCTGATAGAGTCGGAAACGCAAGACCGAAGGGAAGCGCCCGGAGGAAAGCCTGAGAGAGTCTCTCGGGTGAGTACAAAGGAAGCGTCCGTTCCTTGAGAACTCAACAGCGTGCCAAAAATCAACGCCAGATATGTTGATACCCCGTCCCCGGCAGTGATAGCCGAGGATGAGGTTCCTTTGAAGAAAACACAGCGAGGACGCTGTGAACGGTCGGGCCTATTCCGCCTGACCGTTCCGCTCTCGTGATGTGCGATCCCGCAGTCTTTTATTAGACGCAGTCGGGAAAACATTCACGGAGAGTTTGATCCTGGCTCAGGACGAACGCTGGCGGCGTGCTTAACACATGCAAGTCGAACGATGAACCACTTCGGTGG